>NZ_JBVHVE010000005.1:0-665682 GCF_055564995.1 Streptomyces sp. NPDC028907
ACTCGACACCGCTGCCCTGCGCCGCCCCGGCGCCGAACCCCACCCGCTGCTACGCGGTTTGGCGCCCGCCGTACGACGGCGTGCCGCAGCCGGCGCCGGGAGCGACTCCTCCCTCGCCGAGCGGCTCGCGCAGCTGCCCGCAGCCGACCGTGAGCGCATGGTCCTGGATCTGGTGCGCACCAACGTCGCCGAAGTACTCGGCTACGCCGCCCACGACACCGTGGACGACGACCGTGCGTTCAAGACACTCGGCTTCGATTCGCTGATGTCCGTCGAACTCCGCAACCGCCTCAACGCCGCGACCGGACTGAGCCTTCCCGCCACCCTGGTCTTCGACCATCCCAGTCCCGCGGTTCTCGCGGCCCACCTGGCGACGGAGATCTCGGGCACGGCGAGCGACCGGCTCCCGGCCCCGCGCGCCGCCGCCGTCGGCACCACCACGGAACCGATCGCGATTGTCGGAATGGCGTGCCGTTACCCCGGCGGGGTGAGGTCCGCGGACGACCTGTGGCGGCTGGTGGCCGACGGATCGGACGCCGTCACAGGCTTTCCCACGGATCGTGGCTGGGACCTGGCCGGCCTCTACGACCCCGACCAGGACCGGCCCGGCAAGACCTATGCCCGCGAAGGCGGGTTCATCGACGACCCCGCCGGATTCGACGCGGACTTCTTCGGCATCCCGCCGCGCGAGGCGCTGGCGATGGACCCCCAGCAGCGGCTCTTCCTGGAGACCGCCTGGCAGGCCGTCGAGCACGGCGGCATCGACCCGGAGTCCCTGCGCGGCAGCCGTACCGGCGTGTTCGCGGGCACGATGTACAACGACTACTACTCCCGGCTCAACGCCATCCCGGACGGCCTTGAGGGCATCCTCGGCATCGCCAACAGCAACAGCGTCATGTCCGGCCGGATCTCCTACCTTCTCGGCCTGGAGGGCCCGGCGGTCACGGTGGACACGGCCTGCTCGTCCTCCCTGGTCACGCTCCACCTCGCCTGCCAGGCACTGCGGCAGGGCGAGTGCGACCTCGCGCTGGCGGGAGGGGCCACCGTGATGGCGTCGCCGAACATCTTCGTCGAGTTCAGCCGTCAGGGCGGGATCGCCCGGGACGGCCGCTCCAAGCCGTTCTCCGCCGATGCGGACGGCACCGGCTGGTCCGAAGGCGTCGGCGTACTCCTCGTGGAACGGCTCTCCGACGCCCGGCGCCTGGGGCACGAGGTGCTCGCCGTCGTACGCGGTTCCGCCGTCAACCAGGACGGTGCGTCGAACGGCCTGACCGCGCCCAACGGCCCCGCACAGCAACGCGTCATCCAGGCTGCCCTCAGCCAGGCCGGGGTCCCGGCGTCCGACGTCGACGCCGTCGAAGCTCACGGCACCGGCACCAGGCTCGGTGACCCGATCGAGGCGCAGGCCCTCATCGCCACCTACGGCGAGCGGCGCGAGGAGGGCAGGCCGCTGTACCTCGGCGCGCTCAAGTCGAACCTCGGGCACGCCCAGGCGGCGGCTGGTGTCGCCGGCGTGATCAAGATGGTGCAGGCCCTGCGGCACGAGGTGCTGCCGAGGACCCTGCACGCGGACACCCCGTCCCACGAGGTGGACTGGTCGGCGGGAACGGTCGCCCTGCTGACCGAGGAACGCGAATGGCCGCGCGGCGAACGACCGCGCCTTGCTGGAGTGTCGTCGTTCGGCATCAGCGGCACCAACGCGCACATCGTCCTGGAGGAGGGCGACTCCGCGCGCGGACACGAGAGCGATACCGATGCCCACGTCGTCCCGGACGAGGGCGCCCTCCTGCGCGGGCACGAGCCCGCACCGGACGCGGAGCCCATGCCGTTCGTGCTCGCCGCCCGGACGCCCGCCGGACTTCCCGCGCAGGCACAGGCGCTCCGCGCCCACCTGCTCGCCCGTCCCGAACTCGCCCTGTCCGATGTGGCGTGGTCACTGGCCACGACTCGCTCCGCCTTCGACCACCGGGCCGTCGTGGTCACCGGGAACCGGGAGGAACTACTCTACGGGCTCGAAGCACTGGGCACCGCGGACGCGGTCAGGCCCGCGTCGGCGGTCGCCGACACGGTGCGCCGCGGCCGCGTGGCGCTGCTGTTCCCCGGCCAGGGATCGCAGTGGCTCGGCATGGCCCGTCGGATGCTCGCCGAGAGCGAGGAGTTCGCTACCGCCATGCGGGAGTGCGAGGAGGCGCTGGCACCGTGGGTCGACTGGTCCTTGTCGGAGGTCCTGTCCGGCGAGGATGACACCGCGCTGGCCCGCGTGGACGTGGTCCAACCCGCTCTGTTCGCCGTGATGGTCTCGCTGGCCAGGGTGTGGCAGCACTGGGGCGTGCCGGTGGAGGCGGTGGTCGGCCACTCGCAGGGTGAGATCGCCGCCGCGTGCGTCTCCGGCGCACTCTCGCTGGCCGACGCGGCACGCGTGGTCGCGACCCGCTCCCGGCTCCTGGGCGACCTGTCCGGGACCGGCGGGATGGCCTTCGTGGGCATGTCCGTGGACGCGATACGCGACCGGCTGGACGACCGGCTGTCGGTCGCCGCGGTCAACGGGCCCGGATCGGTCGTGGTGTCCGGCCCCGACGACGCACTTGACGAACTGGTCCAATCCCCGCCAGCGGACGGTGTCCAGGTCCGCCGGGTCGATGTGGACTATGCCTCGCACTCGGCTGCGGTGGAGGCGGTCCGGGAACGGCTGATCGCCGAACTGGAGGGCATCACCCCGCGCGAAGGGTCGATACCGCTCTACTCGACGGTGACCGGAACCCGGCTGTCCGGGCGCGAACTGGACGCGGAGTACTGGTACCGGAACCTGCGGGAAACCGTGCTGCTGCAGACCGCGGTCGAGGCGCTGACCGCCGACGGGTTCACGTTCTTCGGCGAGAGCAGTCCGCACCCCGTGCTGACGGTCGGCGTCCGGGAGACCCTGGACGCCCTGGGCACCGACGGAGTGGTCTTCGGCTCGCTGCGGCGCGACCACGGCGGCATCGACCGCATGCTGCTGTCGTTGGCCGAGGGGTACGCCTGCGGGCTGCCGGTCGACTGGGACCGGGTACTGGAGCCGGGCTGCCGGGTCGCCCTGCCCACCTACGCCTTCCAGCGGCAGCGATTCTGGCTCGACGTCGAGCAGGCGCAGGACCCGCTGCCCCTGGCCGAGGCGGACGCCTGGTTCTGGGAGGCGGTCGAGCGCGGGGACGTCGAAGGGCTCTCCGCCGAGATCGGCCGCGCGGACGGGCTCGCCGAGGTGCTCCCCGCGCTGGCGGCCTGGCGGCGCAAGAGCACGCTCCAGTCCGAACTGGACTCCCTGCGCTACCGGATCGACTGGCATGAGAGCCCCCTCGACGAGGGTGCGATCCCCTCGGGCCGATGGCTCCTGCTGACCGCCGACACACCGGAGGCCGAGCAGCTGCGGGCCCTCCTGGAGTCGCAAGGGCTCGACCTGGTGCCGCTGGCACTCGATACGGACGACGCCGACCGCACCATCATGGCCTCCCGCATCGCCGAAACCGTCGGCGACCGACGGAGCGAGTACCAGGGTGTCCTGTCCCTGCTGGGCCTCGACGAGCGGCCGCATCCGTCGTCGCCTGGGCTGACCAGCGGCCTCGCGCTGACCGTCGTCGCCGTCCAAGCACTCGGTGACCTGGGCCTGGACGCCCCCCTGTGGGTCGTCACCAGCGGCGCGGTCGGGATCGAGGAGGCCCCCGCGAACCCGGTGCAGAACCAACTGTGGGGGCTGGGCCGGGTGGTGGCACTGGAACACCCCAAGCGGTGGGGAGGACTGGTCGACATCCCCGAGAGCCTCGACGCCCGCACCGCCGCCGACCTGCTGCGCGTCCTCGCCGGGGACCACGGCGAGGACCAGTGGGCGATCCGGGGGTCCGGGACACGAGTGCGCCGGCTCGTCCGCGACGTTCTGCCGGCCGCGGCCACGGCGGCGGACAGCGCGTGGCAGCCGACGGGCACCGTCCTGATCACGGGGGCCAGCGGTTCACTGGGGCCGCACCTCGCCCGGTCGGTGGCCGAACGCGGGGCCAAGAGCGTGGTCCTGCTGAGCAGGCGCGGCCCGGAGTCGCCCGGCATGGCGGAACTGGTCGCCGAACTCGGAGAACTGGGCTGCGCGGCCACCGTGCACGCGTGCGACGTACGCGACCGCGACCGGCTGGGCACGGTGCTGCGAGAACTGGAGGAGGAGGGGCGTCCGGTGACGACTGCGGTGCACGCCGCCGCGTACCTGAACATCGCGCCCATGGAGACCGCGTCCCTGGACCACTTCTCCCAAGTACTGGACGCGAAGATCGCGGGCGCGGTCAACCTGGTCGACCTGCTCGACCGTGAACACCTGCACGAACTTGTTCTCTTCTCCTCCATAGCCGGGGTGTGGGGCAGCGGTGACCACGGTGCGTACGGGGCGGCCAACGCCTTCCTCGACGCGTACGCGGAGCGCTGCCGTGCCGATGGTCTCCCGGTCGCCTCGGTGGCCTGGAGCATCTGGGACGAGCAGATCACCAAGGAGCGCACGGACGCCGAGATCATCGTCCGCCGGGGCCTGCCGTTCCTCACCCTGTCCACCGCCTTCGAGGGCCTCTACCAGGCCATGGCGACCGACCAGGCGTTTCACGTGATCGCCGAAGTGGACTGGCCGCGCTTCGTGCCCGTGTTCACCTCCGTACGTGACAACCCGCTGATCGCCGACTTCGCCGAGGTCGAGGACGCACGCGAAGCACGGCCCGCGGACACGTCAGGCGAGAGTGCCGACGGCGGGGGGCTCCGCGACCGCCTGGCCGCCATGTCCCCCGCGGACCGGGAGCGCACCCTGCTGGAAGTGGTGCAGGTCAACGGCGCGGTGGTGCTGGGACGCGGTGCGGACGGCACACTCCCGCCGGACCAGGAGTTCCGCCAGGCCGGTTTCGACTCCCTTCTCTCCGTGGACCTGCGTAACCGGCTCGGCCGCGTCACCGGCCTCAGTCTGCCGCCCACCCTCCTGTTCGACTACACCACCCCGGCCCGGCTCGCGAAGCAGCTGCTCGCCGAACTCTTCGGCGAGGAGACCTTCTCGCCCGAGTCGGTCATCACCGAACTCGACCGGATCGAGGCGGACATCCAGGGCCTGGTGACCGCCGACGACTCGGCACGGCTGCGACTGGCGTCCCGCGTCGAGTCGCTCCTGCGGGCCGTCCGCAGTACGAGCGGCGCGGCGGACCGGACGCCGAGCCCGGAGTCCGCCGGCAGCACCGAGGAACTGCTGGACCTGCTCGACAGCGAGTTCGGTGAGATGTGAGCGGCGCGAGAGTCCGCGTCCCCGCCGCGGACCGCTTCGGCCTCGCTGTCATCCGCGGCGGCGAGGCGAGCGGCCAGAAGGTGTGCCCGACGGCGCGTCGAACGGGGTGAACGCACCGGACGAGCCACCCCGCGTCCCGGGCCACGCCGCACCCGGGCCCCGCCCACCGGCAGCCCCCAGCACTGACACCCCGAGGAGAGACACATGTTCCGTTCACTGCGAGGGCTGTCGGGGGTGCCGCGCCTGCGCGGCCTGCTGTTGCTGTCGTTGCTCGCCCGTATCCACATGAGCGTGCTGCCGGTGGCGCTGCCGTTCCTTATCTCCGGCTGGACGGGCACGTACGCGAGTGCCGGTGTGCTGTCGGGCGCGATGGCGGTCGGCCAGGCCGTGGCGGGGCCGGTACGGGGGCGGCTCGCCGACCGTGGCTCCGCGACCAGAGTCCTCTTCGTGGCCGGCGCGGGCTACACAGTCGGGCTCGGTCTGCTGATCGTGCTGGTCGAGCTGCTGCCGTCGGAGCTCTGGCCGGTCGCCGCGGTCGTCACGTTCTGCACGGGACTCATGCTGCCGCCGGTCTCCCAGATAGCGCGGTCGGTCTGGCCGCGGCTGGTGCAGGACGAGCAGCGCGAGACCCTGTACACACTAGACTCCACCGGGTACGAACTGGTCGCCGCGGTAGGCCCGTTGCTGGCGACCGCCCTGGTGACACTGTCGAGCGGTGCGGTGGCCGTGGCGGTGTGCGCGGTGCTCGCGGCTTGCGGCGCGGCGACCTTCGGTCTGGTGCTGCGGGCGGCCGGACTCGGCCGCGCGCAGCCGCGTGCCGGGGCGGGATCGGGTGAGCCGGTGGACCAGCGCTCGCTGTTGCGCGACTTCACCTTCCTGCGTGCCGTTCTCGTGCCGTTCTTCCTGATGGCGGCGCTGTTCTCGGTGAACCTCTCGCTCGTCGCCTGGGGCCGCGACCACGATGAGTCGGGGGCCGCCGCAGTGCTCATCGCCCTGTTCAGCCTGGGCGGGGTCATCGGCGGTCTGGTGTCGATCGGCCGCGGTCGCAGACGGAACGGCGGGCGGATCGCCGTCGGGCTGGCGGCCGGACTGGCCGTACTGGCCCTGCTGCTCCCGCCGTTCAGCGACCGCACCCCGCTGTGGATTCTCATCGTGGTGACAGTGGTGACCGGCACGGCGGTGGCCCCCAGCCTCGGTGTGGGCAATGCGCGCATCGGCGAACTCACCTCGCCCGCGCGGCGCGCGGAGGCCTTCGGCTGGCTTGCCACGGCGACCACGACCGGTGCCGCCCTCATGCTGCCGCTGACCGGTTGGCTGCTCGACCTGAGCGGGCCGACGGCGTCGATCGGGGTCGGCGTGGCCGCCGCGCTGCTCTCCGCGTTGTTGGCGTTCAGCCTGCCCGCCCGGACCGAGGAGAGCGGCGGGAGCGACGACGCCACCGCCTCCACGACCGCCGCAGAGGTGAAGTGACCGTGCGGGTGATGATCTTAGGCATCACGACCGGTCTCGGCGCCCGGCTCGCCGAGTCCCTGCTGGACTACGGCATGACACCGGTCGGGCTGGTCCGCAAGGCCGAGCAGGCGCCGGAGCTGAAGGCGGCCGGGGTCGAACCCGTCGTGCTCGACCCCGACAGCGGCGAGGTGGGTTCCGTCGTCATGCGGGCCATGAGCGGCGCGGGAGCGGTCGTCCTGGCCGCCGGCACCGGCACCGGTCCTGGTTCGCTCGGCGCGGCCACGGCCACGGCCTCTCCCGCCGCCCTGCTCAGCGCCGCCGCGGAAGGGGCGGGCGTCCGCCGCTTCGTGCTGGTGAGCGCCCTGCTGCTCGGCGAGGCCGAGCGAACCGCGCTTGGCGACGACCTGCCCTCCTACCTGCGGGAGAAGGCGAAGGCCGAACACGTCGTGTGCCAGCGGGACCTGGACTGGTGTGTGCTGCGGCCCGGACTGCTGGGCGACACACCACCCACCGGCCGGATCCTGCTGCGTTCCGGTGCGGATCCCGCCCCCGAGGGCCACATCGGCCGTACGGACCTGGCCCGGACCATCACGCAGGTGCTGTCCGCGCCAGGGGTGGTGCGCCGTGTCCTGGCGGTCTCCGCGGGCCCGCACGAGATCCCGGCCGCGCTGGCGGCGCAGGCGATCTGAATCTCCGAGACGAAGTAAATCCTCGTTCATCTCGGAGATCACCCCGGAAACCACCGTCCCTATTACCGCAGTCGGGGGGTGGAGAAAAATTAGAGGGCTTTAGGGGGATGGTCGGGGTGACGTAATGCAAGGGGGTTCTGTTGTAGTGAACAAAAGCGCTTTCGCGCGACGCAATCGTCCTGCTCGGCCAGCCTCCTCGGTGGTGAACGGGCGGCCGAAATCAAGTTGGCAGCCATCGAGGACGCGGCGGTATCGGCACGGCCCCGGCGTACGCAGATGCGGGGCTGCACGAGGACGCACGAGCTCTCCTGTCTGACAGCGAAATCGGTGAGTCGTGGCGGGCGTGACCCGCCCTGCCGTACCGAGGAACCGACCCCCGTGGAGTGAGAAGTGGCCAATGACCAGCCCGCCGACCAGGTCGGCACCGAGGAGCGTCTCGCCCGGCACCTGCGCAGGATGTCAGGCGCACTGCGGGAGAGCAGGGCGCGGGTGGCGGAACTGGAGGACCGGCAGCGCGAACCGATTGCCGTGGTGGGCATCGGCTGCCGCTTTCCCGGCGGTGTGAACAGCGTCGACGACCTCTGGCGCGTCGTCCATGACCGTCAGGACGCGATCTCGGGGCTGCCGGTCAACCGAGGCTGGGACATCGCCCGCCTGTACAGCCCAGACCCGGACGCTCCCGGGCGCAGTTACACCAAGTCGGGCGGGTTCCTTCACGACGCGGACCGCTTCGACGCGGAGTTCTTCGACATCTCGCCGCGCGAGGCCGCGACCATGGATCCTCAGCAGCGACTGCTCCTCGAGACCTCCTGGGAAGCGGTGGAGAACGCCGCGATCGACCCACGCTCGCTACGCGACAGCCAGACGGGGGTGTTCGTCGGATCGAACGTCCAGGACTACTCCGAGGTGCTCGCCACAGCACCCGAAGCGGCCGAGGGATACGTCGTCACGGGCACCACCGGGTCCATGGTCTCCGGCCGGATCTCCTACACGCTGGGGCTGCACGGCCCGTCCCAGATGATCGACACAGCCTGCTCCGCCTCGCTGGTCGCCCTGCACCTGGCCGTGCAGTCGCTGCGCAACCGGGAGTGCGTGGCGGCGCTCGCGGGCGGTGCCACCGTGCTCAGCACCACCCGGGCGTTGAGCGAGTTCAGCAGACAACGCGCCCTGGCACCGGACGGCCGCTGCAAGGCGTTCGGCGCGGGCGCCGACGGCTTCGGCTTCGGTGAGGGCGCGGCGATGCTGTACCTGGAGCGGCTCTCCGACGCGCTCCGGCACGGACACCCGGTTCTCGCCGTCATCCGCGGCTCCGCGGTCAACCAGGACGGCGCGTCCAATGGCATCACAGCGCCCAACGGTCCCTCGCAGGAACGGGTCATCAGGGACGCGCTGGCGGCCGCCGGGGTGACCGCGGGCGAGGTCGACCTCGTGGAGGCGCACGGCACCGGCACGAAGCTCGGTGACCCGATCGAGGCCCGTGCGCTGATATCGGTGTACGGATCGGCTCGGGATGCGGGCTCACCGCTGTGGGTGGGATCGGTCAAGTCCAACATCGGACACACCCAGGCCGCCGCCGGTGTCGCCGGAGTCATCAAGGTAGTCATGGCGCTGCGGCGCGGGACGCTCCCGCCCACGCTGCACGCCGACGAACCCACCCCCGAGGTCGATTGGTCCGCGGGCACCGTGCTGCCCCTCACCGCCGCCCGCCCCTGGGCCCCCGGCGAGCGTCCCCGGCGGGCCGGCGTCTCCGCCTTCGGTATCAGTGGCACCAACGCCCACATGGTCCTCGAAGAGGCCCCGCCCGCGCAGCCGGCCGATGAAGAGCCGGCCCGGTCGCACGCCTCGCCGCTCGTGCCGTGGCTGCTCTCCGGCCGCTCCGCGCAGGCGCTGAGGGCTCAGGCCGGAGCACTCCTGCAGCACACGGACGGCCTGTCGCAGGCCCGGGCCCCGGAGATCGCGCGGGCGTTGGCCGACACCCGCAGCCGGTTCGAGCACCGCGCGGTCGTCCTCGGCGAGGACGTCACCGCGCTGCGTACGGCGCTGGCCGCCGTGGCCGCGGGGGAGGAGCACCCGGACGCGGTCCTGGGCGAGGTCGCGGTGCCCGGCCGGGTCGCCTTCCTGTTCTCCGGTCAGGGCAGCCAGCGGCCACGCATGGGCGCCGAACTGTACGAGGCGTTCCCGGCGTACGTGACGGCCTTCGACGCGGTGTGCGCGGAGCTGGACCGGCACCTGCCGCAGCCGCTGCGCGAGGTCGTGCTGGCGGAGCCGGGAACACCGCAGGCGGCGCTGCTGGACACCACGGAGTTCACCCAGCCGGCGCTGTTCGCGGTGGAGGTCGCGATGTCCGCCCTGCTGGACTCCTGGGGCGTGAGGGCGGACCGGCTGCTCGGCCATTCGATCGGTGAACTCGTCGCCGCCCACGTCAGCGGGGTGCTGTCGCTGGAGGATGCCTGCGCGGTGGTGGCCGCCCGGGCCCGGCTGATGCAGGCGCTGCCACCGGGCGGCGCGATGGCCGCACTGCAGGCCGAGGAGGCCGAGGTCGCGGAACTGTTGCGGGGCCGCGAGGATCAGGCGGGCATCGCCGCTGTCAACGGACCGTGCTCCGTGGTGGTCTCGGGCGACGAGGACACCGTGGCGGAACTGACCGAACGCTGGCAGGCGCGGGGTCGGCCCGCCAAGCGGCTGAACGTCAGCCACGCCTTCCACTCGCCCCGCATGGACGCCATGCTGGCGGACTTCCTGACGGTCACCTCGTCGGTCGGCTACGGCACGCCGTCGATCCCGATCGTCTCCAACGCCACCGGCACGATCGCGACCGCGGAGCAGCTGAGCGATCCGGGCTACTGGGTCGACCATGTGCGCGGCACGGTCCGCTTCGCCGAGGGGATCCGCACCCTCCAGGAGGACGGTGTGACAGTCTTCCTGGAGATCGGCCCCGACGGCGTACTGACAGGCATGACCGCCGACTGCGCGGAGGGCCACGACGTGCTCACCGTGCCCTTGCTGCGCCGCAACCAGCCCGAGGCCCGGGCGGCGCTCGGGACCCTGGCCCGGCTGCACTGCCACGGAACGCCCGTCGACTTCGGCGCGCTGTTCCCCGCCCGTGGATCCCAGGCAGCGCTGCCGACCTATCGGTTCCAGCGCGAGCGGTACTGGATGGACCCCGAACCGCGGGTGAGCACCGAGCAGGACGCCCGTTTCTGGGCGCTGGTGTCCAGCGCCGGAGTCCCCGCGGTCGCCGGTGAACTCGGTGTCGGCGAGGACGCCGGCCTGGCCGAGGTGCTGCCGGCTCTGGCCCGATGGCGTGAGCGCGCCGTGCACGGAGTGCCGCAGGACGCGTGGCGGCACCGCGTCGTATGGCGGCCGGTGCCGGCCGAGGCCCGGCAGATCACCGGGTCCTGGCTGCTGGTGGGCGAGGACCACGGGCTGGCGGCGGTGTTGGCGGGGCTCGGCGCGAAGGTGACCCACGTGCCGGTCGTCCCGGGCACGGGCCGGGCCGGGATGGCCCGGCTGCTCCAGGACGCCCCGGCTGCGGACGGCGTGTTGTGCACGCTGGCGCTCGGCATCGGGGACGACGCTTCGGCCACGGCTCTCGACGTGGTCCTGGCGCTGGTGCAGGCACTGGGCGACGCGGACGTCACCGCGCCGCTGTGGTGCCTGACCCGGGGCGCGGTCGCCGTCGACGGCGAGGCCCCCGATCCGCGGACGGCGGCCGTCTGGGGGCTGGGCAGAGTCGTCGCCCTGGAGCACCCCGACCGCTGGGGTGGCCTGGCCGATCTGCCGCCGGACCCCGGTGCGGACTCCGCACCGCTGCTGGCCGCCGCGCTGGGCGACAGCGGCGAGGACCAACTCGCCCTGCGCGGCGGCACGGTGCTGGCCCGTCGCGTCGTCGGCATGCCGCCGCCTGCGGGACAGCCGCTCGACTTGTCCGGGACCGTGCTGATCACCGGCGGGACCGGCGGACTGGGGTCCCAGGCCGCGCTGTCGCTGGCCGCCCGAGAGGGCGTGCACCTGTTGCTGGTGAGTCGGCGTGGCGAGCAGGCCCCCGGGGCGGAGTCGCTGCGGGAGCGACTGGAGGAGCTGGGGGCGCAGGTGACCATGGCCGCCTGCGACGTCTCCGACCGGGCGCAGGTCGCCGCACTGCTGGCGTCGGTCCCGGCCGACCGGCCGCTGCGTGCCGTCGTGCACACCGCCGGTGTGCTGGACGACGGCCTGCTGGACGGACAGACCCCGGACCGGTTCGCCGCGGTGCTGGCCGCCAAGGCGTGGTCGGCGGAGCACCTGGACGAACTGACCCGGGAGATGGACCTGTCGGCGTTCGTGCTGTTCTCCTCGCTGTCGGGCGCACTGGGTAACGCCGGCCAGGGCAGCTACGCCGCCGCCAATGCCCACCTTGACGCCCTGGCCGAGCGGCGGCATGCGCTGGGGCTGCCGGCGACCTCGGTGGCCTGGGGGCCGTGGGCCGGAGCCGGCATGGCGCACGGTCTGGGCACCGACCACCTGCGCCAAGGCGGTCTGACACCGATGGACCCGGACCAGGCAGTCGAGGCGATGTGGCGGGCCGCGGGCGACGACGTGGCGACGGTGCTGATCGCCGATGTGGAATGGGCGGAGTTCGCCAGGAAGGTGATCACGGGCCGACCGGTTCCGCAACTGGCCGAACTGGTCGGCGACGCCGACCGGTCCACCTCACCGGACGCCGAGCCGCTGGCCCGTACCCTGCTGGGACTGACCGAGGAGGAGCAGCGCGAGTGCCTGCTGGACATCGTCCGCCGACAGGTGGCCCTCACCCTCGGACACCGCGAGGACCGGCGGTTCGACCCCCACCAGTCGTTCCAGAGCCTGGGCTTTGAGTCGCTGACCGCGGTGGAGCTGCGTAACCGCCTGCACGGCGTCACCGGAGTGACCCTGCCGGCCACCCTGGTCTTCGACCACCCCACCCCGGCCGCGCTGACGGAGTACCTCCGGGGTGCGCTGCACAGCGGGTTCGCCGCCGGACCGGAGCCCGCCCTGGCGGAGATCGACCGGCTTGACGCACTGGTCAGCGCACTGGCGCTGGACGAACAAGGCCGCGCCGTGGTCGAGGCACGGCTGCGCGAGCTGACCCGGTCGCTGGCACCCGCGCCGACCGACGGCGCCCCACCGGTCGAGCTGGCGGACGCCGACGCCGACTCGGTCATCAACTTCATCACCAGCCAACTCGGCATTGGATCCGAACCGAAAGCGGAATGATCATGGCCAGTGAGAGTGAGCTGCTCAGTTACCTGAAGAAGGTCAGTTCGGAGTTGCACGAGACCCGCGAACGACTTCGGGTCGCCGAGGAGAAGGCCGCGGAACCGATCGCCGTCGTCGCCATGAGCTGCCGCCTGCCCGGCGGGGTCGCTGACGCCGAGGACCTTTGGCGAGTGGTCGACGAGGGGCGGGACGTCATCGGCGACTTCCCCTCCGACCGGGGCTGGGACATCGAAGCGGTCTACAACCCCGACCCCACCCACCCGGACACCTCGTATGTGCGCACCGGAGGATTCCTCACCGACGCCCCCGGATTCGACGCCGAGTTCTTCGGTCTGTCGCCCCGCGAGGCCCTGGCGATGGACCCACAGCAGCGGCTGCTGCTGGAGACCTCCTGGGAGGTGCTCGAGGGCTTGGGGGCCGACCCGGCCACGCTGCGCGGTTCGCGCACCGGGGTGTTCATGGGCGTGGGCGCACAGGACTACATCAGTACCGCCGCGCTGTCAGCGGAGGAGGTGCGAGGCCATCTGGCCACCGGCAACGCGATGTCGGTCGCGTCCGGCCGCATCGCGTACACGTTCGGGCTGGAAGGCCCCACCATGACCATCGACACGGCCTGCTCCTCGTCGATGGTGGCGCTGCACCTGGCCGTGCAGTCGCTACGCAAGGGCGAGTGCGCGCTCGCGCTGGTCGGTGGCGCCACGGTGATCGCGAGCCCGCTGGTGTTCGTGGAGTTCAGCCGACAGCGCGGACTGGCACCCGACGGACGGTGCAAGCCCTTCGCGGCCAGCGCCGACGGCACCTGCTGGGCGGAGGGCATCGGGATGATCGCCGTTGAGCGGCTGTCGGACGCCCGGCGCAACGGCCACCCGGTGCTGGCCCTGATCCGCGGCTCCGCGGTCAACTCCGACGGCGCCTCCAACGGCCTCACCGCCCCCAACGGTCCCGCGCAGCAGCGGGTCATCCGGCAGGCGCTTGCGGACGCCGGCCTGTCACCCGGGCAGGTCGACGCCGTGGAGGCACACGGCACCGGCACCGCGCTCGGCGACCCGGTGGAGGCGCAGGCGCTGCTGGCCACCTACGGTCACCGCCCGGAGGGACAGCCGCTGTGGGTGGGCTCGCTGAAGTCGAACTTCGGCCACACCCAGGCCGCCGCCGGCATGGTCGGGCTCATCAAGATGGTGCAGGCGATGCGCCACGGCAGGCTGCCGCGCACCCTGAACGTCGACCGCCCAACCCCGCACGTCGACTGGAGTGCCGGCGACGTGCGGCTGCTGACCGAGGCCCAGCCGTGGCCCGCCTGTGACAGGACCCGCCGCGCCGCGATCTCCTCGTTCGGTATCAGCGGCACCAACACGCACGTCGTCGTCGAGGAAGCACCCGCACAGGACGCCCCCGCGCCCGTCGGTGAACCCGCCGCCGAGCCGGTGGCCTGGGTGGTCTCGGCGCGCACCGCGGCCGCCTTGCGGGAACAGTGCGCCCGGATCGCGCGGGCGGTGACCGAGGGAGCGGCGGCCGGCGCGGCCGCGGCCGATGTCGCCGCCACACTGGCGGGCCGGTCCACCCGGTTCGCACACCGAGCGGTCGTCCTGGGCGACGACCCGCGCACCCTCGCCACCCGGCTGGCCACGGCCCCCGACACCGGGATGGTCCTGGAACCGGCCGCGGTGACCCTACGGCTGGTCTGCGAGGGCCCGGTCGGCGTGTCCGAACTACGGGCGCTGGGCTACGAACTGCCGCCGTTCGCCGCCGCGTTGGAGGAGGTGACCGCCGAACTCGCCGAGGCGACCGGCCAGGAGACGGCCGAGGTGCTCGGCAAGGCGGCCCACGAGCGGCTGGTCTCCCTCGCGGGATGTCTCGCGGTGGCCCGGATGTGCCGCCACCACGGTGTGGAACCGGCCGCCGTCTCCGGCACCGGCGTCGGCGCCTTCGCCGCCTCCTACCTCAACGGCGACCTCACCCTCGCCGAGGCCCTCGCGGACGGCACACCGCAGCCCGAGCCCCCCGCCGACAAGGGCGAGGTGCTGGAGAGCGGATTCGGTACGCGGACACCGCTGGGGCGGGCGGGGTTCCTGGCCGACCTGGCCCGGCTGTGGACCAGCGGCGTGCCGGTGGACTGGACGCGTACGGCCACCGGGCGGACAGCGCGCCCGGTCCCGCTGCCGCCGTACCCCTTCCAGCACACGAGGTTCTGGCCGGACGAGGTGATCGCGGGCGACATCGCCTCCGCGGGCCTCGAACCCGCAGGGCATCCGCTGCTGGGCGCGCTGACCACGGCCGTCGACGGCACGGCCCGCTCAGCGTTCGGCCGACTGTCTCTGTCCGCGCAGCCCTGGCTGGCGGAGCATGTGGTGGGCAGCCGCGTCCTCCTGCCGGGCACCGCGTTCGTCGAACTCGCGCTGTACCTGGGCCGGGTGAGCGGCGCTCCGGGCGTCGCTGAACTCGTGCTGCAGAGCCCGCTGGTGCTCAACCCGGGCGACGCGCGGTTGCTGCGGGCCGAGGTGGGCGAACCAGACGAGCGGGGGGACCGTGCGATTGCGGTGTACTCGCGAGCCGAGGATGCCGGGGACACAGACGCCGACACCTGGACCACACATGCCACCGGCACCCTCACGGCCTCGCCCGCGCCCGCGCCCGCCCGGTCGCAGTGGCCCGCGCCGGGCGCCCAGCCGGTGGACCTGACCGGGCACTACGACCGGCTGTCGGCCGCCGGGCTCGACTACGGCCCGCGCTTTCGCGGGCTGACGGCGGCCTGGTCGGACGGCGACGTGCTGTACGCGCAGGTGGAGCTCCCCGAGGAGGCGCACGCCCAGGCCCTGCGGTTCGGCCTGCACCCGGCGCTGTTCGACGCCGCGCTGCACACCCTGGCGGTCCGGGGCGGGGACGAGGGCGTGCTGCCGTTCCTTTGGGAGGGAGTCAGTCTGCACTCCACCGCCGCCACCAAGCTGTGGGTACGGCTGCGGGGCGGCGTGGACGAACCCTGCACGCTGGAACTGGCCGACGGCGACGGTACGCCTGTGGCGACCGTGACCGGTTTGACGGTGCGCCCGATCGGGGCAGTGGACGCCGCCGAGTCCGTCGTGCGCGACAATCTGTTCAAGGTGGCCTGGGTTCCGGCCGGGGACGTGCCCGAGTGGGAACACCGGCGCTGGACGGTGGTCGGCGCCTCCGGCACCCCGGGCCGCTGGCGCGACGCGGTGCCGGAACTGCGCACCGCCACGTCGCCGGGCGAGGCGCTCGGCGCCGGTGAGCCTGTCGGTGAGGCCGTCGTCGTGTGGTGGCAGTCGGGGGAGGGGGAGCTGCCCGCAGCGGCGCACGAGGCGACCGGACACGCGCTGGAACTCGTACAGGAGTGGCTCGCCGACGAGCGCACGGGCGACAGCCGCCTGGTCGTCCTCACCCGGGGTGCGGTGGCGGCGACGCCGCAAGAGCAGCCCGACCCGACGCAGGCCGCTGTGTGGGGTCTGTTGCGGTCCGCGCAGTCCGAGCACCCCGGCCGGTTCGTCCTGGTGGACCTCGATGGGAGGGAGGCGTCGGCCGCCGTACTGCCCACCGTGCTGGCGCACGGGGAGTCGCAGTACGCGGTGCGGGATGGCGACGTATGGGTGCCGCGCCTGGTCGCCGCCGACCCGGCCGTTCCGCACGACGACGTGCCGCCGTCCGTGGCAGGTGACGACGTACTGGTCGCGGTACGGGCCGTCACGGGCGGCGGCGCGGCAGGTGTGGTGCTGGCCGTCGGCGTCGACGTCACCGGGTTCGTACCCGGCGACCGTGTGCTGACCGGTGAGCGGGTGGCGGACGAGCGTAAGGTCGTGCTCTCCGCGGACGCGCTGCGCGCCATGCCCTCCGGCTGGTCCTACGACCGGGCCGCGTCAGCCGCGGCCTACCTGCGGGCGGCCGGAATGCTGGCGCAGGCGCCCGCGGACCGGCCCGTGCTGGTCCACGACGCCGCCACTCTCACGGAGTTGGCCGTTGTCGCGCTTGCCCGGCACCGGGGAACGGAGGTCTTCGCCACTGCGGCGCCCGCCGTGCGCGGCGCGCTGCGGGCGCTGGGCCTGGACGCCGCGCACCTGGCCTCCTCGCGTACGGAGGAGTTCGGGCGGACCTTCGCCGAGACGCTCGCGGGCCGCCGGATTGGACTGGTCACCACGGGTGTCGGGGACGGCGACGCCGACGGGGCGCGGGCCGTGTCGGTGCGGGACGAGGAGATCTGTGCGCACGCGCTGTTCACCGACCCGGCTCAGGCCGGAGCCGGACCGCTGGCAGAGGCCCTGGAGGAACTGCCGGAGCTGCCGCGTCCCGAGGCCGGCCAGGAAAGCGTCGTCGACGGCGACCGGGTGCGCGCCGTCGCCACCGACTGGGACCCGAACGGCACCGTACTGATCACGGGCGGCACCGGCGGCCTCGGGCTGCGCGTGGCCCGGCACCTGGTCACCGAGCGCGGCATGCGCCATCTGCTGCTACTCAGCCGCCGCGGCACGGATGCCCCCGGCGCGGCGGAGGCCTGCGAAGAACTCACCTCGCTCGGCGCCGACGTACGCGTGCACGCGGGCGACCTCACCGACCCCGCGACCGTCACGGCGGCGCTCGCCTCGGTGCCTTCCGAGCATCCGCTGACCGCTGTCGTGCATGCGGCCGGTGTGATCGATGACGGTGTGGTGGCCGCGCTGACGCCGGAGCGTATGGCGACGGTACTGCGCCCCAAGGCGGACGCGGCGTGGGCGCTGCACGAGGCGACCCGGGAACTCGACCTCGCGGCCTTCGTGCTGTTCTCCTCGGCCGCCGGTGTTCTCGGGGCACCGGGGCAGGGCAACTACGCGGCGGCCAACGCTTTCCTGGACGCTCTGGCCCAGCACCGCCGCGCGACGGGGCTGCCGGCCGTGTCGCTGGCGTGGGGGCTGTGGCAGGAGACCAGCGGGTTGACCGCGGGTGTCACCGAGGTTGACATCCGGCGCATGGAACGTGCCGGGCTCGGGGCGCTGCCCACGCGCACCGGCTTGGGTCTCTTCGACGTCGCGACCACCTCCGACCGCGACGCGCTGCTGATCGCCGCGCCGTTCAACCTGCGCCTGCTGCGCGCCCGGGTGGACCAGCCGGGTCTACCGACCCTGCTGCACCGGCTGGCAGGCAAGCAGGACGGCCCCGGCACCGGACAGACCCCCGAACTGGCTGCCGAACTCGGGGGCCTGTCCGAGGCCGACCGGCGGATACGGCTCCTCGCGACGGTCCGGCAGCTGGCGGCGGCCGTGCTCGGATACGGCTCGGCCGGCGCGGTCCCGCCCGACCAGGCCTTCACCGAACTGGGCCTGGATTCGCTGGGCGCGGTGGAGTTGCGGACCCGACTGACGGCGGCCACCGGTCTGACCCTGCCGGCGACGCTGGTCTTCGACTTCCCCACCCCGGCCGCGCTCGCGGGCCGGCTGCTGGAACTCCTGGAGCCCGCCGAGGTCCACTCCCCGGTGCACGCCGGGATCGACCGGCTGGGCGAGCTGCTGTCGGCGCAAGAGCCCGACGACGCCGAACGGCAGCGCATCACCTCGCGCCTCCAGGCCCTGCTGTGGCGGTGGACCGACGGCCGCGACAACACCATGGGACAGCAGTCGGCGCCCGACATCGAAGACGTCTTCCAGAGGGAGAGCGACGACGACATCTTCGCGCTCGTCGACCGCGAGCTGGGCAGCGACTGACCTCCTCTCCCGGTCCGCCCCACAGCCCCCGGTCCGCCCCTCGCCCCCACACCGCACCAGGAGCCCACTGCTATGTCCAACGAAGACAGGTACCGCGACTATCTCAAGCGGGTCACCGCCGACCTGCGCTCCGCCAAGCAGAGCCTCCAGGAGGTGCGCGACCAGGCGAACGAGCCCATCGCGATCGTCGGGATGGGCTGCCGGTTCCCCGGTGGCGCCGATTCGCCCGAGCAGCTGTGGAACCTGGTGGCCGACGAGGTGGACGCGATCGGACCGATGCCCACTGACCGGGGATGGCCGGTCGACACGCTCTTCGACCCGGACCCGGACGCGCCCGGCAAGAGCTATGTCGCCGAAAGCGGGTTCCTGCGTGACGCCGCCGAGTTCGACGCTCCGTTCTTCGGCATCTCGCCGCGGGAGGCCCTGGCGATGGACCCCCAGCAACGACTGCTGCTGGAGACGTCCTGGGAGGCGGTGGAGAACGCCGGCATCGTGCCGACGGCCCTGAGGGGCAGCGATACCGGCGTGTTCGTCGGAGCCTCCGCGCACAGCTACGGCGCCGGACTGTCCGTCCCCTCACAGGTGGAAGGGCACATAGCCACTGGCGTCGCGCCCGCTGTCGCCTCCGGCCGCATTTCCTACACCCTGGGGCTGGAAGGGCCGGCCCTGACCGTGGACACCGCCTGCTCTTCGGCGCTGGTCGCGCTGCACCTGGCCTGCGAGTCGCTGCGCCGCCGGGAGACGGGGCTTGCGCTGGCCGGCGGTGTCGCGGTGATCGCCAGCGCGGCGGTCTTCAGTGAGTACAGCAGGCAGGGCGCGCTCGCCCCGGACGGCCGCTGCAAGGCGTTCTCCGCGGACGCGGACGGTACAAGCTGGTCGGAGGGCGCCGGCATGCTCGTCCTGGAACGGCTGTCGGACGCGCGGCGCAACGGGCACGACGTCCTCGCCGTCGTGCGTGGCACCGCGCTGAACCAGGATGGCGCCTCCAACGGCCTCACCGCACCCAACGGCCCGTCCCAGCGCAGGGTGATCGAGGCCGCGCTGCGGGCCGCCCAGGTCGCCCCGGACCAGATCGACATGGTCGAGGCGCACGGCACCGCAACCCCGCTCGGCGACCCCATCGAGGCGCAGACGCTGATCGACGTCTATGGCCGAGGCCGCGACGCCGGGCTGCCGCTGTGGTTCGGCTCGCTCAAGTCCAACATCGGCCACACCCAGGCCGCGGCGGGCGTCGGCGGGGTCATCAAGGCGGTGCTCGCGATGCGGCAGGGCATGATGCCCAGGACCCTGCACGTCACCACACCGACCCGCGAAGTCGACTGGGGCGAGGGGCAGGTGCGCCTGCTCACCGAGGCGCTGCCGTGGCCGGAGGTGGATCGCCCGCGCCGCGCGGCGGTGTCCGCGTTCGGCATGAGCGGCACCAACGCGCACGTGATCCTGGAACACGACGCCCGCCCAGCGCCCGACCGGACCGACCGGAGGGACGGGGCCGCGGTGGAAGCTGAGCCAAGGGCTGTTGCGGCGCCTGTGCCCGTGGTGCTGTCCGCCAAGTCCCCTGCCGCGCTGACCGCGCAGGCCGACCGGTTGCGAACCTTCCTGCGTACGACGCCGCAGGCGCACCCCGCCGACGTGGCGTGGTCGCTGGCGACCACGCGGGCGCTGTTCCATCACCGGGCCGCGGTGCTGGCCGCCGACCGTGACACGCTGCTGGCCGGTCTGGACGCGCTCGCGGAAGGACGCAGCCTGCCGCTCGGCACCGTCTCGGATGTGGCGGGCGAGGGCGGCGTGGTCCTGATGTTCCCCGGGCAGGGCGGCCAGTGGGCCGGCATGGCACGGGACCTGATGGCCCGGTCGCCGGTCTTCGCGGCCGCGCTGCGCGAATGCGCCGAGGTGATCTCCGGGCTCGTCGACTGGGATCTGCTGGAGGCGGTTACGGACCCCGACGGCGAGCTGCTGGACCGCATCGACGTGGTGCAGCCCGCGCTGTTCGCGGTCATGGTGTCCCTGGCCAGGCTCTGGCAGTCGTGGGGGGTGCGGATCGACGCGGTGGTCGGCCACTCGCAGGGCGAACTCGCCGCCGCCTGCGTCTCGGGCGCCCTCACCCTGGCGGACGCCGCGCTGGTCGCGGTCACCCGCTCCCGGCTGCTGGCCAAGCTGTCCGGCCGGGGCCGGGCGCTGTCCGTGGGGATGTCCGCGGCCCGCGCCCGGGAAGCGATCACTGCGTGGGACGGCGACCTGTCGCTCGCCGTGGTCAACGGACCCGACTCCGTCGTGGTCTCCGGCGAGGCGGAGCCGCTGCGTGCCTTCGCCAAGCAGTGCAAGGCCGACAAGGTGTGGGCCTGGTGGGTCGACGTCGACTTCGCCACCCACTCCCCGGCTATGGAGGACGTACGCGATGAACTGCTCGAACAGATCGCCGGAATCAGCCCGACGGACGGCGCCGTCCCGCTGTACTCGACGGTCACCGGGACCCGGCTCGCAGGGCACGAGTTGGACGCCGGGTACTGGTACCGCAACCTGCGGCAGACCGTGCTGTTCCAGGACGCGATCGAGGCGCTGGCCGCCGACGGGTTTCGGCTCTTCGTGGAGGCGAGCCCTCACCCGATGCTGGCGGTCGGCGTCCAGCAGACCTTGGAGGCGGTCGGCGCCGCGGGTGTGCCGGTCGGCACTCTGCGCCGCGACATCGGCGGACGGGACCGCGCTCTGCTGTCGCTGCTGGAGGCGCATGTCGCGGGCCTGGAGGTCGACTGGACCACGGTACTGACCCCGTGCGACCGGCTCCCGCTGCCCACGTACGCCTTCCAGCGCGAGCACTACTGGCTGGTGCCGGACGCCACCACCGCGACCGTGCCGCGGACCGAGGCGGACGGCCGGTTCTGGGACGCGGTGGAACGCGAGGACCTCGAACAACTCGGCAGTGAACTCGGCACCAGCGAGGGCCTGGACACTCTGGTGCCCGTCCTGGCGCGCTGGCGGCGCGAGAGCACGTTGCGGTCCGAGCTGGACGGCTGGCGCTACCGGATCGGCTGGGTGGCACCTGCCGACCCGCGGCGCGCCCCGAGGGTGGCCGGCCGCTGGCTGGTTGCGGCAGACGATGGGACGGACGCCTTCGACGGGCTGTTCGACCAGGCGGTTCCGGTGTCCCTGCGGGGCGCGGACCGCGCGGCACTCGCCACCGAACTGGGCGCGGCGGGCCAGGTGGACGGCGTACTGTGCCGCTCCCACCGCGCGGCTGATGTGCTGGTGCTCGTCCAAGCCCTCGCCGACGCCGGGATCGATGCCCCGCTGTGGTGCGTGACCAGCGGAGCTGTCGACACGGGCACCGACGACGCGCTCGTCGACCCGAACGGCGCCGCCGTATGGGGTTTCGGCCGGGTCGTCAGCCTGGAGCACCCGGACCGCTGGGGCGGCCTGATCGACCTTCCGTCCTCATGGGACACCGAGACCGGCGAACTGCTCGCCGGGGCCCTGGCCGCCCCGGGCCGAGAGGAGCAACTAGCCATCAGGAACGGCACTTTGTGGGTACGTCGGCTGCTACCCGCCCCGGCAGCCGTGCCAGGGACGCGGTCGTGGAAGCCCTCAGGCACGGTGCTGATCACAGGAGGCACGGGCGCCATCGGCGGCCATGTGGCCCGCTGGCTCGCCCGGCACGGGGACTGTTCGATCGTGCTGCTGTCGCGCCGGGGTGCCGACGCGCCCGGCGCCGCGGAGCTGCTGGCCGAACTGAACGCGGAGGGCGTGCCGGCCCGGGCCGTCGCCGCCGATGTCGCTGACAAGGCGGCGGTCGCCGAACTGCTCGCGAAGCTGGAGCGTGAGGGCACGCCGGTCCGGTCGGTCTTCCACGCGGCAGGTGTCACACAGGCCACCGCCGTGGACGCGATGAGCACCGAGGAGTTCGCCTCGGTGGCGTCGGCGAAGATCGACGGCGCCCGGGTGCTTGACGAACTGCTTGGCGCGGAACTGGACGCGTTCGTGGTCTTCTCCTCCATCTCGGCGACCTGGGGAAGCGCCCTCGGCGGCGCCTACGCCGCCGGCAACGCCTACCTCGACGGCCTCGTGAAGCGGCGCAGGGCGCGCGGAGCAGCAGGCACGTCGGTGGCCTGGGGCGTCTGGGCCGACGACGGCATGGTCGACCAGGACACCGCGCGGCAACTGCGCCGGATCGGTCTCGCGGCCCTCCGGCCGGCACACGCGATCGCCTCGCTCCAGCGGACGCTCGACAACGACGAGGCCACGGTCACCGTCGCCGACGTCGACTGGGCGCCCTTCCATGCCAGTTACACTGCGGCCCGACCGCGGCCGTTGCTCGACGACCTGCCGGAGGTGAGGGCCCTCCTGGCTGCCGGCGCCCAGTCCGACGCCGCCGCGCAGCCGGACACCGGGACCGCTGACGCGTTCCGCCGGGAGCTGCTGGAGCTGGACCCGGCCGCGCAGCACGCGACCCTGCTGGACCTGGTGCTCACCGAGACGGCGGCCGAACTCGGCTACGCCGACCGTTCGCAGGTCGAGGCGGACCGCCCCTTCCGTGACCTGGGACTCGACTCGCTGGCCTCTGTCGGCCTGCGCAGGCGGCTGAACACCCTGACCGGACTGAGTACCCCGGTGACGCTCATGTTCGACCATCCGTCCCCGACAGAGGTGGTCCAGTTCCTGCTGGAGTCCCTGCGCGCCGGGACCGATCCGGTCGGCTCGGCCGAGGAGGAACTCGACCGGCTGGCGGCCACGCTGGCCGGTCTGGAGACCGACTCGGTAGGCCGGTCGCGGATCACCATGCGTCTGAGCGCCATCCTCGCGCGCTGGAAGGCGGGCGGGGCGGCGGACACTTTGGCGCCCGAGGTCACCGAGGACGAAATCGACGGCGCGACGGACGACGAACTGCTGTCCATGCTGGGCCGCGAATTCGACATCTCGTGAACCGGCGCGTCTCTCCCTCGTGAACCGGCGCAGCCGTGCCCCGTGACCTTGTGAACCGGCGGCGCCCGCCCTGATTCCGCTTCATGAGCCCGAACTTCCCCGAAAGGTCCACCAGTGTCCGTACCCACATCAGACGGCTCGGCGTCGCCGGAGAACCGGACGAGGCATTTCCTCAAGCAGCTCAGCAACGAGCTGCGGCTCGCCAGACAGCAGCTGCGCGAGTACGAGGACCGGGACAAGGCCGATCCGATCGCCATTGTCGGTATGGCCTGCCGGCTGCCCGGCGGGGTACGCAACCCCGACGAGCTGTGGCAGCTCGTGTCCTCCGGCACCGACGCGATCTCGCTGTTCCCCGCCGACCGGGGCTGGGACACCGAGCGGATCCACGATCCGAGCGGCGTTCGGCCCGGCACCACTCTG
Source organism: Streptomyces sp. NPDC028907 (assembly GCF_055564995.1). Lineage (NCBI taxonomy): Bacteria > Bacillati > Actinomycetota > Actinomycetes > Kitasatosporales > Streptomycetaceae > Streptomyces > Streptomyces sp. NPDC028907. The sequence goes on from NZ_JBVHVE010000005.1 coordinate 23,667, forward strand.
ACGTGTGAGGGCGGCTTCCTCTATGGGGCAGCGGAGTTCGACGCCCCGTTCTTCGGCATCTCGCCGCGGGAGGCCCTGGCGATGGACCCCCAGCAGCGGCTGCTCCTGGAGACGTCGTGGGAGGCGCTGGAGCACGCGGCGATCGATCCGGCCGGGCTGAGGGGCAGCCGTACCGCCGTCTATGTCGGCGCGTCCCCGCAGGGCTACGGCTTCGACGTGCAGGGCGGCGGCGTGGGCGTGGAAGGCTACGGGATCACCGGAGTCTCCACGTCGTTGATGTCGGGGCGGATCGCCTACACCCTGGGGCTCGAAGGGGCGGCGCTGACCATCGACACGGCTTGTTCCTCCTCATTGGTTGCGCTGCACCTGGCGGTTCAGGCGCTGCGGCAGGGCGAGTGCGATCTGGCCCTGGCGGGTGGGGTGACGGTGATGGCGTCGCCCAGCGGTTTCGTCGAGTTCAGCCGCCAGGGGGGCCTGGCCCCGGACGGGCGCTGCAAGTCGTTCTCCGCTGACGCCGAGGGCACTGGCTGGTCCGAGGGCGTGGGCATGCTGGTGGTCGAGCGGCTGTCCGACGCCCTGCGCCACGACCACGAGGTGCTGGCGGTCGTCCGCGGCTCCGCGGTCAACCAGGACGGCGCCTCCAACGGTCTCACCGCGCCCAACGGCAGGTCGCAGCAGCGGGTGATCCTGGACGCGCTGGCCAGCGGCGGCCTCACCACCGCCGACGTCGGCGTCGTGGAGGGGCACGGCACGGGGACCCGGCTGGGTGACCCCATCGAGGTGCAGGCGCTGTTCGCGACTTACGGCCGGGACCGGGCGGCCGAAGACCCGCTGTACCTGGGATCGTTGAAAGCGAACATCGGCCACACCCAGGGTGCGGCCGGGGTCTCGGGTGTCATCAAGATGGTGATGTCGATGCGGCACGGTGTCATGCCGCGCACCCTCTACGCCGATCGCCCCACAGGTGAAGTGGAGTGGGCCGGCTCCGGTGTGCGGCTGCTGGACCGTGAGCGCCCGTGGGCGAGCGAGGACGGTCCGCGCCGCGCGGGGGTGTCGTCGTTCGGCATCAGCGGCACCAACGCCCATGTGATTCTTGAGGAGTTCGCTTCGGAGCCCGCGACGGCGGACGAGGGCGACGCCTCCGCGGCGCCGGGTCCCGTGGTGCCGGATTCCGCGGTGCCGCTTGTGTTGTCGGCGAAGTCGGACGAGGCGCTGTCGGGCCAGGCGGCCGCCTTGCGCGATCACCTGACCGGGCACCCCGACCTCTCCCTGACCGACGTCGCCCGTTCGCTGGTGACCACACGGTCGTCGTTCGAGCACCGTGCGGTGCTGGTCGGTGACCGCGCCGAGATCCTCGCCGCCCTGGACCAGCTCGCTGCGACGCCGCCGGTCACCCCCAACGCCGGCGGGTCCTGCCGTGTGGCCGCCGTCTTCTCCGGACAGGGTTCTCAGCGCTGCGGGATGGGCCGGCGACTCGCCGCGGACTTCCCGGTCTTCGCCGACGCCCTCGACGAGATCTGCGCGGTTGTCGATCCCCTGCTGGGCCGCGGACTGAAGGAGATCATGTGGTCCGACGCCGATGACGCCGAACGGACGCTGGCCCGTACCGAGTACGCGCAACCCGCCCTGTTCGCCTTCCAGTTCGCCCTTGCCCGGCTGTGGCAGTCCTGGGGCATCCGCTTCACCGCCGTCACGGGCCACTCCGTCGGCGAGATCGCCGCCGCCGCCGTCGCGGGTGTGCTGACCCCCGAGGACGCCGCGCGTCTGGCTGTCACCCGGGGCCGACTGGTGCAACAACTCCCCAATGGCGGAGCCATGCTCGCCGTCAACACCACCGAGACCGAGGTCGCCACCGTGGTGGCCGGGGTGCCGGCCGTGGCGATCGCCGCTGTCAACGCGCCCGACTCCCTGGTCGTCTCCGGACCCGCCGAGGAGATCGACGGGCTGAACGACTTCTGGCGCGACAACGGTGTTCGCACCTCACGGCTCAACGTCAGCCACGCCTTCCACTCGCCGCTGATGGAACCCATGCTCGACGAGTTCCGCACCGCCCTTGAGCAACTCGACTTCCACGAACCCACCCTCGACGTCAGCCCCGCCGCCGACAGCGGCCACCCCATCCACACCCCCGCGTACTGGATCGACCACGCGCGTAACGCCGTCCGCTTCCACGACGCCGTCACCCAGCTGCCCCCCGCCGACGTCCTGGTGGAGCTGGGACCCGACGCCGTCCTCACGCCGCTGCTGGCGCAGCGCTACGCCGTCACCGCGAGCTGCCGACGCGGACGCCCTGAGGCCCGTACCGTCCTCGAAGCACTCGGCCACACCCATACCCTGGGCACCACCCCCGACTGGGCCGCCGTCCTCGGCACCGGCCGCCCCGTACACCTGCCCACCTACGCGTTCCAGCGCCAGTCCTACTGGCTGACGGCATCGCCGGTGGCCCGGACGGTTCGCGGCGACGGCGACGACCAGGCGTTCTGGGAGGCGGTGGAGAAGGAGGACCTGAGCACCCTGGCCGGAACGCTGGGTGCGCCGGCCGAGCTGGAGCCGGTGCTGCCGGCCCTGGCGCAGTGGCACCGGGACAGCAGGCGTCGGCACATGATGGACTCGTGGCGCTACCGCGTGGTCTGGAAGCCCGTCGACCGTGCCCCGGCCGCCCAGGTGCCGGGCTGCTGGCTGCTGGTGCTTCCGCGGGGCGGCGGTGATCCGGGTGCGCGGCGCGCGCTGACCCGGGTGCTGGCCGACGTGGTGACCGTCGAACTGGGAGAGGACCGGCCCGGCAGGCAGGCGGTGGCCGAACTGCTGACCGACTCGGTCAAGGGCGTGCCGCCGCTGGCGGGCGTCATCAGCCTCGTACAGGGTCCGGAGGAACTCCTCGTACTCGTCCAGGCCCTCGGCGACGTGGGGGTGACAGCGCGGCTGTGGTCCCTGACCAGCGGTGCGGTGGCCACCGTGGGGACCGAGCAACCGGACCCGGTACGGGCCGCGATCTGGGGTGTCGGTCTCGTCGCCGGCCTCGAACGCCCGGAGCGCTGGGGCGGGTTGATCGATCTGCCCGGCACGCTCGACGAGCGGTCCGTCGGCCTGCTCGCCGGGACTTTGATGGCCGACGACGAGGAGGACCAGATCGCCATCCGGCCCGCGGGCGTGCTGCGCCGCCGACTCGTACCGGCCCCCGCCGCGCCGGAACCGGAGCAACCGTGGCGGCCGGACGGCACGGTACTGATCACTGGCGGGACCGGGGTGATCGGAGCTCATGTCGCACGCTGGCTGACCTCGTTGGGCCCCTGCTCCCTGGTCCTGGTCTCGCGTCGTGGCCCGCAGGCGCCCGGAGCCGAGCGGTTGCGCGCCGAGTTGGAGTCACGGGGCGCGCGCGTACGTGTGGTGCCGGCCGACGTGGCCGACCGCGACCAGATGGTGGCGCTCGTCGCCGAGGCCGCCGCCGAAGAGGGACCGGTGCGCGCGGTCTTCCACGCGGCGGGCGTCGGCCAGAACACCCCGATCGACGCGATGACCCTTGAGGAGTTCCGCGCGGTCTACGGCGGCAAGGCGGACGGCGCACGCGTCCTGGACGAACTGTTCTGCCACGACGATCTCGGCGCGTTCGTGCTGTTCTCGTCCGCCTCCGCGACCTGGGGGAGTGCCCACTACGCCGCCTACGCGGCGGGCAACGCCCACCTGGACGCGCTCGCCGAACGCCGCCGCGCCCGTGGACTGGCCGCGACCTCGGTGGCGTGGGGCGTGTGGGCCGAGTCCGGCATGGTCGACCCGGACGGGGAGGCGCACATGCGCCGCCACGGCCTGATACCCATGGCGCCGGCGGACTGCCTCGCCGCGCTCGCGCAGGTGCTGGGCCGGGACGAGACTCGGATCACCGTCGCCGCCATGGACTGGGAGCCGTTCCTGGCCGGGTACACGGCGGTCCGGGCGCGGCCGCTGATCTCCGACCTGCCGCAGGCCCGCGCGCTGCCCACCGATGGCCCGTCCGATGCGCCCGCCGGCCAGGGCGACGTCCGCCGTCGGCTGGCGGGGTTGGCCGTGGCCGACCAGCGGGTCGTGTTGACCGATCTGGTGAGTGCCACGGTCGCCGAGGTGCTGGGGCACACCCACGCCTCGTCGCTCGACGTCGAACAGCCCTTCGTGGAGCTGGGCATGGACTCGCTGTCTGCTGTGGAGATCCGCAACAGGCTCACGGGCGCCACAGGTCTGGCGCTGTCGACGATGCTGGTGTTCGACCATCCGACGGTGACCGCTGTCTGCGAGTTCCTGCTGACCGCGCTCGCCGACGGAACGTCGGCGGCCGATCCGGCGGCCACGCGGGAACCGGTCGAGTCGGCGGAGTCGTTCGCGGCGATCTACCGCCGGGTCGCGCTGCGCGGCCGGATGACGGAGGTGGAAGCGCTGTTGAGCGGTGCGGCGGGCTTGCGTGACCACTTCACCGACCCCGGCCAGATCCCCGGCGGGCTCGGCTTCGTGCGGCTGGCCACCGGTGATGAGGGACCGGCGGTCATCTGCTTCCCGCCCTTCGCCCCGGTTGAGCAGTCATTGCAGTTCGCCCGGCTGGCCACGTTCTTCCGCGGCCGACGCGACCTGTCGATGGTCATGGTGCCGGGCTTCCTGCCGGACGAGCCGATCGCCGCGACGCGCGAGGCGCTCGTGGCGGCTCTGGCCCAGGCGACGCTGCGCTGCGCAGACGGCAAGCCGTTCGCCCTGTTGGGATACTCTTCCAGCGGCTGGCTCGCGCACTCGGTCGCGGAGAAGGTACAGCTGGACGGCTCCCCGGCCCGCGGCGTCGTCCTGCTCGACACCTATCTGCCCGACAGCATGTCGCTGAGCATGCGCCAGGCGATGACCTACGAGGTCAATGAGCGGCGGTCCCGGTTCACGACGATGAACCTCACCTCGCTGACGGCCCTCGGCTCGTACCGCAAACTGTTCCGCGACTGGAAGCCGGAGCCGGTGGACGCGCCGACCCTGTTCGTCCGCCCGGAGGAGTGCGTCCCGGGTGACCCGTCCGCGCCGCCGATGACCGAGGACTGGCGTGCGTACTGGCCGTTGTCGCACAGCGAGGCGACCGTCCCGGGCGACCACTGCACCATCGTCGCTGAGAACGCCGACGCCGTCGCCACCGAGGTGCACGCCTGGCTCGCCCGGCGCTGACCCACCTCGAAACGGTGGGGCGATTGACACCGCGGACAAGCGCCTGGGTTTCCACATGTGCCACGGCGTTACGACCGTGGCGAAAACGGAAGGGGCATGAACATGACCGTGAACACAGCCGACGAGATCGAGCGGGCCGTCCGCACGTTCCTGGCGACCGAGGATAGCGGCCCGCCGCCGGAGACCGACGAGGATCTCTTCGAGTCCGGCCGGATCGACTCGCTGTTCGCGATCCAGCTGATCACCTACATCGAGGGCGCCTTCCACATCGAGGTCGATGTGGACGAACTGAATCTGGCCCAATTCGCCACCATTGCCAAGATCACACGGTTTGTGGCGAGCAAGCAGCTCGAAGCGATTCAGTAGGTGATTCCAGAAATCGTCGTTGCGTAGCTATTTCCTCGGATCGAAGTCCGAGGAAAACGGTGAAATAGGGGGGAATGGCGTTCGCGGTACGCGGACTAGGGGGTTGAATCGCACCCTGTGCGAATGCGATTCTCGGCGTGCCCTGTCCAGGGACGTGCTCTTCCGTGGAGGCGGTCCGGGTGGGCAGGAAAAGACCGTTTTGCGAAAAAGTGGATCGGTCGGTGAGAAAGAGAAACAGAGGCGATGTGATCGTGGAATCAGTGACCGAATCCGACCTGTGGATCCGCCGCTACCGCTCGGGACCATCGTCCGCGACCCAGCTCGTCTTTTTTCCCCATGCAGGCGGTTCCGCCAGTTTCTATCGGCCCTACTGCATGGCCCTGTCCGATCGGTTCAACACGCTCGCCGTGCAGTATCCGGGTCGTCAGGACCGGCGCACCGAGCCGTGCGTGGCCGACCTGCACGTGCTGGCCGAGCTGCTGTTCGTCCAGTTACGGAAGCTCGCGGACCGGCCGATCGCGTTCTTCGGCCACAGTATGGGAGCGCTTCTGGCCTTCGAGGTGGCACGTCATTTCGAACAGCGGCTCGGTACCTCGCCCGTCCGGCTCTTCGTCTCCGGCCGGCGAGCCCCGTCGCGCCCGCGGGACGAGAGATGGCAACTGACCGGAGACGAGGGTCTGATCGCTGAGATCCGGGAACTGAGCGGCACCGATCCCACACTGCTGGGGGACGACGAGATGCTCACCATGATCCTGGATCCGCTGCGCGCCGACTACCGGGCCGTCGAGCACTACCGGTTCTCCCCTGAACCGAGCCTGCGCTGCCCGGTCACCGCCCTGACGGGCGCGTCCGACCCTCGTACGTCCTACGACGAGGCGTCGAGCTGGCGCGACCACACGACCGGTGACTTCGGCATACAGGTGTTCCCGGGCGGTCACTTCTTCATCAACGAGAACCTCGATGCCATCAGTGGTCTCGTCACCGAGCAGTTGTCCGCCGTGCGCCACTCCGGCTGAAGGCGGGTGACCGATGCGTTTGACGACCCCTGCCGACGACGCCCGCGGCCAGGTCGCGCAGCTCCGTGCCATCCGGGAGGCGGTACGGCGGGGACCGAGCGAGAAGGCGACCGCGGCTCAGCACGCCAAGGGCAAGCTGACAGCCAGGGAGCGGATCGAACTCCTCCTGGACGAGGGTTCCTTCACCGAGACCGAGTCGTTGCGGCGGCACCGCGCCACCGGCTTCGGTCTGGAGGCGAACCGGCCGTACACCGACGGCGTGATCACCGGCTGGGGCACCGTCCACGGCCGTACGGTCTTCGTCTACGCGCACGACTTCCGGATCTTCGGCGGAGCGCTGGGTGAGGCACACGCCGGCAAGATCCACAAGCTCATGGACATGGCCCTTACCGCCGGCGCGCCCCTGGTCTCCCTGAACGACGGCGCCGGAGCCCGAATCCAGGAGGGCGTCTCCGCGCTGGCCGGTTACGGCGGCATCTTCCAGCGCAACACCCGAGCCTCCGGCGTCATCCCGCAGATCAGCGTGATGCTCGGCCCGTGCGCGGGCGGCGCCGCCTACTCCCCGGCCCTGACCGACTTCGTCTTCATGGTCCGTGAGACCTCCCAGATGTTCATCACCGGGCCGGACGTCGTCCGGGCCGTGACCGGCGAGTGCATCAGCCAGAACGGCCTCGGTGGCGCCGACATACACTCCGAGGTCTCCGGTGTCTCGCACTTCGCCCACGACGACGAGCGCGCCTGTATCGAAGAGGTCCGCTACCTGCTGTCGCTGCTCCCGGGGAACAATCGCGAGATCCCTCCGGCGGTGCACTGCGATGACCCCGTCGACCGGCGGGGGGACGCGCTGCTGGACCTGGTCCCCGCGGAGGGCAACCGCTCGTACGACATGCGCCGGGTGATCGAGGAGATCGTCGATGAGGGCGAGTACCTGGAGGTCCACGAACGCTGGGCGCGCAACGTCATCGTCGCTCTGTCCCGCCTGGACGGCCAGGTCGTCGGCATCGTCGCCAACCAGCCGCAGACCCTGGCCGGCGTTCTGGACATCGAGGCCAGTGAAAAGGCCGCACGCTTCGTGCAGATGTGCGACGCGTTCAACATCCCCCTCGTCACCCTGTTGGATGTGCCCGGCTTCCTGCCAGGCGTGGGCCAGGAGCACGGCGGCATCATCCGACACGGCGCCAAACTGCTGTACGCGTACTGCAACGCCACCGTGCCCCGGATCTCCCTGATCCTGCGCAAGGCCTACGGAGGCGCCTACATCGTGATGGACAGCCGGTCCATCGGCGCCGACCTCACCTACGCCTGGCCCACCAACGAGATTGCCGTGATGGGCGCCGAGGCCGCTGCGGGCGTCATCTTCCGCAAGCAGATCGCCGGGGCCGACGACCCCGAAGCCATGCGTGCGCACTTGGTCAAGGAGTACAAGGCGGAACTCATGCACCCGTACTACGCGGCGGAGCGCGGCCTGGTCGACGACGTCATCGATCCGGCTGAGACCCGCGAGGTGCTGATCCGGTCGCTGGCGATGCTGCGCACCAAGCATGCCGACCTTCCCTACCGCAAACACGGCAACCCGCCCCAGTGAGGAGCCCGTCGGCATGCACGGACTCACCGCGGATCAATGCATCCCGTCAGCCGTAGTCATCCCCTTTAGGGGACGGTAGGGGCTGAAGAATTTCCTCGGTTCCGGGATCATGGAATGAAGGGCTTCGTGGACCGTCGTAAAAGCCTCGCGGATGCAGCAGCGAGCGCGGTGTCGGATTTCGGAGAATGTGGTGAATCACCGAACCTGCGGCTTGTTCTGGAAGCGTGGCAGGTCGGGTTTCGAACTCTTGTTCATGCAGGGATAAATCGGATCGCTCTCTGATCTTTTTCCGCCGTGCCGTCAACGCCTAGGAGCAACCAGTCCCATGCATCTTCTCGTCAAGGGAATCCAGCACCGGGTGACCGGTGAGGTCCTGGTGCCGAATTCCAAATACCACGCGCACCGCGCCCTGATCCTCGCCTCTCTCGCAGACGGCGAGAGCCGCATCCACGGGCTCACCGATGCCCGGCACGTCGAGTACACCGTGCGGTTACTGCGCGGACTCGGTGTGCGGATCACCCGCGACGGCGACACCTTCGTCGTGCGGGGGCTCGGTGGCCGGTACCGGCCACCGAGCGAGACTGTCTCGGCCGGCAGCTCCGGCACCACCCTCTACTTCATGATCGGGCTCGCCTCGCTCGCGGACCGCGCGGTCTCGATCACAGGTCAGAAGTACTTCAGGCGCCGTCCCGTGGGGCCGCTGCTGCGGGCCCTGGAACAGATGGGTGTCCGGTTGGAGTCGGCTGACGACTGCCCGCCCGTCCGTGTCCAGGGCAGGCGGCCCGCCGGGGGACACGTGACCATACCGGGCACCCTGTCCCAGTGGATTTCCGGAGTGCTCCTGCTGGCGCCCTTCGCCACCGGGCCCACCACCGTCGAGGTGCAGGGGGAGCTGAACGAGCGCACCTACCTGGAGCTGACCGTCGCGATGATGCGGCAGTTCGGCCTCGAAGTGACCGTGTCCCCAGACTGGCGGCGCTTCGACGTGGCCCCCGGTCAGGCCGCACGTCCTCTCGAACTGACGCTGCCCCCGGACGTCGGCTCCGCGGCCTTCAGCATCGCCACCGCCGCACTGCACCCCTCCGACGTACTGCTGCGCGGAATGACGAACCTCGAGGGCGGACCCAGCGACCATCCGGAATTCCACTTCCTCGACGTGGCCCGCGCCATGGGGGTGCCCATGGAGGTGGACACGGCGGCAGGCGGCGTACGTATCCAGCAGGACGCTCCGCTTCTCAAGGCCGTCGACCTCGACTGCCGTGACGTTCCGGACATGCTGCCGATCCTCTCCGTGCTCGGCACCTTCGCCCACGGCGAGTCGGTCTTTCGCAACATCGCGCACACCCGGCTCAAGGAGTCCGACCGGGCCGCCGCGATGCTCCAGCTCAACTCCATGGGCGGCGACCTTGAACTGACCGAGGACACCCTGAGGGTCAACGGTGTCGAGGATCTGGTGGGCGCGAAGCTGTCGTCGTACAACGACCACCGCGTCCTGATGTCGCTGTCCGTCGCCTCCTCACGGGCACGCGGTCACTCCACGCTGACCTATCCCAACGCGTATCGCATCTCGTACCCGGAATTCCTCGACACGATGAACGGCATCAGTGTGCCCATGTCGGTGGAGGAGGGAACCGGGCGGGTCACGAAGTCCGGCGACCGGCGGTCTCCAGATGCAGCGGAACCGGACACGGCCTGTCTCAGCCCCCTGCCCGCATGGCTGTCCTCACACGCCGCGTCCCGACCCGACGCCACCGCCGTCGTGGACGTGCGCCCCGACGGCGACCACATCGTCAGCTGGCGCGAACTGGCCGACCGGGTCGAGCGTGCCGCGGCGCTGCTGTTGCGCCTGGGCGTGCGGCCAGGGGAGAACGTGGCCTACCAGGTGCCGAACCGCCTGGAGTTCGTGGTGCTGTCGCTGGCGGCCCTGCGCATCGGCGCCGTCTGCTGCCCGGTCATCCCTTTCTTCCGTGAGCGTGAACTCGCCTTCGTGCTCCAGCGCTCCGAGGCGCGCGTCTTGGTGGTCATGGACGAGTACCGCTCACGGCGCCCCGCACAGGAAGCGCTGGACCTGGCCGCCCGGCTGGATCCGGAGTCGGGTCGGCCGCGGCATGTCGTCGCGCTGGCCCGGTCAGGTGGCCCCGCCCGGCTGCCGCGGGCATCCGTGGACGGGGTCTCCGTACACGACTGGGCGGCGGCCCTGGAGGCGACGGAGGTCGATCGCGCGGCGCTCGAGGCCATTCGACCGACGGCCGACATGACGGCTCAACTGCTGTTCACCTCCGGCACCACCGGCGAGCCCAAAGGCGTCACGCAGCCGTCTGCGAACCTCGTCAGAGCCGCTTCGATGGAGATCAGGCATCTCGGCCTCGGCGCCACGGACGTGATCTGGGTACCGTCGCCGCTCGCCCACCAGACCGGATTCCTGTACGGGATGGTGCTGGCGGCCGTGCTCGGGGTGCCGCAGATCCTTCAGTCCGAGTGGGACCCGAAGCGCGCCCTCATGTCCCTGAACACCCACAGGGCGACGTTCGTGCAGGCCGCCACGCCGTTTCTGTCCGACCTGGTGAAGGCCGTCGAGGACACGAGAGAGGTACCCCGCCACCTGCGGATTTTCGTGGCCACCGGCGCCACCGTGCCACGCCGCCTGGCGGAACGCGCGAGCCTGGTGCTCGGCGCAGAGGTGTGCGGCGCCTTCGGCACCACCGAGACCTGCCTCGGCGCACTCTCCGCGCCGACCGACGAGCCGGAGCAGCGCCGGAGCACCGATGGACGCGCGCTCGACGGCATCCGGCTGCGGGTCACCGACGACAGCGGCGATGAGTTGCCCGCGGGTACCGAGGGCAACTTCGAAATACATTCGCCCACGGTGTTCGACGGCTATCTGGGTCGGCCCGACCTCACGGCCGAAGCCTTCACTCCGGACGGCTGGTACCGCACCGGCGATCTGGCCGTGATCGACCAGGCCGGCTTCGTGCGGATCACCGGCCGGGTCAAGGACGTGATCAACCGCGGCGGCGAGAAGATCCCGGTCGCCGAGGTGGAGCAGCTGCTGTTCGCCCACCCCTCCGTCGACGACGTGGCCGTCGTGGCCATGCCCGATGACCGGCTCGGCGAACGGGCCTGCGCGTTCGTCGTGCTCAAGGACGGCGCGAGGCTCGGCTTCGACGCCATGCGCCGCTACCTGGATGAACACCAGGTGGCGAAGCAGTACTGGCCGGAACGTCTCGAATACCTCGACGCGCTGCCGCGCAACCCCGTGGGCAAAGTCCAGAAGTTCGAACTGCGCGCCCGGGCCGGCGCCCTGCGGCCGCACGACGAGGAGGCCGGGTGAACCCCGGCCGCCTCTCGCAGACGAAGGAAGAAGGCAGAAACGGCAGATGATGGACGAGCAGCAGTTTGACGGGCTCCGCCGCCAGGTCGAGCGGTGGGTGGCAGGGCCGGGTGAGCGCTGGGCCGAGCGCATCGAGGAGAGCGGGGAGGTGCCGGAGGAACTGTGGACCGAGTTGAACGAGCTCGGGTACCTGCGGATGACCGCTCCCGAGGAGTATGGCGGCCAAGGCGTCGGTTTCACACGGTGGATGGAGCTGATGGAGATCTTCTCCCGCTCCCACGGATCCATACGCATGATCGTGCACGTCGTCAACGGCATCTGGCGGGCGATGGACGGACACGCCTCCGACGAGCAGCGCAAACGGTTCGTCGTCCCCGCCGTCACGGGCGAGATCAAGATCGCCTTCACCCTGACCGAACCGGGCAACGGCACGGGAGCCGACATCACGACTTCCGTGGTCCGCGAGGGCGACACCTACTACCTGTCCGGCCGTAAACACCTGATCACGTTCGGCATGCGCTGCGACTACTACCTGCTCGCCGCGCGCGTCGAGGGCACCACCGGGCACGAGGGCACGGTCGCCCTGCTCGTGCCCCGTGACGCGCCCGGGGTGCGGGCCGAGGACACCTCCAACACGATGGGTGTCACCGGAACCGACCACGCGTCGCTCCACTTCGACCGTACGCCGGTCCCGGTGGATCACCGGCTCGGCGCGGAGGGCGAGGGGCTGGGGGTCTTCCTTGGCGGATTCCTCACCCCCTCGCGGATCTCCGTCGCGATGAGCTGCGTCGGGCTGGCCCAGCGCGCACAGCAGCTCGCCATCGGCTACGCGCGCGAGCGGGTCACCTTCGGCAAGGCTCTGACCCAGCGTCAGGCCATCCAGTTCATGCTCGCCGAGAACGCCGCGGACATCGAGGCGGCCAGGCAGCTGGTGCTGCACGCCGCCCGCCGCTTCGAGGAGGGTGCCGACGACGCGTCGATGCAGTCCTCGATGGCGAAGATGCACGCGGTGACGATGCTGACCGCGGTCACCGACAAGGCACTGCAGATCCACGGCGGTCTCGGCTACTGGAAGTCCCAGAAGATCGAGCGTGTCTACCGGGACGCTCGCGCGCAGCGCTTTGAGGAAGGCACCAACGAGGTGCAGAAGGCTGTGGTCTTCCGCGAACTGCTGCGACAGGCCGAGACCACCGTCCAGGAAGAGGCGGCGCGATGAGAGACAACCGGCGAGACACACGCACCGGACCCGCACAGGTCTCCCTGATCACCGGAGCCTCGCGCGGCATCGGCCGGTCGCTGGCGCTCACCCTCGCCCGCCGGGGCGGCACCGTGGTGGTCAACTACAAGAAGAACGCCGACCTGGCGGAGAAGACCGTCGTGGACATCGAGGAAGCCGGCGGCCAGGGCTTCGCCGTCCAGGCCGACGTCGAGACCTCTGAGGGCGTCACGGCGCTCTTCGACGAGGTGGCGCGACGTTGCGGGCGCCTCGACCACTTCGTGTCGAACGCCGCGGCCAGCGCCTTCAAGAACATTCTCGACCTCGGCCCGCATCACCTCGACCGGTCGTACGCGATGAACCTGCGGCCCTTCGTGCTCGGCGCCCAGCAGGCGGTCAGGCTGATGGACAACGGCGGGCGGATCGTCGCGCTGTCGTCCTACGGCTCGATGCGGGCCTACCCGACGTACGCCACGCTCGGCGCGATGAAGGCGGCGATCGAGGCGTGGGTGAGGTACATGGCGGTGGAGTTCGCGCCGTACGGCATCAATGTCAACGCGGTGAACGGCGGTCTGATCGACTCCGACTCACTGGCCTACTTCTACGGGGTCAAGGGCATGCCGGACATGCGGAGCGTGCTCGACCGGATCCCCGCGGGGCGCCCGGGCACGGTGCAGGAAGTCGCCGACACCATCGCCTTTCTGCTGGGCGAGGGGGCCGGATACATCACGGGCCAGACGCTGGTGATCGACGGGGGTCTCAGTGTCGTCGCACCGCCGTTCTTCGCGGACGCCGGCGACGAGCTCCGGCTGCCGCCCCGCCCGACCAGGGAATCCTGACGGAGAGGGCGCGGCATGTTCGACCACGTCTTTCGGCCTGGCGCCATCGGTACGCTCACGCTGCCGCACCGCATCGTCATGGGCGCCATGCACCTCAACCTCGAGACCGCGGACGACGGCGGCGAGGCCTTGGCCGCGTTCTACGCGGAGCGCGTGGAGGCCGGAGCGGCCCTGATCGTGACCGGCGGAACCGCGGTCAGCCCGGCCGGTGTGGGCGGCCCCGGATACGCGGTGATCGGAGACCGCACGGACATGGCGGCGTTGTCAGCAGCCGTGCGGGCGGTGCACGAGCGCGGAGGACGGATCGCCCTCCAGCTCTTCCACGCCGGGCGGTACGCGCCGCCGGGCGAGGACGGCGAGTCGCCCATGGCGCCGTCTCCCGTCCACAGCCGTTTCTCCCGCAGCACCCCACGGGAGATGACGTCCGACGACATCGCCGCGACGATCGGCCACTTCGCCGACGGCGCACGGACGGCGTGTGAACTGGGTTTCGACGCGGTCGAAGTAATGGGCTCCGAGGGCTATCTGATCAACCAGTTCACGGCGCCGTGGACCAATCGGCGCGAGGACGCGTGGGGAGGCGACGCCGAGCGGAGGCGCCGGTTCCCCTTGGAGGTGATGCGCGCGGTCAGGGCCGCCGTCGGCCCGGACTTCCCGGTGCTGTTCCGGATCTCCGGCGCCGACCTGGTAGACGGCGGCACTCCGCCCGAGGACGTCGCCGCGCTCGCGGTCGCGCTCGCCGGGGCGGGCGCCGACGCCCTGTCCGTCGGCATCGGGTGGCACGAATCGTCGGTGCCCACCGTTCAGTCCCAGGTCCCCGTGGGCACCTGGGCGGGCCGCGCCGGCGCCGTGAAGGGAGCGCTGCGGGCCGCCGGCCGGGACGACATCCCGGTCATCACGTCCAATCGCTTCAACCGGCTCGCGCAGGCCGAGGAGGTGCTGGCGGACGGCGAGGCGGACTACGTGGCCATGGCACGGCCGTTCCTCGCCGATCCGGAGATCGTCGCCAAGTCGGCCTCGGGCCGTCATGAGTCGGTGAACCTGTGCATTGCCTGCAACGAGGCCTGCATCGACCGCTCGTTCGGCGCCGAGAGGGTGTCCTGTCTCGTCAACCCCAGGGCCGGGTACGAACGGGAATTCCGGCGCCGGCCGGTGTACGGCGCCGATCGGCCGACACCCGGACGCTACGCGGTGATCGGTGCGGGAATCGCCGGGCTGGAGGCCGCACGTACGCTCGCGGGGCTCGGCCACCATGTCGAGGTGTACGAGGCGGGCGCCGAGCCCGGCGGCCAGTTCCGGCTGGCCGCGCGGGTTCCCGGGAAGGCGGACTTCGCGGAGACCGTCCGCCACCATGTCGGCGAACTACGGGAATTGGGCGCGGTGCTGCACACCGGCCACTGTGTCGGCCACGAGGACATCCCGGCCTTGCGGGTACTCGACGGCATCGTGCTGGCCACCGGCGTGGTTCCCGCCCGCCCTGAACTGCCCGGAGTCACACTGCCTCATGTCCTGGACTACGCACAGGCATTCGAGGATCACATGGCCCTCGGACCGCGGATCGCCGTCATCGGCGGCGGAGGCATAGCGGTCGACCTGGCGCACCTGCTCACCGCCGAGCGGGACGCGAAGTCCACACCGGAGGAGTTCCTCGCCGCGTACGCCGTGACCACGGGCGTCCCGTCGACGGCCGCGGCGGGCCCCGCAGCCGGCCGGTCCGCCCGGCGGGGCACCCGTGACGTGACACTGATCCGGCGTGGAAGCCTGATCGGCCAAGGCATCGGCCCCAGCACACGCTGGGTCGTGATGCGGGAACTGAGATCCGCCGGTGTGCGGATGCTTACCGGCGTGACGTACCGGGAAATCACGCCTGGCGGGGTCGTGGTGGCCGACGCGGAAGGGGACTGGCTCGTTGCCGCAGACCATGTCGTCCTCGCCGTGGGCCAGCGGCCCGCGCAGGACCTCGGTCCTCTTCTGCGCGCCGCCGATGTGCCCTTCGTGACCGCCGGCGGCGCCGCCGGCGCCCAGGGTCTGAACGCCGTGCGGGCCGCCGCGGAAGGACTGCGGGCCGCACACCGCATCGTGGGGATGCGGGCGCTGCAAGAGCCGAAGCGGGGATAGGCCTGCTCTCCGGCCCACCCCGCGAAGGTCTGCGGACCGAGCTCGTCTCCGGCCTCACATGGGGCAGTCGGCCCCCACGAACACCGAGGAGAACCGGTTCTCGAGATCATCCCGGCGCTGGACCCTCAGCTTCCGGTAGATCCGTGTCAGATGCTGCTCCACCGTGCTGGGGGTGATGAAGAGTTTCGCCGAGATCTCCCGGTTCGTGTGCCCTTGGATGGCCAGGAGCGCAACCCGCCGTTCGGCGGAGCTGAGTTTGTCTAACTCGGTATGGCTCTCGACGGGTCCCTCGTCCCGGGCGGTACTGCTGGCGGTGTCCACGGTGATCAGTTGCTGTAGCCTGCCCGCATCACACTGCTGTGCCATACGCTGCGCTCGCCTCATCGCCATCCGGGCCAGGTTGAGGCGTGAGATCTCCCGGTAGGCGAAGGCGAGCTCGGTCAAGGTGTGGGCGAGTTCCAGTCGGCTTCCGCAGGCCTCCAACTCGTCCGCCGACATCTTGAGGAGGCAGATCCGTTGGTCGGCCTCATGGGTCCTGGCGAGCAGGCGCAGCGTCGCTCCGTGAATGGCCGTTTCCCCCTCGGGGAGCAGACTGAGCTGCTCGTCGAGGAGGGCCCGGGCCCCTTGGACGTTCCCCATCTTCAGGTACGCCTCCGCCATGTCGCATCGCCAGGGCACGACCAAGGGCAGTTCGACATTCAGGTAAGCGGACGCGTCCCGGCAGCTCTCGAAGTCGGCCACCGCGGCGTGCAGTCGGCCGAGCGCCAGATGATGCCGACCGCGGGCGCGTACGTAGTGCAAGCTGCACAGTCCCTGGAAAACCGACGGATGGAGCGGACGGTCGAGCACGTCCGCTGCTTCCTCGTACCTTCCCATTTCGGTGAGGATCCCCACCAGCACCCCACCGATCAGCCCGGTCAGGGCCCCCCACTTGTCCCAGGGCTTGTGCGCCAGTGCCTCCTGGAGCAGCCGGTACGCATCGGCGAGGTCACCCAGGGCCGCTGAGGTCATGGCCTGGACAGCGGAGAGGAGAGCTTTCCAGACGGGGGAGGGGTGATCAACGAGTGCCTCGGACAGCCTGATGCACCATTTCCGGGCCAGGGGGAGTGCGTTCACGGATTCCAGCACCCAACAGGCCACAAGAAAGGGCTCCACCCCGGACCTCTTGAGCTGGACGCCTTCGAGGATCTGCTCCGCCACGAAGATCGCCCCGGCCCGGTCTCCCGACTTCAGCAGGTCGGGAACTTTGTACTGGACCGTCTGCAGCCATGCGTGCTGGCACATGGCCAGGACGTCGCTCTGCTTGGCGGATGCCCACGGACTAGGCGGTTCGGCCGGAACGTGGAGATCGGTGCGGGGATGACGGGGCAGAACACTGTGCCAGAAGCTGTACAGCACCTCTGCGAGCATCACCTCGCTCTGCGCCCCCGGCTCGGAGGGCCGCTCGCGCAGCATAGACATCAACTCCGAGGCGTGGTCCGGGAACCCGAGCAGAGCCGTTGCCCGGACCAGGAACGCCAGGTCGGCCAGCCCGAGGGTGCCACGGCGCGCGGCCGCGACCAGCGGCGACACAAGAGTGGCCGCCAGCGCCGGATCTTTCAGCCATACGTTGCGCAGAAGGAGCATCTCCACCGCCGAGCACTCGTCGGCTGTGAGTGTGGAGGCCTGAGTAAGCGTCAGCAGGTCGTCGACCACGTCGGTGGTGTCCTCTTCCAACGTGCGGCCGATGAGTGCCAGGACGAGTGGAAGGTCCCACGGCTTCTCGATTTTTCCGGCGGCTGTCAGATTCTGTGCCACGTACTCCACTGAAACGCCGTCGTTGAACAGGATGTGCGCTGCCTTGAGGTGTAACTCGGTGAGCTCAGGGAAGTTCTGGTCGTCGATAAGCGCCAGGCCTATCTGCTCTCGAAGACGTGTTCCGTGCATCATGCCCAGGTCCTCGAGCCCACGAAGAACGCACTCGGCCGACACGGGGTCCCCGTTGAGTAAACGGGCCAGGCGCTGCGGAGAGCAGAAGCGGCCCAGGACAGCGGCCGCCCGTGCCCCGCGGCTGATTCCGGGGATGCCGCTGCCGTCGATCATGATGCGGACGGTCTCGTAGAAATCACCGTCGACGGTCGGCTCGTTCCCGCCACGGCCGGCTGCCGCGAGGTATTTGGCCGAGAGGAGCCCAGCCAGGAGGACGTTGCCGCCGGTGAGGTCGTGGATGTGGGCGGCGATCCGCTCCGTGGCTGTCCTTGCCGCGGGATCACGGGTGACGTCGGCATGCTCCCCGATCCGTTTGGCGAGCTGCTCGCGGGACAGCAGTCCCAGCCGGACCACCTGGGTGTATGGCAGTCGCATCACGTCCGTACGAAGACCGGAGCTGTGGCATACGGTTTGACCCGTCTGTTCGGCCAGTACGAGTTTGATGCGCGTTCCCTTCAGGCGCCGTGCGAGGAAGCGCAGGAAATCCTGTGAGGGAAGGTCGACATGATTGATGTCGTCGACCGCTATGAGGAGGGGACGCCTCGCCGCCACATCCAGAAGCCGGCGGTACACCTGCTCATGGACGATCGTGACGGCCCATCGGCTGTCTTCCTCGCGATTCGTCGTGTGGAGGATCTCGGCCGGGGTCATGGCCGCCTCGCCCGCCTCCTCTAGCTGGTCCAGTACCTGGCGCAGCACATAGAAGGGCAGTTCGTGTTCACTTGGCCAGCAGGTCGCCCACAGGATAAGTGCTCCGGAGCCGGCGGCCGAATCACTGATCCTGCTGAGAAACGTGGTCTTTCCTGAGCACTTCGGCCCTCGGACGAGCAGGAGGCCGTTCTCTTCATGCTGCGACGTGAACCTGGGGATCAGCACAGGCAGGGATGGTGGCTTCTTGTAGAAGGGTGTCACTGCGGGGGTATTCCTCTCGTAAGAGAAATTCGCAGCCGGGAGGGCCAATGTGATCGAACGTGACGCTGACCGTGTAGTCTGATCCAGACGATATGCAAGACGGCACGTCGGACGAGTCTGTTGAGAAGCGTCTTCCGGCTTTGATTGGCGATTGTGTGTGGGGGGCCTGCGACTGGTTCTGTGGAAATAAGCCGCGTGCCACGCCATGTTTTTTGCACTACCGCCCGGGCGCTTCAGTTTATTTCCTTGTCCAGATGATTCTTGGGGATTCTGCGCACCGAGCCCGTTCACGCTCAGGGCGATCGGTGAAACAGCGCCCCTGCCTTGCGGGTATTCCCGTATGTTGCGGCGTGCGGTGATCGTCGTCAAGTCTCCGTCTTTGGCTGTTGAGGCGTAGTCTCGGCTGAGAACCTGAATGCACAGGAGGCGGGCAACTGATGGGAATGGTGAACGAGATCCGTCCACCCGAAGAAAGTGATGAGCGGTTCGAATTCGCGGATCAGAAGGGGCTGCAAACCGCCCCGTCGCGGTTGCAGTCCCATGGTGCGTCGGCTTGCGTACTTTTGTCTGCCGTCGGGGCGGTGACGATGATTACGCAGGTAGCGGCGATCACGGCGAGTCCTGTGGTGAGCCACGTGAAGAAGTGAGATTTATTACTTCGAACGGAATTCATGGAGGTCCTTGTCTGTTAATGGTGTGCATCGAGCCACGGGAGTGAGAGTCTTTTCGGGGTCCATCCCATTCTAGGAGTGGTTCCCCAGGCGCCTCCTGTACCCCGGAAGTGAATTGGGAGGCGGCGATTGCTACTGGAGTACTGCCGGTCCTCATCCGGAGGTTTCGGGGGTCTCTCGTGTGTCGTGGACGCGGGAGTCGGTATAAGGCGATTGCAAAGTCCTTAGTGATCGCTTATCGGCGCAGGTCAGTTGAGGCCGAGGAGGGCCAGTGGCCGCCCGTAGGGACGGAAGGCTGTGGCAGGCCCCGGCATTTGAGCGACTTGTCCGGTTTGATCACTTGCGATCCGTTCGGGGGGCGCCTGGCGGCTGGTCAGGTCGACCCGGGTCTCCTTACGGCCGGGGCCCTTCGGTGCGGTCGTAGAACTTCGCCGTCGCTTTCCTCCAGGGCATGGTCCGCATCCGTTCGTAGAGGTTCTCGATTCCGCTTCACGCACACCCGACCAGCATCGTCATACCGCCGTGACCTGCGCATTCGAGAGATCACCGCGACTTCGCAATCTCCCTGGGAGTCGGTATTGGCGAACGACCGTCTGGCGTCGTTAATGAGTCTTTGTAAAAGTAGTGAATGGCTGAAACGTTACCCAAGGATTCATCTGTGTGTACTCGGTGATCTGGGTTGCTGCAGCGGTCGGTTCATGCCGCAAGTAATCGGTGAGGCTGGCTTCGCTTCATGCGTGGGACGCTGCCGGGCTGATGGATCGGGCCCTGGTCGGGTGGAGGGAAAGGTTTCGGTTGCGCGCGTCACACATCGGTCAGCGGGGTTCGGTGGCTGACTTGCTCGGCAGTTCGCCCGTAATGTCCTCGGGCCGTTCGAGGTGGACCGTAGCGTGACACCGCGGGTGCGCCGGGTTCCACGGGCCCGGAGTCCTGCCGGTTTGTCTCCTTCCTGGTCCTTGTCGCGGCGGTGCCCGGCCGTCAGGTGACAGCCGGGAGGGCGGTGAGCCGCTGCCAGCAGGTCGTGAACGCTTTTGCTCAGGGCCAGGTCGCGTCGATGCGCAACCATCGGTTCGAAGCCCTCATCGGCGGCGAAGCCGACCCACAGGTCCTCGCGGACCTGGCCAAACGCAAACTTCGCAACAAGATCCCCGAACTCACCGAGACCCTCGCCGGACGCTTCCGGCGAACACCACGCGTTCCTGACCCGCCTGCATCTGGACCACTACCACCAGCTCACCACGATGATCGACCAGCTCACCGGACACATCGAAGAGGCGATGGCACCCTTTCGCGGCGCCCTCGACCTAACCCGGTTCGTCTCCGCCAAACACCTCGCGTCCTGGGCCGGGGTCTGCCCCGGCCACCACGAGTCCGCCGACCGCACCAAGAATACGAAAGTCCGACCCGGCAACCCCTACCTCAAGGGCGCCCTCGGCATCGCCGCGTTCGGCGCAGCCAGAACCAAGGACACCTATCTGCAAGCCCGTTACAAGCGGCTGACCGCCGGCCGCGGCCCACTCGAAGCCCTGGTCGCCGTCGAGCACTCGATCATCACCGCGATCTGGCACATCCTCACCGACAACGTCGCCTACCAAGGAACTCGGCGGCGCCTACTTCACCCAACGAGACCCCGAACGCGCCACCCGCCGGGCCATCACCACGCTTAACCAACTCGGCTGCACCGTCACCCTCAACCCGAGGGAGAACACCACCTGACCAGCAACCCTGAACACCTTGAGCCTCCACGGCCACCGGGCACCCAACCCTGCCCACACCCACCCTGACCATGCACTATTTACGCGTCAGAGGCACCTTTCTGCTATCGGAGCGTCAGATCGCCCAATTCCGTTGAATACCCAGGGTTAATCCAAATGAGGATGCTGTCGGCGTGAGACTCGGATCCCTGGTTCAGTGCCGTGTCGGCCTGGTGGGGTGAAGCAAAGGCTGGGGCTGCTAGGGGATGTCTAGGGGTTGAGGGGAGGTCTGGGCGAATGAAAATCTTAGACAGATCCTTGGGGCCTGGGTTCCTTGCGTAACGGCTGATGGTGCCGGAGGCTGAGAATTATGATCAGCAATTCACGGAAGTGAAAATTTCCCACGAAGTTGGTGGGAGTGTGACTTTCCTGTCCAGTCCCTTCCGGTGTCCGGAAGGGACTGTATGAGGGTTTCCCTACAGCCCTCCTGCGCTCACAGCCATTCTTTTATCAATATCTCGCTGGAGGTCGTCTTGGGAAGCTCCGCCACTCAGGTTCACAAGCCGGCCCGGCAGCAGCCCGAATGGGCCGATCCGTCACAGGTCGAGCGTGTACGGGCGATTCTCGCCGGCCGACCGCCGCTGGTCCGGATCGAGGATGTGCGCAGACTGCTTGGACTTTTGGCGCGGGTCGCCCGGGGTGAGGCCCATGTGGTGCAGGCTGGGGATTGTGCGGAGAATCCGGAGGAGTGCACGGCGGAACACGTATGGCGCAAGTGCGCTTTGATGGATTTGCTGGCGGCCACGCTGAAAATGACCACCCAGAAGCCGGTGGTACGAGTCGGCCGCATAGCGGGCCAGTTCGCCAAGCCGCGCTCGGAGCCGGTGGAGCGGGTCGGAGGCCTGGACCTGCCCGTCTACCGGGGCCACATGGTCAATGGCCCGGAGGCCGATCCGGAGAGCCGCCGTCATGATCTCTTGCGTCTCCTGACGGCTTATATGACGGCCAACGACATCATGGGCCACCTGGGGTGGGGCGCGCCGACCAGCTACGCGGACCGGCCGCGTATCGAACCCGCGATGTGGACGAGTCATGAGGCGCTCATCCTCGACTACGAACTGCCGATGGTCCGTGACCTGAGCGATGGCCGCTGTCTGCTCGGCTCCACCCACTGGCCGTGGATCGGCGAGCGGACCCGGCAACTGGACGGCGCCCACGTGGACTTGATGGCCGACGTCATCAATCCCGTTGCCGTGAAGGTCGGTCCCACCATGACCGAGAGCGAGATCACCGCCCTGTGCGAGCGGCTCGACCCTCTCCGGGAGCCCGGTCGGCTCACCTTGATCGCACGCATGGGTGCAGAGGCGGTCTCCGAGTGTCTGCCCCCCCCTAGTCGAGGCGGTCCGACTGGCGGGTCATCCGGTGATCTGGCTCTGTGACCCCATGCACGGAAACACCATCATCGCTCCGGACGGCCACAAGACCCGTCTGCTGCACATCCTGGTGGAGGAAATCAGGGCGTTCCGACAGGCCGTTTCCGCCGTTGGCGGAGTGGCGGGCGGGCTGCACTTGGAGACCACACCGGATGACGTCGTCGAGTGTGTGGCTGACCTATCGGTCTTCGATACCGGCCGCGCTCGGCGAACGAGCCTGTGTGACCCCCGGCTCAACCGCGAGCAGGCCGTCGAACTGGTCTCTGCATGGTCCGATCCGGATCACTGAGACGTCATCCGCTTTCCGGGCGTGATCGTTCGGTTCGGGCTGGGTGGCAAATGAACTCCGCTCGGAGGCGGGTGAGGCGGGAGTGCTCAACTCCTCTCCACGTGTATGCGTTTGAGGCGGGTGCGGGCCGGCGCGGCGAGGTCGTCGATGCCGCTCGGGGGCACGGTGGGCTTCCCACACGGGCGGGTCGAGTGCCCACAGATGAAGATCGAGCGTGCCGGGCTCCGGATCGATGTCGTCCGGCGGATCGGCGATGTATCGGGTCAGGTACACCTGCAGGACACCGTCAGCCCCATGACCGGGTGCGTGTCCACGCGGGCCGCGGCAACCTGCGCGCGGGTAGAGAGCCTCTACGCCTCGTCCTGCCTTCCTCACTCCATCGCCGGAGCGCCGGAGCTCTCGACTCGGCCTCGGCGCCGGTCACGTGGCCGCGAGGCGGGACATGGCGACCGAGCTCAAGGTTGATCCGCGCGACGGCGTCCAGCATCGTGGCGCAGTGGTCACGTATCAGCCACCCCGGTCGTCGCCCACTTCGGGTCCAGGGCGTCAAGGCCGTCGTTCAGACGGCGGAATCCCAGTAGACCCAGCCCAGATTCTGCAGAGTCAGGCTGTGGTCGCTACAGACGATCTCCGTGCTTGACTCGATTCAACGCGGCGTCACGATCAGCTGCTGTTTCCTCCATCTGCGCTCGCTCCCGCGCATAATCCCGAAGGAGCTCATGGAAACGGTATCGACCCACCGTCACAGGTTCAATTACATGGGCGGCTGCCAAGGAACCGACCAGGCGGCGGGCCTGCGACAACGGCGCGTCCAGGAGGGATGCTGCCGTTTCGGCAGTGAACTCCGGCCCGGGGAAGAGACCAAGCAGGCGGAACAGTCGGCGCGCGGCAGGCGACAGCACTCGGTACGACGCGAAAAGGGCCCCACGCAATGAGGAGTTGTCGTCACCGTCCGGCTCCAGCGCCTCCAACCGGTTGCCCTCGGTCATCTCGGTGATGAGGTCGGCCAGACTCAGACTTGGATCGCCAGCCAGCCTTGCGGCGGCTGCGCGCAGCGCCAGCGGAAGGCTGCCGCAGAGCCGGATCAGTTCGTCGGCCGCTTGCGGTTCGGCGGATAGCCGGTCCGCGCCGAGAGCCCGGCTCAACAGGGCGCGGGCCTCGGCCGGCAGGAGGAGTTCCAGCGGGAGCGCGTGGGCGCCGTCGCGAGCCACGAGATCGCCGAGCCGGTTGCGGCTGGTGACAACGACGCAGCAGGACGGGCTACTCGGGAGCAGCGGACGAACCTGCTCGGCCGAGGCCGCGTTGTCCAGCAGGACGAGCAGGCGTCGGCCCGCCAGCAAGGTCCGGTATACGCGGCCCCGGGCTTCGGCACTCACGGGGATCTCCGACGCCACGAGCCCTAGGCTGCGCAGCAGCAACTCCAGGGCTTCGCCTGACTCGAGCGGCGGCCGATCGTGGTCGAAACCGTGCAGGTTCACGTACAACTGGCCGTCCGGGAAACGGTCCCGCACCTGATGTGCCCAGTGCACGGCCAGCGTAGTCTTGCCGATGCCGGCGGCGCCGCCGATGGTGAAGATGGCCACGACGTTTGCGGGCTCTTGGCCTTGTTCCGGGGGCAACAGGGCGTGCAGTCGGGCGAGTATGTCGGTGCGGCCAGCGAATCCGGCGGCGTCGCGGGGGAGTTCTTCGGGCACCTACGGAGCACGAGCGGACTCCGCAAGTGCTCTCGGGCGTACCGGCGAGGCCGCTGCCTGACGAAGGAGAAACGCGTCGTCCTGGCGCAGCACCGCTTCGTGCACCCGGCGAAGCTCCTCACCTGGATCGACACCGAGTTCGTCACGCAGCCGTACGCGCATCTCCTCATAGACTTTGAGCGCTTCGGCCTGACGTTGGCGGCCGTACAGAGCCCGCATGCGCAAGGCCAAGATCGACTCGTCGTACCGTTCATACTCGGACGCTGGCGTGCCGCCGATATCGTCCAGGACTTCGCCGAACCGGTGCAACAGGACCAGGCACTCGAGCCACTCCCGCCGTAGCGACCGTCGGCGCTCCAGCAGCCGCGCCCGCTCGTCCTGCGCGAACGGCCCCGGCAGGCCGGCCAGGGGCTCGCCCCGGAACAGCCCGATGGCCGCGGACAACTGGTCGGCGGCGGTGGCCAGGTCGCCGGACGCCCTGGTGCGCATCGCCTCGTCGCTCAGGTGGGCCAGGTCTGCCGTATCGAGCCGGACTCCCTCGACGACGAAGCGGTACCAGCCCTTGCCGCTGCGGATTACCGACTCCGTGGGCTGGATGCCTGCTGTGTCGAGCGCCCTGCGAAGTGGGTTGATGTAACTCGACAGCACCTTGGGACCACTGGCGGGTGGCTGTGCCCCCCACACCGAGTCGAGTAGCTGCTGATGGCCCACCACGGCCCCTTGCCGGAGCAGTAACGCGGTCAGCACCGCCTGCCGCCTAGGAGGCCCCAGATCCAAAGGTGTTCCGCTACGCCAGGCCTGGACTGGGCCAAGGATGCTGAAGCGGAGCGCATCACCCTGGCCTGCGGGTTCCGGCAGCGACATATGCTGCCCGGTGGATCGCTTCTGGAGCCCGGGCTCGGGCTCTGCTTCAGGCTGCGTGGCCGGGGGCCGCACCCCCAGCCGTGTCATCAGCCTGCTGTCCAACCAGCCGAAGGGCCGACTGCCGTCGCTCAGATGGTCCGGCCCTTGCGTATGGCTGAGCCAGGCAGGGAAGCCGGGCGATCGGCCGGACAGTTGGCCGAGCCGGTCTGCAATCGCACGGGTCGTGCGCAGCAGCTCGTGGCCGGGCACGGTCCCCAGAAGGATGCGCCGGGCCTCCTCGGGGAAGTCGAAGAAGCCGTGCCCGGCCGGCCAGGTGGGGCCGGCCAGCTCGGCGCGCTGCATCAGACCGCCCAGGAAGACTTCTGCCAGGTGCCCGGTGTCCGTCGGCGGACCCAAGGCCGCCTGCACCAGGTGCATGACCGGCACTGACACAGGCGCGACGGCTGCGAGGTGGGCTGCCAGTCGGTAAGCCTCCGGGGACGCAGCGTGCCGGAACCGCAGCACGGCTTCCTGCATGTCGGTCTGCCGTGTGGCGGCGTACGGACGTGAGGGCTGCGCTCCGCCGTCCGCCAGCAGGGGCAGCACGGCTGTGGTGCCTGGCGACGCGACCACGCGCGCCCACGTCCCCAAGGCCGCGGGCTCCGGCTCCAGGACCGGCACCGGATCGCCTTCGAAGGCCACCAGGTCCGGGGGGAGCACCGGGTCCGAGACCTGCCAGGTACTGGATGGGCCGCCACGCCGCCGCGTGGTCACCTGCCACTGCTGGGCCCGGATACCCGACCCTTGCCACAGACGGGCGGGCAGCGCATGGACGATCGCTGTCGGGCCCTGTCGAGCCCAGGCCCCCAGCGTTGCCCACATCCGGCCGTCCCGCCAGGCCGAGCCGACGCCGTCGCTTACGACGAGGATTAGGGTGTTTCCCGCGGGATCGTTCAACATGGCCGGCGGCAGGGGCACGCCGTTGCCCTCGTACGGGCGACGGAGTATGGGGCCCTGCGGGCTCCGGCTGTCCAGCCCGTACACACGGAGGCTGCGGAACGCCCCAGTGCGCTCCATCAGAGCCCGCACCTCCGAGGCCAGACGCTGCCACGGCAGCATGGAGACGCTGTCGTCCACCAACAGGGCGAGGGCGAGCCAGCGGGTGGGTGACGCCCGCAGTACGACGTCGGGCAGCCCCGTCTCGGCCATGGCGGTGACGGTCCGTGCTTCGTCGAGCTCTTGTTTGCCGTGATCCGGCAGCCACCGCTTCAACGGCCGCAGGGCTCGGCCGAGTCGGAGCTCATGCGCCTCCAGAGACTTCGCTCCAGGCGCCCGCACGGGCAAGGCTCGCGGGCCTGGGCGGTCCTGGGCTCCGGGACCGGACGCACCGGGTATCGCTGCAGCGTGCAGCGGCTCGCCGTACTTCCGTGCTCCTCGCTTCGATGGCGAACTGGACGGAGGGGTCGGCGAAATCGCCTCGTCCTCCGCGGACGGAACAGGATCCTCAGGGAAGGTGGAGGGCGGAGGGACGGAGTGCCGCACCGCACGTGTCAGGGGGGCTTCCCGGTCCTGTGGAAGGCGTTCGGCCAGCCACAGTATGTCGAGAAGCTCTTCGTCGGAGAGGTCTACCCCGCTGTCAGCCAGTACGCGCCGGAGGCGGCCGGGCACGTTGCTACACCGTCCCGCCAAGTCGGTGCAATACAGCGTCGAGGAGGTCGTCAGCGTCGAGATCCACCCCACCCTTGCGGAGGAAGACCGCGTTGAGCAACTGGTCTGTGGCCAGCTCGCCCCGTGCCCGCCGCCCCAGGAACTCCCGAAGCAAGCCGTCGATGTCATCAACGGCGTCGGCGCCCAGATGTGATTCGATGATGTCGCGCAGTCTCTGCTCGTCGGGCTCGGGCAGTTCGAGCCGGATGCAGCGCCTGAGGAATGCCGGAGGGAAGTCTCGCTCACCGTTGCTGGTGATGACCACGATAGGGAACTCCGTACAGCCGATCCGGCCTCGCGTGACCGGGACACGTTCGTCGGGGTCGTCGGTCAGGACCTCGACGATGGAATCGTCCTCGCGCAGCCGGGCGAGTTCCGGCACCTCGAATTCGCCCTCCTCGAAGACAGTCAGCAGGTCATTGGGCAGGTCAACATCGCCCTTGTCCAGTTCGTCGACGAGCAACACCCTTGGCCGGTCGCGGGGGACGAGGGCGGTGCCCACGGGGCCCAGCCTGACGTAATCGCCAATCCCGGGGTCGGCGTCAATGCGGTCGCGGCGCAGGTTCGCCTCTCGCAGTCGGCCGACGGCGTCGTACCGATACAATGCCTCCTGCAGAGTCGAACGACTGTTGACCGGCCAGTGCAGCACTCGGCCAAGGTCCAGCTCGTGCGCGACGGCATGCGCCAGCGAGGACTTGCCGGTGCCCGGATACCCCGTCACCAGCAACGGCCGACGCAGGTGAAGGGCGGCGTTCACGATATCGGCCTCGGCGGCCCCGATCAGGTAAGGCGCTGGGTGGGCGGCGCCTTCCCGGGACGGGGCAAACCGACGCCATGGTGGGGCCTGGGGGAACTCCTCACGGCGGGTCGTCCCGTCGCCGCGGAAGAGCCTCCATCCGCCATCCGACGCGCTCATTCCGGTGTCTGTCGTTGTCATGAGGGAGCGTCTCCTTCCAGGGGGGTCGGCTCCAGTAATTGCAGCCCGCCCATCGGGGCGGGGGCCATGTCCTCCCACACCAGCGAAGGCCGGGCCGGGTACTGTACGGGGGCGCCGCAGGCACGACCTCGGTAACGATGGACACGGTCAGGCAGGTCATGAAGCTGCCTCGTGGGCTCCAACGGCTCAAGCCGGGACGCGTGCTCGTACGTTTCGGCCGCCCGGTCCCACAGCACCACCGGAACGCCCAGGGCGAGGCACAGTCCCAGCAGCCGGGCGCGCTGAGCAGGGGCCCGTGCAACACGACCTGCCGGGTGGCGTGGTGGTCGTGCTGCAGCAGGCGGTCGACTTCGTAATCGGTGGTGCAATTCTGATCGATAACCAACGGTGTATCGTTCCCGTCCTCCCATCGGCGACGGCGATGGTTCTCCCGGGACGGAACCTTTTCGCTTATCTCGGGGCAGCTAAGCGTGAGTGGGAAATGCGCCCCCAGGGGCTTGGCGGGAAAGAATTCATTCAGTTGGCCCGGAATCCATTCGTCGACGGGCAAGTCCAGGTCCTTCAAGGACACCACGACGTTCACGTGTGGTACGTGGTGCTTCTGGCCGGGTTCGGATTGGATACTCTCGACCGCGTCCCGTACGAGCATTGCCACCTCCTCCGCTGTCCGCAATGAGTCTGTGGTGGAGAGGAGTGGGATCGGAGAGCTGTCCTTACGGAGGAGCGAGACCGTGCATCGGCACTGGCCTTCGGGATCACCGGTGTCGCGGCTCAACTGCACCTGGATCCGGGACACCGGCGCGGGAAGACAGGCCGCCCAGCGATGTGCGTCATTTCGGCGCTCCCCGAGCGCCGAGTCATGTATGCCGAGCCGGAAGGCCACGCGCTTGTTCCATTCCTGCAGCGCATCCCTGGGTACGTCGTCCACGGTTGCTGCGACGTATTCGACTAGACGCAGCAAGGCTGGCACCTGCGGCGTTCCGTCGGGAACTGCGGCGCTGTCCGAAATGGCCTCTAATTCCTCCACGGCGAGTTCGAGATCATCGGCATGCAGCTTGCCCCGCTGCAAGACCTCGGGTAGAGGAGTGAACCGCAGTGCCTCGCGGGCGGCACGCGGTACCAGCGTGGGGTCGGTCTCAACGATCCCACGCAACTCGGCCATGAGCCGCTTGTGTTCGCCGACCGACAACAACAAGCTGTTTCCACAGACGCGGCCACGTATGAGAGGGCGTTAAGTCCCGTTCCTGATGATGTAGTGTCGCTCGTTCGTGGGTGATGGGACGGTTCCACGCTCGCGTCGTGTCGTGTCGTGTGCATGATGGAGTCCCGGGCATGGAACGGATGCCGTACGCAACCGACTTGTCCGATGAGCAGTGGGCGTTGATCGAGCCGCTGGTCACCGCGTGGAAGCAGGAGCGGGTGGCGCGGTCGGCGACCGGGGATCCGGGCTCCTGCGACCTGCGCGAGGTCGTGAACGCGCTGCTCTACCAGAACCGGACGGGCTGTCAGTGGCGGCTCCTGCCACACGACCTCCCGGCCTGGTCTGCGGTGTTCTACTACTTCACCCTGTGGCGCCAGGACGGCCTTGACCAGCGGATCCAGGAGATCCTGCGCTGCCAGGTGCGGGAGCGGTCCAGACGATTAGAGGACCCGTCCCTGGTGATCATCGACACCCAGTCCGTCCGCGTGGCGGCCGGCGTGCCGAAGAAGACGACGGGACTGGACGCGAACAAGAAGACACCCGGCAGGAAGCGCGGGCTCGCCGTGGACGTGCTGGGCCTGATCATCGGCGTGGTGGTCCTGCCCGCCTCCGCGCACGACAACGAGGCCGGCATCGCCCTGCTGGACCAGGCGGTGGAGCGGTGCGGGCTGCGCCTGGAGAAGGCCCTGGTCGACCAGGGCTTCAAAGACGCCGTGATCATCCATGGCGCGGTGAACGACGTCACCGTCGAGGTGGTCCGGCGCAACCCCGCCGACGAGGGCAAGGGCTTCGTCCCGCAACCGAAGCGGTGGGTGGTCGAGCAGGCCAACGGCACCCTCATGCTGCACCGGCATCTGGCCCGCGACTACGACCACAGGCCCGACAACGCGGCCTCCCGCGTCTACTGGGCCTCCACCGCCGGCATGCTTCGGCGCCTGACCGTCCCGAGCCCCGCCTGGCGGGACGACATGGAGCTGGCCGCGTGAACGTCTCCGAACTCCTGCGGCTGCTGCAGGCCGAGCACGACGAGACCGCCGCCCGCGCCGACCAACTGCGCGAACAGATCGAACAGTTCACCACCGCCCTCACCGAGACCGAGGCCCGCCTGGCCGAACTGGCCGCCACCCGCAAAGTCATCGACGGCCTCGCCCCACCCGACCACGAACCCGCCCCCGCGGAGAACGCCACCGTCTACCAGCGCATCGTGACCGCGTTCAACGAGCACCCCCACAAGGTGTTCCGCGTCCGCGATCTGCACGAACACCTTGGCCTGCCTATCGACGAGCCCTCGATCAACGTCACCCGCTCCCGCCTGGGCCGACTCGTCCGCCAGGGGCTCCTTGAGCAACCCGGACGCGGCCAATATCAGAAACGGACTTAACGCCCTCTGAGAAGACTGGTCAGCTCCGTTCGCGCTACGTCGCTTCCCAAGCCCGAGGCCAGCGACTCACTGAGAGTTGCCAGTGCCCGGCGGTGCCTCGACAGCAGATGTGCGACTTCCAGAACGGACGGTGCATAGTCGTCAGGCACGCCGTATCCAAGCCGCTGCCCCAGTTCCCGTACGCTGTCCGCACGCGCGACAGGGTCGCCGAGCAGATTCCTAAGGAAGGGCACGAGGTCTTCTTCGGCCGCCGTGAGTGCCGACAAGGTGGTCGGCCTGTCGCAGGGGATGTCCCCCTCGGATTCGGCGTTCGCCGCTGATGACGGTGGTGCGCTGATGTCGACCAGTTGAGGACGGGCACCGTCGTATCCCTGCAAGAGATCGACGAAATAGGGGTCGCTGGTGAAGGAGCGGGCCGGACAGGCGCGTAGGCGGCGGTTCTCGAACGCGTCATCATCGTGGATGACCACGCCGATGAGATGGCCCTCGCAAAAGACCGCGCTGCCGGAAGCTCCGGACCACGCTTGCTGACCATCCGGACGCATCCCCGGGGCCAGGCGTTGGTCCAGGACATACAGGTCTTGGGGGCCAGCTCCGCCGGCCAGGGGAGGCAACTCTCCCCTCAGGTGTTCGACGTTGCGATGCCCGTTTTTGACAGTTGCTAGCGGGTACCCGAGAGCGTCGTAGCGCAGCGGAGCCTTGCCGACCGGGCGGCCCCATGTCACCGTCCCAGACACCTTGACCGGATGTCTCAGCAGCAACAAAGCGACATCGCGGTTTTCGGGGTACCACAGCACCGTTGCTTTGCAGCGCGATTCGATGGACTCTCGGGGGTGTCCTACACGTATGTCGATCCGCGGCCATGGCTTACCGTCACTCTTGTCCACTACAACATGTCTGGCAGTGAGCACCAGACGGGGTGTGATCAGGTAACCGGTGCCGACGCGGTGGTACGTACCAACGTCGCCGCCGCGGATGAGCGCTAGTCTTCGCTCGTCCAACTCAATCCTCGTCGTCCCAGGATCCCGACTCGCCCTGACCGATCTCGGGGCTGGTTCCACCTGCGGCGCGGTCCTTGACCTGCAGCTTCAGCGTCAGCCTGTGCGTACGAGCAGTTGAGTGCTCGCCACCCCCACCTACAGTTGCCACGCCGAACTTCAGCTTGCCATCACCATGAACCCCATTGCGTAGCTCGAGCAGCAGCTCTAGCTGGGCTTCCTCAATCTGGAAGGCGAACTGCTGCTGGGCACCCTGAGCCTGAGCTTGGTAGAGCTCTTCCCGAAGCTCCTCGATGGCCGCGGCCAACCCAATGGTCCCCAACTCCACTCCCCGTTGCCGCTGCCGCTCGGCTCACCCGAACGACGCAGAGCAGCAGTGTGTCAACCCTCCCCGGAATCGGCAAAACGTATGCAGCTCGGGTGTGTTAGCCGCCAATGGTCGCTCAGCGGATGATGCACAGAGGGGCAGGAGAACCCGATCCAACTCGGAAATGAGGGCGCTGCGCGGAGCGCCGCTGCGAGAAGCCGGGCACGGACGTCTGGAGCAGAGATGCCGGGTCCAAGCACCGGCCGGACAAGGACTTCCGACCGCTGCACGAACAGCCCTCAACATCGAGTTGCCGTGACCCGAAGGGCCCGGCCCTCGGCCCAACTTCGCCGACCGTGAGGGACATCGCTCGTCCTCGCAACATCAGGGCAAGTGTCCTTCGACCTGCTTTCCGATCATGCCGCTTTCACGGCATGCCGATGCTGCCGCCCTCGCCAGCGCCGGGGCCTACCGGTGGCGCTGTGCTCAGGTGGTACCGCCGGGATACGAGTCGTACCGGCCGATGGTCGCCGCCTGCCAGGAGGTCCGGGCCAGGCCCGGATGGGAACGGATACTCGAACATTTCGCCATTCGCCATGGGGCGAGTTCGGCCAACCTCACATGCGTTGTTGATCTTCGCGATGCGATCAGCGGCCTGTACGGCCCGGTGCAGGACTACCTCGACGGAGTCTTGGGCGGCTGACGCGTTCCTGAAGTGTGGCTGCTGCTGGTGCGTCGGTTACATGCGCTTCGCTGTGCGGTCGCGCAGCAGCAGCCACTGGCTCGCGTCGGCGTCGCCTGAGCGTGCAGCCGGTCCATGCAGCAGCACGGCGTAAGCCGTCCTCTCCGTCTTGCTCGGGGCGGCATGCTGGCCTGGCGCCTCCGGGGCTCTGGCAGCGATCACGGAGAGCCGTCACGGTCGGTGAAGGGACTGTTCGATTCCTGCTTGGGAGCCTCCTTCACCCACCTGCGCGCCGCCGCACCCGTGCCAGCCTCCTCCGGCCGCACCGACCGCCACCGACTCAACCGCGGCGGCGACCGGCAGGCCAACCGCGCACTGCACACCATCGTGCTGGTCCGGATGCGTCACGACCCACGCACCCGCGACTACGTCGCACGACGCACCCTCGAAGGGCTCAAGACGAAGGACATCCTCAGATGCCTCAAGCGCTTCGTCGCGCGCGAGGTCTACCGCCACCTCACCAGCGCCTTCAGGAGCGGACCACCGGCATCCCCAGCCGCTTGACGATCTATAGGAGCTTCAGAACCAAGCTGAGTGGCCGTCGGTTTACCACTCCAGCGGATGTGACCTCCGGCGTTGAACCGCCCCTGTGCCCACACCATATGCAGCACAATGGTCTTCAGCCCGGAGGGGGGCAAAGGCATATCCGGGGCTTTCATGCAGGCACACGGTGAGCGAGGCGGGGTAAGGCGTGCGGACAATACCGGTCGTTGGCGTGCACGGAATCGGGCAGTCGAAGACCTCCCAGCATCAGCTGACCGCCGACTGGGGCCGGGCGCTGCAGCGCGGCATCGACTCGCTGCCCGACGTAGCAGCCTGTGGGACGTCCCTCGAAGTGCCGCACTGGACGGCGCTCCTGGCGAGGGGAGCGGACCGTCTTGGCCCCGAGGACGACCTCTTCGGCGAGTCCGTGCCGATGGAGCCAACGGAAGAGGAGTTCGTCGCCGAGGCCTTCGCCGACCTTGTACGGCCCGAGGACGTAGCCTTCGCCGAGATCCAACCCATGGCAACCCTGGGACTGCCCAAGCTGTGGTCACCGCGGTTGACCCGGCTGGCGATGGCCTATGACCGCCGTTATCCGGGTGGTGGCGTGCAGTTCTTCGTCCGGCGCATGCGGGAGGTGCGCTATTACCTCACCAAGCCGGCCTTAGCTGCCGAGGTGCGGGCATTCGTCCGGGACGGGTTCACGCTGGATACCGCCGTGGTCATCGGCCATTCGCTCGGCAGCGTCATCGCCTACGATCTGCTCCGCCGCAAGGAGGTCAGTGCTGCCGACACGCCCGGCTCTGCCCTGCACACGCTGGTGACCTGCGGATCGCCGTTGGGCATTCCCGCCGTGCGGCGGCTTATGGGAATCACCGACGGCACGCCCCTCCAACTCGACTCGAACATCAGATGGGTTAATGTCTTCGACCCCAACGACTTCATCACCGGAGGCACAAGCCTTTCCGCCGGCGCGCGGAAGCTCACCGAAGCCCAGGTGAACAACGGCATCGGCGACCCGCACAGCGCCCTGAGGTATCTCCGCAGTGTGCCGGTGGCCCGTGCCGTGACGGGCGGCCGACCGTGACACGCGCGCCAGCCCCGGATACCTTCGCCCGCCGCCTTGTCGTCATCGCGATCTCGGATTACGACGACGGATCTGCAGCCAAGCAGCAGGCGTTCAGTAAGGAAATCACCGCGCAGGTGACGACGGTGAAGGACTGGTGGGCACACCCCTCTCTCGACAGCGCGCGCCGTTTCGAGCCTTCCGAAGCCAAGCAGCTCCACGATCTGCGCGATCTGCGCACCTTCCTCATAGAGGAAGACCTGGGGAACGCGGACGACGACGAAGCCCTCGTCGTCTACATCACCGGGCACGGTTTGGCCCCGACTAACTCCCCCCAACATTTCCTTCAGTTGCGGGACACGTACGTGGACAGGCCGTATGCCACCGCGTTCCCGACCGCCGAGATCATCACCACCGTGCTGGACTCCCACGCCACGCACGTCCTGGTGATGGTGGACTCATGCTTCTCGGGTCGGCTCGAGACGGAGCTCAAGACCATGCTGAACGGCCTACGGCAGGAGCGCCGTGCCCTCGGCTCGCTGGTCGTCCTCGTCGCCGGGAACGACCAGAGCACGCCCCGCACGAACGCCTTCGCCAACATCCTGCGGGCCGTGCGCGCACACTGCGAGGACAAGACCAACGGCTTCGCCGAGCCGCACCTCAGCTGGCAGGACTGGAAGGGCATCGTCAACGAGGTGTTCGACGAGAGCACCATGGCCGACCTCACGTACGCCTGGCCCACACCGTCGGCGAGCATGGAGAGGGCACAGGAACGGCTGAGCCCCTGCCTCCCCAACCTCGGCCACACGGGGAGCGAACCGGTGCTGAGGGCTTCCTCCCGCCAAGTGGGGTGGACACGGGCCCAGCTCGACACATTCTGGGTCTCGCGTGCGACCGGCGCCTCCGAACGGGAGAGTCCCGGCTGGTACTTCACCGGTCGCACCAAGCTGGTCAAGCGCATCCTCTCCTTCTTGACCGGCGCCGAAGGCGTACTGATCGTCACCGGGGTCGCCGGCTCCGGAAAATCTGCCCTCCTGGCCCGTACGGTGACCCTCAGCGACACCCGCTTTCGAGCCGACGAGACGTACCGCGCGCTGGTCGCCGAGATACCGGAGGAACTTCAGGTCCCGGAAGGCTCCGTGGACGCTGCCGTTCTCGCCCGCAACACCGACTCGGACGAGCTCGCCCGGGTGCTCTGCGAGGCGCTCGGCGACGCCCCGGGCCGGGCAGTCCCGTTCCAGGCCGGTGGCTACGAGAGCGGACATCTCGCTCGGCTGCGTAGCCTGGTGCAGAGCACGGCTCGGCAGCAGGGCGAGCCGCTGACCCTCGTGGTAGACGGCATTGATGAAGCCAGGAACCCGACGCGCATCATCACCGACCTTTTGCGGCCGCTGGCGGATCTGCGGATGCCAGACGAACGGCCTGCCGTCCGGCTGCTGCTCGGCATCCGCAGCAGCTCGTTCGGTACGTCGGCCAAAGGCGGCGCTCCGACTGTCCGCCCGCAGGCCCCGGACCTCCTCGACCTGCTGATCCGGGCCACTGCCGCCGGTCCCCCACTTCGT
The DNA here is from genome assembly GCF_055564995.1 of Streptomyces sp. NPDC028907. Classification (NCBI taxonomy): domain Bacteria; kingdom Bacillati; phylum Actinomycetota; class Actinomycetes; order Kitasatosporales; family Streptomycetaceae; genus Streptomyces; species Streptomyces sp. NPDC028907. The sequence continues at coordinate 59,189 of NZ_JBVHVE010000005.1, forward strand.
ACGGACGATCCTGACGCCACGCCGGACATTGCCGCGTACGCCTTCGCGTTGCTGGAGGCACCATTCGGGGACCAGGAAGGCGGAGTGGTTCCGTCGGCGTCGCTGCTGGACCGCTACGGAGAACTGGCCGAGACGATGGCCCGGGAGGTGGCCCCTTCCTTCCTGGACGCCCGCATCGCCGCCCAGCGGCTCCGGGCACGGCGCACTCTGCCCGATCCGGAGGACTCTGATTGGCTCCAGACCCTGCGGCAGGGCACCGAAGCCCTCCTGCGGGAAGACCTCCTTGAGGTCGCCGACACACACTCCACGGCCACTGAGCAACTCATGTCCGCACTGCGCGCCACCGCATTCGCGCGCGGAGCTGGCCTGCCATGGGCTGATATCTGGCCAACCGCCGTAGAGTGCCTGTCACCGTCTCCCGTCCCCGACCCAGACGACGTCATCCGCAAGGTCTGGGACAGCCGCCTCTCCGGCTACCTCATCACCGCCATCGAGGACGGCAGGACGGTATACCGGCCGGTGCACGAGCGGATCAGCGAAACACTCCGGTACGCCCCGCACACCCTCGTCGGCGCCCCGGGAACAGGCGGGCGGGAGAGACTCTCGGACGAGGAGATCACGGCTACTCACCGGTCACTGGTCGAGGCGTTCGAGCGGCTGATTCCCCGCGCGGGTCACCATCAGGCACCGCACCCTTATCTGCGGCGTCACCTAGTGGCCCACTCCGCAGCCGCCAAGGCCCTCGACGGCAGTCACGTTCCGACGCACTTCCTCCCCTGGGAGACCAGCGGCACGGTACGGGGTGCTCTCGGGCTCCCTGCGAACCCGACGTCCCGGACGCTGCACTTGGCCTCCTGGGCACGTATCGAACCGTTCCTCGCCGATGCCCCGCACTCGGCACGCGCCGACAGCCTGGCCCTGGCGGCCCTCGGAATGGCCAGCGACTACGACGGCATCGTATTCAGCGCGCAGGACGTGACGGTGGACGAAGCGGGGCCGACCACCCGCAGCGAGCACGATGAGGCACCTGCACAGCCGCGTCTCGCCCCGCAGTGGAACGAATTGCGGCTGGCCGGAAATCTGCTGGGTCGCTCCCACGCGCCAGTCTCCTCCCTCGTGTCCTTCACTCTGCCCGACGGCACCCTCCTCGTGGCGGCAGGAGACACCAGTGGCGAGGTCCGCCTGTGGGACCCGCTCTCCGGCACCGACTTCGGGCTGCCCGTACGCCGCGCTCCATACGCACGTGCCCTGGCTGTGCTGGCTGGCCACCAGGGAGAACCCCTCCTTGCGGTCGGCTGCAACAACGGCGCGTGGCTCTACGATCCGCAGAGCGGCCGGATCGACCACCTCCCCGTTTCGGTCCCTGTGCACGCCCTGGCCGTCTTCGCCGCAGCGGGCGGCAGTGCCCGGCTGGCGCTGGGCACCACCGAGGGCCTAGTGATCTGCGATCCTCTCGCCCGGCAGGTGCTGTCCAGAACACCCCGGGCAACCATGTGGGGCGATTCGGTCAAGGCCCTTGCGGCGCTGCGGCTGCCCACCGGCCAGCCCCTGCTCGCCGTCGGCGGAGAGGGCAGCACGGTCGAGATTCTCGATGCCGAGTCGCTCCGGCCGGTCATTCAGGTCGCGGGCCAAGGACGAGGGGTCTCGGCGCTCGCCCTGTACCTCGACCCTGACGGCAGGCCGCGGATAGCCGCGGCTTCACGGTCCACGGGGTCCGTGCGCAACTACGACGCGTGGACAGGCGAGGAGACCGCACCTGTCATCCGCGAGTCTGCCGTGGCCATCTGCTTGTACCCCGTCGGCCCCGATCCCCGCAGAGGAACGCTGCTTGCTCTAGGCCCCAGCCGGGGCGGGCCTGTACGCCTCTGGGATCCAGAAACCGGGGCGGCAGTGCGCGAGTTCGCAGCCGACCACGACAAGAGGGTCAAGGGCCTGGCCATCCTCGGCACAGGAGGGAGCGCACCGCTGCTGGTGTCCGGATCCGACGATCACACCGTGCGGATCTGGGACCCTTCCGCCCCCGCGTCACACCGAGACACACGCTGGGAAGAGCCGAGCGACGGCTCACTCCTCGCCCCGCTGCCCGTGCCGGGAGGAGCGACCCGCCTTCTGAGACCGATCTCCACGCGCTTCCTCAACGTCACCGCAGCCGCCACCGGAGAAGTACTGCAGCAGTTCAGTCTGCCCGAAGAAGTGGCGGCCCCCGAGGGACTGACCGCTATCACCAGCCACCTGTGGCCCAATGGATCGGTATCAGTGATCGCGGGCACGTTCCGCGGCGACATCTTCCGTTGGGACCAGGAATACGGCTGGTTTCGCATGCATGATCCGATCCAAGCCACAGAGCGGATCATGCCGGTACATAGGCTGACCCGGACACGTGCCCTGACCACGTTCCAGGCAGATGACCCGGACCAGGTGTTCCTGGCCAGCGGTACCAGTTCAGGCACCTTGACCTTCCACGACTTGGACACCCGCGAGCCGTGGTCTGTCATCCATGAAAGAGGAGCCGTCCGCGCCCTGGCGGCCCTGCCACACCCAGAAGGCATGATGGTGGCCTTCTCGGCCGCTGCCGCCGTACGGTTCTGCCGTCCCGAGCAGCCATCCGCACCACTCCTCCCTCGGCGTATCGGCGTCGTCGGCTGCCTGACCACATGGGCGGCGGAGGACGGGTCTGTCCTCCTCGCCACCGGAGGCTCCGACGGCACCGTCCGCCTCTGGTCCCCGGAGGCACCGAGGCGGGAGGCGTATCCCGTGCTGCACGGCCATCAGGGCGCGGTCACCGCCATTACTAGCTTCCAAGCTTCACCCACGGCACCATGCCTCCTTGCCACGGCGGGTCAACAGGACACCACCGTGCGGGTGTGGGATCCCCGCACGGGCGATGAGCTGGCGCGTGTCGTCACTGGCGCTGCTCTCACGTCGCTCTGCGCCCTGCCCACCGAGGGCGATCCGCAGCTCTCGGACCCGCTGCTCGCCTTCGGCGGACCGGCGGGCGCGGGTGCGATTTCGGTCAAGCTGTGAGCCAAGCAGGGGCAACTCGTAATACGTAGGGCGCGGGTACGGTCCCTACAAGCAGGTCTGTGGCGGCTTGCTGCCCTGGCCGGCGTGGGTGCGCTCCGAGACCGCCCTGAGGCAGGTGGGGGCGTGGGCGCGGAGGCTGCACGATGTGACCGACTCCTTCGTCTCGCCACTCGATGCGCGCTGGCTCGCCGGACAGACGTGGCGGCCCGGACTGATCATCGGGCACCACGACGCCGCACCGTGGAACGTGGTCTGGCGCGACGGGGGCCTCGCGGGTTTCTTCGACTGGGACACCGCCGGGCCCTCAACGCGGGAGTTCGACCTGGCCTTCATGGCGTTGACCTGGGTTCCCCTGCACGCACGCGGGTTCGCCGAGCGGACCGGCTTCACCGCCTTCGAGGACCGTTCCCGGCGCCTGCACCTACTGCTCGACGCCTACGGATACGAGGGCGACCGCCCGCAGTTCCAAGCTGTCGTGGTGCAGCGGGCCAGAACCAACGCGGACGTCATCCGCCGCATGGCCGCCGGCGGCGACCCGGTCTACACGGCCCTGGAGCCGGTTGCCGCGGCCTCGATCAGGCGGCCCGCGAAGTCGACCTGGCTGCCCTCGCCTTCTGGCTGCCTCCGGACCGCGGCCACGCAACCCCCCTGTCTCAACGGGCCGTCGGCACCGCCCGCACTGACACTACGGACCCCGACCGCCCCAGCAGATATCGGGCGCATCGAACCTCTGGCCGGTTCCCCGGATCCCTGCCACGGCCGCGATACGGCGTTGCCCACAGCGATTCGATCCACTCGCCGGACTCTTCCAGCACATAGGAGGCGCTGGCCCCCGGCGACTCGCGGGCCGTACCGTCGCATGACGCAGGGGGCTCCGGGATGGTCGCCGCCTGCGGAATCGCGACCGCGCACGCGGCACAGGCGTCGGCGAGCTGCCAGGTCCGGCCCCGGTCCGCCCGGATCAACACCAGTTGCTCTGAGCCTCGCTGTCGCCCGGGCCTGGAGCCAGGAGCTTCGCGGGGCCGCCACGGAGAAGGAGGGCGAGCGGCTCCGCGGCATCGTGTCCACCGCTCTCCGCTACCTGCGCGAAGCAGGAGAGGGCCACAGGGCGGGCCGGATCGAGCGCGGGCTGAACGGGAGGTAGCTCGAGTCGGTCGGAGTGTCAGTGGTCGCCGTCATACTCAGAAGATCTGCACTTGCCTTTCAGGCGCATGTCTAGGAGTCCTCGACCGAGTAGGAACGAATTGACACCCGAGAGCGACGCGGTGCCCGACCGCGACCCGTACCTTCTGGCGCAGATGCGAGAGGCCTTCGGGCGCGTGGTCTACAGCCACAAGACCCATGAGAAGCAAGCGGACATCTGCTTCACCAAGCACCGGTGGCAGCAGGGCGTCCTCATTTCTCTCACCGCGATCAGCTCGGGCACCTTCCTTGCCGCGGTGGTCGGCCTGCTCGGCAACGCAGTGCTGACGAGCCTCGCGACCTCTTCTATCGCGCTCCTGGTCAGCTGGATGAGCCTTGGGACGAAGACCTTCAAGTTCGAGGAGGAGTCCGAGGCCCACCGCGGCATCGCCTCTCGGCTGTGGGACGTCCGGGAGTCCTACATCTCCCTCATCGCCGACCTGATGTCCGGCACCGTCTCCAACGCGGAGGGCCGAGAGCGGCGGGACGAGCTGCAGCAGGCCGCGCGCGACGCGTACGCCGACGCGCCCAGGACGAGCAACAGGGCGTTCGAGCGCGCCCAGGGCGGGCTGCAGAACAACGAGGAGATGACGTTCACCTCGCACGAGATCGACCTCTTCCTCCCCGAGGCGCTCCGGCTCGGCGAAGGCGAGGCATGACGATGAAGACCTCAGAGATCTTCGAAACGCTGCTTGAGAACCTGAAGGTCGGGGAGAGGGCCACGACGGTCGCCTCGCGCCGGGACGAGATCACGAAGGCGCTCAACAAGGACTTCCGCGACAAGGACAGCTGCACCGACTACAAGCTGATGGTCGGATCGTTCGGCCGACACACCGCGATCAAGGGAGTGTCCGACCTCGACATGATCTTCATCCTCCCGCCCGGGATCCGGTCGAGCTACGACGGGGACACCGGCCCGCGGACGATTCTGGAGAGGGTCCGCGACGACCTCAAGGCGCGGTACAAGAACACGGAGATCCGCGTCGACCAGTGCGTCGTCCGAGTGCGGTTCACGTCCAACGCCTTCAAGTTCGAGGTCCAGCCGGCATTCGAGAACGCCGATGGCAGCTTCGATTACCCGGACACGAAGGCTGAGGGCTGGAAGGTCACCAAGCCGCGCGAGGAGATCGCCGCGAACAAGGAGTGCAACGACCGCACCTCGACGAACATGCGCCACCTTGCCCGGATGGCACGGGCATGGAAGAACGCGAACGGCGTGAACATGGGCGGCCTGCTCATCGACACCCTCGTCTACAACTTCTTCGACCAGACCGACGACTACGACGCAGCGAGCACAGGCTCGTTCGACCTCATGGCCCGCGACTTCTTTGAATTCCTCAAAGATCAGCTAGAGCAGGAGTACTACCTGGCGCTGGGCAGCCGGCAGCGGGTCCACGTCAAGGCGAAGTTCCAGCCGAAGGCGAAGACGGCGTACATCCGATGCCTCGAGGCGATCGCGGACGAAGGCAAGACGTCCGCCAACAAGAAGTGGCGCGAGGTCTTCGGCACGTCGGTGCCGCTGGCGAAGAGCGCGAGCGAGTCGTCCCGGTCGTTCCGGGACACCGAGGAGTTCATCGAGGACGAGTTCCCGGTTGACGTGTCCGAGACTGTGTCCATCGACTGCGAGGTCACGCAGGCCGGATGGCGTCCGACCTGGCTCCGCGCGATGCGTCGCGGCGGGATCCTGCTCATGGCCGACAAGAGCTTGAGATTCGTGGTCACCAGCTGCTCGGTCGGGGAGCCCTACACACTCAAGTGGAAGGTGCTCAATCGTGGTCCGGAAGCCAAGCGGCGGGACAAGATCCGCGGCCAGATCGTCGACTCGAGCAATCCGGGAGTCCGCATCGAGCACTCGGACTTCAAGGGCGAGCACGTCGTCGAGTGCTACGTCGTCAAGGACGGGGTCGTCGTCGCTCGGGACCGGATCGACGTGCCGGTCAGCAACACGAGCGTCAAGACGGGGAACGTCTTGTAGGGAACCGATCCTCGGAGCGCGACGAGGCCCCGACGAATCTGCCGGGGTCTCGTGGCACCAGGCGCATCCGCCCGTAGGGTTGAATCATGAGCAGTTCTCTCGCTGCCATGTCCGAGTCCCTGTTCAACGCCGAGATGGCCTTCGCGGGAGCGGTACGCTGCCCGCCGCGCTGTTGAGCTGCGTTCCGAGGATCCCAGCAGGTCCGCGCAGCAGACCGTCGACCTGCTCCGCGACGAAGCAGATACCGCGGAAGCGGAGTTCCCGCGGTTTCGAGAACTCAGTTGAGGCTGGTTCTCCGTCGGACGCTTCCGGAGAATGGTGCCGTGGAACGGCGAATCGACTTCTCGCGCGAGCGCCAGATGCTCTGTGGGCGCTGCGATCATCGGTGGCGCGTCGATCTGGACTGGATCGATCGGTGGGAACAGGCGAAGGAGACCTGCCCCGGCTGCGGCATGACCTGCGAGCACGAGGACTCGCCTCGGGTGACGCTCGACTCCGGCGACCCCGCGCTCGACGACGACAGGGTCGCGCAGTTCTCCTGGTACCACACGAGTACGCAGCCGGACTGGCCGACGCGGCTCTTCGACCCGGCAGCCGTTCTGACTCCCGAGACCCGCAGGATGATGGGCGGAGAGCAGCGGGTTGCCGCGTGGGCCGCGCGCCAGCGGGCGAAGGCCCTCCACGTCGGCACGTACGAGGCCGCTGTCCACAACATGCTGCGTCGGATCCGCGACCAGGCCGACCAGCGCAGCCAGTTCTATCTGTATCGGGTCCGTCTGAAGCCATCCGTCGTGGTGCGGGAGGGGTGGGTCGTCGACCCCAGCAGCTTCGTCGGCGACGTCGTGCTCGACGAGGTCTGCCCGCCAGGCGTCGACGTCGCCCGCTACCTGAACTACCACGAGGATCCGGGAGCACTCTCGCTCGCGCTGGGGAGGGATGCGATCGCCAGCGTTCAGCAGATCGCGGTTCCGCTCCCCGACACCTGGGATGGCGGCTGGGTGCGCGATGCCGTCGCGGCTCTCGAGGGTGAGAGCGGCACCGTCGTCCCGGCGACCGGCAAGCTGGCCCGCTTCATGCGGCCGTCTTCGTCGCGAGCCGTTCTGGGCCGAGAGCTCGGCGCGTTCCTGGCTGGCAGACTGCCGGTCAACCTCCAGGACCAGTTTGCGTCGGCCGCGGCGTTCGCGGAGGGAGAGGATCCAGAGCAGTGGGCGCGACGGACCAGCGGCCTGTTCGATCTGATCGACGATCCGACTCGCGTGCTGGCTGGGCTCGACCAGCAAGATCCCCGGGAGGTCTGAGAACAGCCTGTCCGCTCCTGAGGTGCAGGAAGCCCGGAGGTCGCTGTCGGTCTTCCAGGTTGGCGCCGCTCTGAGTCGGGAGAGCGGGAGCAGGGGCTTTGGGGTTGGCTGCCGTCGCCGAGGTACCAGGTCGAGCTCTGCCGCCCTTGCCTGACCCACAGTCGCCGCAGCCACCGCTTGGTTTGAGGACCGGGTGCCGATGTCCGGCAGGACGTCGCCGTTGAGGCCGCGGGCGACGGTGGCAACAGGACAGCGGTGCCGTCGCCTCACAGCAGCCCGGCCCGGTGTACGCGGGGGAGCCCTGCTGCTCTCAGGGTCGCCAGTCGAGGGGGCCTTGGCATGCTGAGTGTGCCGCTGAGTCGAAGAGCCGAGCTGGACTGGCGGACCGTCGAGCGGATTGCCTCGGGACAGGGCCGGTGGCGCACCGCACTTAGACTTCAAGTGAGGAATATTTCGTGTTGCTATTCTGAGGTCTGATATGAGGCTTCGAGGAGGTGTGAAGGATGGCCGATGCGCAGGCGAACCCTGGGATGCTCACGCTGTTGCGTGAGTCCCGCGGGATGACACAGGCGGAGGTCTCCACCGCCATGACGAAGGCCTCGGGGCCGGAACCGACGGTGGTCTCACAGGGATACGTGAGTCGTGCCGAGTCGGGCCGCCTTACGGTCACGGACGACCGGCTGGAGTGGTACGCGGCCGCTCTGGGCTACCCGTCCGGCCTGCTGTGCCTTGACCCGCAGGTGGGTGGGGTCGGCGTGGGGCTGGTCCACCACCGCAAGAAGGCCGCGCTCGCAGTCTCCGCACTGCGGCGGGTGCATGCGCAACTGGCTCTGACGCGTGTGCAGGTCCAGGAGATCGCCGCGTCTGCCGGGAAGCCGCTCGAAGAGCACCGGTTCTTCCGCGTGAAGCTCTCCGCCCTCACGACCGCGAAGGACGCGGCCCGGCAGGTGCGCAAAGCCTGGGCGCTTCCGGCGGGCCCGATCCCCGACTTGATCTCGGTTGTGGAGACGGCCGGAGCGGTGGTGGCCGTCCGTGACCTCGGCGGCGACCTGCTCGATGCGGTGAGTCAGTGGGACGGCGTCGGCGCCCCACTGCTCCTCGTCAACGACCTGGCGCCGGGGGATCGTTGCCGGTTCAGCGTCGCCCACGAACTGGGGCACCTCGTCATGCATGCGGAACCCGGCACCGGTTCCCAGCAGGAGAAGCAGGCCGACGCCTTCGCGGCGGAGCTGCTGATGCCCGCCGCAGACATCCGGGGCGCCTTCGTCGGCCGGGTGGACCTGCCGAAGCTGATGGAGTTGAAGCGGATCTGGCGGGTGTCGATGAGCGCACTACTGCGCCGGGCGCTCGATCTGGGCGCGCTGACCGAATGGCAGCACCGCACGGTCACCATCGAGATGTCCGCGCTCGGCTATCGCATGGCCGAGCCCGTAGAGATTCCCCGTGAACAGCCCCGGGCCGTGCCTGCGCTCGTGCGCACCCTGCTCGACGAGCACGGTCTCACCCTCGAATCGGCAGCGGCCTGCGCGCATCTGCTGCCCGAGGACTTTCAGCACCTGTATGTCGAAGGACTCCGCACCACGCCTCTGTCACCGTACTGAAGGAGCCGTCCATGACCGAGCCTTCCGCCGTCCCGCCTCCGCACCTCCCTTCTGCTGCGCATCTCACCCCCTTCGGCTTGGCGGCCTTGCGCGGCCGGATGTTGATCCAGACCCGCCCCGAACGGGTCGGCCAGGTTCAGGAGCATCTCGCTTCCGCCTCCAGCGGGATGATCCTGAGCGGGGGCAATGCCACGGCGAAGGCCCTGCAGCTGCGGGACGAGGGATACAGCGGGGTACTGCTCGCCGACCCGGCCCTCTACGAGAAAACCGCCGCGACCGAAGACGCTCCCTTCCCGCAGACGGAGCCGGACGGCTTCTTCCTCAACGACCCCCTGGAGCGGTCCCTGGAGCAGCAGCGCGCCGTGGGCATCACGGCGCCACTCACGCCGACCGGCTACATCCAGGCCGAGGACTCGGATGCGCTCAGGGCCGCGGTCACGCGCATGACCGAACTCGACGATCCAGGCGTGATCTTCGTGGTGCCGATCGACGTGACCTGGCTGAGGAACGAGGAGTCCCTGCACCAGTTGATCGCCTATCTACAGCTGGTCAATGGTCCGAAGGCGATCATCCTGGGCGGGCAGATGGACCCGCTGGCCCGGTACGCGAAGTCGGTACACCACGTCCGGCAGCTGATCACACAGGTACCGGACACCGCACTGCTGCGCACCGATCTCGCCGCCTTCGGAGCCCTGGCAGCCGGCGCAGCCTTCACCGCATTTGGTGCCACCAGCTCACTGCGGCACACCATCGTCCCCGGTGAGAAGGCCCAGACTGGGAAGAAGTCCGGCGGCCCTGGCTCGCCGCACGTCCTGCACCCCGAGCTCATGGACTTCTACCTTGGCGAGACCCTGGCGAAGAAGTACGCCGCAGCCGCCGCGCCGATCTGCGAGTGCTACGCCTGCGGACACAAGGCGCTCGACACGTTCACCAGCAACCAGTCCCCGCTTCCGGCAGAAGCCGCGGCGCACAACATCGCTGTACTCATGGGATGGCTCCGCGACCTCTGCGCGACGCCGGCGGGCATCGCGCGCCAGCGCTGGTGGTACGACCGCTGCCGTATCGCCGTCGACCGGTACCCGCTGCTCAACGCAGCCCTCGAACAGCCCAAGGCGTTCCGGGTACCCGAGCAGCTCAAGTGCTGGGCTCTTGCCGACCCTGGCCCTGTCCCGGCCGAGCCCTCGCCCGCTCAGCGCACCCGCTGATACAGCTCCTCGACGAACGCCCAGGCCGCCGCGGTGTGCCGCTGCGGCCGGTAGGTCCGGGACTCCAGCACCATCTCCACCCCTTCGCCCGACGGGACGAAGACGCCGATACCGTAGAAGTCCGCCTCGGCCAGCGATTCCTCCAGGCGGACCGGGCGCCGGTCGAGCAGCATGGCCCTTCGGCAGAACGGGGCGAACCGGCCGGCCCGCTCCAGCCCTTGCCGCCAGCCGGACGCCCGCACGACAGCCAGGTCGATCTGCAGTGGCCGCACCGCCCACCGCGTCACCACCTCGCGGTTACGGTCCGCAGCCCCGGCCGGCAAGGCACGTACAGCACGACGTTCCCGCTGATCGAGTGAGGCCAGTGGCACGGGCAGACCCACCGGAAGGGTCAGAAGGGTTTCCAGAGGAGGCAGCTTGTCTAGGCGCGCCGCGGAAACCTCACGACGGCGTACGTCCTCGGCAGAGTCCATGCGGTAAAAGAACAGCGCCTCCGTCCCCAACACCGGGGCCACCACAGACTGCCCGTCCCGCCCCAGCAGTGCCGCGGAAGCAGTCTGCACCGAACCGCCGATCACGGAACTCGCCAAGGTCATCATGGTCTCCACCCTGCCTCATCGGGCACCGTCCGAAAACAGCACCCCCGCCATTCATCCAACCCGGTCGGCTCCGGCTGCCCTTGCCAAACGACCCAAGAGGTCCGCCAGACACCGCCACAGTTCGACATCGTCGCTGCGCCGATACCACTGACGCCGATCGCCGGGCTCCCGCGGAACACGAACAGCCAGCCCCGCGTCCACCAGAGCCTGAACCGGCGCCTGGTACACGCTGGGTGCGACACTTCGCGAGACCGCGAGATCCCCCAGACAGACCCCTCGGGAATCCGACAACGCCAGCGCCAGCAGCACCTCGGCCCGATAACGATTACCGAAGAGCTTCGCCGAGACCGCACGCAACCGTTCGGACGCGCTTTGCACCATGATTCATGATTCGCGAATCAGAAAACAGATGTCAACTACCCAGTGAATTCCGTGAACTTGGGGAAGTGCTGGGATCGCATCCACTGGTGAAGTCCGCCCCAACCCGGGCGGATCGCTCAGGGAGAGAGGTCGAGCACCCGGACGCCGGCCCCGTCCCAGGCCTTGGGCTGGACGGTGGCGACGCGTGCCCCATCCAGGCGCTCGGGGCCGGGCATGGCCAGATGGTGGGTGTGGCACCAGCCCAGAGGCCGCTCGTGGCCCGAGGCTGCCAGGACGGCGGCGAGATCGAGCGGATGAAAAACCACCTGGTCGAGCATGCCGAGGTGGCCGGCGAGCCCGGTGCGTACCCGGTCCGCTTCGGCGAGTGTGGCCAGCGCGACGTGGACGCGCCAGGCCCCGGTCTCGGCGGCCTGGTACAGAAGGCGGGAGGCCAGGACGTTGCCTGAGCCCAGAGCGAGCAGCGCGCTGTCGTCGAGGATGACATCGACAGGGGCGACAGGGTTCACGCGGCGCTGCCGAGCCGGCGCGTGAGCTCATCGTCCGCTGCGCGGTCCTGCTCGGGATCCGGGGCGTAGCCGGAGAGCGCGTGCAGGACTTCGAGGGTCTTCGCGACCTGCTCGTCCCGCTCGCTCTGCGTGAGGGTGTGGGTGGCGAATTCGCCGACGAGCCCCGCGATCGTGGTGTCCTTCTCGGCGGCCAGGATCGCCAGCCGGTCCCGGACGCTGCTCTCGACCTTGATCGTTGTGTGTGCCATGCCTGACAGAATACATCGGGTATACCCGCCCGGGGAGGCGATTGAGGGAGCTGCCTGCGCCTCCCTCGGCCAGGGGCCGAGAGACGGTCGGTAGGTGTGATTTCGGAAGCGAGGGATCCTCATGGCTGCCGTACAGCGCGGCGAAGTCGATGTCATCATCGTCTACAAGCTCGGCCGGCTCTGGCGGAACCGGCGCGAACGGACTGGGGGAATCAAGATTCTCCGCAAGCACGAGGTGTCCGTGCTGTGCGTGAAGGGCCCCGAGTTGGACCTCAAGACGGCCGCTGGCCGCCTCCTCGCCGGCCTCCTCGGCGAGGTCGACACGTTCGACGTCGAGCAGATGTCGGAGCGGGAGCAGCGGGAGATGCGCCAGCGCGTCGAGCGGGGCCTGCCGCCGGCGGGCCGCGCTGCTTCGGTCACCGCAGACGGCGCGGAGCTCGTCGAAGACGAGGGCCGCCGAGGTCGAGGACTGCTTTCACGCGCTGCTCGCCGAAGCGCCCCTCTCCGGTATGGTCGCCGACCTCAACGAGCGGGGCATCCTCAACCGCAACGGCAGCTTGGCCCGCGCTTCGAGCACGGCGGGGTAGAGCCTGCCGGTGGTCGAGATCGCCGAGATGATGTCGTCAAAGTCGCTGCTGACGTCTGCCGTAGTGGTGGGGTCCGTTTTTTGTTGGGGCCCGGTCGCTGGCGCGCGGGAAGCCGGGCCTTCCGCATGTGCTGGATGGACTGGCCCCTGTCGGTCTGGTGCTGGAACACCAACCTGGTGGGGGCCGTTTCTAGGCGGCGATTGGCTTCGACTCGGTCGGCTTGCGCCGGAGCAGGGCTTGTAGGCGGTCCCGCTGCTCGGGGGTGAGTGGGGGCGCCTGGTCGGCCAGTTCCTGGCGTAGCGCCGAATGTCGGCGATCTCCGTAGCGGTCAACGCCATCAGTGAACTCCTCACCAAGGCGTACATCCCCAACGAAGTCAGGCGTGGAGGTCATCCAGACCAGCCCGGCCTCTACGGCTCTGCCTGCGCCAGCCGCACCGTCCTTTCCGCCAGCTCGCTGATGCGCACCCCGTCGAAGCCGAACACCGCGCTGCGGACCGTGTCCTCCAGCGGCTCCTTCCACTGCGTCGGAATCGCGTCCGCCCCGGTCAGCACGCCCGCCACCGAGCCGGCCGTCGCCCCGTTGGAGTCGGTGTCCAGGCCGCCGCGGACGGTCAGCGTGATGGTGCGGGTGAAGTCGCCGTCGCCGTACAGAAGCCCCGCGGTGAGTACGGCGGCGTTCGGGATGGTGTGGATCCAGCCGAGCCCGGCCGTCTCCTCGGCCGCCGTCGTGAGCGTGTCCTCCCAGGCCATCCGCGTGTCGTGGAGGGAGACGACCCGCCGCACGGTACGGGCGAGCCGGCTGCTCGCCGGGATGACCGCCAGGGCCTGGTCGACCGCGTGCCGCACGGTGGGCGCGGTGAACGCCGCCGCGATCAGCGCCGCCGCCCACGTCGCGCCGTACACCCCGTTGCCGGTGTGCGACAGCACCGCGTCCCGACGGGCGAGGGAGGCGGCGCGGCGCGGGACGCCTGGGCAGGTCCAGCCGAAGATGTCGGCGCGGATCAGGGCGCCGATCCACTCCTGGTAAGGGTTGTCGTACGTCGCGGTCAGCGGCGGTTTCAGCCCGTTCGCGAGATTGCGGTACGCGGCCCGCTCCGCCGTGAAGGTCTGCAGATACGGCAGCCGCAGCAGCCACAGGTCGCCGACCTGCTCGGTGCTGAAGGCGAAGCCATGGGTCTCCAGCAGGTCCAGTCCGAGGATCGCGTAGTCCACGTCGTCGTCGCGGCAGCTGCCGTGGATACGGCCGCGCACGCACTGCCGCCACTCGGGCCGCAGCCGGAACCCGTCGTCCTCGCTGACCGGCTCGGGAAGATAGTCGGTGAGGGGCAGGGCGGCGGCCTGCCGCAGATACTGATCGATCCGGTCCCGCGTCCACAGGTCGCCCTGCTCGACCGGCTTGCCGAGCATGTTGCCCGCGATCCGGCCCAGCCAGCCTCCGAGGATGCGGTCGGCGAGCTCCGGCTCAGTGCCCACAGGGGTCATAGGACCGGTTTACCCAATTCCGGCGGTGGTCGCTCGGGGTTCGGCGGCTCGCACAGCCGCCTCCCAGGCCGCTCGTACGTTGTTCCCACAGCGTTCTCAGGGTCCGGGCAGCGCATGACGTCGTGGGCTTCCTCCGGTTAAGGTCGCAGCGGCGCGACTGGCCTTGGCGTGCGCGAGGCCCGGAGAGCAAGGGGATAACAGGTGACACAGCGCGTGCTCATCGCCGCGGACAAGTTCAAGGGGTCGCTGACGGCCGTGCAGGTCGCCGAGCGGGTGACGGCCGGTCTGCGCCGGGTCGTGCCGGACGTCGTGGTCGAGGCCATGCCCGTCGCGGACGGCGGTGACGGAACCGTGGACGCGGCGGTCGCGGCGGGCTTCGAGCGCCGCGAGGTCCGGGTCGCCGGGCCCCTCGGGCACGAGGTGACGGCGGCGTTCGCGCTGCGCGGCGACACGGCGGTCGTGGAGATGGCGGAGGCCAGCGGCCTCCAGCGGCTGCCCGCCGGCGTCTTCGCGCCGCTCACGGCGTCCACCTACGGCTCCGGCGAGCTGCTGCGTGCCGCCCTGGACGCGGGCGCCCGCACCATCGTGTTCGGGGTCGGCGGCAGCGCCACCACCGACGGTGGCGCCGGAATGCTGACCGCGCTGGGCGCCCGCTTCCTGGACGCCGACGGGGAGCCCGTGGCGCCGGGCGGTGGCGGTCTGGGCGAGCTGGCCACGGCCGACCTATCGGGGCTGGACCCGAGGCTCGCCTCCGTCGACCTGGTGCTCGCCAGCGACGTCGACAATCCGCTGACCGGGCCGAAGGGCGCGCCCGCGGTGTACGGGCCGCAGAAGGGTGCCTCGCCGGACGACGTGGAGGCGCTGGACGCCGGGCTCGCGCACTTCGCGAAGGTGCTGGAGGAGTCGTTCGGCCCTGCGGCGGCCGAGCATGCCGCCTCGCCGGGGGCGGGGGCCGCGGGTGGTATCGGCTACGGCGCCCTGCTGATCGGCGCGGGTTTCCGGGCCGGGATCGAGGTCATGCTCGACGTCCTCGGCTTCGCGCCCGCGCTGGAGCGGGCGGATCTCGTCATCACCGGCGAGGGCTCCCTGGACGAGCAGACCCTCCACGGCAAGGCACCCGCCGGGGTCGCCGCCGCCGCCCGCGCGGCCGGCAAGGAGGTCGTCGCCGTGTGCGGCCGCCTCGCGCTCGCCCCGGAGGCGCTCGGCCGGGCCGGCATCCGGCGCGCGTACCCGCTGACGGAGATCGAGCCCGACGTCGCCAAGTGCATCGCCGACGCGGGCCCCATCCTGGAACGCTCGGCCGAACGCATCGCCCAGGACTTCCTGTCCTAGCCCAGCATTCCCTCGCCCCCGCCGCCCCTACCCGTCCCATCCTCCTGGGGCTCCGCCCCAGACCCCGCTCCTGAGTACTCCAGCCCGTCCGGCGTTTGAGGACGAGGCCCGAAGGGCCGATGCGGGGGTCTGGGGGCGCAGCCCCCAGGGACGGGACGGGTAGGGGGCGGCGGGGGCGAGGAATCCCGGCGGCGGGCATGCGAAGGGCCCCGAACCAACCCGGTCCGGGGCCCCATCCAGCGGAGCGCTACGGCAGCTGCGCCGCCCGCGCCTCCCGCCGATTGCCACGGAAGTTGTTCACCCGACGAGCAGTGGCGAACAGCGGAATCACCGCGCCCATCACCAGCTGAAGAGCGCAACCCGTCTGCAGCAGAAGCTGACCGCTCGGCGCGTCGAAGGCCCACGCGGCCAGCAGCCCCATCGACACGACGATCCAGGACAGCATCGCCACCGCGAGCCGCCCGCGCGGCTTCGGGTACTCGACGCGGCTCACCATCAGCCAGGCGGTCCCGAGGATCGCCAGCAGCGTCGCCACGAAGGGCAGCTCAAGCAGCACGATCGAGACCACCGTCAGCGCCCCGAACGGCGAGGGCATGCCCTGGAACATGCCGTTCGGGACGGTCACACACGAGAACCGGGCGAGTCTCAGCACCACGGCGAGCAGAACGACGATCGCGCCGACCGCAGCCACCCGCTGGTGCGCGTCGTCGGCGACCATGCCGTAGACCAGCACGAAGTACGCCGGCGCCAGCCCGAAGCTGATCAGGTCGGAGAGGTTGTCCAGCTCCGCGCCCATGGGGGAGGAGCGCAGCTTGCGCGCCACCAGGCCGTCGAACAGGTCGAAGACCGCCGCGCACAGCATCAGGATGACCGCCGTGGCCGCGCTGTGGCGGGCCATGCCGGTCTCCTGGCTGCCGGTGAGGTGCGGGATCAGGATGCCGGTGGTCGTGAAGTACACCGCCATGAAGCCGCACGTCGCGTTGCCGAGCGTCAGGGTGTCCGCTATCGACAGGCGCAGAGAAAGAGGCATCTCCTCCTCTTCGTCGACCTCGTCGGCCTCGGGCACCCAGCCCGATTGTGTCTCCGGATCAATCACGGTCAATGCGAGTCACCCCAGCCACGGTCTTCTGCCCGACCTCGACCGCGACCTCCACGCCCTCGGGCAGGTAGATGTCGACACGTGAGCCGAAGCGGATCAGACCGATACGGTCGCCCTGCTCGACCTTCGTGCCCTGCGGGATGTAGGGGACGATGCGACGGGCCACCGCGCCGGCGATCTGGATCATCTCGATGTCGCCGAGTTCGGTGTCGAAATGCCAGACTACGCGCTCGTTGTTCTCGCTCTCCTTGTTGAACGCCGGAACGAACCCGCCCGGGATGTGCTCGACGGACGTGACCGTGCCGGAGAGCGGCGCGCGGTTGACATGGACGTTGAGCGGGCTCATGAAGATCGCGACGCGGGTGCGGCCGTCCTTCCACGGCATGATGCTCTGCACCACACCGTCGGCGGGCGAGATGACCCGGCCCGGGGCGATCTCGCGCTCGGGGTCGCGGAAGAACCACAGCATGCCCGCCGCGAGCGCGGTGGCGGGCACGGCCACGGCCTTGGCGACGCCGGAGCGGCGCGCGCGGGCCAGGCTGAGGGCTGCGGTGGCGACGGTCGGCAGAAGCCACGGCGATGCTCCGCGCGCGAGGCGTACGCCGGCCCGGCTGTCGCGTGGTGCAGAGGTTTGGCTGTGGGGCATGGATGACCTTCGTAGCGGATGATGCCGCGCTTCGACGGGGGACGGCGGCTTTCCGGGGATCGTACCGGTCGCGGGCCGCAACTGGGCAAGCCAGGAAGCCGAGTCGGCGGCTGAAGAGTGTTGACGGGGTGTGATCTTCTTCTCGAAGAAAACACCCCGAACCCGGACATCTAGCCCTGGAAGCGATACTCTTCGAGCAACCTGCGACCGATGATCATTTTCTGGATCTCGGCGGTACCTTCACCGATAAGCAGCATCGGAGCCTCTCGGTAGAGGCGCTCGATCTCGTACTCCTTGGAGAAGCCGTAGCCGCCGTGGATCCGGAAAGCATCCTCCACGACCTCCTTGCAGTACTCGGAGGCGAGGTACTTCGCCATCCCAGCCTCAAGGTCGTTTCGTTCACCGGAGTCCTTTTTGCGTGCCGCGTTCACCATCATGGCATGCGCCGCCTCGACCTTGGTAGCCATCTCGGCCAGCTTGAACTGGATGGCCTGGTGCTGGGCGATCGGCTTGCCGAAAGTGTGCCGCTGCTGGGCGTACTGGACGCCGAGCTCGAACGCACGCTGAGCGACGCCGCAACCACGGGCCGCCACATTCACGCGCCCGACCTCGACGCCGTCCATCATTTGGTAAAAACCTCGGCCGGTGACGCCGCCGAGCACACGATTGGCCGGAATACGCAGGCCGTCCATGATGAGCTCGGTCGTGTCGACGCCCTTGTAACCCATCTTGTCGATCTTGCCGGGGATCGTGAGGCCCGGGCGGACCTCTCCGAAGCCGGGCTCCTTCTCGACGAGGAAGGTCGTCATCGACTTGTGGGGCGCCGTGCCCTCGGGGTGTCCTTCGTCACTTCGGACGAGGACGGCCACCAGAGACGACGTTCCGCCGTTCGTCAGCCACATCTTCTGGCCGTTCAGGACGTACTCCTCGCCGTCCTGCACAGCCTTCGACGTGATGGCCGACACATCGGAGCCCAGGCCCGGCTCCGACATCGAGAAGGCGCCACGGATGTCGCCGGCCGCCATGCGCGGCAGGAAGTGGTCCTTCTGCTCCTGCGTGCCGTGCTGCTTGAGCATGTACGCCACGATGAAGTGGGTGTTGATGATGCCGGAGACCGACATCCAGCCGCGGGCGATCTCCTCCACGCACAGGGCGTAGGTGAGGAGCGACTCGCCCAGGCCGCCGTACTCCTCGGGGATCATCAGGCCGAACAGGCCGAGCTCCTTGAGGCCGTCGACGATCGCTTGCGGGTACTCGTCGCGGTGCTCCAGCTCGGTCGCGACCGGGATGATCTCCTTGTCCACGAAGTCGCGGACGGTGGAGAGGATCTCCTGCTGAATGTCCGTCAGACCGGCGGTCTGGGCGAGGCGCGCCATGGCTACTTCTCCTGCTGCTTCAGTTCGGGACGGCCGGGCTGCTCGCCGCCGCGCTCCTTGATGTACGTCTCGGTCGGCACCATGACCTTGCGGCGGAACACGCACACCAGCGTGCCGTCCTGCTTGTAGCCCTTGGTCTCGACGTAGACGATGCCGCGGTCGTTCTTCGACTTCGACGGCCACTTGTCCAGCACGGTCGTCTGGCCGTAGATCGTGTCGCCGTGGAAGGTCGGCGCCACGTGCTTGAGCGACTCGATCTCCAGGTTGGCGATGGCCTTGCCGGAGATGTCCGGCACGCTCATGCCGAGCAGCAGTGAGTAGATGTAGTTGCCGACGACGACGTTCTTGCCGAAGTCCGTCGTCTTCTCCGCATAGTTCGTGTCCATGTGGAGCGGGTGGTGGTTCATGGTGAGGAGACAGAACAGGTGGTCGTCGTACTCGGTGACCGTCTTGCCCGGCCAGTGCTTGTACGTCGCCCCGACCTCGAACTCCTCGTAGGTGCGTCCGAACTGCATCGCGCTCAGGCCTCCGGGATCTCGAACTTGCTGGTGCGCCGCATGCCGGCCGCGCGGCCCTTGCCCGAGATGACCAGGGCCATCTTGCGGCTGGCCTCGTCGATCATCTCGTCGCCGAGCATCGCGGAGCCCTTCTTGCCGCCCGCCTCTGACGTGTAGTAGTCGTACGCGTCCAGGATCAGCTCGGCGTGGTCGTAGTCCTCCTGGGACGGCGAGAAGATCTCGTTGGACGCCTCGACCTGGCCCGGGTGCAGCACCCACTTGCCGTCGAAGCCGAGCGCGGCGGCGCGCTG
Source organism: Streptomyces sp. NPDC028907 (assembly GCF_055564995.1). Taxonomy (NCBI): domain Bacteria; kingdom Bacillati; phylum Actinomycetota; class Actinomycetes; order Kitasatosporales; family Streptomycetaceae; genus Streptomyces; species Streptomyces sp. NPDC028907. The sequence continues at coordinate 78,540 of NZ_JBVHVE010000005.1, forward strand.
GGCGACCTCGCGGTAGCCGTCGATGTTGCGGATCTGGAGGTAGGGGCCGTCGATCGCCTGGAGGTTGTTGGCGCGGGCGGCCATCAGGATCTTCATCAGGATGTAGTGGTAGGCGTCCGCCGGGTAGCCGGGCGGCTGCTCGCCCACGACCAGCGACTTCATGTTGATGGACGCCATGAAGTCGGCCGGGCCGAAGATGATCGTCTCGACGCGCTGGGACGCCGTCGCGATCTCGTTGACGTTGTTCAGACCCTGGGCGTTCTCGATCTGCGCCTCGATGCCGATCTTGCCGACCTCGAAGCCCATCGTCTTCTCGATCTGGGTCAGCAGGAGGTCGAGCGCGACGATCTGCTCGGCCGTCTGCACCTTCGGCAGCATGATGCAGTCGAGGTTCTGGCCGGCGCCCTCGACGACGGTGACGACGTCGCGGTACGTCCACTCGGTCGTCCAGTCGTTGACGCGCACGACCCTCGTCTTGCCCGTCCAGTCGCCCTCGTTGAGGAACTTGACGATGGTGTGCCGCGCCTCGGGCTTGGCGAGCGGGGCGCACGCGTCCTCCAGGTCGAGGAAGACCTGGTCGGCGGGGAGGCCCTGGGCCTTCTCCAGGAAGCGCGGGTTGCTTCCCGGTACGGCGAGGCAGGAGCGCCGCGGGCGAAGGCGGTTGACCTGCGGGGCGGGCGTGGTCATGCGGGGACCTCCAGGGGGTCGAGCTTGTTCGCTTTCCGGATCTCGTCGACGATGCGGCCGATGATCCCGGTGATGTCGAAGTCCTTCGGGGTGAAGACGGCGGCCACTCCGGCGGCCCTGAGCTGCTCGGCGTCACCATTCGGGATGATGCCACCGGCGATCACCGGTATATCTGTGGCACCGGCCACACGGAGCCGCTCCAGGACGTCCGGCACCAGCTGTGCGTGCGATCCGGACAGGATCGACAGGCCGACCGCGTGCACGTCCTCGGCGAGGGCCGCGTCCACGATCTGCTCGGGCGTCAGGCGGATGCCCTGGTAGACCACCTCGAAGCCGGCGTCACGCGCGCGCACCGCGATCTGCTCGGCGCCGTTGGAGTGCCCGTCGAGGCCCGGCTTGCCGACGAGGAAGCGGAGTTTGCCGACGCCCATGTCCTTGGCGGTCAGGTCGACCTTGCGGCGGACCTGCGACAGGGCCGAGCCCTCCTCGGCGGGGATCGCCACCGGCGCCGACGACACGCCGGTCGGCGCCCGGAACTCGCCGAACACCTCGCGCAGCGCCCCGGCCCACTCGCCGGTCGTGACCCCGGCGCGGGCGCACTCCAGGGTGGCCTCCATGAGGTTGCCGGTGCCCTTCGCGGCCTCCTTCAGCTTCTCCAGCGCCTTGCACGGGCGCGGGTGGTTGAAGGGCGGCTGGTAGCGGGTGTCGCGCCAGTTCTGCAGACCCGCGATCACCCGGGCCTCGACGGCCGGGTCGACCGTCTGGATGGCCGTGTCGAGATCGGCGGTCAGCGGGTTCGGCTCGGTGCCCTCGAAGGCGTTGACACCGATGATCTTCTCCTGGCCGGACTCGATCCGGCCCCGGCGCTCGGCATGCGAGGCGACCAGCTGGGACTTGAGGTAGCCGGACTCGACGGCGGCCATCGCGCCGCCCATCTCCTGGATGCGGTCGATCTCCGCGAGCGAGGCCTCGACCAGCTCGTCGACCTTCGCCTCGATCACCTTCGAGCCCTCGAAGATGTCCTCGTACTCCAGCAGATCGCTCTCGTACGCCAGCACCTGCTGGATCCGCAGCGACCACTGCTGGTCCCAGGGCCGGGGCAGGCCCAGCGCCTCGTTCCAGGCGGGAAGCTGCACGGCACGCGCGCGTGCGTCCTTCGAGAGCGTCACGGCCAGCATCTCCAGCACGATCCGCTGGACGTTGTTCTCCGGCTGCGCCTCGGTCAGACCGAGGGAGTTGACCTGGACGCCGTACCGGAAGCGGCGCTGCTTGGGGTTCTCGATGCCGTACCGCTCGCGCGTGACCTGGTCCCAGATCCGCCCGAACGCCCGCATCTTGCACATCTCCTCGATGAAGCGGACGCCCGCGTTCACGAAGAAGGAGATACGGGCCACGACGTCCCCGAACTTCTCGGCGGGGACCTGCCCTGAGTCGCGTACGGCATCGAGAACCGCGATCGCGGTGGACATCGCGTACGCGATCTCCTGGACCGGCGTGGCGCCCGCCTCCTGCAGGTGGTAGCTGCAGATGTTGATCGGGTTCCACTTCGGGATGTGGGAGACCGTGTACGCGATCATGTCCGTCGTCAGTCGGAGGCTCGGCCCCGGCGGGAAGACGTGCGTCCCCCGCGACAGGTACTCCTTGACGATGTCGTTCTGGGTCGTGCCCTGGAGCTTGGTGATGTCCGCGCCCTGCTCCTCGGCGACGACCTGGTAGAGCGCCAGCAGCCACATGGCGGTGGCGTTGATCGTCATCGAGGTGTTCATCTGCTCCAGGGGGATGTCCTGGAACAGCCGGCGCATGTCACCGAGGTGCGCGATCGGCACGCCGACCCGGCCGACCTCGCCGCGGGCGAGGATGTGGTCGGAGTCGTAGCCGGTCTGGGTCGGCAGGTCGAACGCGACCGACAGACCTGTCTGCCCCTTGGCGAGGTTGCGCCGGTACAGCTCGTTGGACGCCTCGGCCGTGGAGTGACCGGCGTACGTGCGCATGAGCCACGGCCGGTCCTTCTCCCGCGCGCCTTCGGCGGGCTGACGCTCAGTCATCTATGACCTCGGGTGTCTCAGATGTCGCGGATCAGATGTTGCGGAAGCGGTTGATGGCGTCGATGTGCTTGGCGCGCATCTCCTCGTCGCGCACGCCGAGGCCCTCCTCGGGGGCGAGGCACAGGACGCCGACCTTGCCCTGGTGGAGGTTGCGGTGCACGTCGTAGGCGGCCTGGCCGGTCTCCTCCAGGGAGTAGACCTTCGAGAGGGTGGGGTGGATCTTGCCCTTCGCGATGAGCCGGTTGGCCTCCCAGGCTTCGCGGTAGTTGGCGAAGTGCGAGCCGATGATCCGCTTCAGGGACATCCACAGGTAGCGGTTGTCGTACTCGTGCATGTAGCCCGAGGTCGAGGCGCAGGTGGTGATGGTGCCGCCCTTGCGGGTGACGAAGACGCTCGCGCCGAAGGTCTCGCGGCCCGGGTGCTCGAAGACGATGTCGATGTCCTCGCCGCCGGTGAACTCGCGGATGCGCTTGCCGAAGCGCTTCCACTCCTTCGGGTCCTGGGTCCGCTCGTCCTTCCAGAACTTGTAGCCCTCGGCGCTGCGGTCGATGATCGCCTCGGCGCCCATCGAACGGCAGATGTCCGCCTTCTGCTCGCTGGAGACCACGCAGATCGGGTTGGCGCCACCGGCCAGCGCGAACTGGGTGGCGTACGAGCCGAGGCCACCGCTCGCGCCCCAGATCAGGACGTTGTCGCCCTGCTTCATACCGGCGCCGTTGCGGGAGACCAGCTGCCGGTACGCGGTCGAGTTGACCAGACCCGGAGCGGCGGCCTCCTCCCAGCTGAGGTGACCCGGCTTCGGCATCAGCTGGTTGGACTTGACGAGCGCGATCTCGGCGAGGCCGCCGAAGTTGGTCTCGAAGCCCCAGATGCGCTGTTCGGGGTCGAGCATCGTGTCGTTGTGGCCGTCGCTGGACTCCAGCTCGACGGACAGACAGTGCGCGACGACCTCGTCACCGGGCTTCCAGGAGTTGACGCCCGGGCCGGTGCGCAGGACGACGCCCGCGAGGTCGGAGCCGATGATGTGGTACGGCAGGTCGTGGCGCTTGGTCAGCTCGCTGAGCCGGCCGTAGCGCTCCAGGAACCCGAAGGTCGACAGGGGCTCGAAGATCGACGTCCAGACGGAGTTGTAGTTGACCGAGGAGGCCATGACGGCCACCAGGGCCTCGCCCGGTCCGAGTTCCGGCACCGGAACGTCGTCCAGATGGATCGACTTGCGCGGGTCCTTGTCACGGGTCTGCAGGCCCGCGAACATCTCCGTCTCGTCCTTGTGCACGGTGATCGCGCGGTACGACTCGGGGAGCGGCAGAGCGGCGAAGTCGGCCGGCGTCGATTCCGGCGACTGGATCGCGTCCAGAATGTCCTTCACGGTCACGGTGTTGCCTCCGGCGGTGAGCACCCTGAGGGAGGGGTGCTGAGGGTTACGTCGGTGCTGCTGAGGGTTTTGTGTGGTGCCGTCGGTTCGGCGGATGGTGCTGTTCGGCAGCGCTTTGTGGCGCGGGAGGTTGCCTGTGACGCAGGCGCCGGGCGCGCAGACCCCGGGAGGGGTTTGCGGGGACAGCCGACGTACGAAAGGTCTCTGCACGCCGGCCGCCCGGACTCCTTCAACGTATGGCACGGCGTGTCACCTGGCAAGGCACCGAGTGCCAGAACTTGCTCTCAGATGAAATCTTTACGTAACAAATGAGCGATGATCGATCAAAGCTACCCGTGAGTAGGTATCAATCGGGTGGAATGGGGCGGTGCCGGAGCGCGGGGCAGAGGGCGAGCGCGGGGCAGAGGGCGTCGGCCAGACACGCCGGATGCAGCGCCGTCGCCGGGCCGCGGCTCCCGCACTCCGCGGCCGGTGAGCTCCTCGATCTTCGTCAGTCGGTACAGGAGCGTGTTCCGGTGATGGCGAGCCGAGCGGCGGTCCGTACGAGTTGTAAGCCGCACGGACGACGCCACCAGCTGGGGCACCCGCGGCTCGGCGAACGCGAAGACATGCCGACCGGGCTCAGCGACTGCTCACGGCACGCAGTGCCAGACCGGCGACCCCGTGCGAGTCGTGCGTCCTGGCGACGCCCCGGCCGACCGCGAGTTCCGCGTCACGTCCTCGTCCCAGCGCCAGGCTCAGGCGCCCAGTCCCAGCAGGGCCACCTGCAAGGGAAGCGCGGGCTCCTCGGGGAGGGCGGGGGGCTCCTCGCCGCGGCCGGTGTGCGTGGGCGGGACGGCGCGCAGGCCCTTTATGCCGTCGGCGGCCCATTTGGCGTCGGTCGCGGGGAGGGACAGGGTCATGCGCCGCCCGTCGGCCAGTGTGGCTTCGAGCTTGGTCGGGTCGTCCGCCTGCATGGCAACTCACTTCCGTCGCGCAACCATGAAGATCGTGCTTCGACATGGAGGACGGATGAGCCGACGCGATGGTTCCCGCTGAGGGAGCCATCGCGAGGACCCCCGCGCTGTGGTCAGGCCCGCTCCTTCAGCGCCTGCTCGATCGTCCGCATCACCTCGTCGAGCGGCGCGTCGGTCCGGGCCACCGTCACCAGCACCTCGCCCTGCGAGGCCACGGAGGCCGGCGCCGTGCGCGGGGCGGTGTCCCGGCCCGCCCCGATGCCCGTCCCGAACGTCCTCCGTACGATCGCGAAGGCGTGGTCGAGCTGCGCCTCCACGTCGCCCTGGCCGCCGGCCCGCAGCCAGCGCCGCAGGACGTGGTTGTGGGCGGTGACCACGGCGGACGCGGCGACCTCCGCCAGCAGCGGGTCGTCGTTGGCGTCGTCGTCGTGCGCGTGCTCGTCGAAGTGGCCGAGGAGATAGCGGGTGAAGAGGCGCTCGTAGCGGGCCACCGACGCGATCTCCGCCTCACGCAGGGTGGGCACCTCGCGCGTCAGCTTGTAGCGGGCGACCGAGATCTCCGGCCGGGCCGCGTACATCCGCATGACTTCCTTGATGCCACGGCACACCGTGTCGAGCGGGTGCTCATGGGCCGGGGCGGCGTTGAGCACCGCCTCGGCGCGGATCAGGGTGTCGTCGTGGTCCGGGAAGATCGCCTCTTCCTTGGAACGGAAGTGGCGGAAGAACGTGCGGCGGGCGACCCCGGCCGCTGCCGCGATCTCGTCGACGGTGGTCGCCTCGTACCCCTTGGTCGCGAACAGCTCCATCGCCGCTGCCGCCAGTTCGCGGCGCATCTTGAGCCGTTGGGCGGCCGCGCGACCGCCGGCGGCACTTTCCGGCGCGTCGGGCGTGGCTGGTGTACGTGAGGACTTGGCGGGCTGGGACATGACCCGAACGTACTGCATGTGCGCAGCTTGATGCGCATGCACGGGGTTTCCCCCGCCCTTCGCGGGCGGGGGAGAACCGGGTCGGGCGGGTGGCGGCGAGCTGCTTCGGTCGGCCGGGGGAGCGCTGCGCGGGGCGGGCGGGGGCGGGCTGCCGGGGTCCAGCAGCCCGCCCCACTCCTGACCGCTGCTGAACCAGTCGCCGGGCCGCTCAGCGCCGGGCATATTCGCGGAAGCCGCGGCCCGTCTTGCGGCCGAGGCAGCCCGCGGCCACCAGGTGCTCCAGGAGCGGCGCCGGGGCGAGACCCGGGTCGCGGAACTCGCGGTGCAGGACCTTCTCGATCGCCAGCGAGACATCGAGACCGACGACGTCCAGCAGCTCGAACGGACCCATCGGGTAGCCGCCGCCCAGCTTCATCGCGGCGTCGATGTCGTCGAGCGTCGCGTAGTGCTCCTCCACCATCTTGATCGCGTTGTTCAGGTACGGGAACAGCAGTGCGTTCACGATGAACCCGGCACGGTCACCGCAGTCCACGGCGTGCTTCCTGATCCGGCCGCAGACCTCGCGGACCGTGGAGTGGACGTCGTCGGCCGTCAGTACCGTACGGACGACCTCGACCAGCTTCATCGCCGGTGCCGGGTTGAAGAAGTGCATGCCGATCACGTCCTGCGGACGCGAGGTGGCACGGGCGCAGGCGACGACGGGCAGCGACGAGGTGGTGGTGGCCAGCACCGCGCCCGGCTTGCAGACCTTGTCCAGGGTCGCGAACAGCTGCTGCTTGATCTCCAGGTCCTCGGCGATGGCTTCGACGGCCAGGTCGACATCGGAGAACGCGTCGTAGGAACCCGCCGCGGTGATCAGGTCCAGGGTCTGCGCGGCGGCCTCGGCGGTCATCCGCCCCTTGTCGACAGAGCGGGAAAGCGATTTGCCGATACGAGCCTTCGCGGCCTGCGCCTTCTCCTCGCTGCGGGCGGCCAGCACGACCTCGTAGCCGGCCTTGGCGAAGACCTCCGCGATCCCGGACGCCATGGTGCCGGAGCCCGCGACACCGACCGAGCGGACCGTACGGCCGGGGGTGAGGGCGGCGCCGTCCAGCGGTGTCAGCGCGTCCTGCACGACGGTGGCGCTGCCCGGCGCCTCGTACGTGTAGAAGCCGCGGCCCGACTTGCGGCCGGTCAGGCCCGCCTCGCTGAGCTGCTTGAGGATCGGGGCGGGGGCGTGCAGGCGGTCGTGCGACTCGGCGTACATGGCCTCCAGGACCCTGCGCGCGGTGTCGATGCCGATCAGGTCGAGCAGGGCCAGCGGGCCCATCGGCAGTCCGCATCCCAGCCGCATCGCGGCGTCGATGTCCTCGCGGGAGGCGTACTTCGCCTCGTACATCGCGGCCGCCTGGTTGAGGTAGCCGAACAGCAGCCCGTCGGCGACGAACCCGGGCCGGTCGCCGACCGCGACGGGCTCCTTGCCGAGGTCGAGGGCGAGGTTGGTGACCGCGGTGACGGCCGTCGGCGCGGTCAGCACGGACGAGACGACCTCGACCAGCCGCATCGCGGGCGCCGGGTTGAAGAAGTGCAGTCCGAGCACGCGCTCGGGGCGGGCCGAGTCGGCGGCCAGCCGCGTGACCGACAGCGCGTTGGTGCCGGTCGCCAGGATCGCCTCGGGGCGCACGATCCCGTCCAGCTCACGGAAGATCTGCTGCTTGATCTCGTACGACTCCGGCGCCACCTCGATGACCAGGTCCGCGTCGGCCGCGGCCCGCAGTTCCGTGAAGGTGCGGACGCGGGCGAGAGCCTCAGTGCGCTCCTCCTCGGTCAGCCGGCCGCGCTCCACGGCACGGGCGGTCGAGGTCTCCAGCGTGGCGACGGCCTTGGCGGCCGCGGCCTCGCTGATGTCGATGCCGATGACCTCGCGACCGGCCTTGGCCAGGATCTCGGCGATGCCGGTGCCCATGGTGCCGAGGCCGACGACGGCGACGGTCTTGAGCTGGGACAGAGGGGTGTCGGACGAGGTGTCGGACAGGGGAGTGGCCATCGCGGGACTCCAGGAATGAGGGTGACGACTGGAAACGCGCCCGGGTGCGCCGAGAAGGCGCACCGGGTGCGGAAAGGAGTGAGTGCGGGTGTTGTTGCCGGGCTTCTGGCGCACACGCCCGGTGCCGTCGCCGAGCGCGTGCACACGCGCCGGGGAACGGCGGATCCGACCGGCTCTGTCCCGGAGCCGAGTCGTACTGAGGTACCTGATGTACCGAACCGACCGACACTCGCAGCGGCTGCGTCACCAGGCCGCTGCAAGCAAATCCGCGAGTGGGTGACTCGCTCGTATGAGCTTAACCGGTGGGTAACGAGCGCGCCAGACCTCGTCTTTGTGATGTAGGTCCCGTGACGCGGGCCGCTTGCATACGCTCGGCTTCATGGACGAAGAGTTGCGATCACTCACGGAGCGCTTACGGCAGGAGTCCGGGGCTTCGGCCGCGTACGAGCATCTCGTGGCGACCGAGGACCTCGACGAACTGGCGAGCGTGCTCACCGCGCCCGGACAGCCGCTGTGGGCCAGGGAGCTGGCCGCGTTCCGGCTGGGCCTGGCAGGCGACCGGCGGGCCTTCGAGTCCCTCGTCCTGCTGCTCAACCACCGCGATCCGGAGCGCTGCGTCTCCGCCGCCCACGCCCTCGCCCGGCTCGACGACCCGCGCACGGCCCGCGCGGCGGCCGCCCTCGCCACCAACGAACTCCGCGTCGCCTACGCCCTGCTCCCGGTCCGCCTCCTGGTCGAACTGCGCGCCCCCGAGGCCGTCCCCGCCCTGATCACCACCCTGGAACGCCGACTGCGCCCCCACGACCCCTACCGCCGCGTGGCCCTGGCCTGTGTGGAGGGCCTCGGCACCCTCGGTGACACCCGCGCCAGAGGTGTCCTGAACGAGGCCCTGGCCCATCCGGCGCTGGCGGAGGCGGCGGTACGGGCGCTGGCGCGGATTCCTAGGCCTCGTTGAGGGTGCGCACGTACCGCACTTCGGGAACCGGGACCCCGTCCACCTCGAACGGTTCCTCGGCGCCGTCGGCCTCGAAGCCCGCCTGTTCGTACAGGCGGCGGGCACGAGGGTTGCCCTTGAGGACCCACAGGTACATGCGCTCGTGGCCGCGGGCCGTGCGGTTCCACAGGGCCTCCAGCAGCAGGGCGTGACCGATGCCGGTGCCGTACCGTCGCGGGTCCACGTAGAGGGCGTACAACTCGGCGTCGGCGGTCCGGACTTCACCATCCCGGTACGGCCCGTGACAGGCCCAGCCCGCGACCTCGCCGTCCCACTGCGCGACCAGGTCCACGACGCTGCCGTCTCCTTGCGCGAAGCGGGCGCGGTGCCGCTCGGCGTCCCGCGCCACGCTCATCGCGTCGAGGTACGACCGGGGAATCAGCCCCTGGTAGGCGCTCTGCCAGCCGCGCACACGGATCTCGGCCACGCGGTCGCAGTCGGCGAGGGCCATGGGGCGGATGAGAAGGCGATCGTCGTCCATGGCGGAACCCTAGGCAGCGCCCGCCCGCACGGCCTGCGAATTATGTGCCGACCACTGCGAACGCCTCCACCTCCATCAGGAACTCCGGCCGCACCAGCCCGGCGACCTGGACCGCCGACGAGGCCGGGAGCCGGTCGTCGGGTATGTGCTGAGCGCGGGCCTCGCGAAGGGCGGGCATGTGCGCCATGTCCGTGACGAAGTAGGTGAGCTTGACGACCTCGTCGAACGTGGCGCCGGCCGCCGCGAGGCAGCGCCTGAGGTTCTCGAAGACCTGACGGGCCTGGGCCGCCGGATCTCCCTCGCCGACGAGCTTGCCGTCCGCGTCCAGGGCGAGCTGGCCCGAGACGGCGACGAAACGGCCGGTGCCGAGCACGACATGCGTGTACTGGGCGGCGGGGGCGACCCCGTCGGGGGCGGGAATCCTGGTCAGCTCACTCATGCGTCCATAGTGGACCACGGGTCTGACAACGCCCCCGACGGACCGTCAGGCGGTCGGGGGCGGCCCCGTGGCTCAGTGCCGGAAACCGATCAGCCGGTGCAGTTCCGCGCCGCGGGCCGACGTCGACGCCACCTTGGAGTTCAGCGGCTTCGGGTCGGGCCGGGCCTCGCACACCGCGTCGACCGCGCCCGCGCCGCGCGGCACGGTGCCGTCGGTCAGGTAGGCCGCGAGATGCCTGTCCAGACAGGGATTCCCGCCCAGGGTGATGCCGTGGTTGCCGCCACCCCGCTCGACCACGAGGCTGGAGCGGGCCAGCTGCCGGTGCACCGTGACGGCACCCTGGTACGGAGTGGCCGCGTCGCCGGTCGACTGGAACAGCAGCACCGGCGCCACCTTGCTGTTGGCGATGCTCATCGAGGGCAGCGAGGTCTTCGGCCAGAACGCGCACGGCGCGTTGTACCAGGCGTTGTTCCAGGTCATGAAGGGCGCCTTCGCGTACACGGCCCAGTTGTCCGCCCGCCACCGATGCCAGTCGCGGGACCATACGGCGTCCCGGCACTGCACGGAGGCGTAGATGCTGTAGCCGTTCTCGTCGGACGCGTCCGAGGCGCCGAACTTCTCGTACGCCTCGATCAACGGGTCGGCGTCCCTGTCGTTCGCGTACGCCGCGAACGCCTCGGCGAGATAGGGCCAGTAGCCGTTGAAGTAGCCGCCGGGAAGGAAGGTGTCCTCCAGCTCGGAGGCGCCGACCTTGCCGCCGGCCGGCGCGTTGGCCAGGGCCGTCCGCATCGCGTACCACTTGGCCTCGACCCTGGCCGGGTCGGTGCCGAACCCGTACGTCCTGTCGTGCCGGGCGACCCACGCCAGGAACGCGCGGTGCCGGTCGTCGAAGGCGACGTCCTGCGCGAGGTTGGCGTCGTACCAGACACCGGTGGGGTCGACGACCGAGTCCAGGGCCGCGCGCCGCACCCGCTCCGGGAAGAGCTTGGCGTAGACCGTGCCGAGGTAGGTGCCGTACGAGTAGCCGAAGTAGTTGATCTGCCGTGCGCCGAGTGCCGCGCGGATCCGGTCCATGTCGCGCACGGCGCTGACGGTGTTGATGTACGGCAGCACGTCCGCGTACTTCTCACCGCAGGCCCGCGCGAAGGACTTGGCCCGCTGGAGGTTGGCCCGCTCGATCTGAAGTGTGCGGGGCACGGAGTCCGGACGGACAGGGGCGAAGTAGCCGGGGTCGCAGTTGAGGGCGGGCTTGCTCCTGCCGACTCCGCGTGGGTCGAAGCCGATGACGTCGTACTGCGCCGCCACCTCCTTGGGCAGTGCGGCGGCGACGAACCCGGCGAGCGTGAGACCGCTGCCGCCGGGGCCGCCGGGGTTGACCAGCAGCGGGCCCTGGTACTTCTTCGCGGTGTGCGGGACGCGGGACAGCGCGAGGGTGATCCGCCGGCCGTGCGGGTCGGCGTGGTCGAGGGGGACGTCGAGGGACGCGCACTGGAGCGTCGGGTACTTGGTGGTGCCGCACTTCTTCCAGGCGAGGGGGGCGGCCTGGGCGCTCTCCGCGGGGGGCGGGGCGCTCGCCTCGGCGGCGGGGGCGGCCGTCACGCTGCCGGCCAGGGCGACGGCGGCGCCGCACAGCAGGGCTGCGCGTTTTCCCATGGGGTCCTCCCAGGACGGAGCGTTCCGGACCGCGAAGGCCACGGTCCTGGCCGCATTCATCCCGGAACGGGCCTCTGGAAGAACTGTTTCTGCTCAGACTTGACCCTATTGGATCGCAGATGCCCTCAAATGCGTCCTCAGGCCTCCCACGCGCCCCCAGGCCTCCCACGCCCTCACAGCAGGGAGAGCTGAGTCGGTTCGGGCCGCGTGTGCCCGGCCGGCTCCGGCGCCGGTTCGGGCTCGCGGATCCGGCGCGGCATGCCCGCTCGCGTGGGGCCGATGCCGTACTCCTGCGCCAGTTCGTGGACCTGACGGGTGATCCGGCGCTGGTACCACTTGGGGGCGTAGGCGCCGTCCGCGTACAGCCGCTCGTAACGACGCACCAGATGCGGGTGTTCGCGGCCCAGCCAGGCCATGAACCACTCGCGCGCCCCCGGCCGCAGATGCAGCACCAGCGGCGTGACCGAGGTCGCCCCGGAGGCGGCTATCGCCCGCACGGTGGCCCGCAGCTGAGCCGGCTGGTCGCTCAGGAACGGGATCACCGGCGCCATCAGCACCCCGCACCCGAGCCCGTGCTCGGCCAGCGCCCGTACGACGTCCAGGCGCCGTTCGGGCGCGGGCGTGCCCGGCTCCACGGTGCGCCACAGCTCGGGGTCGACGAAGCCGACCGAGACGGAGACGCCGACGTCGGTCACCTCGGCGGACTGCTTCAGCAGCTCCAGGTCGCGCAGGATCAGCGTGCCCTTGGTCAGGATCGAGTACGGGTTGGCGTGGTCGCGCAGGGCGGCGAGGATGCCCGGCATCAGGCGGTAGCGGCCCTCGGCCCGTTGGTAGCAGTCGACGTTCGTGCCCATCGCTATGTGCTCGCCCTGCCAGCGCCGGGAGGAGAGCTGGCGGCGCAGCAGCTCCGGCGCGTTCACCTTGACCACGATCTGGGAGTCGAAGCCGAGGCCCGTGTCCAGGTCCAGATAGCTGTGGGTCTTGCGGGCGAAGCAGTACACGCACCTATACTTCAGTTTGTGACTCCATTTCAGAGGGGTGCGACCTACGAGCGCATCTCCAAGGCCGACGACGGCGATGAAGACGGCGTCGAGCGCCAGGGCGAGGACACGTCCGAACTCGCTGAGCGGCGCGGCATCCCCATCGAGGGGCGGCGCTTCCGAGACAACGACAAGTCGGCCACGCACGGCAAGCACCGGCCCCACTACGAGCGGCTCATGGCCGCCGTCCAGCGCGGAGAAGTCGACGTCATCATCGTCTACATGCTCGGCCGCCTGTGGCGAAACCGGCGAGAACGAGCTGAAGGAATGGAGATCCTCCGAACGCACGGCGTCAGCGTGCTGTGCGTCAAAGGCCCGGAGCTGGACCTCACGACCGCCGCGGGGCGCCTGCTCGCCGGGCTGCTCGGGGAAGTCGACACCTTCGAAGTCGAGCAGATGTCGGAACGTGAGCAGCGCGAGATGCGCCAGCGCGTCGAGCGCGGCGAAGCTCCCACCGGGCCGCGCTGCTTCGGCTACACCGTCGACGGCCTGGAGGTCATCGACTCCGAAGCTGCTGAGGTGCGGAAGATGTTCAAGGCCGTCGCGGCCGGCGCCACCCTGTCGGGCATCGCCAGCGACTTGAACGACCGCGAGGTCCTGAACCGCAACGGCCGGGCCTGGACACACAACGCTGTCCGCTACCTGCTCCAGAACGAGCGGTACGCGGGCCTGCGCGAGTACAACGGCACGACCTACGCCGGGAAGTGGCCCGCCATTGTGAGCGAGGACGTGTGGCGGCAGGCCGTTGCGCTACTCACTGACGAATCGCGGAGGACATCCCCGGGGCCCGCGCGCAAGTGGCTGTTGTCCGGCCTGGCGCGGTGCGGAGTCTGCAACAACGGCACCACGGTTGCCAGCGCCCAGCGCGGGGCGAGGAGCAGCGCCAAGAGTGGGCCGGACCGGATCTACAAGTGCCGTGGCCCGGTGAAGCATCTGGCGCGCAATGCGGAACCGATCGAACGGCTGGTTGCCGGGACTGAGCCGGGTCAACCGTTGGGGGCCGTGCCCCGGTTCCTGGTGCGCGAGGACGCCGCGCAGCTGCTCCTGGACGACGACCGTCCGGACATGGACGAACTGGCCGCTAAGGCCTCCGTGCTGAGGGGGCGACTGAAGGTCATGACGGATGAGTTTGCGGATGACGACGAGGCGGACGCTCTGGAGTTCAAGCGCGCCGTACGGCGGGTCAAGGAGCGGCTGACGACGATCGAGCAGCAGATGGCGAGCCCGGAACGCACGGCCGTGCTGGGGGAACTCGTGCGCGCCGAGGATGCTGTCGCCGTATGGGATGGGCTGCCGTTGGACCGGAAGCGGGCCGTCGTCGACATGCTGGTGACGGTGACGATCCACCCCGCTGGGCCAGGACGGCGGGCCTTCGATCCGAGGACGATCGACATCGTCCCGAAGTTCGGCTGACCGCCGGGTGATACGGGAAGGGGCGCACCACCCGGCAGTCAGGGCCTACATGCTGAGCAGGCAGGCCTCCACGCCCAGCACCGGCGCCACGTCTGCCCTCAGGCACAGCGCTTCGCCGGCCGGGGCAGCGGACGGCGGTGCTGCTTCCGGGGGCGACTCGGGAGGAGGCGATGGCGCCGGATCGGCCGGCGATGACGATCCGCCGCCGGGGTCTCCTGGCGGGCTGCTTCCGCCTCCGCCTGGCGGGTCGCTCCCGCCTGGGGTACCAGCGTCCGTCTCGCCCGGCGGGGACTCCGCGCCGATGGGCACGATGGTGCCGGTGGCACTGGGGCTCGGCGTAGCCAGATCGCTGGGCGTCGGGATGGCGCTGACGCTGGCGGACGGCTCCGGCTCGGAAGTGCTCGGTGACGGGGCCGCCGTTGGCGGAGCGCCAGGCGTCGTGGGCAGCGGCCCGACCGTCGGAGGCGGAGCGTACGTGAGGGAGGCAGCCGCCGTCGGTGCGGAGGACGGCGGATCGCTGCTGGACTCCTTGGTCCACGGCTGGACGGTAACCATGGTGACTGTCGTCGCCGTGACGGCGGCTCCTGTCACCGCACCTATGACCTGGCCCTGGTGTTCGCGAGCTATGCGGCGCGCGGCTTCACTGATGGTGGCCAGGGCGGCGGCCGCCCCGCCCAAGTACAGCCCCAGATGCCTCTTGCGCCGGACCGGTTCGGGCCCGGGGCCGGCGGCGGGATGTGGCGGATGCTCTACACCGCCGTTGGCGACGGCCGCTTCCGCTTCCGGCGGCCTGTCACCCTCGCCTCCGTCGTCGCTTCCGTCGTTGTCGAGCAGGTGTCTCAGAAACTTCACGCGGGCTCGCTGGGCGCGCATCTCCCTGTCGATCCCTGTGATCTGTCGCCTGAGCTCGGTTATCTCTCCGAGCAGGCGCCGCAAGAACAGACCCCCGGTGACACTGATCGCGCCGAGCACGCCCGCAACAATGACCCAGACCATAGGTCCAGCCCCCTGTGTGCGTGCGCGTCGGGCTCCGTACATGTCGGCGTATGTACGGGGATTGATCGTGCGCCTGATCTGACGATGCCGCATGCATATATGCAGGGACCGTTCTCGAACCGTTACAAAGCTCTGGCCTGGGCCAACTAACCGGTATGCCGTGGTCGTTGGGGCGGGGTGGTCTTGCGTGCCCGGTGCTTGAGGGCGGCCTCGTAGTCGGACGCCATCTCTCTCAGTACTGCCGGGATGTCTCTGGGGTCCACATCCTCCAATGCGGCGTCGATCATGCGGCGTACGTGCGGAGGGGCTGAGCGCAGCGCCTCCGGCATGTTCGCCTGCTGGGCCTCCTGGAGCTCCATCTCCCGCAGGATCGCGCCGGCCTCCCGGTGATGCTCCGAAAGCCGGTCGGCGGTGACGCCCACGGTGCGGGCCATGGCGGCCACGGTCGATGGCTTGCCAGGTACCCGCTTGCGGTTGGCGCCTGTACCCCGGAAGCCGGCCTCGATCTGCCGCCAGCTGGAGCCGCTGAACTTGAAGGGCATGTTCGCGGCCGCCGTCTCCGGGCTCCATCCCTTCGCCTCGCGGGCGAGCTTGATGAGTGTGCCGTAGGCCGGCGGGCCGTGTTCCCTGTCTTCCTCTGCCATTCCTTCCCCCTCGTGATGACTCGTACTTTCTCGAACTGTATTGACGAACCGCAGTTCGTGCGAGGGCGTGCACGACTCCTTCACATGCGCCAGGAGATTTCAGGACTAGCCACTTGTGAAAACTGGTGACGAGTCGTACATTCGACTGCATGAACGAAGACCCCAGACAGTTCCGCCGTCGGCGGATCGAGGCCGGCCTGAGTCAGACCGACCTCGCCGAGAGGGCAGGGGTCAGCAAGAGCCACGTGTCGGACGTCGAGAACGGCAGGGCCGGGTTCTCCCCGAAGAACCTCAAGGCGATCGCCGAAGTCCTCGGCTGCACGATCCCTGATCTCCTGCTGCCCCTGGACGAGGCCGCCCCTGCGATCGCGGCGGGCATGTCCTGATGCGGGCCCTGATCGACGCCGTGTGCCGGTGGGTGTGCAGCTGCGGGCACCGGAACCCGCTATGGCGTGCCCAGTGCAGGCGTTGCGGCGCCGACCGCGAGTTCAAAGCGGGTGCAGTCGCATGACGAGCGAGCAACTCGACGACTACCTCGGCCGCATGGTTGCCAGCTGGCCGCCGCTTCCCGCCGAAGAGCGAGAGCGACTGCGGACCCTGCTGCGGACTGCGCCGCGACCGGCCGCCAAGTCCAGCCGCAAGGCCGCCTGAAACGCCCTGAGGGCCCGCCGGACGCCCCCGACGAGCCCTCGGCCCACCAGCCCATCACCTGAAAGAGGAACGAGGTGGACCTCGATGCAGACCAGCATCGCACACGTCCCCCGCGTCAAAGGCGGGAAGAGCGCACCCGAGGTGGAGCGCGACGACCTCCGCGGTCTCCTGGCCGCGATCCGCGAAGCCCTCGACGTGCCGCCCGGCCCGGAGCGTCCGGCCCTCCTCGGCGACCGCGTCCTGCTGGTCCTCGCCACGGTCCGTGACGTCCTCGATGGCGAGACTCCGCTCATCCCGTTCGAGACCGAGCTGCTGCGCGAGAAGACCGCCCAGCAGGCCGGGGCCGGTGAGTCGAATGAGTGACTCCATCACCACCGAGTACCTGTGGCAGACGCAGCAGATCATCGCGGCTGTTCCGGCTGGCCCGTGGGAGGTGGAGCCGACCGGCGACGGGCGACTGCCCGACCAGGTCGGACCGATCGCCTTCCTGGAGACCTGGGTTGACGCCGACCGCATCGGCATCGTCGAGTTCGTCTCCTTCGCCCGCGAGGCCCTCCCGCGCTACATGGGCGCCTACGCCCGGCAGGTGGACCGCATTCGCGAACTGGAGAAGCGCGTCCGGCGTCTGGAGAACGCGAACGGCGGTGCTGGGCATGGCCGATGAGAACCTCGCCTTCCCTTGGGCGCGCTTGTTCACCGCTGACCAGCTGGCCGCGTTCGTTGAGGACCTGTGGGGCGCCGCCTCTGGTGACAACGACTTCGTCACTCTGGACGCGATCGAGAAGGCCATCGGCAAGCACCGGCCGAAGTCGCCGGTTGAGCCCGGGGCACGGCCGTGCCCTCTCAGCCCGAGACACCTGCGGGTCCTGGCGCGCATCGCCAACGGCGACACGCGCGACATCGCCGCCCGGAACCTCAGCCTGAGGCGGAGCAGCATCTGCGCCCTGCTGGCCGAGATCTTCCAGGCAACCGGAGCGCAGAACGCGGCCCACGCGGCGGTCATCGCCGTGCACTACGGCTGGCTGCCCGCCCACGAACTCGAACTTCCCTCGCCCCGGAAGAAGCCCTGGCGGTGGGAGCGGAAGACCCCGCAGGCCTGGAAGGCGCTGTACCGCGAGCACGCCCTAGCCGCGCGCGCCCATCCCGGCGAGTGGCTGCCCATCGACACCCCCTACAAGTCGATCGTCAACGCCGAGCGAGCCGCAGGACGCATCCGCAAGGCGCACATCGACGACTTCCGGCCCGCAGGTTCCTTCGCCGCGGAGGCCTTCCTCGACGACGGCGAGTGGCTTGTCCGCATCCGCTACGTCGGCACCACGCCCACAATCTCGCCGGGGAGCACCTCGTGACCTACGACAGACCTGCCACGCGCCTGGAGTTCCGGTCGACGGCCATCGACACGAGTGCGGCGGTGACCGCTGTCCTCGACTCACTCTCCGAGTCGTGGCCGGACAATCAGCCGGTTCTGCACAAGCGCTTCGGCGTGTACGGCGTCGTCCGCGACGACAGCCCGGCCAACGTGCCCGGCGTCTTCGACGGTAAGCCCCGCCGCGTGTGCCTGGGCTCGGCCGGCGAGACCTGGCTGTCCGTGGTCTGGAACCCGGGTGGTGTGATCCCGCTCCGCTGCTGGCTGCCCGCGAGCCGCGTCACGACCTGCGCCCGGAGGTACTGACCATGCGCTACGCGATCATCAGTGCGGACGGCGAACTCACCCACCATGACGGGTACCTGGACTGGGACCGGGTGATCGGAGTCGAGGGCAAGGCACGCGTCTTCCTGCCCGGCGCCGCTGTGGCCGGATGGGTCAACGACATCGGCCTGCTCTACCCGAAGCGGTACCCGCGCAACGTCACCGGGTCGTGCGTGCTCGCCGCTCTCGGCGCCAAGGTGCAGCCGTACGCCGGGCCGATCGTCTTCACCGGCTGGAACCCGGCCAACACCGCGCTCGGCCTGATCGAGATCGAGCCGCTGCCGCAGCCTGTCGAGCACTTGGACACCGTGCACGGCGCCGTCGTGAAGGCCCTGGCCGGACAGACCCCGCGCGACTTCTCCCCGTCCTGGGCCGAGCACATGCGCGAGATCGCCGAGCACGCCCGCACCGCGCCCACCCCCGGCATCACGATCCGGACGGTGACGCTGCGATGAAGACCACCCGCCCGGCGTCAACGCCCTCCGCCGCCGCCGACGTGCGTCTGGCCGCCGCGGAAGCCAAGGCGGGAGAGGAGCAGCTCCGTTCCGCTCCCGTGACCCCGCCTGCGTCGGGCGGGATCCCGACCACTCGCCCGGAGTCAACGTCACCCGTCGACGGCTCGCGCATGGCCGCGGCGGGAGCCAAGGCCGGTGAGGAGCGGAAATCCTCTGTGCCCCCTCCCGAGACCCGGCCTGCTCCGGGCGAGTCCCCGACCACCCGTCCGGCGTTCACGTCATCCGCCGTCGACCTGACCGGCGCTGCGGAAGCGAAGGCGAAGGAGGAGCGAGCCCCACGCGCTGCTTGCGCTCCGGAGATCTCGCCTGCGCCGGACGGGCCCCAGGCCACCCTCTCCGGTCCGGTCACCCCCACCGCCCGTCTGCTGTTGCCCGCCGGCGCCCCCGAGGTCGTCTGGCGTGAGGCACGGCGGCAGGGCATCGGCGGCAGTGACGTCGCCGCGATCCTCGGCATGGATAGCCACGGCGGCGCCCTGCGCGTCTGGCTGGACAAGACCGGCCAGGCCCCGGCCGAGCGTGACCGCCGACTGGACCGAGCGGCCCGGCGCGGGAACCGCCTCGAAGGCCTCGTGGCCGAGTTCTTCGCCGAGGAATCCGGGCTGGCCGTGCTCGACTCGCCGGGCACGCTCCAGCACGTCGATCACCCGCACTGGATCGCCAACCCCGACCGGCTCGCCGTTGGTCCCCATTTCCCGGACCGGGACGACATCGGCGTGCTGGAGTGCAAGACCCGCACCTGGCGCTCCGCCCGCGTCGAGAACTGGCGCGGCGACGAAGCCCCCGACGGACCCGCCCTCCAAGCCCACTGGTACATGACCGTCACTGGCTACCAGTTCGCCTACGTCGCCGGGCTCATCGATGACGACCTGGAGTTCTTCCGCCTGGAGCGCGACGACGAGCTGTCCGGGCTGCTGGCCGACGCCGTCGACCGGTTCTGGCACGACCACGTCGTGGCCGGCCTCCCGCCGAAGCCCGACGGATCAGGGGCCACCACCGAGCTGCTCGCGCGTCTGTGGGACGCCCGCGAGGAGGCCACGGTGGAGGTCGACCCGGTGGACACGATGCTGCTGAAGCAGCGCCGCCGTGAGCTCCGCGAGCACATCACCGAGCTCGGCGACGAGCTCACCGAGATCGAGAACCACATGCGGCAGCTCGCCGGGGACGCCGAGGTCGCCACGATCGGCGGCAAGCCTGCCTTCACCTGGCGGCAGAACGGCCAGTTCGCCCATGCCCGGTTCCGCGCGGCCGAGCCGGAACTCGCCGCTGCGTACACCCACTTGGTTCCTGCCGTCGACACGAAGCGGCTGGCAGCCGAGCACCCCGAGACCTACCGCAAGTACCGGGCCCGCCAGCTGCGCGTGCCCTCGGAAGGATGACCATGGCCGACCTCAAGGACCGTGTGAAGCAGGCGACTGGCGCCGACGAGCAGCAGCCGGAGCAGCCGCCCGTCACCGACATCGCCGCCCGCGACGGGCACCTCAAATGGCTCCAGAGCCACCAGACCTACTTCACCGACGCGCTGCCCCGGCATGTCGACAAGGCGCACTTCACCGCCGTTGCCCTGTCGATCCTGCCCAGCCTCAAGAAGTGCAGCAACCAGAGCATCATGACGTCGCTCCTGGCGTGCGCCCGCTTCGGTCTGGAGCCGGACGGCCGCCAGGCGGCGATCATCCCGTACGGCGAGACCGCAACCTTCCAGCCGATGTACCAGGGTTACATCGAGCTCATGTACCGGCATCCGGCCGTCGACACGGTGCACTTCGGCTGGATCCGGGAGAAGGACCAGTGGGAGTTCGAGCCCACTGCGCCGAGCCCCCGGGACTTCCGGCACAAGCCGCGCGTCGACCTCACCGACGACGAGCGCGGATCCGTGATCCTCGCCTATGCGTTCGCCTGGATCGGCGGCCACCGCTCGCAGGTCATCATGCTCAACCGGCAGCAGGCCACCGAGATCCGCGACAAGTACTCCAAGGCATACGCGAAGGCCGTCCGCGAGGGCAAGAACGACTCGCCTTGGCAGACATCGTTCGAAGCCATGTGGGCCAAGAGCTGCGTCCGTCGCCTGGTCAAGGTCGTGCCGACGTCGAGCGAACTCACCCAGCTGATCAACGCCGACGACGACGCAGACGACACCGGCAGCGCCACGCCGCCAGTCATCAAGGGCACCGTCATCTCCCGCGACGACCAGCCCGACACCGACGAACAGCAGACGCAGGCACCTAGCTGGCCGAAGACCGCGCAGCCCGGCGGCGAGGGTGGTGAGTCGGTGTGAGCACCGCCGTACGCACATTCAACGGGCCCCCGTCCCAGTTGACCATCGGTAGCTGCCCGGACTGCGGGAGGGCCTGCTACACCTCCCGCAAGATGGCCAGGCGCGCCGCGCGCGGCATGTTCCCCAGCATCCACCACCGTGCCGTGCCGTGCGGTCAGTACTGGCACATGGAGCGCGCGCGGGGTGAGCGCCCGTGAACGCGCCTGCTCTCAAACTCACTGTGTACGGCACCCCGGGCCCGCAGGGCTCGAAGACCCGCAACGCGGCCGGCGCCCTGTATGAGTCGTCGGCGAAGGTGAAGCCGTGGCGTGAAGCGGTGAAGACGGCCGCGCTCGACGCCATCCACCACGACGAGGCCTGGACGGCGCTCGGCGAACCGATCTGGCTGCAAATGCAGTTCAGCCTGCGTCGCCCGAAGAGCCACTACGGCACCGGCAGGAACGCGGGTCTGCTCAAGGCGACCGCACCGTCCTACCCGACCGGCAAGCCCGACCTGGACAAGCTCATCCGCTCCACCCAGGACGCCTTGAAGGATGCCGGAGTCCTCGCCGACGACAGCGTCGTCGCCTCCCTGTCCGCCTCCAAGGTCTACGTGCTCTGGGGCGACGCCCTCCGTACCCCCGGCGCCGTCATCAAGGTCTGGCGCCTGAACGACTTCCTCAAGGAGCCCCAGCCGTGACCCAGTTGAAATTCGACGCGAAGGTCAGCGCGTCGGCGCAGGAAGCACTGGAGCCGCACGTGCGGCCGGTGTACGCCACGCCTGCTGGCCGTCGCCTGTTCATCGGTGAGTTCGCCGCGATCGAGCGGACCGAGCCGGCGCCCGGGTCGGAGAAGGAGGCGTCGGTCAAGGTCCGCATCGTCTCCCTGGAGCTGCCCAACGAGGCCCAGGAGGGCTACGTGCGGGAGGCGCTGCGCTTCCTCCACCTCCAGCGCACCGCTCGCGGAACGCTCGACGACGACGGGCAGCTGGAGCTCGACGAGTCCACGCTGCGCCTGACCGGCAACCAGCTCGCCTACCTGGAGACGGCTCGCCTGCGGGCCGGGCTGAACCACTGGGCTTCGTACGCCCGCCGGGTGCTGCACACCCCGAACATCACGGTCACCGAGGCGCTGCACGAGATGAAGACGGTGGCCGACGGGCTCACCGCTGCCCTCGACGGCGCCCGCGGCGACGACTGATGGCCCCCTGATCCAACCCGACCAGCCCTGAAGGGAGGTGACCCTCATGCCTCAGCGCGTTCGTGTTCCGCTGCGGGTGATCGTCGGCTCGTACGCCGACGCCACTGTGTCCGTGTACACGAAGATCGCTGCCCTGGACCGGCGCGACACCGGATGCGAGGCCGGGGTCGCCTACCTCTCCGGGCTGCTTGGTCTGGCGCGCTCCACCGTCGAGCGGGCGCTGACGCAGCTGATGCGGCCGGACCCGGCGGACGACGTGGTGGAGCTGACGAGCCAGCGGCGCACGCGGCCGGGCGGCGACGGCTGGACGGCGGTGCGCCGAATACGCGCCACCAACCCCCAGCGTGAGCACGGGGCCTGGGTACCGTCGCGCGCCGCCGAGTCTCTGTCGCCGCGCCAGCTGCGTACGTATGCCGCCCTGGCGTACGCCACCGCGACCGGCGCACACATCACCCTGCCCGAGCTGGCGCGCGTGCTGCGCCACCGCTCCGGGACGAAGGCCGGCCTGGCGCTCGACATCCGCTCCGTGCGGCGCATCCTGCGGGAGCTGGAGCGGCTCGGCTGGATCACCGTGGAGCGGCGCGCCGGATACCGGGGCCGTCACCTCTACACCGTCCACGACGAACCGGTGCAGGCCGCGTTGGCAGAGGACATTGGAGAGGGATCGGGTGGGGATCTTGGTGAGGGATCGCTACTAGAGGATCACCACCAGACTGACTCACCGGATGATCAACCGCCTGCTGCCGTCTTGGGTATCCGCCGTAGGCGAGAGCAGGTAGTAGCGCGCGAGGCCGCGGGCAATCCTCCGCTTGCGCCGTCGCTCGGCCGCCCGTACGCCGGGCCGCAGCTGAGTCTCGCTCCGCGGATCTGGCGAGTCCTCGAACCTGTTCGTCCGCTGCTGCCGGGCCTGTCGCCGTACGTGGTGCGCGAGTTGGCGAGGCAGATCGGCGGCCAGCTCGACGACGGCGTCGACGCCGAAGCACTGCGCGCCCGGCTGGAGTTCCGCTTCGCCTCCACCGAGGACATCCGCGACCCGGGCCGGTGGCTGCTCAGCGCGGCGCTGCGACCGCCCGGCCGCCCTCCCGGCCCCCGCCGCCCGCCGTACCCGCGCCCACCCGGCCGCTGGCACGAGTGCGAAGCCTGCCGCGCCCCCTCGCGCAATCCGCTCCCTGACGGCGTCTGCCGGACCTGCCGACCCCCAGACCCGCTGATCCTGCTGAGGAGGTGGCAGCGATGACCGACACCGACGTGCCGCGCCCGGCCACCCACCAACTGCTCTCGCTTGCCCAGGTGTGCCGCCCGGACTGGTCCGTCGACCAGCTGAGCGACGTCCTTGCCCGGGTCCGCCCCGAGATGACCTGGGGCCGCTGCCTGGTAGCCGTCGCCCAGCTCATCGCCGATCCGACCGCCGAGCCCCCCGACCTGCTCGCCGAACTCCCGGAGGCCTGGCGGCAACGCCGGCACCAGCCTCCGCCCGAGACCGCCCACCGCGGGGCCGCCGCCGTACGCGCGGCCCTGCACCGCCCCGAGTCCGACTGCTCCTGAGAAGGGACGTGATGGCGATGACCGCGACGATGCACATCAGCCGTCGCACCACCTCGCACCACCCGCTCGCCAGCCTGCGAGCCCGCTGGGCCGCCTACACCCTGCGGCGTACGCAGCGCGCCGAGGCCGCGTACTTCCAGCGGCTGCACGACGCGCTGCCCCTCGACGACCCCGACCGCCACGCCCTCGACGCCCCGGCCCTGGAGGATGCGTTCGCCCGCCTGGCGATCAGCCACCCCGACGAGGTGGCCGCGTCCGGGATGCGCACCGCCGACCACGAGCAGTTGCTCCTGGCCGCCCGCGACGAGTGGTTCCGTCACGCCCACCCGGCGCCGGAGCACCGCTGGTCGCCGGACGAGCGGGCCGCCTACGAGGCGCTGATGGCCACCGTGCACCGCAGCCGCCCCGGTGGTGCATCGTGACCGCCACTGTTGAGACAGCCGACGCCGTCACCCGTGACCGGCTGCGCGTTCAGCTCCGTGCCCTCACCGGCCGCGTCCTCGCCGAGGTACGTATCACCCGGGTTCGCTGGCCGGAAGGTCTGCGCTGGGTCGCCATGGCCCTGGCCGATCACCGGCCGTACGCGAGGGCTGCGACACGTCGCTGCGAGGTGCCGCTCGCCGAAGGCACCCTGCACAAGGACATCGCCATCCTGATCCGCGACGCCTTCCCGCACGCCGACTGGAGCCGAGCCCAGGACTACGACGTCACCACCGGAACCCTTCGCGAGCACGCCGTACGGCTGCCCGCCTGCCTCCGGGGTGACGCGCTGTGACCGGGGCCAAGGGCAGTCCGAGAGCAGACCACCGGCACGCCGTCGACCAGGCCAAGCAGCTCCCCGGCCAATGGGTGCTCGCCGCAACCTACGGGTCCACGCAGAGCGCCAAGAGCGCCGCCCGGCTGATCCGCACCGGCGGGGGCACGAACCTGCCTTTCTACCGCCCGGCCGGCGCCTTCGAGGCACGCCACGCCCTCACGCAGGACGGCGCCGATCTCTACATCCGCTACGTCGACCCGGCCGCCGTCGCAGCCGCTGGCTTCCGCGAGTCCATCGAGGCCGGGCTGACCGAGTCCTACGACTCCTTCTCCAGCCGCATGGACGCGACCGCCGACACCACCCGGAGGGCCTGATGCTGCTCTTCACCAAGACACCCCGACAGCCGTCGGCCAAGGAGCGGCAGCTCGAAGCCGAAGTCCGCGACCTGCGAAGCCTCGTCGCCGCGCTGAGTCACCGTCTCGACGACGCCCAGCGCGCCAACGAGGGCGCGTACCGGGAGTTGGAGTTGGCCACCGGCGGTGCCCGCTTCGACCCCGATCAGCCGTTTGGCAGCGAACCCCGCAAGCTCGGCAGGCTCTGGCTGAAGGGGGACGCTCCGTGATCGCGTACGTGTTCCTCGCACTCGGCACCGCCGGAACCGCAGGCCTGATCTACGCCGTGGCGCCCGCTGGCCATGGACTGCACCGTTACGTCGTGCCCCGCTCCATGCTGCGCGCTGAGGCTGCCCGCCACCAGGCGGCGGCCGACGAGCTGGCCTGCAAGCTGATCGGCCTCGCCAGCGAACACGACAGCGTGACCGCCCACCGCGACGACCTGACGGCCGCGCTGGAGCAAGCCCGGCTTCGGATCGCCGACCTCGAAGACCAGCTGCGCGCCTTCGACTCGACGTGCTCCGAGAACTCCCGGCTCCGCGCCGAGCTCGCCAACGCCACCGCCATCCGGTCGCGGCTGCCCGGACCGTCCCCGGCGGACGACGCCTCCGCCCTGCCCGACGAACTCCAGGAGTTCGTCAGCGAGACCGCCTCCGCCTGGCGCGCCCGCGCCTGACACAGACCCCCGCCCGCCGCCCGGATGCGTCCGGCCAGGCGGCGGGCGGCCCAACCCAAGAGAAGAGCAACGATGTTCGGCAAGAAGACCTCGACACCGGCCCCGGTGATCCCGCACACCCCTGCAGTCAGCCTCGACAAGGTGCCCGCCCCGCTGGTGTCCCTCGCCAAGGCGGCCACCACGTCGCTGGAGAAGAACGGCCTGTCCGGGCAGCGTGCGGCCGTCTACCTGGTCGTCGACCGGTCCGGATCGATGTACCCGTACTTCGCCAATGGCAGCGTGCAGCACCTCGCGGACCAGGCGCTCGGCCTGTCCGTGAACCTGGACGACGACGGCACGGTGCCGATGGTCATGTTCGACAGCAGGTCCTACCCGATCGTCGACGTCAGCCTGGACCGGTACCAGGGCGTCGTCGCCCAGCAGCACCAGCTGCACGGCGGCGACCACACCATGGGCGGCACTCAGTACACGATCGCGATGCGCGCCGTCGTCGAGCACTACCTCTCCTCGGAGCCAAGCCACCCGGCGCTGGTCATCTTCCAGACCGACGGCGAGCCACAGGACCAGGGCGACGTCCGCCTTCAGCTCGTGCAGTCGTCCAAGCTGCCGATCTTCTGGGCGTTCGTCGGCTTCGGTCCGCGCAAGGTCCGATTCCTCACCGAACTCGACACGATGCGCGGCCGGCTGCTGGACAACGCCTCGTACTTCCACGCCGGAGACAAGCCCACCGGCCTCACCGACAGCGTCGTCTACGACGGCATCACGAAGGAGTTCGGGCAGTGGGTGCCGCAGGCCCGCGCCAAGGGACTGCTGTCGTGAGGCCCGCGCGTTCCCTCGCGGCCGCGTTCGCCACCACCTGTGCCGACGTCGGCGACCCGTACTGATTCGCCCGGCGCGGGGCCTGCCAGCCCCGCGCCCGCTCACCACGAAAAGCAGCGCCATGGACCTGGAGAACTGCCCGACCTGCGGCCAGCCACACCCCTGCCGGTGCGGCAGCCCCGGCCACACGGCCGCGCACTGACCTACACCACTGGAGCATCCCGTGAAGAAGAAGCCCACCCCGATCACCGCACGCCTGACCACGACCCGCCTCATCGAGGTCGTGGCCGCAGACCTCGGCACCACGCCGAAGGACGCTCACGAGATCGTCATGACCGTCTTCTCGGCCATCGCCCGCGCCAACGCGGGCGGCCATGACGTGGCGATCACCAACTTCGGCACCTTCGTCTCGCACCGGGTCAAGCGCGGCCGGCGCCGGAACCCGCAGACCGGGGAAGCCTTCACTGCCCCCGCGCATCAGAAGGTCCGCTTCCGCGTGTCGCCCCAACTCGCGGACGCCGTACGCCGCCGGGACCGCAAGGTCACCATCCGCAAGGCGCCCAAGGGCAGCCGGACGGCAGCGGAGTGATCCATGGCCTACACCGGATCTGTCCCCGACACCGGGGCCCGCCGCCTGGACTGGATGGAGTCCATGGCGTGCCGCACTGAAGACCCTGAGAAGTTTTTCGACCAGGCCCGCGAGCACGAGGCACGCCTCATCTGCATCGTGCGCTGCCCCGTACGCCAGCAGTGCCTCGCCGACGTCAAGGACGCCGAGCGCGGCCTGCACCGCGACGACCGCGACGGCGTCCGCGCCGGCCTGACCGGCAACGACCGGTACAGGCTCGACGCTGGGGCCTCGCGCCGCAAGGAGGACGCCCCTCCGCTCGTGCTGGACGGCACCGAGGCCTGCGGCACCTACAACGCCATGCTCGGCCACCTGTGGCGCGGCGAGCTGGTGGACCCGGGGTGCTGGAGCGCCGAGGTACGCCGTGACCGCCTCAACCGCGTCGGGAAAGCGGTCCAGGGACGCGATCACCTCTCGGAGGCGTCATGAAGGTCCGCGCCGACGTCGCAGAGCTGTTGCGCGAGGGACTCCCCGAGAGCCACATCGCCGTCCAGCTCGGCATCGACCGAGGCACCGTGAAGCGAGCGCGCCAGGCACTGGGTCTGCCGGCGCCCCCGCGCGGCAAGCGCAGCCAGTACGCCTCTTTGAGCGACGCCTTCCGGCACCACACGGAGCCGGTCCCCGGCGGACACCTGCGCTGGACCGGCCCTACCGATGGCACGTTCCCGTATCTGGGCTATGGCGGGAAGCGGTACGCCGCGCCCCGGCTGGCCTTCCAACTTCACTGCGGTCGGGAACCCGTCGGGCGCATCACCCGCATCCGCACGTGCGACTTCCCGGGCTGCGTCGAGGGCGGCCACCTTCTGGACCACGCGAACCGTGAAGCCCACCTGCGGGCCGACGCCGCCTTCGACCTGATCTTCGGCAGTGACCCGGCCTGCGTCGCCAGCAATGAATCCCCGTAAGGATCCTGATGTCTCAGCTCAGCCTGATCTCGATGCTGATCGCCTTGGTCGCCGTCATCGCCATGCTCTGTGGCCTGCCCGACCCCTGGTACTTCAGCCTGCTGTCCTTCGCAGCCCTGATGGGGAGTGCCGACGCCGCGTACCGCGAAGTGAAGCTGTGGGCAGTCCTGCTGCTCGCCACCGCAGGGGCCTGCGCCGCGGCGGCGGTGGCCACGGCACTGCGTGACGCTCACACCCGGCACACCAGCACCTGATGGCTGTCCTCACGCCCTGGCAGGTCTTCTTCGTCGCCGTCATCGGCGGCTGCGCGGCAGCCCTCGCCACCACCGCCCTGCGCCTCATGAGGCGCGGCCTATCCCGCCTCTTCGAGGACTTCCTGACCTGGCGGGACGCACGCCGCGCTCGCCGCTACCTCGACACCTGCCGAGCCATCGACGCGCTCGGCACCACCACCGAACACACCAGGACTGAAAGAGAAGCCGTGTCCGACAACGCACAGCTCGCCCGCACCGGAACCGCCGGCGCCCTCGTCATCGGCGGCGTGGCCGTCACCGGCTGGTACCTCCTGGCCGCCGCCCTCGCCATCGTCGCCGTCGGAGCCCTCTGCATCCGTGTCGGCTTCCGCTCCGGCCGTGAGGCAGGCGAGCAGTGACCAGACCCTTGACCGCGCACCGGCAGCGCTCCGGCGTCCTGCTCACCGGCGCCATATGCCTCACCCTGGCCGCAGGCTGGTCCGTCCACCACGGCGTCGAAGCAGCGGGCTACGGCGGTGACAACGGCTCCCGGCTGGCCGCCGTGTGGGGCGTGACGTTCCTGCTGCTCGCCACACAGACCGTCATGTACCACTGCGAGCGGCCCCGCCGTACGACGCCCCGCGCGCGCCGCCAGCTCGACGCGCTGCACGTCGCCGTTCTGCTGCCCGTCTACAACGAGGACCCCGGCTACCTGAGGCTCGGCCTGGAGTCGATGCTCGCGCAGACCCGACCGCCCACCTCGGTGCACGTCGTCGATGACGGCTCCACCAGCAGCGACTACGCCGAGGTCCGCGCCTGGTGGAACCAGGCCGCCAAGGTCGCCGGGATCACCGCCACATGGCAGCGCACACCGAACCAAGGCAAGCGGCACGCCCAGGCCGCCGCCGTGCACGCCAGCCCTGACGCGGACGTGTACGTCACCGTCGACTCGGACTCCTGCCTCGCGCCGAACGCGCTGGAGGAGATCCTGCTGCCGCTCGCCAAAGCGCGCGTGCAGTCCGTCGCCGGGATCGTGCTGGCCACCAACCACCGTAGGAACCTGCTCACCAGGGTCACGGACTTGTGGTTTGTCACCGGGCAGCTCAGCGACCGCTCCGCCCTGTCCGCGACTGGCGCGGTCCTGGTCAACTCCGGGCCGCTCGCCGCCTACCGGGCCGCCGTCGTCCGCGACAACCTGGACAGCTACCTGAACGAGCGGTTCATGGGCCGCCCGGTGATGTTCTCCGACGATTCCCTGTTGACGCTGTACGCGCTGCTGCGCGGCCGCACCGTCCAGCAGCCCACCGCGGTCGTCTTCACCGCCCTGCCCGAGCGGGCTTCGCACTTCGCCCGCATGTACATGCGCTGGATGCGCGGCTCCACCATCCGCTCTGTGTGGCGCTTCCGCTACCTGCCGCTGACCGGCTGGGCGTACTGGGCGCACCTGTTGCGCTGGTTCCAAGTTGCCCTGTCCACCGCGGTCCTCGGCTGGCTGCTCGTCGTCGAGCCCGCCCTGTACGGCCGCACCCCGCCCGCCAGCTTCCTGGTGGTGCCGTTCCTCATCGGCTGGGCGCAGGCCCTGCGCTACCTGTCCATCGCCCGCAGCGACGAGCAGCTCGGCGGCCGGTTGCTGACCTGGCTGCTGATGCCGCTCGCCGTGGTCGGCTCGTGGACGGTGCTCCGGATCATGCGCTGGTACGGCATGGCCACCTGCGCCCGCACCGGCTGGGGCACCCGCCAGAACGGCGCCGAAGTCTCCCTCACCACCGCGGCCGCCGAACTGCCGGACGACGGCACCGCCGAGATCCCCGTCGCGAAGCTGCTCGATCCCGAGACCGAGACGACGCTCACCCTGCCCATCCCGCGCCAGCGCACCGCCACACCCCTGCACGAAGGAACCCGCCGATGATCCGCAACACGGAGAAGGACGCCAAGGACCCGGTGGAGGCGATGCTCATCCTCGCCGCGAGCATGGGACCCGGCGGCCCGAACCAGGCCATCGCCGAGCAAGAGCGCGCCGGACAGGCGCAGCTGGTCAACTCAGAGCAGCTGCCCACCGACCTCAATGGCGGCGACAGGGCCGACTTCGAGGCCCTAGGCATCAGCTTCGGTGATCCCACGGCAGGAGACCCGTTGTTCCAGTCGGCCACTCTCCCCGACGGCTGGAAACGGGAGGCCGCCGACCACGACATGTGGTCGTACGTCGTCGACCAGTTCGGTCGCCGCCGCATCGCCGTCTTCTACAAGGCCGCGTTCTACGACCGGCGCGCGTTCATGAGCATCAACACCGTGTTCGGCTACGTCACCGAGTGCGTGCGCCAGGGCGCCGACATCGTCACCGACGACGAGTGGGCCACCCGGGCCGCGGTCGCGGCCGAGCTGCGCAAGGCCGCCGAGCGCGAGCAGGAGAGCGTGAACACCTGGATGTCCCATGGCGAGCGCGGTGGGATGGACGACACCGTCCGGAAGTACGTTGCAGAACACTGCGCCGCCCGGGACAAGTTCGCCGCCTTGGCCGCCCGCTTCGAGGCGGTGACCGAGGCATGACCGAACAGATCAGTTTCGGGCGCCCGTTCGTACTGCGCCGCGACCGCGATATCAGCGGCGTGTCCGGCACCGGCATCATCGCCGACGGGATCCTGTTCCCGGACGGCCACGCGGCGATCCACTGGCGCGGGAAGTGGGCGTTGACGACGCCGCACCCGGACGGCATGGACTCGATCATGGGCATCCACGACCACGGCGGCCAGGGCGACCTGCACGTCATCTGGGCCGACGAGCTCACGATCCCGGTGGCCAGCCACCTGGAGGCCGCCGAACGGGCGCAGCAGGAGATCAAACGGCTGCACGGTGTCGCCGGTCGCGCGTACCTGCTGGCCGACCGATGGCAGGCCGCCCACGGCTCGGCCAACTTCCTCGTCCGGGCTGCTGGCGCCGAGCTCCGCGACGAGCTGGACGGTGAACCGGAGCCGTCAGCGGAAGCGACTGAGCACACCTGCACCAGTGCCTGCAAGGGCATCACCGGCATCCGCGGCCTGCTGGAGCATGTCGGCATCGACACCCGTGGCCGGGCTATCGGCGTCGCCGGTCGCGTGGTCGGCGCGGCGAGCAGTTGCTTGAACCCGGATCACGCCTGCGTGAAGTGCGGCGTCTGCGCGTACGAGCACCCCGCTGAGGGCGGGTGCGTCGTCGGTCAGCTGCCGGCTACCGAGGGGCGATCGGCTCGCACCCGCTGCGCTCCCGCGGAGCAGGCTCCCCCGAACCAGGGCGCGCCGTCCGGGATCGAAGTGCGGGACCCGTGTCCGTACTGCACCGGCGCCCCGTTGTTCCCCCGCAGCGAACTCGGCGCTCACATCCAGGCGACGCATGCCCGCGTCCTGGCTGCACTCGCACGCGGCGTCCGCCTCGACGAGCTGCTGCACGACCCCGAGTTCCACTGCCGACTCCCGCACGAGATGGAGGTGTGACCGTGGGGAACCCCGACAGCCCGTGCCTGCACGAGAACCACGAGGCCCGGGTCAACGTCATCCGGCTCACCGCGAGTGAGGCCGACCCCACCCCGGTCGGATTCTCCGCCGAGGTCAAGGTCAGCTGTGCCGACTGCAAGGAGCCGTTCCGGTGGACCGGCGTGCAGGCAGGGCTGTCCCCGCGCGGCCCGATGTGCAGCGTCGACGAGACCGAACTGCGCGCCCCGCTCCGCCCCGCGTCCGCCGACCCGGACTTCGGCCTCGGCCTGCCCGGATTCTCCGTCCGCTACAGGGAGGGCTGACCGTGGCACAGCGAATCAGGGAAGCCAGAGTCCGCCAGCTGCTCATCGACCAGGGCCACGAGTTCTCTGAGTTCGAGGCAGGGGAGTGGGACCCCGGGTTCCGGGTCGCCCAAGCGCGACGTCGTGCGGTGCACGTCTTCTACGACGGCCCCGGCGAGGCCGACCAGCTGGCGGCCATCACCGCCGAGCTCCGCGCCGCCGGACTGCACGTCGTCGCCACCCAGCAGGACCGCGGCGGCCGCCGACGCTTGGAGGTGACTCGCCCGTGATCGAGCGACTCGTCATCGACTGCCACGAACTGTGGGAGAAGGTCGTCGGTCTGCCCGCAGGCCTGCGCACAGCGCAGCGGTGGCTGCGCCTGAACGGCATCGATCCGGTCGATGTCCCGCTGCACTCCGAGATGGTCATCGAGGACTCGGCGTACGGCGTGGTCATCCGCTACCAGGCGTACCGGACCAACGAGGACGGCCGCCGCTACGTCGACCCTGACGACCCGAACCGGGCTGCTGTGGGGAACCGCACGGCGCTGCTGAAGTTGGCGCCGCCCGCCGACTGGGTGACCGTGACCGGCGGTGAGCGTTGAGCACCACCGACCTGGAAGCCGAGCTGCGCACCGCCGCCGCCCGACTGCGTGACGGCAGCACCATCAAGGGGCGCGTGGACAGCGACAGTCGCGACCTGCTGGAGGTCCTCCGCATGCTGCTGCTGCTGCCCGAGCCGCTCGCCCGCTGGCTGGAGGAGCAGGCGGAGTACGTCGCCCGCTCCGGCATGTACGACGTCCTCGCGGTCGACGTCGCGCGCGTCATCAACGGCACCGGCGAGCCCGGCCGCGGCGAGGACGGGCACATCACGGACCGGCTCAGCGGCGCTTATCTGTACGAGCAGGTGATGCGAGCGGCAGGTGAGAGCCCGTGACCACCGTTGCCCCCGAGCCGACCCTGCCCGCGACCGACCACGGCGAGGACCTGGATCACGTCGTCTGCTGTGACGACGACCTGGCCCTGTGCGGCGCCGACGTCTCGGGACACGACTGGGTGGAGGGCGACCCGCAGCCCACGTGCGTCGTCTGCCGGGACCTCGCCGGCCAACCATGCGCCAGGTGCGGCGAGTGACCGCCCACCCGATCCCAGAGAACGGCCACTGCTGGTGGCTGGTCTCCGGGAAGGAACGCCGCCTGCACGCCATCCGCGGCCACGACGTCACCGCCGAGGCGATGCGGGGCGCCATCGATGAAGGCCGGCCGATCCCTGTCCGTGCGGTGTGCGGGCTGCGCCGCCGGTGGTGGCTGCCGGGCCTCTTCTCCCGCCTCGGCCGCCGCCGCTGCGTCCCCTGCTGCCGAGCCCTCGTCTTCGAGCCCGGCTACGGCACCCCCGCCAACGAAGCATCACTGAAGGAGAACACCGATGGACGCTGAGAAGCGCGTCGTCACGATCGACCGGCACGAGTGGACGCTCAAGAGCCCGGCCCACCACACCGAGGTGGAGAAGGCCGTCCGCGTTGCGGAGCACGAGCGATCGGCCCTCGCCTCCAAGGGGACACGCACCGGTGACGTCGAGATCTCCGGCGGCGACGACACCGTGATCGTCTCGTTCGAGGCCGAGCGCCCGAAGAACCCCAAGCGGGGCGGCGTCGCATTCCCGAACTCGGAGCCCGCCGATGCCTGAGAACCGTCTTACGGCCGACACCGTCCAAGGCCACTGCCCTGCCTGCGGGTGGGCGTCGCTCTTCGTCGGCGAGGGCGGCTACCTCACGTGCTCGCGGCTGGAGTGCCCGCAGCCCGACGCCGCGCACAGGATCCTCGACGACCGCGAGACCGAGCACATCGTGCAGTTCGACGCTGGCGGCTTCACCGTCCGCCACCCGCTGCGCGAACGGCTCGACGACGCGCTGATGCAGTGCGACCTTCACCGGCACTGCGCCCGCCTGCCCGGCCCACCGTCGGTGCTCGGCCGGTACAGGGCCGTCGCAGACGGCATCTGGCAGTTCGAGCGACTCGACGAGCAGGAGGACTCTGATGTCTGAGCGCCCCGCCGACGAACGCCACACCCCCCGGCCCCCGGGCCGCGTCGAGTGCGGGATGTCCAGCGGGATGGACTGGTGGTGGGTGCTCCAGCCCGGCCACTCCGGGCAGTGCGTGCCCCGTCGCGGCATTGCCCCCGATGCCGCTCGGGCGATCAGCGGGGGTGCCGATGCAGACGCTTGACGAGCTGGTGGCCGACCTGGTCGACCGCTACACCGGGGATAGGGACCACCCGGGCGACGGCGGCCCGGGCCTTATCCACCGGCTCGACACCCTCGGCCTGCGCACCCGGCAGCCGGCCGACGGCGGGCATGCTCCGCCCGGCTCCAGGCCGCCGACGTCGCTGGAGGCCGTGAACTGGTCGCAGCGCATCAAGGTCGACGCGATCGGCCTGGACATGCAGCTGCGGCAGTCGGCGCGCACGCAGTCCTGGCATCGGGCGCTCAAGGCGATCCCGCCCGGCGCCGAAGCCGCGGACCGCGTCCCCGAGGTGGCGCGGATCGTCGGGCGGTGGCACGGCACCGTCCTCACGGTCCTCGGCCTGCGCGGACCGTCGGTGCACTTCCGGATGTGCCTGTGCCTGGCGTGCGGGGAGCGCACCGTGTACGGCCGCGCCGACGATGACCGGCCGCGTGCCTGGTGCATCAACGACGCGTGCGAGGACGGCGACTCGGGCGCCCCGGCCCGCTACGAGGGGACGCGCTTGTACCTGCTGACGACGTACCGGGCCAGTGATCGGGAGCCGGTGCCGGAGTGATCACCAACGGGTGATGAAGGGCCGAGAGTTGTCAAAGAAAGTACGACTAGAGGGTTGTGGCAACTAGTACTTTCTCGTACTCTGTTTAACAGAGGTCGGGGCACAAGGCCCCGGGTGACACCCGTGGGGAGGCGGCCATGGACATCACGCTCTTCCGCTCCATCGACCTGATCGAGCCGGGCGACCTGGTCGTCTACCACGGGTCCCTCACCGCCCTGCACGGCCTGTGGCTCGCCGTCCCGTGCGGCTGCGCGATCTGCGCCCGGCTCGACCGCTTCGGCATCGCCGACGTCCGGTTCGCGCTGGCCGACCCGTGGGGCGAGGTGCCCGGCCCGTTCCACGTGCGCCGCGCGTCCATCACCCGTTCCGCCGCCTGCGCCTGACACCTGATCAACCCTGAAGGGGGAACCATCGTGACTCTCTCCGACGTCAACACCCAGTTCGCCAACGAGAAGACCGCCCAGCTCGACGCCGCGCGCGCCGTCGAGGCCCGCTTCCAGGCCCGCATCGACCGGGGCGAGATCCGCATGATCAGCGGCGACCGATACGAGGTCCTCACCGGCTGGGACCGGGGCGAGGTCTTCACTGTCTCCCGCAACACCCAGGGGCAGATCGAGCAGATCATCGCCAACCACGGCCTCGACGAGCGGGCGGACGGCACGATCGCCCTGTACGCGTCGTCCCCCGCCTGGCACGGCCTCGGCCAGATCATCCCCGGCGGCACCACGGACATCGACGAGGTCCTCGGCCTGTCTGGCCTCAACTTCGAGGTCGACACCGTGCCCGCCCTGTACCGGTGGGGTGGCGAGCTGCGCGAGCACGCCGACCAGCGGCACACCGTCCGCACGGACACCGGGGCCGCGCTCGGCGCCGTCGGCAAGAAGTACACGCCGATCCAGAACCGGCAGGGCTTCGAGTTCCTCCAGGAACTCGTGGGCCGCTACGACGTGGTGTGGGAGTCGGCCGGGCTGATCCGGGGCGGGAAGCGCGTGTTCATCTCGATCCGCCTGCCGGAGACCGTCACGGTCGACGCTGACGGTATCGGCGACATCGTGGTGCCGTACGTGGCTGTGATGAACGACCACTCCGGCAACGGACAGTTCCAGTGCGTCGTCACCCCCTGGCGGCCCGTCTGCGCCAACACCGAGCGGTTCGCCGTCCGCGACGCCGTGACCCGCTGGGCCGTCCGCCACACCGTCGGGGCCATCGACGAGATCAAGGAAGCTCGTCGCACCCTCGGCCTGTCCGTGAAGTACTTCGAGCAGTTCGCCGACGAAGAGACTGCCCTCGCCCGCACGGACATCGCCGTCGCCGACTTCCACAAGGTCGTCGCGGACCTGTGGCCGCTGGACGACGACGCGAGCGACCAGAAGCGCACCAATTTCGCCGCGCGCCTCGGCGACCTCGATGAGGTGTTCCGCTCTGAGAGCGAGCGCGTCGGCCGGACCGCGTACGCCGCCGAGCGTGCCATCACCGGCTACCTGGACCACGTCGCCCCCCGGCGCCCCGGCAAGTCCATGACCGAGGAGATCGCCCGCGCCACGGCCGCCCTCGAAGGCGCTGACGACGACATGAAGTCCAAGGCCCACCAGCGACTGCTGCTCCTGCGCAAGCGCTGACCCAGACCGGCGGCCGGGTTCCGTTCCCCCGGCCCGGCCGCCACCCCAGGGCCGCGCCCCGCTCCCTTCCCCCGCCCGGTGGGGCGCGGCCCGCACAACTCAACATCGAAGCGCCGTAGCTCAGTTGGTAGAGCACTGGTCTTATAAGCCACGAGGTCGCGGGTTCGAGTCCCGTCGGCGCCACTCCATCACCGTCCGGCGGCCGGACACGCGACCCTCCCGACTCGCTTCCGCCCGCCGGGCCCAGCCCATGGAGCGAGCCATGCCCTCACCCACGCGCCACCTCTCCGGCGCCGCCGAACTCCTCCAGGAGTTCAACCACGACTCCCAGTTCACCAAGGCGGACTGGGAGTACCCCGCCGCCTCGTACCGCGCCCTCGGCGCCCTCTCCAGCCTCGTCACCAAGCTGGAGCAGGCCATCGATCAGTCCGTCCGCCCGGTCATGCACACCTACGCGCACGGTCGCGTCCGCATCGACGGCGGTGGCGACGCCGACCAGGCCGTGGCCCACATGCGCGCCGCCATCGACAACGCGAAGAAGGCGGCCGGCCTGCTCAGCGCGACCGTCGACCACCTGCACGCAATCACGTCGCCCATGGGCCTGGACACCCGCGGCCTCCCCGGATTCGAGGACTGACCGCCATGAGTGCCACACCCAACCTGCCGTCCGTCGCCGTGGCTTGCCCGGCCTGCGGTTCGCCCGCTGGCCCGCCGTGCACGAGCCACGGCGGGAAGCGCGTGCGTAACCACAATGTGCACCTGGCCCGCAAGACCGCGTATGACGAGCAGCGCATCACCGCCAACCCGGCTGCGAAGCTCATCTTCGACGCGGCCAAGCTGCAGCGGGGCATGCACGGCAAGCACGCCGCCGAACTGCTCGACGCGCACGGCTACACGGCCGAGGCCGAGCAGGTCCGCGACCGCGTCGCTCTGATGCACGGGCACCTGTCCGCCAACCTGGCCGCCATGTGGCTCATCGAGGTAGGTGAGCAGCAGTGACAGAGCCGCTGAGCCCCGAGCGCGAACAGGAGATCCGCGAATCCATCCCGACCGTGTACGGGCTGCCCTGGACCGTGCACCCCGACATGGAGGACGGCACCTGGCGGGTGATGTACGCGACCGATCACCCGCTGGCCGGGCTCGTCGCGGTCGTCCCGGACTACGGGGAGTGGCTCGCCGAGTTCATCGCCACCGCACGGGCTGCCGTCCCCGAGCTGCTCGACGAGATCGACCGGCTCCGCGACGAGCTCGCCGAAGAGAAGGCCGACCGCAACCCGCTGCTGCGCTGCCTGCTCGTCAAGGCCGCCAAGGACCGAGACCAGTACGTCGGCTGGTCCAACGTGGTGGAGGCGCCCACCGGCGTCTGGTCCCGGGAGACGGCGTTGGAGTACGGCTTCCCGCGCTCGCGCCTGGACCGCGCCGACAAGAACGGCAGCAGCGACCTGTGTTGCGGCGACGGCCACTGGGACGACAAGGGATTCATCGCCGAACAGCGCGGCTGGCTGCCCCGGGCGAGGCTCGGGGACTACGCCATCGAGTACCTGCTCGGCGACAGGCAGGCCGCGTTCAACCTGCTGGAGCCCTTCGAGGGTGAGACGGAGGTGCGTCGTGAGCACTCCTGACGAGCTGACGCCGGAGCAGCAGAACAAACTCGCCCAGCAACTCGGCGACGTGCAGCCCGCGCGCAACTCCCTGCTTCTGTCCTTCGGCAAGTCGATCCAGGACCGCCGCGAGCACGACCACGCCTCACAGCGCGAGGACTGGTACTGCCTCAACCTCGCCGCCTACATGGGGGAGAAGGCTGCCCCCGTCCTGCGCCGCCTGCTCGACGCAGAGTTGGAACTCGCCCGCCTGCGCACCCTGCTGCACGCCCCACGTTCGGCCATGCTCCGCGAGATCGCTGGGCAGCAACTGCGCATCGCAGACGGCGACTCCAGCAACGGCCGCACCGTCATCGCGACCGTCCGCCGGGTCATCGCGAAGGAGCTGACCAGCACGGCCGACAAGCCGGAGCAGCCGGCACCGCCCACAAGCCAGTCCGACTCGGGCCGCTCCCTGTCCGTGCAGCACGCCGATGCCCTCTGGGACGCCGTCGCCATCCCCGGCCCGACCACCCCGACCTTCCCGGAGCAGCACGCACGAGTGTGCGCTGCGGTCGCCGAGATCGTCTTCGAGGTCACGGCCGGGCACCCGCTGCACGAGGCCCGGGCAGGCGGATTCCAGCCCGGCCGGGGCTACGTCCTCGGCGAAGTCCTCTTCTGCTGCGACGCGATCCTCCCGCACCCCATGGACGACACCGAGCACGCCGTGGGCTGGTCACGACGGCGAGACGAGCGGGATTGGAAGCCGGACGGCTTCGCTCTGTCCAGTTACGAGCGAGACGGCTGGGAGGACATCACCGTCGACCCCCGTGACCCCAACCCGGACTGGCGCACCAAGGAAGGAAACCCCCAGTGAGCGCCCGTAACACACTCATCGGCATTCTGCGCCAGTGGGCCGAGCAGCACGACGCGGCGCCCCAGACGCCGGAATCCCTCGTGGACGCCACCGATGCCGAGCTGCTCCGCGACCGAGCCGCGAAGATCCGAGAGATCGGCGCTGCGAAGGGCTGGTCGACGTGGGCCGCCGCCTACCTGGACCCCGACGTCGAGTTCATCGACACCGGCATGCCGCCGACCGAGACCATCTTCGCGGAGCTCCGCCGCCTGGACCGGGAGGCCGTTCTCCGCGAGGCCGCGGCCGCGATCCAAGCTGTCATCGAGGCTGACAAGGCTCAGTTCCCGCGACGCAGCAACGACCGAGCCGCCCTCGGGGGAGCCAGAGAGATCGTCCTCGGCCTGATCGACGACCCCGCCGTACCAACTGCGGGCGGTGAGTGATGGCGATCGGCTACGCGCACACACTGTTCTGCGACCGGCGCGGCTGTCGCGCCAAGGTCACCGTCGCCGACACCCGGAACGCGGCGCACGCCCGCCGAGCTGCGCGCCAGGGCCACGGCTGGCGTTGCGACGAGGCTGGCGACTACTGCCCCAACGACCGTACGGCGCGCGCCACGGCGCAGCCTGCCCAGCGCCAGGGGGCGAGCCAGTGAACATGCCTGCGCCACTCACGATCGCCGCGCGCCGCGCCATGGTTGAGGAACTGATGCGCCAGGAGCCGGGCATCAGCCAGCGCTCCATCGCAGGTCGGCTCGGCGTAGGCAAGGACACGATCCGCCGCGACGTCGACGCCATCGAGGCGGCGCAGCGCCAGGCGGCGCCGGATCCGGAGCCCGCCGAGCCTGAGCCCGCGCCGGATCCGCCTCCCGGCGCGGAGGACGATGCGCCGGATGCGTCACCGGCGGAGCCGGGCGGGGCGCCGGATGCGCCGCCCGCCGAGGACCTCCTCACCGTGGCGTACGACGACCAGCTGCGCGCCGGGCTCGCCACCCTCGCCCGCGCCGGGCACCCGCCGGACTCCGCGGTCCGCTTCGCCGTCGCCTTCCTCGCGCACGGGCTGGAGCGACTGTGGGCATCCGGCGCCTACCCGCCGGGCGCGGTCCCCGACCGCCTCGCCGTCATCGCCCCCAACAGCGCGCGCCAGCAGCAACCCCAGGGAGGAACCCGACCGTGATCGCACCGACGACCGTAGAAGCGATCAAGAGCGCGCTCGCCGCAGAGCTACGCTCGCGCACCGAATGGGACGAGCAGCCCGACCTGTTCACTATCCACGAGCAGGACACGACGGGTGTGCGCCTGGTGTCTGTGCCGATCCCGAGAGAGGTGTGGACCACCATCGGTCACCCGCCCACAGCGGTCGTTGCGGTGGCCGGGCTGGCGCTTCGGTTGCCCCGGCACTCTGACGGGACACACATGCTCGTCATGCCGGGCGTTGGGCCGCTCATTGGCGCCGCCTTCCGGTACGAGGCGTACGCGCTCACCTCCGACTCGCCGCACCCCGCCGTCCAGGAAGCCGCCCGACGCCGAGACGCCGGCGGATCCGTGCCGGCCTTCAAGGACATCCCCGGCCGCATCGAGGAACGATGCATCACCGCGGTCGATCTCGATGGCGGCCGCTACATGGCCACCGCCGTGCGTCTCGATGAGTCGCAGCCCGACGCTACCGAGCCGAAGGCCGCCTACGTCGCCTTCGCCGATCCGAAGGGCGACCAGCTGACCGGCAAGGTCGTCGACGCCACCCTCCGCTTCCTCAACGCGATCAAGCCGGTTCCGACGAAAGGCCCTGCCCGGTGAGCCCACGACCCGAAGCTGTCGCCGCCGCTGCCTGGTGGGCCGACAAGCTGGCCACCCTCGCCCGGCACGACGTCGGCCGCGGTGCCGAGGAATCGACTGCCCTGGCCAACTCGGTGTCCGCCCTCGTGCAACGGCAGCGCAGCCAGGCCCAGATCGAGGCCTTCCGCGAGGCCTTGGCCGAGGAGATCGAACGGCACGTCGCGCAGTACAGCTGGCGGCCGGAAGAGCCGGACTTCGGCTCGTACATGCGTGCCGTCATGGTCGACTACGGCCCGGACGACGTGCTCGCCGACGCCGCCGAGCGCGCCGGGTTCGAGTTGAAGATGCTCGACCTGCCCATGAAAACCGTCATGTGGATCAACCCCGGCATCGTGAAGGTCGCCGAGGGGCACTCTGCGCAGCCGGTCGTCATCTGGAGGGCTGAGGCGTGAACTACCGTCCGTACCCCGACGTCGATCGCGCCCTGCACCAGGTGGAACGTGGACGGCTCCCGGAGCCCGGCTCTTCACTGCTCGCGTGGATCGATGAGGCCGTGGCACCGCTCCGGCTGGCCGACTGGCAGAGGGCATGGATCAGCGCATGGGCAGGGCTGACCCACCCGAAGCTCACAGGCCGCAGCACCATCACCGCGGCGCTCGTCGACCAGGTGGTGAAGGCCGGCGGGCACGTCCACGTCGCAGGGCGGGACGGCGTGCGCTGCGCCGGGGGAGACGAAGCTTGCTCGCTGCCGAGCAAGGAGCCGAACTGGTGTCCCGGCTGTGGCCACGCCCAGCACGCGCCCGGTGTCGAGTGCGAGGCCGGCGTCGACCACGGCCCGAATCGCTTCCACGGCTGCCTGTGCCTGGCCACCCCCGGTGCGTCGACGGCCTGCCCGCCGCAGATGGACTGCCAGGGCGGCACCCTCAGCTACGCGGACATCTGGCACCTCCGCCAGGGCCGCAGCCTGCGCGGCAAGGACGGCGAGACCATCACCCCCGATGTCCTCGCCGAGCCACCGGCGCCGTTGTCCAAGGACGTCTGCCCTGGCTTCCCCGACCGGTGTCCCAACTTGCGCAGCGTCGAGCCAGACCCGCCCCGGCACTTCGGCGGTGTGCGGTGTGGCTGTGCCGATCGCGTCGAGACGGCTGGCGAGTGAGCAAGCCGATACCCCGGCCGCAGCGCCAGATGACCGACGCGGAGTGGAACGTCGTACGCCGCACGAAGCTGCTCAACCTGCACGCCGCGCTCATCATGGGCATCGTCGACCCGGTGCCGAACCCTTCCCCGATGACCGAGGACGAGGGCGCCTGGGTACGCGAGCACGTCTGGACCGAGTGGCACCACGAGATCGAGCGGAAGTATCCGTTCGGCTTCTGGCGCTGGTCGATGTGCGAGCGCGGAACCTGCTGGAACTGCCTCAATGGCCGGTGCGACATCTGCATCCACCGGCAGCGTGGCGGCCCCCACATCGACGACAACCGCGAGTCTGTGCACAGTCACCGCGGCCGCCACACCGCCACGCTCATCGAGCGGCCCGGAGGCGAACTGTGCGTGTGGTTGTGCCGCTGCCCCTGCGCCAAGACCGGCGACGCCCCGGCCAGGCCCGAACGCGTACGGGCCGAGCCGGAACCCGCCCCGGCCGCGCAGCCGCCGCCCCGGCCCGCGCCCCCTCTCAGAAGCCAGATAGCCCTGTTCGAACCGGAGTTGATATCCGAGTGAGCGCGCCCCTCCAGGTCCGGCCCGCTACCTTTCCGCCCGTCGGCTTCAGCACGGCGCCGCCCGGCCGCGCATGGAGCGCCGCCTGCCGGCCCTGCGGCAGCAACGGCGTGCCCATGCTCATCGCCCGCTCGTCGACCCTGGACGCCGCGGGCTGGCAGGCCTGCATGACCGCAGCCCACGCCCACATCGCCAAGCACAAGGAAGGCGGACGCTTGTGACCCACCGACCCGCGCGCAGCGCCAGCAGCAAGGGCGGGCCCTCGCCGGTCGACGTACGGCTGATGGGTGATGACGCGGCCGTACGCCAGCTGGTCGCCGCACTCCGACAGGCTGCGAACTGCGGCCCGGCCTCCTACCGGCCGATGCGCGACAGCGACGGCACCCGCGCCTACCTGACGGTCGTCGTCCCGCCGGATCCTGCGGGAGGATGAGTCCATGAGCGCGTCTATGTACTGGCGCCCGGCGCCCAAGGAAGAGCCGCCAGCCAGCGACCTCCCGTACGCACTGAAGCGAGCCGTCGCGCAGCGGTTCTGGGGGCACGACGGCACGCTGCACGGCGCGGAGTACGAGCTGAGCGGGGACGACGTTCCGTACCTTGAAGGGCTCGCAGACGCAGGCGTCGACGGCGCTACGGAGCTGATCGCAGCGATCCGGCAGCACGGCCGCGTGCTCGTCTGGATCGGCGGCTGACGGCGTACGCTGACGGGGAGCCCTTGAGAGGGGCAGGCGTCCCAGGTGGCCGTACACCGCCTGCGTCATGGGTGGGCCGCGCGACCCCGTGCGCCCGGGAGGGGTAGAACCCCGGCCCACCCAACAAGCGCTGGGCAAACTCCCGAGCAAAGATGAGTTGTTGCCCGTATCGTCCTCCCATGGCGAGCACGATCTGCGGCTGGTGCGGTGACCGCGCCCACATGACCATGGTGTTGGACCCGTACGAACTACCCTCCGTCCTTTCGAGGCGGTACGCACACGGGCATGCACCCCTGTACATGGCGGCGTTTCGGTGCCCGAACGAGAACTGCCGACGGCTCTCGATCGGGTGGACGGATCTCAGGAACGTGAGAGCTTCCGAAGTGAAAGGGGCACTGGCCACTTCGGAACTCGAATGGGAGCCCACACGCATCCGACGACCGGATTTCCCGGATGTACCGGCCGAGATTGCAGCGACGGCTACCGAGGCGCACGCCTGCCTGAGCATCGGCGCTGCCCGAGGGGCGGTCGCTTTGGCTCGCTCAGTGGTGGAGGCAACCGCGAAGGCGAAGGGGATCACAGTAAACGGCATCGTCGCTAAGATCGACGAACTGCGGGACAGTGGGTTCATCAGTACGCTCACGGCAGAGGCGAGCCACCAGATTCGCCGCGATGGCAACAGCATCGCGCACGGGGACATCGGCGATGAACCGATCTCGCAGGATGACGGCGAGGCAATCCTGGAGTTCATGGATGCACTGATGGACGAGGTCTTCCAGCGCCCCGCCAAGCTCCAGCGCCTCAAGGACCGGCACGACGAACGGAAGCAGGGCAACGGGGGGTAACGGCGCACCTGCTACGGAGGCCAGGCAGGACCACCGAGAAGAGCCCCCTCGCCGTCCAGCGACGGGGCAACCTTCTCAGGCAGGCTTGTGCCGGCGCCACCGCCGGGCGGTCCACCAGGCCTTCCGGTAGATCTGCCACCGCTTGGGCAGGTACCAGAGGTCATCGCGGCACACGTCTGTGAACTCCCGCTGAGCATTGAAGACTTGGTTGGCCGCCGCGATCACCTTCGTGTGCTTGGTGGCAAGGTGCAGGTTCTGCACCTCTTCGAGCCGTTCGATGATGGCGTCGGCCGCCCGGAGCGGCTCAGGGTTCGCCACAAGCCGCAGATCAAGGTACGACTGGATCAGTTCGCTCTCTGCGTGGCGCAGCGAGGCGGTGGCCTCGCTGGCTGCCGCGTATGCAGCTGAAGGCCTGAAGGAAATGGACACATGCTTCCCTAGCCACACAGTGTGCAGGTGGTGCTCCACCCGCACGGCCACGTGAACAGTGACCGCTTCCGTCACAGCCCCCTGGAAGCGCTCATACACCTGCCGCCGCTCGTCCCGGCTTCCGAGACGGAGACCGGCCTTGGACTGGAGCCGCTTCGTCAAGACGGAGGTCAGAGCCTTCGCCGCCGACGGGCCGGCCACGCTGATCGGATCAACCACCGCGCCAGTCTGCCCGCGAGCAACCGTCTCCGTCAGCCGCACCGCGTCACAACACCGTCACGAGCCTGCACAGTTGACGCACATCACGTCACAATGCCTCCATCGTCACAACCGTTGGGGGACGCAGTGTCCGAGTACAGGGACGTACAGACGGCCGTAAGAGTCGAGAAGCTCCGCATCTGGTTCGCGTGGATCTGCGGCAACTTCATCCTGCTGATGATCGCCGTGGCCACCCAGGACATCCGCATCGTCAGC
This sequence comes from Streptomyces sp. NPDC028907, assembly GCF_055564995.1. NCBI lineage: Bacteria > Bacillati > Actinomycetota > Actinomycetes > Kitasatosporales > Streptomycetaceae > Streptomyces > Streptomyces sp. NPDC028907. The sequence continues at coordinate 123,009 of NZ_JBVHVE010000005.1, forward strand.
GTCATCACGCAGGTGATGCTGGCCGCCGGCTTCCTCGCCCTCACCGTCGCCCTCTTCCGCATGACCGGCGCCCTCAACCGGAAGGCCGCAGCCGCCCGCCGCGAGGTCCTCGGAGACATGTGAGGCCACTCACTGCTACGAGGGGACGTCGTGAGAACTCTGAGGTGGATTCGCCAAGAGTTCACGTTCGTGGGGCTGCTGCTCATCCCCGCGACGCTGGTGGCCGTGGCTGCGTTCGCAGGGCTCGTCATGCTGTTCACATCAGATGACGGAGAACAACGACCGGCAGACTCCGTGACCCCGACTGGGTCTACCACTCCATGGGAGTGCGCCAGGGATCCTGAGACCGGGGACGTCGCTGACTGCTGGGTGCTGCACGAGCCGTAACCCCACCGCGGCGCGGGCACACTGGGAGCGTGAGCACCACGCGCACCGGCCGTGACGGCCGGCCCCTCGTCACCACCACGCAGGCCGCCTACTCCCTCGGCCTCACGCCCAAGCAGTACCGGGACTGGGCGCGCCGCCGTCACATCACCCCGGCCGACTCCATACCCAACCCCTCACGAGGCCAGCGCCTCGCCCTGTGGGACCTCGCCGACGTAGCCGACGCCGTAACCCAGCAGGAGGCCAAGCGCCCCACCTGTCAAGGGGTCTGACCTGCGACTGCTTGACAGAGATCGGGACGCCGTTCATTCTTTGAGACGGTGGCACCGATGTCGGCAAGGTCTCAACACCCCGCCAGCCACCCACCGAGCAGCATCCCGAGCCCGGCCGCAGAGCCGGGCTCCCGCACGTCGGGGGTGCGCATGGTCCAGCCCCTCGCCTTCAACCCCCGCCAGTCCAGGGCCGAACTGCGCCGCATGCGCGTCGACGCCCAAGTCCTGACCGAAGAGACCCACTGCGCGTAGTGCGGCAACGAGGTCGATACCCGTGGAGCGCCGTGGTCGACCAGGTCCAACCCCAACCCCTCTGGCTCGGCGGTAACCCGTACGACCGCTCGAACAGCCACCTCGCACACCGAGCCCGCCGGACCACCCGGACCGCCCGGTCCGGGCAGACGGGTAGCCCATCCCCGGCCCCGGCAGGGCATGCCGGCGCCCCACCCGTGCATACCCGCCATGCATAGCCCTGCATAGTGGATCACCCATGGATAGACCAACGCATACTCATGCATTGCATATCCCTGCATCGCCATGCACTCACCGACTCCGATCAACGCGGGAATCTGGCGAAACGGACATAGTGGTGCATGGGTCAGCAGGGGAGGGGGGTCAACCCCTCGCGAGACAGCCCACGCCTCCGGCGACCCCGCTCCGCTGGCTGCCGCTCTCGCGTACGGGTCTGGCTGATCCGGCGAAGTGAACGCTAGCGGATCAGTCGCATACCTATGCAGTGCATATCCATGCATCGCTATTCACTGCGAACGTGGCTCGACGATTTTTTCCCGGGCGGTGATCATGCAGCCGCCGAAGATCTGCCCTGGCTGCCGACTGCCCGTCCGAGGCCAGTGCCCCCGCTGCGACCAGGGCGGACGCCGCCGCGTCGTCGCCGGGCCCCGGTCGCGCCAGGGGTACACGCGGCGGGAGCGGATCCGCCGCGCGGACGCTGTACGGGCCCACGTGGAACAGCACGGCTGGGTGTGCCCCGGCTGGCAGCGCGACCCCCACCCGGCGGAGAACCTGACTGCCGACCACATCGTCCCGACCGGCCTCGGCGGAGAGCAGTCCGGCGAACTGCGCGTGCTGTGCCGGTCGTGCAACTCGGCCCGCGGCTCATCAATGGCGGACAAGCGGGCGCCCGGCCTGGAAGTCGTCCTCGTCGCCGGGCCGCCGTGCGCGGGCAAGAACCGGTACATCAGCGAGCACGCCGACCATGACGATCTGGTCCTGGACCTGGACGCCCTGTCGGAGGCCATGAGCCTGGCCGGGACGTACGAGTTCATCGAGGCGCACCTGCCGATCGTCACGGAGGCCCGGGACGCCGCGCTGGAGCGGCTGCTGCTCGGTAACCACAAGGTGCGCCGCTGCTGGGTCATCTCGACGGCGCCGGAGCGCAAGCGGCGGGCGTACTACCGGCAGCGGTACGGGGCCCGGTCGGTGGTGCTGTGGTGGCCGGAGGAGACGTGCTTGCTGCGGGCCATGAATGAGCGGCCTCCGCAGTGGCAGGAGTACGTGCGCCGCTGGTTCGACCGATACGAGCCGGACCCGGCCGACGAGGTGCTGCGTAGCTGGCAGGCTGCGGAAGAGGAGCGCACGAGATGAGCGACGAGTTCGGCGTGAAGCGCATGTCCGTTCATGTGCCGGTCTCGGTGCAACAGCTGCTCGACGCCGGCGTGCCGCTGCCTCCGGGCGTGGAGCCTCCGCTGGCGACTCCACGCCCGTCGCTGTACCGGCGTTGGCGATGGGCCTACCTGGGCGCCGTGCGGCGTCTGCGCGAGCGTGTCGGGTTCTGGATCGCTGGCTACGAGCCCGACGAGGCCGACTGGTGAGCGAGCAGGTGGACGTGCGGATCGTCGAGGCGGAGCTGAGCGTCATCCGGCCTGGCGACAAGGTGCTGGTCAGGTTGCCGGGCGACATCAGGCCAATGCAGGCGCAGTACATCGCGGAGCGGCTGCGTGAGCGGATGCCGGACGTTGAGTGGCTGGTCGTCTTGGGTGTCGACGGGATCGACGTGTACCGGCCGGGTGAGGCGGGAGGTCCTGATGGCGGGGAGAGGACCAGCCCGCAAGGACCCGGAGAAGCGGCAGCGCCGTAACGCCGCGAAGGACATGGCGGTCGTCGCGGAGGCCGCTATGGATGTTCCGGAGCCGCCGTCACCTCCTGCCGGGCTGCTGAAAGCGACGCGGGACCGGTGGGCGGACTACTGGTCGTCACCGGTGGCCAAACTGGCCGACCCCGTATCCGATCTGACCGCGCTGGAGCGGCTGTTCCGCCTGTACGACGACTTGGAGCGCACCAACCGTACGGTTCGCGAGCAGGGCCACATGGTGCGCGGCTCCAAGGGGCAGATGGTGCTGCACCCGCTGCTGCGGCACACGCAGGTCACGCAGGCGGAAATCCGGCAGTTGGAAGACCGGTTCGGGCTGTCGCCGCGTGCCCGGCTGTCGCTGAATGTCACCCTCGGTGAGGCGGCCAAGAGCCTCGCCGACCTGAACAGCGAGTTCACGGGCGGGGGCGATGATGATGACGACCCCCGCTTCGACGTCATCGACGGCGAGGTCCTCGACGACAGCGAGACCGCTTAGCGCCCCTCGCTCGCTGGGCTGGCCGACGCACGGACCGATCGTCTGCCGCTGGATCGAAAAGCACTGCGTGTACGGCGAGGGCGACTACTTCGGGCAGCCCGTACGGCTGCTCCGCTTCCAGAAGCAGTTCCTGTACTGGCTGTACGAGTACAGTCCGGTCACCGGGGAGCGCCGCTTCCGTGAGGCGATGCTCGAAGTGCCCAAGGGCAACGGTAAGACGCCGTTGTCCGGGTGGGTGATGCTGTTCGAGCTGCTGGGGCCGCCGCTGTTCGGGCCGAAGGGCTCGCCGATCATCCCCGTCGGCGCTGCCTCGTTCGAGCAGGCCGACCTGCTGTTCGGCGACATGAAGCACTGCTGCCGCGAGTCGCCGACCCTGAAGCACCATGTTGACGTGTACGAGGCGGAGATTCTCGTCAGGAACGGCCCCGGCCGCGCCTACAAGATCGCCGCGGTGGCGGGCACCAACGACGGCCCCCGCCCGTCGATGTTCGCGGCCGACGAGATCCATGAGTGGACCGGCGGTAAGGAGCGCGTCCACCTGGTCATCGCGAATGGTCTGGTCAAGCGCGCCAACTCCCTCGTGCTGAACACCACCACGCCGGGCGCCGACCTCGACTCGCTGGCCGGCCGCAAGCACCTCTACGGCTACCAGGTCAACGCCGGGAAGATCGCCGACGACCGGTTCCTGTTCGTCCACTACGGCGTCAAGGACGGCCAGTTTGACCTTCTGGACCCTGACCAGCTGCGGGACGCGGTCATGGCCGCGAATCCGGCGGCCGGCGCCTTCGTGCGGGTCGACGACACGGTGCGTCGGTACTACCAGGTCCCCGAGTTCGAGTACCGCCGCTACAACCTCGGCCAGTGGACCCGGGCGGAGGAGTCCTGGCTGCCGCCCGGCGCGTGGGAGGCCTGCGCCGGCGAGGTGGAGTTCGACACCGAGGCGCCCGCGTACGCGGCCGTCGACATGGCGTACAAGCACGACTCGGTGGCCGTCGTTGTCGCCCAACTCGGCGAGGACGGCAAGGTCCGTGTGCAGGCGAGGGTGTGGACGCCGAAGAAGGGCGTCACGACGATCGACGTCGCGGCGGTGGAGAACCACCTGCGCAAGAGGCACCGGGAGTTGAACCTCGTCACGGTCGCCTACGACCCGGCGTACTTCCAGCGCAGCGCCGAAGTCCTGCTGGACGAAGGCCTGCCGATGGCGGAGTTTCCGCAGTCCGCCAGCCACATGGTGCCCGCCTGCCAGGACGCCTACCGGACCATCACCGACCGCGCCTTGGTGCACGCCGACGACCCGGTCCTCACTGACCACGTACTCGCTGCTGCGACCCGCGACACCGATCGCGGCTGGCGGCTGTCCAAGGGCAAGTCCAAGCGCCACATCGACGCCTGCATCGCCATGGTCATGGCGGTCTTCCTCGCCCTGCCGCGTATTGACAACGAGGAGGAGATCGAGCCGTGGGTCGCCTACGCCTGAAGCGTCCGCAGCTACCTAAGCGACGGACGCTCCGCCTGCCGAAGGTCAGCCGCCTCGCGCGCAGCCGGATCGGCATCTGGACCGGCGGCGGGCTGGTGTCCGCCGGGGTGGGGCTGCGGTGGGGGCTGCCGCTCGCCTTCATCGTTGCCGGGACCCTGCTCGCCGCCTACTGCCTGCTCGTCGCGGATGTCGCCGAGCCCGACACGGGTGACGGGAGGCCGTAGACGTGGTGACCCTGTGGCGGGCGGCCCGCCGCTCGATCTCGACGATCGACGACTACATCCAGGCCGTCCAGTACGCGGGTAACACCTACACCGTCCCGCAGCTGGCCGTGCAGCAGACGATGCCTGGCCAGGCCCGCGAGAAGGCGCCCGCTGACTTCACCGGCTACGCGATCCAGGCCGCCACCAATGGGGTCCTGTTCGCCTGCCTCGCCGTGCGCCAGGACGTGTTCTCCGCAGCCCGCTTCCAGTGGCAGCGCCTCAACAACGGTCGGCCCTCGGAGATGTTCGGGAACACGGACCTGCTGCCGCTGGAAGAACCGTGGGTTGGTGGCACGACGCAGGACCTGCTCGTACGGATGATCCAGGACGCTGATCTGGTCGGCAACAGCTACTGGACCGGGGTGGACGGCGACCTCGTACGGCTGCGCCCGGACTGGGTGGACATCGTCCTCGAACCCCGCCAGTTCCGGGGCGGCGTGCTCGGCTGGAGGCGGCTCGGCTACCTCTACAGCGAGCCCGGTGCTGACCCGGTGCCGCTGCTCACCGACGAGGTGTGCCACTTCGCGCCGCGCGCCGACCCCCTCGCCACCTTCCGCGGCATGTCGTGGATGACGCCGCTCATGCGCGAGATCCGCAACGACAACCTCATGTCGGCGCACAAGGAAGCCCACTTCGAGAACCGGGCCACCCCCAACGTGATCGTTGCGTTCGACCGCGAGGTCAGGCCCGACGCGCTGGCCAAGTTCCAGACCCGCCTGGACGCCGAGCACAAGGGGCCCCGCAACGCCGGCAAGACGATGTACATCGGCGGCGGCGCCGACGTCACCGTCGTCGGCTCCAGCATGAAGGAGCTCGACTTCGCGACGGTGCAGGGAGCCGGGGAGACGAGGATCGCCGCGGCGGCTGGCGTGCCTCCGGTCATCGTGGGCCTGTCCGAGGGCCTGGCGGCGGCCACCTACTCGAACTACTCGCAGGCCCGCAGGCGTTTCGCTGACGGAACGATTCACCCCTTGTGGCAGAACGCGGCGGGCTCGTTGGCCCGGTTGGTGCGTGCCCAGTCCACCTCCGGGGCGGTGCGGCTCTGGTACGACGCCCGCGACGTCCCCTTCTTGCGGGAGGACCGCAAGGACGCCGCAGAGATCAGCTTCCGGCAGGCGCAGACCATCCGCACCCTCGTCGACGCCGGGTTCACCCCCGAGTCCGTGCAGCGCGCCGTGGACGCCGAGGACTGGTCGCTGCTGTCCCACACGGGTCTCTTCAGCGTCCAGCTCCAGCCGCCCGGCACCACCCAGCCCGACGCAGGAGCGCTTCGCGCCCTGGCCATGGCCCTTGCCCCCCACCTGCACCCCCGCCAGGGCATCGACCTGCCCGCTTCCACCCCCGCCGTAGAGAGCTAGGAGACGACCCCATGGACCCGATGGACGCCATGCGGCGGCAGGCCCTGGAACGCTCCGTCCCGTTCAGTTTCCGCGCGGAGCAGGACGGCGACCAGGGCGACGGGCTGACGCTGGAGGGCTACGCGGCGGTCTGGGACCAGCCCACCCAGATCGACTCGTGGGAAGGCGAGTTCACCGAGCAGATCCGCAAGGGCGCCTTCAGGAAGTCGATCCGTGAGAAGACTCCGGTCCTCCAGTTCGACCACGGCTACCACCGGCTCATCGGCTCGATCCCCATCGGCGCAATCGAGGAACTCAGCGAGGACGACCAGGGCCTCTACGTGCGCGCCCGGCTCTCGGACAACTGGCTCATCGAGCCGGTCCGGGACGCAATCCGCGAGCGGTCCATCACGGGGATGAGCTTCCGGTTCAACGTCCTGCGAGACGAGTGGCGCGACAAGGACGGCAAGGTCCTCAGCCCCGTCGAGGTCTCCAAGTTGCTGTGGAAGCCAGGCGACCGTGGCCCCCTCCAGCGGACCCTCGTCGAGGTCCGTGTCCACGAACTCGGCCCCGTCGTCTTCCCCGCCTACGCAGGCACGTCGGTCGACGTGCGGGCCGCAGGCCTCGCCCACGAGATCGCAGCCGACCGGGAGATGACCCGCGAGCTGCGCCACAGCCTCGCCCAGAACCTGACCGTTCAGCAGGGCCTCGAAGACCCTGCCATGCGCCGCGAGGTCGCGCGCGCCCTGCTGTTCGGCGAACCAGACCACGGGGAGGAGCAGCCGCCCGCTGGCGTCCCGTCCCGTCCTAAGCCGAGCACGCCGCCCCCTGGGCACCTGCCCGCACGTACCACCGCAACACCCAGCGCGCCGGCCGAAGAAGGCCACCCGCTGATCACCTCCGACGCGCCGCTCGCCCCAGAGCACCCGTCACCGTCTGCGCGCACCACTCGCCTGAAGGACCAGATCCGCGAGATCACCGGCCTGATGGACGAGCGGCTCGCGCACATCACCACCAAGGACGAGTGATGCAGCTCAGCCACTCGCAGGCAGTCATCCGCCTGCGCGACATCAAGGAAGAACTGGAGCGCCTCGGCCAGAAGGACGAGCTCACGGCGGAGGACGAGCAGTCCTTCGACGAACTCACCAGGGAGTTCGCCGAGGTCGACCAGCACCGCCGCCAGCTGGAGCGCAAGGCCTCGCTGGAGCGGGTGCGTTCCGCGACATCGACCATCGACCGCGGCCCGGCCGCAGTGAAGGTGGAGGGCGGCACACCGCTCAACTCCCGCGACTCCTACGACCTGGACCCGATCCTCCACCCCGACAGCGTGGAGAACCACCGGTTCCGCAACCCCTGGGACCTCTCCGAGATCCGCACCTTCGGCCGGTCCAAGGAGGACATCGGCACCGAGCTCCGCTCGCGCGCCCTCTCCGCAATCGAGAAGATGCGGGGCTGCAACGACCGCATCCGCTCCACCGCAACCGACATCCTGGAGCGCTGGGACGACGAAGAGGCCACGATCGCCAAGCTGTGCCTGGCGACGTCCTCGCCGGAGTACCTGCGCGCCTGGTCGAAGATGGCCCGCGGCCACTCCCACCTGATCACGGGGGACGAGCAGCGCGCCCTGGAGCGGGCCATGTCCCTCACGGACACCCAGGGTGGCTACCTGGTCCCGTTCCAGCTGGACCCGACGATCATCCTCACGAGCGACGGGTCCAAGTCGGACATCCGCATGGCCGCCCGCAAGGTCGTCGCGACCGGCGACGTCTGGAACGGCGTCAGCGCCGGTGCCGTGTCGTGGCGGTGGGCGGCGGAAGGCTCGGAGGCCGGAGACAACGCGCCGACGTTCGACCAGCCGTCGGTGCCTGTCCACAAGGCGGACGGGTTCGTGCCGATCAGCATCGAGGCCTTGATGGACGAGGCCAACGTCACCACCGAAGTCGGCCGACTCCTGGCGGAGGGCAAGGACATCCTGGAGGCCGAGGCCTTCGCCGTCGGCACCGGTTCCGGCCAGCCGACCGGCCTCGTCACCGCCCTCGCCGGCACGTCCAGCGAGGTGGCTCCGACCACGGCCGAGACCTTCGCCGCGGCGGACATCTACAAGATGGAGGAGAGCCTGCCGGCTCGGTACCGGCGCAACGGCTCGTGGATGGCGAACAAGGCCATCTACAACCTCGTGCGCCAGTTCGACACCTCCGGCGGCGCCGACCTGTGGGAGCGCATCGGTAACGGGCAGCCCAACGAGCTGCTCGGCTACCCGGCGCGCGAGTCCGAGGACATGGACGGCGCGTTCAGCGCGGCCGCGACCGCGGACAACTACATCCTCGCCTTCGGTGACCTCACGAACTACGTGATCGCCGACAGGCTGGGGATGACGATCGAGTTCATCCCGCACCTCGTCGGCTCGAACCGGCGGCCGACCGGTCAGCGCGGCTGGTACGCGTACTACCGCGTCGGCGCCGACAGCGTGAACAACGCTGGCATGCGGCTGCTGAACGTCGAGACCGCCGCCTGATTCAACGATGTGACACGGGCCCCGGCCGTTGCTGGGGCCCGTGCTCCGGAAGGGAGCCAGCAATGGCGATCAAGCGGTGCAAGGCGTCGTTCGCGGCGTCGGTGGGCGGTCTGCCTCGCGTCATGCGGACCGGCACCCTCGTCAGCGAAGACGACCCCATCATCAAGGGCCGGGAGCACCTCTTCGAGGACGCCGAGACGCACGTACAGGAACGCGCCCGCGTTGAGGACACCTCGGCCGCGCCCGGCCGCCGGCGTTCGCTGTCGCGGCCTGCACGCAAGACGACAGCCGCCAAGCCGAAGCCTGCCAAGCGGACGACCGCCGAGCAGGCGCCCAAGGCGGACACCAAGCAGGAGACCGAGCAGGCCGGTTCGCAGGACGCGGACAAGCAGGAGGGGAACGCGTCATGAGGCAGAGCCTGTACAACACCGCTGTGGCGAAGCCGTCGATCGCCCCGGCCGTGTACGACGCGACCGTCACGGGCGCGGCGGTGGACCGGCTGGTGGATGGCGACGCCGCCCGGACGGCCATGATCGTCGTGCACGTCGGCACGGTTACTGACGGCACGCACACCATCGAGGTGCAGGACTCACCGAACAACTCGGACTGGACGGCGGTCGCCACGGAGTTCCTGCAAGGGGCGGAGCCCGCCATCACGACGGCCAACGATGAACGGGTCCACGAGATCGGCTACACCGGCCATCAGCGGTACCTGCGGGTCGTGTCCACGGTGTCGGGATCCCCGGTGACCGGCGGGGTGTACGGCGCGGTGGTCCTGCTGGGCTGGCCGCGGCACATGCCGCCCGTACGCGCCTGAGACGGGGCTGAGCCGTGATCGATCTCGGTGGCGCCGTACGCCTCGCCGCCAACTGCACCGACGCGGGTGGCACGCTCACAAACGCCGACTCGGTCACGCTCACCATCAGCCTGCCGGACGGCACTACCGCCAGTCCCGCCGTGACCAACCCCCCGGCCACGGTGGGCAAGTACACCGTCGACTACGTCACCGTGCAGGCCGGACGGCACGTGGTGCGCTGGCAGTTCACCGACCCGGCGTCGTCCTACACCGACATCTTCGATGTGCGGCCGGCCGACCCGGGGTTCATGTTCTCGCTGGCGGACGCGAAGGCACAGCTGAACATCCGGGACTCCGCGACGGACGACGCCGAGATCCGCGACTGGATGGCGGCCACCACGATGGTCGTTGAGCACTTCGTCGGACCAGTCGCGCCGCGCACAGTGACGGAGCGCCACACGTTCGGCGTTGCGACGGTGCGCGTGCTTAGGCAGACGCCCGCGCTCGCGCTTACCTCCCTGGTGCCCATCCTAACGAGCGGCACCTCCTACGACCCGGATGACCTCGACCTTGACGAGGACACCGGCGTCGTCCAGCGCAAGGACGGCGGAATGCTGACCGGACCCTTGCGCATCACCTACACCGTCGGCCGGACCGTGATCCGCGCGAACATCGCACAGGCGGGCCGGATCATCCTCCAGCACCTGTGGCGCACGCAGCGTCCGAGCCGCGGCGGCCTCGCCGGAGGCGGCGACGACTACTCAGTAACCGAGCCCATCCCCGGTCTCGGTTACGCCGTACCCAACCGGGCCCTGGAACTCCTGGAGCCCGACAGGCTGCCCCCAGGGAGTGCGTAAATGGGTTCGAGAGTCCCCGAGTTGATCGATGCGCTGGTGGCAGCGGCGAAGACGGACAGCGAACTGGAAGGTGTTCGGATCGCCGACGGGCCGGAAGTCACCGACGACGCCGCATCGGACTGGTTGATCGTCGGCTTTGACGGCGATCCCGAAGGGGACTTCGAGGCGGCACGTACCGTCGGCGGCTGGTCGGATCTGGGCACCGGCCGTGAGGAAACGTTCGAGGTCACGGTCGCCGCGATCAGCAACCGGGGCGCCACCGACGTGAAGGCCGCACGCGACCGCGTCTACGAGATCGCCGCGCGCCTGGAGGCGCTGTTGCGCGCGGACCCGAGTGTCGGCCTGCGGTCGCTGGAGGCCGCGATCGAAGGCACCCGGCTGCAACCGGATCAGACGGACCAGGGCGCGGTGGCCCGGCTGCTGCTGACAGTGGCCGGCCGCGCCTTCACCTAAGGAGAGACATGGCTGCACTGAGTACCACCGTGGTGCCGCTGACCGGCGCCGCCGTGACCTACACCGCGGCGGCGGGCGGCGGGGACACCTGCCAGGTCGGGGCCGGTGTGCTGCTGCTGGTCAAGAACGACGACGCCTCCAGCCACACCGTGACGCTCGCGACGCCGGGCACCGTCAACGGGCTGGCGATCGCCGACCGGGCAATCGCCGTCGCCGCTGGCACCGAGATGGCGATCCCCATCACGAACGACTACCGCGACCCGGCCACCGGGCGGGCAGCGATCTCCTACGACGATGTCACCTCCGTGACGGTGGCGGTCGTCCGGGTGCCCGTGTCATGAGCCGCGTGACGATGCGCCACCCCGACCTGCCGGACCAGCCGATCGTGGTGAACGAGGCATCGGTGCCGCACTACCAGGCATCGGGCTGGCAGCTGGACGACAGCCCGCAGACGAAGACCGAAACCGCGCCGACGCCCAAGCGGCGCCGACGGGCCCCGGAAGGGAACGAGAGCTGATGTCCACTCCGATCAATGCGTCGATCCGCTACTACCGGCGCGGCACCACGAAGGTGCTGTGGGTGCCGACGATCGCGAACAAGGCGGCGCCCTCTCGCGCCGAGCTGAACGCGGGCACGGCGCTGGAGGCCGAGACCGGCGCCATGTCGGGCTGGCAGACCACGTCCGGCACGGTGGCCACTCCTGCGCTCGGCTCGCGGTTCACGCCCGTGGTCGGGGGCGAGATCACCGCCGCTGACTCGTCGCTGACGTTCTGGGCATCCAAGGACGGCGACGACGTGCGCACGCTCCTGAACCGCGAAGACACCGGCTTCATCGTGTGGATGGACGAGGGCGACGTCGAGGCCCAGACCATGGACGTCTATCCGGTCACCGTGACCTCGCAGGCCAAGATCCGCGAACTGGACACCGCGGCTCAGATCATGGCGCAGTTCGCCATCACGTCCGAGCCGGCCGAGAACGTCACGATCCCGGCTGCCTGATGCCCCGCTCAGTCGAGATCCTCGGCACCGCGCAGCTGGGGCAGCTCAGCCGCCGACTGCGCTCCGCAGGGGGGCCACGGTTGCAGCGCAACCTGGCGCGACGAGTGCGAAGAGCAGCTGAACCTTTGCACCGGGATCTTCAGAAGGCGATCGTTTCCGTGCGGCTATCCAGCACCGGCCGCAAGTCGCGCGGCGGCCCCTCGCCGACCACGAGGCCGCTACGGAAGAACATCGCCGGCGCTGTACGGATCAGTGTCCGGCAGGCGGGCAGGGCGAGCGCCCGCGTGTGGCTGGACCGCTCCCGTCTACCGGCGGACATCACGATGGGCGTGGTCGCCCGCATCGACGAAGGCCGGCTCAGGCATCCGGTGTTCGGTAACCGGAAGCGGTGGGTGACGCAGACCGCCCGGCCCGCCGGTTGGTGGTCCCACACGGTGCAGACCGGCACCCCGCGCATGCAGGCCGAGGTGGAGCGGGTCCTGCGCGATGTCCGCCGGGACCTTGAGTAAGGAGAGCAACACGTGATCATCACCCACCTTCAGGACGACGGCACCGAGAAGTGGCTGTCCACCGACGACCTGTCGGCTCTTGAGGCGGCCGCGATCGAGGAGGCCATGGGGGACGTCCCCTGGCGGGTTATCGAGGCGCGGCTGCAGGCCCAGGACCCCACCGCGATGCGCGCGGTCGTGTGGGCGTTCCGCCGGCGCGACGACTCCGCCCTGAAGTTCGCCGAGTTCGACGTGCCTGGCTGGCGCCGTCGCCTCAAGGCGCGCATCACCCGCGCCGAGATCGACGAGGCCCTGACCCACCTCATGCGCGAGGCCCTCGCCAAGAGCGAGGACAGCATGATCGATGCCGTCACTCCGCATTTGCGGAAGCTGGCCCAGAACCCGGATGACGTCGACGCTGCTCTCGACGCCCTGGGAAAAGACCACTTGATGCGCCAGCCGAAGGCCTCCGAGGACTGATCACCGAGTACCGGTGGCTGCTCGCGCACTACCTGCACATCCGGCCCTGGGAGATCGGCCAGCTCACCCGCGAGGAACTGGAATCGGCCGTGACCTGGGTACGGCACCACGTCGCAACACGGTGAGGAGGTGACCGATGGCGGAGCGCCTCACCTTCACCCTCGCCGGACGGGACGAACTGACCCGGGTCATGAACGGCACCGCCGACTCGGCGGACCGGCTGCGGCTGCGCCTGGCCGGCATCACGGCCGACGCCGACGGCAACCTGCGCAACCTGCAAGGACAGTTCCTGTCCCTGGCCGACGCACAGCGCATCGTCGACGACCGGGCGTCCATCGTCCGGCGCAGCATGACCAATCTGTCCGACTCGGCCGACAAGCTCGGCGAGTCCCTCAAGGCCAACCTGATCAGCCTGCTGCCCGCCGCGATCCCGGCAGCCGCGGGCCTGGCGTCCTCGGCGGCCGCGGTCGCCGGACAGCTCGGCGCCGCCGGGGTCGCGGCCGGCGCCTACGCTCTCGCGCTCGGACCGCAGGTCGCCGCGCTCGGCGAGGCCGTCGACGCGCAGCAGAAGTACGACGAGGCCGTCGAGAAGTCCGGCGCCCACTCGCAGGAGGCCGTCAAGGCGCAGATCGAGTACGAGCGGCAGCTGGCCAAGCTGCCACCGGCGACGCGTGAAGCGGCGGTAGCGGTCGGCCTCCTCAAGGACAACTACAAGGACTTCTCGGACGCGCTGGCCGAAGACACCATGGCCCCGTTCACCAAGGGCGTCGCGGTCGCCAACGCACTGCTGCCCAAGACCACGGGCCTGGTCAAGGGCGCCAGCACGCAGTTCGACCGGCTGATCACCTTGGTTGGCGGTGCGATCAGCACGCCGGGGTTCGACGCGCTCACCGGGAAGTTCACCGACTTCACGAACAACACCCTCGACCGCGGCATCGACCGGCTGACCGTGTACCTGGCCAAGCTGCAATCCGGTGACTTCGACGGCGGCCAGTTGCAGCAGTGGTGGGACTACGCCCAGAGTGCGGGCCCGATCGTGTTCGACACGCTGGAGAACGTCGCCGAGGCGCTGCTCAACGTCCTCGAAGCCGGATCCGGTGTCGGCATCGGCATGCTCGAAGTCATCAACGTCCTGTCCGGCATCGTCTCCGCGGTGCCGCCGGAGGCCATCGCCACGGTCTTGCAGCTGGCGATTGCCATCAAGGCGGTGAACCTCGCCGCGGCCGGCGGTACTGTGGCGAGCGCCGCTGTGGCTGCGCTCGGTGTGCAGATCGGCGCCATGCGGGCCGCCGCGCAGGGCGCACCCGGCGTTCTCGCCGGAACGTCGGCGGCAATCGGAGCCCTGTCGAAGACCGCGAAGCTCGCCATCGCCGGGACCGGCATCGGGCTGCTGCTCATCGGCCTCGACGCGCTGTCGTCGGGCAGCCGGAAGCCGAAGCCGGACGTCGACAAACTGGCGGTGTCGCTGAAGGAGCTGGGGGACTCCGGCAAGGTCAGCGGTGAAGCCGCCCGCGTGTTCGGCAAAGACCTTGGCGGGCTGGCTGACAGCCTGCAGAAGGTCACCGACCCGCAGGGCGTCGACGCGGTGCAGCAGTGGATCGTGACCCTGGGAGGTCTGGGCGACTGGGACAGCACCCCGGTCAAGAACGCCAAGGAGGACATCGACGGGCTCGATCAGGCCCTGGCCTCGATGGTGTCTGGTGGCAATGCGGAGCTGGCGGCTGCCGCCCTGAACGAGACCATCAAGCAGCTTGAGGCGCAGGGCAAGGACACCAGCAAGCTCCGTGACCAGCTCAACGACTACAACGACGCGCTGGCCGGGCAGGCCCTGGAGAACAGGCTCGCCGCAGAGTCGATGGGCCTGTTCGGCGCGCAGGCGCAGAGGGTGCAGGAGGAACTCGACGCGCAGAAGGCGAGCGCCGACGGGCTGCGGCAGGCGATCCAGGCGCTCAACGACGTGAACCGGCAAGGGCTGTCGGGCATGATCGGGTTCGAGGCTGCCCTCGACGCAGCGACCAAGGCGGCCGTCGAGAACGCGGGCGTGCTCGACATGCAGGGCGGCAAGCTCGTCCTCAACACGGAGAAGCAGCGCGCGGCGGCGACTTCCCTCAACGATCTCGCCGCGAAGACCGACGAGGCGGCCGGCGCGGCCCGCGAGTCGGGCGCGTCGTGGGAGACGGTCTCCGGCATCTACGAGCGTGGCCGTCAGCAGCTGATCAAGAACGCCATGCAGATGGGTCTGACCCGTCAGGAGGCCAAGGCGCTGGCTGACCAGATCCTCAAGACGCCCGACAAGACGGCCAGACTGAAGGGCAACCTTGATGATCTCAAGGCCAAGCTGGCCGAAGCCAAGGAACGGCTGCGGCGAGCGCCGAGCGAGAAGAGGGCGCACATCCGCGGTGAGATCGAAGACCTGAAGCGGAAGATCCGCCAAGCCAGGAACGAACTGGCCACGGTCAAAAGCAAGACGGTCACCATCACGGCGCACTACCGCAGCGACGGCGCCAGTTTCCTCGGTGCGTCCGGCCGCTACGCCACCGGCGGCCTGGTCGGCTATCCCGGGGGCGGGCTCATCGGGGGTGAGGGAACCGATACGTCCGACTCGAACCTGATCCTGGCGTCCCGCAACGAGTACATCGTCCGGGCCGCCGCCGTGCGCGAGTACGGCGTCGACTTCATGGACGCCATCAACAGCATGACTCTGCCCACGGGGCGGGGGGCGCCCAGGGCAGGACTGCCGGCCGCACCGGCGGCCACGAAGGTGACCGCATCCAGCGGGCACGCGGGGGTGACGTACAACGTGTACCCGCGCAAGTCGGTGATCAGTGTGGAGGACCTGCGGCTGCTTCAGCGGCAGGAGGAGGCGCGGCAGCGCGTGGGGAGGCCCCGATAGATGCCCCTGATCACAGCGCCAGCCGTTGTCACTCCGGAGCCGGAGACCCCACCGCCAGTCGATCTGCCGGAGGTCGGCTACGCCTCGGTCACGTACATCGATCCGGCGGGTACTCGCTGGCCGATGACCGACCTGGCCGCCGACTGGTACACCCTGGCTGAGGGCGTGTCCGGGCTGGGGGCGGCACCGTATGCGCTGACGTCGGATCCGCATCCGCGTGGGGGTGCCCGGTTGCGGCATGTGCAGCCGCAGCCGCGCACCATCGTGTGGCCGGTGCTGGTGAAGGGCGCCGACCACATGGCGTTCACGGCGAACTGGCGGGCTCTGGGCAAGGCCTTCACCCGCACCTTGCGCGATGGCCCGGGCACGCTTGAGGTGGCGCGTCCGGACGGCACCCGGCGCACGATCGCCGTCCACTACCAGGACGGGTGGGACGGGCGGGGGCAGGTCGCGACCGGCATCACCTGGGACTCGGCCGTGGCCACGCTGTGGTGCGAGGACCCGTACTGGGTGGATACAGCGTCGGTGATGGTGCACCGCGAGCAGGGAGTTGGCGAGGACTTCCTGGAGCCGTACCCGTCGGTGTCCTCCTCGCAGGTCCTGGGCGCCACGGTGGTGACCAACCCCGGCGATGTGATGGTGTGGCCGACCTGGACGATCACTGGCCCGGCGAGCTTGGTGACCTTCACCCGCACCGACACGAATGAGTCCTTCGTGCTGGATCCCGACGCCGCGGCGATCGGACACGGCAGCCTCCTCGCCGGTGAGCAGGTCACCGTCCGCACCGATCCCGTGCAGGTCCGCTTCGAGAACGGCGACAACTGGGTCGGCGCCCTGAACTGGCCGGCCGCCACCCTGTGGGGCCTTGATCCCGGGGACAACCCCGTCACCTTCCAGCTCGACGGCGCAGGCACCGGCTCGGCCGTGGACTTGACGTTCAATCCCCGCTACGAGACCGCTTGACCGCGGCCAAGGAGGTGGACTGTTGGCGATCCAGCTCCTCGTCACGGACGAGAACCTCGCCGTGCAGGGCGACCCGCTCGCCGACTGGACGAATCTGGACGCCACGCTGCGCTTCAACGAGCCCGCCTCCGGCTCGGTGGATCTGGTCGCGCACCCCTATGTGATGGCCCAGCTGCAGCCCGGTAACCGGCTCATGGTCGTCCGGGACGGCGACATCTGGATGGCCGGCCCGCTGGAGATCCCGACCGACTTTGCGTGGGGCATCGGCCAGGGCGGCGAGGCACCCCCGGGCAAGGTCACCGTCAACTTCGCCGACGACCTCGCCCGTCCGGCCGGATATCTGACGTGGCCCGATCCGGCGTCCGCCTGGTCGGCGCAGCCGGACACCGCCCGGCAGATCCTCGCCGCGAACGCCGAGGTCATCATCCGGACTCTGGTGGACGAGAACTGCGGGCCCGGCGCCCTGGCCGCGCGGCAGATCCCGAACTTCGCTCTCGCCGCTCTCGCCGGGGTGGGAACGACGACGAGCGTGAACACGCGCTTCGAGGGACTGCTCACGACCTGCCGCAGGGTGGCGATCGACGGCGGTGGGCTGGGCTTTCGCACCCGGCAGACGGCCACTCAGATCGAGTTCGAGGTGTACGCGCCGGCGGACCTCACCGCGACGGCCCGCTTCTCCGAGGGCCTCGGCAACCTTCGCGCGGTCACTTTCAAGCGGTCGGCGCCGACGGTGACGCACGCGCTCGTCACCGGCTCCGACCAGGCCACCCCGCGCGCCTACGTCGAGGTCGCCGATGCTGCGGCGGCCACCGCCTGGTGGCGGGTGGAGCAGCTCGTCAACGGCACCGCCGACAACGACACCAACGGCGAGCTCACGCAGGACGGCACCGAGGCCCTCGCCGGCGGCGCGGAACCGGTGGAACTCGCCACGGTCACCGTCGACACCGAAGACCTCAAGGCCGGCCGCGACTACAGCCTCGGCGACAAGGTCACCGTCGTCCTGCCGACCGGCCTGGAGGTGGCCGACCTGGTGCGGTCCATCCATTTGCAGGCCACCCCGGACAGCGGCGAGTACGTCACATCACTGGTCGGCTCGCCCGAGGCAACGAGTGATCCGCAGATGGTGCGGCTGATACGAGAGCTCGGCCGACGGCTGGGCCGACTGGAAGCGAGGTAGAGATGGCACAGGGGTCCTGGCCGTCCCCGGCACACAACAGCCGCAACGTCACGGACGCGGAGTACGAGCGGATCGCCCAGCGTTTCAGCGACGACGGCGTCTACGGATCGCCGTCGAGCGCAGCGGTGGTCACCGCGGGCGCGGGGCTGTCGGTGGACGTGCGCGCGGACGTGTATGCGTCGCTGCGCGGCCACGCCTGGACGTCCGGCACGACCGCGGTGAACCTCGCGGTCAGCGCCAACGCGTCCGGCTCGACACGGATCGACCGGGTGGTGCTGCGCCTGGACCGCTCGGACTGGTCGGTAAGCGCGGTGGTCCGCGAGGGAACCCCGGGGGCGGGCGCCCCGGCTCTGGTGCAGGACGACGGCGACTCGGGTGTGTATGAGATTCCCCTCGCCCAGGTCAGCATCCTGTCCGGGGCCCTGTCGGTCACCGTGACCCGGGAGGAGCTGTACGTCGGGGGCCGTATCCGTCCGGCGTTGTCCACTCAGCGCAACCCGATGCCGGTCATCGGCGAGATGGTCCACGAGACGGACACCGGGCGCCTGCGGGTCTGGTCCGGTACCTCCTGGGGGCTGGTCTACAGCGCCTCGGACCAGATCATCGTCAACTCGCCGCTGGCCGCCTGGTCCAGCGGCGGTGACTCGGTCCTGCAACAGCGCTCCGGCAGCGTGCACCTGCGCACCGGCACGTTCACCCGCACCGGGGGGTCGCTGTCCGGCGCCACGGAGAGCCGGCTGCCGATTCTCATCCCCGCGGACTACCGGCACCCCAACCGCGACCAGTACCTGGCCGTCTACATCTCCGGGCTGAACATCGGCCGCATCGCGATCTACCCGAAGAACCATGTCCGGGCCGGTCAGGTCTGGCTGATTCAGCACCCGACCATGGCCAACGGCGACGGCGTAGGCGCCACGAGCATCAGCTGGGCGGTGGACTGACATGGCACGCAGCACGTTCGGCGCGGGCGTCGCCGACTTCATCGTGCAGCCGTCCGACGGCCTGTGGGGCGTCGCCCCCCTGGCCACGGTCACTTTCTGGGACGAGGCCGACGCAGGCACCCAGTACACCGACCTGCTCGACGCCGGCGGCGTGCCCGTCACCGAGGTGACCGCCGACGAGTACGGACAGATCCCCGAATTCCAGGGCCCGGACTCCGTGACCGGGATGTGGGCGGATGCCGGAGGCACCAGCCGTGCGTGGATCGAGGCCCGCAGTACCGGCAGTGAGTCCGCCCTCGCCGGGTCGGTGAGGGACTGGCTGAACGTCAAGGACTTCGGCGCCAGCGGCGACAACGCCACCGACGACACCGCGGCGATCCAGGCCGCGCTCGCCGCGTGCCCGATGGGCGGCATCGTCTACCTGCCCGCCGGCGCCTACCGCACCTCGGCACCCCTGACGATCCCGCCCGCCGTGACGCTGATGGGCACGCACACCAACCTCATGACTGTGGTCGACCTCGTCGATCCGCCCTGCTACATCAAGCCGCTGGCCTCGTTCGTGGGGGACGCGGTCATCAAGTTCCTCGACGCTGCGACGGGCGGCTACTCGACGATTTCCGCCGAGCACCGGATCCTGAACATCATGATCGACGGGTCGGACTACACCGACCCGGGCATGGACGGGATCCGGGCCGCCGGCAACATTCAGAACGTCGGCCTGCGAGACGTCACGATCCGCCGGGTCACCGGCGCGGGCATCAACACCGCGGAGAACGCCGGGTTCTTCCCCTACAGCTGGCGCCTGCACCGCGTGATGATCGACAACTGCGGCTGGCACGGCTTCGCCGTGCAGGTGATGACCGACATCACCATGGTCGACTGCCAGGCCATCGGCAACGGCGCCAACGGCTTCGAGATCAACAACGCCGCGAACTCCCAGATGATCGGCTGCCGCGCCGAGTGGAACGACAACAACGGCATCCACATCACCGGGGACTGGGCCACCGGCACCGGCTCCGGCGGCATGCTCCTCGGCGACTGCTCGACGGACCGCAACGGCTTCAACGGTGTTCTCGTCGATGCGACCGGGAACCCGCCGATCCAGATCGAGAACCTCCACACCCGCCGCGACGGCCGCAACAACGGCGCGGGCGGAGGCGGATACGCCGGCCTCAAATGCGACGCCGCCACCGTGCCCGTCCTGGTCGGCAACGTCACCTGCTATCCCGGCGTCGACGACGACGGCACCCAGACCAACTCCCCGCAGTACGGCGTGCGCGTGGAGGACTGCACCTACGTGTCCGTCGCCTCCGGCTTCCTGCACGCGGCCACCGCAGGATGGTCCGATGGCGGCGGCAACACCATCCTGCGCCGCGGCCCCAACATCGGAGAGCGCACCGGCACCACCGCCGCCCCCGTCGACGCCTTCGCCCAGCCGTGGGGAGCAGCGGGCAACGCGACCTTCTCCGGGTACACCGTCACCGACGCCGGCCAGTCCAACGGCCAGTGGCAGATCTTCGGCAACACCGCCAACGCCCTCAACCTCGGCAGCGCCGGCGGTGGCGTCGCCATCGCTGAAGGGGCCAACGCCCGCATGGGGCGTCGCGACGTTGACGGCCGGGACCGTCGTAGTGGCCAACACCTCGGTCACCGCCACCAGCCGTATCGTCCTCACCCGCCAGGCCCCCGGCGGCACCCTGGGCCACCTGTCCTACACCCGCAACGCGGGGGTCGGCTTCACCATCAACAGCTCCGACGCGGGCGACACCTCCACTGTGGAATACGTGATCTTCGAACCCGCGTAACGTCCCTGCCCCGCGCCGCCCGGCCGGGGCCTTCGCATGTCTGGAGGTCGCCATGGCCGCACCACCCACGGCAGCGACGCTCACCGCGCTTCTGTCCGCCGAAGGCGTGGACTTCCCCCTGTGGCTGTGGGCCATTCCCGCGGGCTCGTTCGCGGTCCTCGAAGGCCTCTCTATCGCCAACAAGCGCAAGGGCGACACCGCCTCCGAGCTGCTGCGCCGCGTAGCCGGGATCAAGCCCGCCCGGCCGTGGCGCCCGGTCGGCGTCGCCGTCATCGCCGGGTTCTGTGCCTGGCTCGCCAACCACCTGATCGCGGGCTGACCAGCCCACAAGAGAGGAGCCTTCATGGCGACCGTACGAGCGAAGTTCACGTGTCGCAGCGTCGAGCAGTCCACTCCCGAGCCGGTCGAGGTGATGCGCTACGGCAGCGGTGAGCCGGAGCCCACCGGCGAGAAGACATGGCCACGTACCTTCCGGTTCAACGCCGTGTACGACACGACGGTCCCCGAGGACCAGCGGTACGCCAAGTACACGCCGTCCGGTGAGCTGAAGATCCAGGTGGACAACCCGGCCGTTTCCTTCGAGCCCGGCAAGCAGTACTACCTCGACTTCACACCGGTCGACTGATGGCCCGCCACGACCCCACCGAGCTCGCCAAGACCGCGTACGCCGCGTACGGCGACGCGACCGGCCGCACGAACTACCGGGGTGAGCCGATGCCCAACTGGGATGACCTCGGCTACGCGATCCAGCAAGCGTGGACGGCTGCCGCGACCGCCGTCTTCAAGGCCATCACGAGCTCGCCGCGAACGGAGGACTGACGTGGCCACACCGATGACGCCGGCGGAGCTTGTCGCCATCCTGCGTGCCGAGGGTCTCACCGTCGTTGAAGTCGGCGACTGGGAGCACCACAACCGCAACAGCAGGGGCCCGTGGGGCCCGGTCCACGGCGTGATG
Organism: Streptomyces sp. NPDC028907; assembly: GCF_055564995.1. Classification (NCBI taxonomy): domain Bacteria; kingdom Bacillati; phylum Actinomycetota; class Actinomycetes; order Kitasatosporales; family Streptomycetaceae; genus Streptomyces; species Streptomyces sp. NPDC028907. Next base: position 144,652 of record NZ_JBVHVE010000005.1, read on the forward strand.
ATCCACCACACGGTGACCCGCGGCCACGAGTACACGGTGGACCTGTGCCGCCGGGGGTACGAGGGTCTGCCCGGCCCGCTGTGCCACGGAGTGATCTGCAAGCAGGGCCACGTTCACCTCGTCGGCCACGGCCGCGCCAACCACGCCGGCCTCGGCGACGACGACGTGCTGCGCGCCGTCATCGACGAGAAGACGCTGCCCCCGGACAACGAGGCCAACACCGACGGCAACCGGCACTTCTACGGCTTCGAGTGCGAGAACCTCGGCGACGGCCGCGACCCGTGGCCTGAGGCGCAGTTGGAGGCGATCGAGCGGGTGTCGGCAGCCATCTGCCACCACCACGGCTGGTCCGAACGCTCCGTGATCGGCCACCTGGAATGGCAGCCCGGCAAGACCGACCCGCGCGGCTTCACGATGGCATCGATGCGCAGCCGGGTCGCCATCCGCCTCACCACGACCCAGCAGGAGCAGGAGGACGACATGCCCAGCGCACAGGAGATCGCCGACGCCGTCTGGCGACGCCGCATCTCCAACCAGTTCCGCCTGGACGGCGAAGGCAACCCGCGGCAGATCGCGGCGGAGGACTACCTCGAACACGGGGACGCGCACTACGACACCCTCAGAGCTCAACTGGACGCGCTGACCCGAGCCGTCGCCGACCTCACGGCCCTGGTGAAGGGAGCCCAGAGGTGAAGGTATCCCGCTACGCCAAGGCGGTCGTCGCCGCAGTCATGGCCGGCGCCGGATCCCTCGGGACCGCGATGCAGGACGGCGTCGTCACCCAGGCAGAGGGCGTCACCGCAGCGCTGCTCACGCTCGGCGCTCTCGGGGTCGTCTGGAAGGTGCCGAACCGGCAGGAGCCGAAGGACTCGGCGTGACGACCGTCCCGGACCCCCAGACCAATGTGGCGGTCGAACTCGCGCAGCTACGAGGGGAGCTGAACACGGGGCTGGAGAGCATCAAGGGCACCCTGAACATCCTTGTCGAGAGAACCACCCGGACCGATGCCGACCTCCGCCAGCTGAAGGCCGACATGGAAAAGGAGCTCGACGAGCTCCGCACCGAGGTCAACGAGCTGAAGAAGGGCCGCTGGCCCCTCGCGCAGATCGGAGCCCTCGCCACCGTGGCGGGTGTCGTCGCTGCGGTGATCGCACTGTTCCTCAACTGATCCGGTCCGCCTTCTTCAGACGCCGACAGGTCCACTACTGATCCCCCGCCGCCTTCGGGTGGCGGGGGGTCTTTCGGCATGCCTGGACACGCCGGCCTCGCTAGTTCCATACCTCAGAGCCTGCGCCGCGCCACTCGATGAGGTCTGAGGTGGCCACATCCACCTGGTCCCAGTCCTCCAGTCCGGCGCGGCGGAGGAACTCGGTGACATCCCGAGGGCTGAAGGCCCGGCCGAAGATCTCGCCGTCGATCCGCACGCGGCGGCCGCCGTCCTCGTCGGGCGGATACACGATCACGGGTCGTGGCGCGGGCATGGCCCCAGGATCACCCGAACCGGTCGGACCCGCATCCGCGAGGCCGTCGCAGACAGATGGCATCCGGGGTATTGCCGACTCCGGTCAGAGTGGCGCATTGTGGTCGTCCCATCGCCTCACCGGTGCCCCCCTCACGGGACCGGCATCTCCCGGGGGCGGTGGGCTGCCCCTGCTGGCTCCCGAGCAGCAGGGGCTCAACCTTGCTCAGGCCCGGCGCGCAGCCCCGTCCGGCCAGACGACATCGACAGGCAGACCGGCCTCACGCGCTTCCAGGACGGTGTCGGCCGTACCGCCGCCCTTGGGGCTTGGGGGCGAGCCGTTCCACACTGCGACCAGCCGCTCAGCGCGCTTCAGCAGCGTCCCGTTGGCGTCCTCGTAGGCCGACCTGTTCGCCGTCTCGTGGTCCAGGACCACGACTTCGGCCGCGGCAGCCAAGAGCCGGTCGAAGGTCTCTACGTGGTCGGGCTTCACCTTGGCCTGCCGGTAGTCCTTCGACGGGAGTACGACGACGAGCCGGCCGCCCAGTTCCAGCACGGCTTCGGCGAAGAGGGAGTCAGATCCCTTCGCGATGCACGAGACACCGGTCAGGTCGTCGGCGTACGGCCTCAGCATCTCCCGCAGGGCGTCGCGGACAAGGGGGACGCTGTCCTCCGTCAGGTCCATGTGCCCGGTGACGGCGATCGTGGTCACTGCGCTCCTTCAACTCGACAGCAAATCGCGGATCATCGCCCGCGCTTCGCTGACCGTACGCGACGCCGACCGTCCCACCGTGTACGGGTAGAGCTGCCCCAGCTGGGCTCGCACCCGGTTGGACTGGGTGCGAGCGGCTGCGCCGACGGCACGGTGTGTCTGCTCGACGGCGCCGGTCACGTCGCCCATGAGGAAGTGGCACTCGGCGAGGCCGATGAGGTCTAGGGCGTGGCTGCGGCCTGCCTCGGTGCCTCGGGTGGCCAGGGCACCGCGGATGCTCTCGGCCGCAGGCTCGGCGTGTTGCTGCGGGTCGGTGCGGGCCAAGTCGAGCAGGCGGCCGCCGGTGACGCCGGCGAGCTCGGCCTCGTCGAAGTAGGCAATCCAGTAGGGGTCTTCACCAGGGGTCGCGTCGGCGAGAGCGTCGGTGGCCTCGTTCGTGGCCCGGCGGAATGCGGCGCCCCGGCCCATGGCCGCGTACGCCCAGGCCTCGCGAGTGTGGAGCATGGCACGTACTCGCGCCCCTGCCGCCTTGCCCACACCCTTCTGCGCCAGGTGCACGAGTTCGAGGGCGTCCTGAGGGCGGTCGGTGTACAGCATCTGGCGAGCCATCCCAGCCAGTACGTTCGCTCCGAAGGCCGCGTCGCCGCCGGCGTGAGCCGCACGAAGGGCCAGCAGGTAGTAAGACTGGGCCTTCTTCTGGAGCCCGGAGTCCCAGGCCATCGTTGCGGCGGTGCCGCTGAGATGGGCCATCACCTGGAAGAGGCCTCGCTCGACGGCGGGTGCCTGATGCTCTTCGAGATGGCCGGCCACCTCGTTGAGCTGTCCTACGACGGCCTTGCGTCGCAGGCCTCCGCCGAACTTGTGGTCCCAGGCGCGAAAGGCGCGCGCTGTCGTCTCCAGCTCGCCGACTTCCCGCTGACCGACGCGGCCGCGGCGGCGCGCGGTGCCGGCGGCTGGGCTGGGCTGGAGCCAGCCTTCGAGTGAGTCAAGCAGGGCGCCCCCGGTCAGGGCTGCGCTGGCGAGAGCGCGCGTGGCTGCGCGGCGGTCCATCACGAGATCGCTCCGGGTTAAGTTCGCAGCCAGACCTACGGTTGCGACGGGTTCCCAGGAGGCGTCATCGTCAGGCGTCCGTGAAGCTGGCGGAGCTGGTGGATCGGGGGCGTCGGGCTGTCTCTCCCAGGGCCGGTCGGCGAGACCGACCATGCGTCCGGGGATACGCAGCCCGTCGGCGATACGGCAGATCACCTCGAAGGACGTGACCTGCTGCTGGCCGCTGATGATCGTGGAGACTTTACCGGGGGTGAGCTGGCAGGCCGCCGCGATGCGGTTCTGCGACAGGCCGCCCCACTTCTTGATCAGTGAGAAGGCAGCAGAGAAGTCGTGCTCCGCCAAGGCTCGCGTGACGTCCTCGCGTACGAGGACATCGGGAGCGAGCGGGCCGGGGGTGGTGGCATCCATGGGGCCAACTCCGGTGTGATCGTATGCGCTTCATCGCGCCGTTCGAACCGACAACGAGTGTATTACCGCCTCGGTAACACCGGACGGTCATCCCCGGAATGCACGCAAGCGACGACCCTCGATGCATGACGATCAAACCCGGCGACCGCGCGAACGGCCCCGGGAGTGGTCAACGCTCAAACCCATCAGGGAGCGTCGACATGATGAACGGTACAGCCCCGCCACCGGCTGACGAAGAGGACACCAGGGAGCAAGGTCCCTACGAGCCCCGACTCAGGGACACCGTCGAGGACACTGCGACGAAGAAGTTCGGCAAGGTGCTGGGGTTCATCGGCCCGTACGTCCAGCTCCGCCCCATTGGTGGTGGCGTCGAGTGGGACGCCAAGCCGGGCAGCCTGCGCCGAGCTACCGACGAAGAGGCGCTCAGAGCGGGTGTGGCTCTGGCCAACGCCCGCTCCAGAGGTGAGTGCTGATGGCGGTGACAACGTCCGCGACCGAGGCGCCCCTGTCCGCGGAGTGCAGGCTCGCGCAGCGCCCCGACTACGCGGATCTGCACGGCCACTGCCGCCGGATCAAGGACATCCCGCTCCCTCACTCGCGCGGCATCCTGCTCCAACGCCGCTGTGGCTGCACCTGCCACCGATGGAACAGGCCCGCGTCGTGACCGCAGCCGTCGGTCTCCTGCTGTACGTGGCGGCCGTGACCGCGCCCGTCCTCGCCCTGGTCCTGGCGCGGACGCCTTCCTGACACACCACCGCGGCGACCACCGGGGCAGCGTCGCATCCCAAACGCCCGCCTCGTCGGAGGACCGCAAGCCTCCGGCGGGGCGGGTTCCAGAACTCCCGCCCCCGGTGCCCGATCAGTCCAGGTGAGCACCGGGCGGCGCTCTCCCAACGAAGGAGAAACATGACCACTCCGACAGCCGTAGCAGGGATCCGCTCAGTAGAGCTGGAAATCACTGGCCGCTGCCAGCTGAAGTGCGGGCACTGTTGCACGAGCTCCGGCCCGAAGGCGTCTGCCGGGACCATGAGGTCCGCGGACTGGCTGACAGTCATTACGGACATTGCCGAACTCGGCATCCCTGCTGTGCAGTTCATCGGTGGTGAGCCGACGCTCACGCCGTACCTGCCGTTGTACATCGACCACGCCCTCGCCCTCGGCCTGAAGGTGGAGGTGTACTCCAACCTCACGCACATCCGGCCCCAGCTGTGGGATGCCTTCCAGAAGCCCGGCGTGTGCCTGGCCACCAGCTACTACAGCGACCAGGCCGAGCAGCACGAACAGATCACCAACGGGCCAGGCAGCTACCGGCGCACCCGCGAGAACATCGCCGAGGCAGTGCGGCTGGGCATCCCGCTACGGGTTGGCATCGTCGAAGTCCTAGAGAACCAGCGCGTCGCCCAGGCGCAGGACGAGCTGCGGCGCCTGGGCGTGAAGAGCATCAAGGTCGACCGGGTCAGGAAGGTCGGCCGCGCCGCCGACCCCGGCACGCCCGCCCCGAGCACCTCCGAGCTGTGCGGCAACTGCTTCCGCTACCGCGTGTCCGTCGACCCGGACGGGCAGGTGTCCGGCTGCATCCTGTCGCGGTTCCTGGTCGCGGGGAACGTCCGCGAGCGCCCCCTCGCCGACATCCTGAACAGCGGCCGGTGGCAGCAGCTCACCGACGCCGTGCCGCTGCCCCGTATGGCCTGCGGTCCGGACGACTCCAACGACTGCGACCCGGCCAGTACCGAGGCATGCGATCCTGCGTACTACGCCCCGGCCCCCACCCTGAGCCTCGGAGTGACCGCGTGAAGTGGGAAGACCACGCCACACAACTGGCCGACCGCGTCACGCACCGCACCTCCCGCTGGCGCGGGCCCGTGACGCGTACACCCCGGCATCTCTTCGTGCCGCAGTGGTGGGAGACTGACGACGGCCAGTGGACGCTGCGCGAACCGCTCACCGACACCGACTGGTTCGCTGCCGCCTACGACGATCGCTCAATGATCACCCGGGTCGGGGGCATGCACGCGGACCTCGCCAAGCCCGACGACCACCCGACAGGGAGGCCGACGTCCTCGGCGACGCTGCCCAGCCTCGTGGTGCGCATGCTCGAACATGCCCAGATCGACGACGGCGACGAGCTGCTGGACGTCGGCACCGGCAGCGGGTACGGGGCAGCGCTCGCCGCACAGGAGCTCGGCGACGCCGCAGTGACGAGCGTGGACGTTGACCCCTACCTCGTGGAGGCCGCCCGCGATCGCCTCGAACTGGTCGGCCTGCGCCCGACCGTTGAGACGGTCGACGCGACCGGGCCGCTCCCGGCCCGCGCGGGCAAGTTTGATCGCATCGTCGCCACCGTCGCCGTGCGGAGCGTCCCGGAGAGCTGGCTGACCGCCCTATGTGTCGGAGGGCGCCTGGTCACCACGGTTGCAGGTACGTCGCTGCTCGTGACCGCCGAGAAGCGGCCGGACGGCAGCGCCGTGGGCCGTGTGGAATGGGACCGTGCCGCCTTCATGCACGCCCGGCACGGCGACGACTACCCACCCGCTGCCTCCGGGCTGCTCGCGACCGCGCACGACATGGACGGCGAGGACGTGACCACCAGCCCGTACCCGGCCGTCGACGTCGCCAACGCATGGGATCTCGACTCCATGCTCGGCATCACGGCACCGGGCATCGAGCACGCCTACCACGAGCACGGGGAGCAGCGCACCGCAGTCATGGCACACGCCGACGGCTCATGGGCGCGCGCCACGACCACCGACCACGGGAGCACGACGGTCCACCAGGGCGGCCCGCGCCGCCTGTGGGAGATCCTCGATGGTGTCCGCTCCTACTGGCTCCATCACGGCGAACTGCCGGTCCGCGGCGCACGCGTGCTCATCACTCCCGAGGGGCAGACCCGACTGGCTCGCGGACAGTGGCGTGCCGTGCTCTGAGGGCCCCTGATCGGCCCCGCTCGTCTGGGTCCCCCGTGGCCGATGGGCGGGGCCTCCCTCGTGGGCTAGTTGCCCTGTGCGACGAAGCTTCCGAGGCCGGGCTCGGTGTAGATCAAGCCGTCCTCCCGCAGCTGGCGGTGAACCTTCTGCCCGGTCGCCCCGGCGATCCCGAACTCCTGCTGCAACTGGACTACTGAGGGGACGCGGGAGCGCGGCGGGTAGGTGCCGTCGGCGATGCGCTGACGGATCACCTCGTACACCTGGCGCCAGCGCGGCACATCGGGGGCGAAGTCGATCACCGGGAGAGGCTAGGCGCGCCACGGCACATCAGGCGAGATACAGGGTACCTAGTACGCCATAGCACGCTATGTGTAAGGTGAAGGCAAGCCAGTCCCGACGAGATCCAGCCAAGTCGGGGAAGGCTCCCATAGACGCCCGCCCCGTCGGAGGTCCGCAAGCCTCTGACGGGGCGGGTCTTTGCGTGTGCTCCAGCCGACCGGAGGCCCGCCGCGCAGCAGGCTTGCGGACTTGCCGCGCGGCGGGGGTTCACCGGCCGCCGGTGCGGCTCGCTGTCCGGTCTCGCAGCAGCAGCCACGGCGCTACGGCGATTCCGGCGGGGCCTGCTTCGGCGCCTTGGAGCAGCGCTCTGTAGGCGGCGTTCCCGGCCTGGCTCGGCGTAGGGGGCGCATCATCTGTCTCGGCGGGGATCGACCTCGCCATGCCCTTCCAGGCCCCGTGGGCGTGCGGTGTGCTGATCATCGAACCTCCCCGGATGAATAGAGTCATCGAATGAAGTACACGCACGCGTGCGAGCAGCCCCGGTAGGGGTTGACGGTCCACTCGAAGGGCATGCGCGAGGCGCCCGGCACCCGGTTGACGATCGAGCGGGCCCGGATCTCATGGAACGTGATCCCGGCGAACTCGGGCGTGTCGAAGGTGCGGGTGACCACGGCGTCCGCGCCGAACAGCGCGGAGTCGGCCCGGCTGTGATCGGACTCCAGGGTGAGGTTCTCCCAGCGCATGGTGCCTCCTCGGTAGCACTGAGCCTCAGAATAGAACACATGTTCCCTTGATCGTGCGACCTATCTCCCCGCTTCGTTTTCGATCACTGTGCGACCGCTTCCGTGAGCTGATAGGGACCCCGATTTGGGCGCTGTGGCGGCGGGGTGGTTGGCTTGCTCCAACCCCCGAGAAATCAGGTCCTGGAGGAAGTCAATGGCGCAGGTCGAGGCCACTACGGAGCGGGTCGTCGCGGCGGACGCGGAGAAGGTGTTCGACGCCCTCGCCGACTACAGCGGCACGCGGCAGAAGGTCCTGCCCGAGCACTTCAGCGAGTACGAGGTGCGCGAGGGCGGCGACGGCGAGGGCACCCTCGTGCACTGGAAGCTCCAGGCCACCAGCAAGCGCGTGCGCGACTGCCTCCTGGAGGTCAGCGAGCCCACCGACGGCGAGCTCGTCGAGAAGGACCGCAACTCCTCCATGGTCACCACCTGGCGGGTCACCCCGGCCGGCGAGGGCAAGTCCCGGGTCGTCGTCACCTCCACCTGGCAGGGCGCCGGCGGCATCGGCGGCTTCTTCGAGAAGACTTTCGCCCCCAAGGGCCTCGGCCGTATCTACGACGCGCTGCTCGCCAACCTCGCCGCCGAGGTCGAGAAGTAAGTCCCCCGTGTGCGGGGGCTCTTGGCCTTCTCACCGGTTCGGGTGGATCTCGGTCGTGTCCGGGACGGCACCGTAACTCGCCGTGCTTGCTCGTAGTTGTCGCCTAATGCGGGAAATGTGAGCAGGTACGGCGAGGGGAGCGGTCCGTGGGCGGCGCGACTTTGGTGCAGGACGAGACCGTCACCGCACCTCCTCCACCGGCTCCGCCCCAGGACGCCGAGCCCCGACTGAGCCCGCGCCGGGTGCGTCTGGTCTTCTGCGGGCTGATGCTCGCGCTGCTGCTGGCCGCGCTGGAGCAGATGATCGTCGCCACCGCGCTGCCGAAGATCGTCGGCGAGCTGCACGGCCTGGACAGGATGTCCTGGGCGATCACCGCCTACCTGCTCACCGCCACCGTCGGACTGCCGGTCTACGGCAAGCTCGGCGACCTCCTCGGCCGCAAGGGCGTCTTCCAGTTCGCGATCGTCGTGTTCGTCATCGGCTCCGCGCTCGCCGGCCGGGCCGAGACCATGGACCAGCTGATCGCCTACCGCGCGGTCCAGGGCGTCGGCGCCGGTGGGCTCATGATCGGCGTCCAGGCGATCATCGCGGACATCGTGCCGGCCCGGGAGCGCGGCCGCTTCATGGGGCTGATCGGCGCCGCGTTCGGCCTCGCCTCGGTCGCCGGGCCCCTGCTGGGCGGCTACTTCACGGACCACCTCTCCTGGCGCTGGTGCTTCTACATCAACGTCCCCTTCGGCCTGGTCACCCTGGCCGTCGTCGCCGTCGTACTGAAGCTGCCCAAGCCGAAGGCGAAGGCCAGGCTCGACGTCGTCGGCGCCCTGCTGCTCGCCGCCGCCTCCACCTGCCTGGTCCTGCTGACCAGTTGGGGCGGCACCGAGTACGCCTGGGACTCCCGCGTCATCCTCGGCCTCGGCGCCGGAGCGGCCCTCGCCGCCGTCCTCTTCCTCGTCGCCGAGCACCACGCCGCCGAACCCCTCATCCCGCTCAGGCTGTTCAGGGACTCCGTCTTCAACGTCACCGGACTCGTCGGCCTGGTGATCGGCGTCGCTCTGTTCGGCGCCGCCAGCTATCTGCCGACCTACCTCCAGATGGTCGACGGCGCCACGGCCACCGAGTCGGGCCTGCTGATGCTGCCCATGATGGGCGGCATCGTCGGCGCCTCCATCGTCTGCGGCCAACTCATCAGCCTCACCGGCCGCTACAAGATCTACACCGTGCTAGGCAGCGCGCTCTCGGCCGTGGGCATGTGGCTGCTGTCCCGCCTCGAAGTGGACACGCCCCGGCTGCACTACAGCCTCTGGATGGCCGTACTCGGCGCCGGAATCGGCATGGTGATGCCGGTCCTGATCCTCGCCGTGCAGAACTCCGTGCGCCCCACCGACCTCGGCACCGCCACCAGCGCCAACAACTACTTCCGGCAGATCGGCGGCAGCGTCGGCGCCGCGATCTTCGGCACCCTCTTCGCCGACCGGCTCGCCGACGCACTGGCCGAACGGCTGCCCACGCGCGCGGGCGCCGAGCTGCCCGACCCCGAGTCCATCACCCCGCAGCTCGTCCACACCTTGCCCTCCGCGCTGCGCGACGACTACATCCAGGCCTACGCCGACGCCATGCCGAGGATCTTCCTCCACCTCGTGCCGGTACTCGTCCTCGGTCTGCTCATCGCCTTCTTCCTCAAGGAGAAACCCCTGGTGTCCCACAACGCCCCGGCCCCGGAGACGGACGCGGCGCCGGTGAACCCCTCGATTCCGCAGGCCCGTTCGCAGTACGCCGCCGAAGTCCCCGTCCGTGGCACGGTGCAGCACCCCGACGGGACGTTCGTCCGCCACGCGGCGCTCACCCTCATCGACATCACCGGGCAGCAGGTCGGGCGCGGCGCGAGCGGCGAGGACGGGCGGTACGCGCTGGCGACGCCGGGTCCGGGGTCGTACGTCATGATCGCGGCGGCGGGCGGCCACCAGCCGCAGGCCGTCTCCGTGACCGTCGGGGACGGCCCCGTCGAACTGGACATCGTCCTCGGTGGCGCGGGGCGTCTCGCCGGCCGGGTGCTCACCCCGGACGGCACTCCCGTGGACGCCACCGTCACCCTCACCAACGTGCACGGCGAGGTCGTCGCCACCACCCGCAGCGGGAGCGAGGGCGGCTACGTCATCACCGAACTCGTCGCCGGCGAGTACACCCTCGCCGCGAGCGCGTCCGCGTTGCGCCCGGCAGCCGTCCCCGTCACCGTCAAGGCGGCACGGGAGACCCGACAGGACATCGAACTCGCCGGCGGCGCCCTGCTGCGCGGCACCGTGCGGGCGGGCGGCGGGCGCCCCGTCGAGGACGCGCGCGTGACCCTCCTCGACGCCGCCGGCAACGTCATGGACACCCTCACCACCGGACCGGACGGCACCTTCCGGTTCGTCGACCTGGCCACCGGCGAGTACACGGTCATCGCCACGGGTTACCCGCCGGTCGCCACCGTCCTCCAGGTCGCCGGAGGGGGCCGTACGGAACGTGATCTTCAGCTCGGGCACGAGGACTGAGCCGACGACCGGGACCCGGGCCTGTCCTGCACGGATGCCGCGCGGACAGGCCCGTCGCACGAGGCGCGGACCGACGTGAACCCGTCTCATCAATTCCCGTATTGCGGCACATCGCCTCGACCGGGAGCCGTACGGTGGTGTGGGCGCGCAGATCTTGCGGAGCCTTGGGGAGAGAGGGCCTTGGCCATGAACCGTGGCACCGAGACGGACGGCACGGTGGCGGAACAAGCCGCGTCCGGACGCATCCCGCTGGCCGTGGTCGTGGTCGACCGCCAAGGCCTCGTCTCGCACTGGAGCTCCGGCGCACGCCGTCTGTTCGGCGCCGCCAAGGAAGAGGCGATCGGACACCCGGCCGTCGACCTGCTGCCCGTCTCCGGAGCCCTGCCCGAGGACGACGACGTCTCGCCGTACGGCGCCTACGCGGCCTACGACGGTCTCGGCCACGATCTCGAATCGTCCCTCGACGGGCGGCTGTACTACCCGGCGGCCGGCCGCGCCCGGCTCACCGTGCCCGAGAGGGATCGCGTCGACGTGCTGTGGTGGGCCTACCCGCTGGTGGGGCCCGGTCCGGAGCGGCTGCTCGTGCTCGGCGCCGACGTCGGCCGGCTGCAGCAGGACGACCGGGAGCGGCACGGGGAGGACCGCCACGGGGACACCGGCTACGAGCGCGTCGCCCCCGGGTTCGCCCTGCACACCGACTTCCCAGGCGCCGAGGAACTCGCCGGCAGGCTCCCCGAGATCCTGCCCAGCATGAGCGTCGACGAAAGCGCCCGCATCGTCGGCCAGATCCTCGAACTCGGCTATCCGGTCCTGGAGTTCAGCCAGTACGACCGGGTGCCCGTCACGCCCGACTGGGGCGTGCCCCGGCGCGTGGAGCGCAGGGCACGCCGGGAGCGGGCCGCCAGAGCCGCCGCGCAGGGCCTTCCGTCGGCGCCGGACGACCCCGACGAAGCAGAGGACCTCGAATACGCGGCCGTACGCGAACGGCTGGAGTTCCTCAACGAGGTCAGCGGCCGCATCGGCACCTCCCTCGATCTGTCGCGGACCATCATCGAGGTCAGCAAGGCCGTCGTGCCCCGCTTCACCGACGTCGCCGGCACCTATCTGCGCGAACAGGTCGTCGCCGGTGAGGGGTTCCCCGAGGGCGTGCCGGACACGACCACCATGTGGCACCGGGTCGCCGTCGAGCACACCGACGAACCCGGCCGCTGGGACGACGTCGTGCCGGTCGGCGAGGCCATGCCCTTTCCGGCGCACACGCCGTTCTTCCAGTGCATGACCACCGGCGATCCCGTGCTCGTGCCACGCATCAGCGAGGAGATGGGCCATGCCATCGCCTCCCAGTTCGAGAAGCGTGACATCCGGCCGCTCATCACCGGCCGTTCCATGCTGGTCGTGCCGCTCAAGGCCCGTGACGTCGTCCTCGGTTTCATGATCCTGCTGCGCCACCCCGAACGGCCCGTCTTCAACGACATGGACCGTGTGACCGGCGCCGAACTCGCCGCCCGCGCGGGCCTCGTGCTCGACAACGCGCGCATGTACACGTACCAGGAGAGCGTCGCCGAGACCCTCCAGGACAGCATGCTGCCGCACATCCCGCCGCGCATGGCGGGCTGCGACATCGCCACCCGCTATCTGCCCGGCACTCTCCTCGGCCGCGTCGGCGGCGACTGGTTCGACTCCGTCAAACTGCCCGGCGCCCGCACCGCCCTCGTCGTCGGCGACGTCATGGGCCACGGCCTGAACTCGGCCGCCATGATGGGCCAGTTGCGTACGGCCGTGCAGACCATGGCCGCCCTGGACCTGCCGCCCGCCCGGCTGCTGCGCAACCTCGACGACCTCGCCCAGCGCCTCGGCGACACCTACCTGGCGACCTGCCTCTACGCCGTCTACGACCCCATCGCCGGCGAACTCCACATCGCCAACGCCGGTCATATCCCGCCCGTCCTGGTCCGCGCCGACGGCGGGCACAGCGAGCTGCTCGACCTGCCCACGGGAGCGCCGATCGGCGTCGGCGGAGTGCCGTTCGAGGCGGTACGCGTGCGCGTGGAGCCCGGCGACCGGCTCGTGATGTGCACCGACGGACTGGTCGAGGTGCGCGGCGAGGACATCGGTGTCGGCCTCGCGACCCTCTGCGAGTCCGCGGCCCACCCGGCCGCCTCCATGGACGACGCCTGCGACACCATCATCCGCGCCCTCAACACTCGCGGTGGCCGCAAGGACGACGTCGCCCTGCTCATGGCCCGGCTCAACGGCATCGCACCGCAGGACGTCGCCGAGTGGCGGCTCGCCCTCGACCCGGTGGAGGTCGGCCGGGCCCGTGCCGTCGTCCGGGAACAGCTGCACGACTGGGGCCTGGAGAGGCTGGCAGACAGTGCCGAGCTGATGGTCAGCGAACTCGTCACCAACGCCCTGCGGCACTCCCACAGCCGCCCCGTCGAACTGCGCCTCGTCCGCGGTGACACGCTGCTGTGCGAGGTGGACGACGACGACCACGACCTGCCGACCCTGCTCAACGCCGGACCCGCCGACGAGTCCGGGCGCGGGCTGCGCGTCGTGAGCGTGCTCGCCCGCGAGTGGGGCACGAGCCGTACGAGCACCGGCAAGGCCGTCTGGTTCGAACTCACGCTCCCGCGCCGCTGAGACGACGCCCCTGAGGGCGTACGACGGCGTAAGGGGTCTCGAATGCGGAGTGAAGGTATGCGCCGTGCGCTTGTGGCCGAAACCAGGCCGCGATAAACCGTACTCGCCCGTCACTTCACGGCGGGTCGGCATCGCAACCTGGGGAGTCGGACATGAGCGTGACGAGTCGATACCGGGAGGCCTGGGAGGGCTTCTGGCGTGAAGCCCCCGAGGAGCGGGGGGCGGTGTTCTGGGACGCGGAGCCGGCGCTGACCGCGGGCCGCCATGTGGCCCTCTTCGAGGCACACCTCATCGATCCGGGCCTCGCGATGGTGGACCTGGGCTGCGGCAACGGCACCCAGACCCGTTTCCTCGCCGAACGCTTCCCCCGCCTGGTCGGCGCCGACCTGTCCGCCGCGGCGCTCGACCACGCCCGCCGGGCCGACCCCGCGGGACAGGCCACGTACCGGCTGTTCGACGCCGTGGAGAAGACCGAGGCCGAGACGCTGCACGCCGAACTCGGCGACGCCAACGTCTATATGCGGGGCGTCCTGCACCAGGCCGAGCCCGACGACCGGCAGTCGATGGTGGACGGGATCGCCACGCTGGTCGGCGAGCGCGGCCGGGCCTTCCTCGTCGAACTCTCCGAGGCCGCCAAGCCCGTCCTCATGGGCCTGGCGCAGAGCCCGTCGGGTCCGCCACCCAAGCTCGCCCCCATCTTCCGGCACGGCATCGCCCCGGGCGAGGTGGCCGACGAGTCGGTGCCCGAGTATCTGCGCGCCGCCGGGCTCACCGTCCTCGCGAGCGGCGAACTCCCGCTGATCACCACGGAGTACGGGCCCGACGGCACGCGGATCGAACTGCCGTCGAAGTGGGTGGTGGCCGGCCGGGCGGTCAACCGGCCGCCTGGGCGGATCAGTTGACCGTACGCCCCTTTCGGTACGCCGCCCAGCCCGCGGCGAGCAGCAGGGCCGAGACGGCGGCGACGGAGAGCACCGTGACGCCGGTGGAGGCGAGGCTGCCGCCCGCGGTTGAGGTGCCGGTGCCGCCCGTGGAGGAAGCCGTGCCGCCGTCGCCGGTGCCGCCGTCGGTCGAGCCCGTGCCGGTGCCGCCGGTGCCGGCCGTGCCACCGGTGCCGCTGTCGTCGTCGGTGTCCACGGGGTCCTGCCCGACGAAGCTGACCGGGACCTTGACGTCCTGGGAGCGGTCGCCGGAGAGGGTGTGGTCGTTGCGGGTGGCCAGGACGCAGGTGGCCTTGAAGCAGTCCGTGTAGTCGTCCTTGGCGTCCACGGTCAGCTCGACCTCGAAGGTGCCGCCCGTGCCGTAAGGGACCGCCAAATCCTCGCCGTAGTCGGGTGGGTCGGAGGAGATCCACGCCGAGGAGTGGGAGCCGCCGGTCATGTCGACGCCGCCGACGCAGGGCGTGGGCAGTTCGCCGGCGCCGTTGTCGACGCACAGGGCGACGTAGATGCCCTTCTTCGTGTCGTAGCCGGAGCCGGTGACCTTGAGGATCTGGTTCTCGGTGGCCAGGTGGTTGACCGGGGTGACAGTGAGCTTCTGGCCGTCGGGGCCCGTGACGGTCTTGCTGCCGGACGGCTCGGCGTCCTGGCCGTCGTCGCCTCCGTCGCTGCCGCCGTCGTCGCCGTCCCCGGAGTCCGGCACGGTGAGGGTGATCGGCGAAGTGCGGGTCGTGCCGGCCGAGTTGGTGAACTCGGCGCGGTAGCGGTAGCCGTCCTGCGCCGCCTTCACGGTGAAGGAGTAGGCGTTCTGCGTCGCGCCCTCGACCGCGGTCCAGGTCTGGCCGTCGTCGGGGCTGATCTGCCAGCGCACGGTGGGCTCGGGTGAGCCCTCGGCGGAGGCGACGAGGGTGACCTTGTCGCCGGGCGCGGCGGACTGGTCGGTGGGGGACTGGACGATCTTCGGGGAGACCCGGCGGTCGAGCTTGACGACCTTGCTCTCGGCCTGGTTGGTGACGTAGACGGAGCCGGCGCCGGGGGCCACGGCGACGCCCGCGTAGGCGCCGGCGCGGTTGCCGGGCAGCGCGACGGGCTCGGCCGCACGCTCGGCCGTGGCGCTGTCGTAGACCTCCAGGGCGCCGACGTTGTCCGCGCCGTCGTCGGCGGTGCCCCAGTCCTCGCGCAGGACGAACGCCTCGCCGGTGGCCCTGTCGAAGGCCATCGCCGTGGCCCGGTCCTTGCCGGTCAGCTCGGCCAGCTGCTTGCCGTCCTTGTCGAGGACGAGCACGTCGTAGGAGCTGCCCACCCACACGTTGCCGGTGGCCGGGTCCGGCTCCACGAAGTAGACGGCCGACGCCGGGAGTTCGACGGCGGCGGTGACGGTGAGGGAGGCGGTGTCGACGCGGTACAGCTTGCCGCCCGCGGGGTCCGCCGACCAGGCGGTGCCGCGCGCGGCGTCCACGCCGAGGACGCCTCCGCCCTCCAGAGCGGCGGTCCTTTTGACCGTGCCCGTGGCGGTCTCGACCTCGGAGAGTACGGCGCCCTGGGCGACCAGCGTGGTGGACGCGTCGCTGCCGGGGCGGACGCCGGTGACCGAGCCGCCGCCCAGCCACACGCCCTTCGCGGCCGTGTCCCCGTCCTTCGCGGTGCCCAGACCGCGCAGGGGGTAATGGAAGGCGACGCCGTCGCCGGTCAGCGGGGCGGCGATCCAGCGGACGACGCGGTTGGCGAGCGCGCCGTTGGCGCCCGGGGCCTGCTGGATGTGGCTGAGGAGCCTGCCGTCCTTCGGGTCCAGGGCGTAGAGGCCCTGCTCGGAGACGTCCGCGGTGTCGGGGATGTTGTCCGAACCGACGTACAGTTTCCCGGAGTCAGGGTGCAGCAACAGGTCCAGCGGGCGGCCCGCGGTGGTGAACTCGGCGCCCTTGGCATAGCCGACCGTGCCCGGCGGCACGTCCACGCCGTCTCCGCCGTCGCCCCCGTCGCCGGGATCCTGGCCCTCGAAGGTGACGGGGATGCGGACGTCCTGGGAGCGGTCGCCGGGGTTGCGGTGGTCGACGCGGGTGACGACCGAGCAGGTGACCTTGGTGCAGTCGAGGCTGTTGTCCCTGGCCTTGACGTCGATCCGGACGTCGAAGGTGCCGTCCTGGCCCCAGTGCACGGCCAGGTCGCCCGCGTACTCGTCGCCCTCGGGGACGATCCACTGCGACGAGCTGCCCGTGCCGCTCTCGTCGGCGCCGCCGAGGCACGGGGTGGGGACGCGGTTGTCGCCGTTGTCCTTGCACAGGGCGACGTAGACGGCCTTGGCCGCGTCGTAGCCGGAACCGGTGACGCGGAGTTCCTCACCGGCCGGGTCGAGGCCCGCGGAGGCGGAGACGGTGAGTTTCTGGCCGTCCTTGCCGAGGGCGGTCCTCGGTGTGTCGGAGGCCTGCGCTGCCGTACCGAGGGCCGTGGAGGCGGCCACGAGCGCGGCGGCGCCGAGGAGCGCCGCCGGTCGTCTGTGCTGCATGGGGTTTCCTCCCGTCACACCGTCACTGGAAGGTGATCGGGACGTGGACGTCGTACTTGCGGTCCTCGCTGTCGAAGTGGTCCGCGCGCGTCACGACGGCGCACTCGACGTCCTGGCCGCAGACGCTGCCGTCGTCGAGGGTGGCCTTGACGTAGATCTGCACGCTGAAGGTGCCGCCCGTGCCGAACTTGGAGCTGTTGGCGAACAAGCCGCCGAAGGTGTTGTTGACCCAGTGCGAGGCACCGGTGGAGCCGTCCTCGTCCTGGCCGCCCAGACACGGGGTGGGCTTGTTGGCGCCCTGCGCCCCGTCGACCACGCACAGGCTGACGTAGACGCCCTGGCTCGTGTTGTAGCCCGACCCGGAGACGGTGATGACCTGGCCCGCGGCGGCGGCCGTGCCGGGCGAGGTGAGCGACAGGTTGTACGTCGTGCCGCCGTCGGTGACCGTGCGGGTCGAGGTGGCGGCGGAGGCCGAGGTGGCCATTCCCAGGGTCAGGGCGGCGGAGGCGGCCACGGCGAGCGCGGCGCGGGCGGCGGTGCGGGGGGAGGGGATGGATCTCATGGTCGGCTTCGGGCCTTTCTCATCGGATGTTAGGTAAGGCAAACCTAAGTATGGGGCGCGGGTGTTTGTCAACGGATGGCAATCGGGTTCAACTGCCCTGTATCTATTGGGAGTTGGGCATGCCGAGTGGCGGGCCGTGTCGCCCGCTACTCGGTGATGCATGCGCTAGTCCGACGCCCGTACGTCGAAGTCCGCGACGGCCCCGCGTTCCCCGGTCACCGTGGCGAGTTCGACCGTGTGCACACCCTCGGTGGCGGTTGCGTACACCGGGAAGGTCCGGGAGAGCCGCCCCGTCTCGTCGGCCACCGCCTGGTACCGGGTGTCGTCGTCGATCGCGACGAGTACGACCTCGCCGGGGTCGAACCCCGTGCCGTTGACGGTCTGTTCGCCGCCCGCGGTCAGTTCGTCGACCGTCACGGCGGCTGCGGGGCCGGGCGTCGCTTTCGGGGCTCCGGCGTCCGGCGACGGCGAAGGTGGCGCTGTTTCGGCGGGGGGTTTCCCGGGGGCGGTGGGGCCGGGGGAGGGCGGGGTGTCCGTTCCGACCGTCAGGTCGAGCAGGCCGAGGGCGTCGCCGCGCGCGAAGGCTTCCCCGCTCCACCGCGTCAGCAGCTTCGCGCCCGCGTCCGTGAGTGACGCCCGCAGCCCGGTCCACGTGACCCCGCCCGTCCGTACGACGGGACCGTCGCCGCCCGCCGTGACGTCCGCCAGCGCCAGTTCCCGTGCCCTGCCGTCAACGGCCGTACGGGCGCGCAAAATGCCCTCGGCGCCGTCCAGCCGCAGTCGCAGGCCGGCGAGCGTCAACGGCTGGGCCGGGCCGGCGGCCCTGACGAGGCGGGCGGCGCCTCCCAACTCGACGTCTACGGCGCCGGTTTCGGGGTCGCTGCTGCCGCCGGTGGCCGGGAACGAGGTGCGGTCACCGGATCCTCGTTGGGCGGGTTCGGTGACGTCGATCGACAGGTCGTGGCCGACCGTGGTGGTCCAGGTCGCGTGCCCGTCGGACACCGTGCGCTCGAACACCTCCGTGTCCTGCGCGACCGCCGACCCCGCGGCCGGGCACAGCAACGCGAGCAGGGCGGCGCCTGTCACGGTGGCGGCACCGGGTCTCTTCGTCATCTTCGCGTCTCCTTGAGGAGTCTGAGGGCGGTGCGGATCAGCCGGTGGCTGCCGTGCGGCGCCTGCGTGCCCACAGCCACGTCCCGGTGCCGGCCGCGACCAGGACCGCCGCCGTGATCCCGGCCGTCAGGGCGACGGAACCGGTGCTCGCGAGCGGGCCGTCGGACGCCTGCTCGCCGGTGTCGGCCGCACCGCCACCACCGGTCGCGCTCGCACCGGCCGTCGCGGTCGGCGTCGCCCCAAAGTCGCCGCCCGTGGCCGCGCTCCCGCCGCCGAAGGTCACCGGGACCCGGACGGTCTGGCTCTGGTCGCCGCCCCGCGTGTGGTCGTTGCGCGTGATGACCGCGCATTTCACGCCGGACTTGGTGCAGTCGGTGTTCGCGTCCTTGGCGCGGACCTTGAGCCGCACGCTGAACGAGCCCTTGTGGCCGCTGCCTTCGTACGGTTTCGCCAGGCCCTCGCCGTACGAGGGCGGGTTGGAGGAGATCCAGGAGGACGCCCCGGACTCACCGGACATGTCCACGCCGCCCACGCAGGGCGTCGGGGTCTTCCCTGCTCCGTTGTCCACGCAGAAGGCGACGTAGATGCCCTTGGCGGTGTTGTAGCCGGAGCCGGTCACGGTGATCGTCTCGCCGTCCGCGGCCAGTCCCGAGGACTTGGAGACGGTGAGTCTCTGGCCCTCGGGACCCGTCGCCGAGCCGCTCGCCGCGGAGGCCGGTACGGCGCCCGACAGCAGGAGGGCGGCAGCGCCCGCGATCCCGAGGGGCGGCGCAACTCTCTTACGGTGCAGGCCACTTGCCCACGCCATGGAACACCCCCAACAGTGAAAACTAAGGGAAGCCTAACCTAAACTATCGCTCAGTTGTGTGTCAGGAGAGAGGACAGGAAACCCATGCGCGTATCCCGGAGACCCGTGCGGATGTCCCGGCGGCCCCTCGCCGTCCTCGGGTTGGCGCTCGCGCTGCTCACGGGCGCCTGTGGCGGCGGGGGTGACGGGGCCTCGACGGCCGACGCGTCGCCCGCGTCCGCGAGTGCGCGCGCCGCGGCGGCCGAGAAGCAACTCGCCCGGAACACCCTGGTCCCGCTCGAAGGCGCCCCGCCCGCCCCGAAGTTGCCGGTCACCGTCGACTCATCCGACGGCCGGAAGGTGACGGTGAAGGACGCCTCGCGCATCCTGCCGCTCAACGGCGGTGTCGCGGAGATCGTGTTCACGCTGGGCCTCGGTGACCGGGTCGTCGGCCGGGACATCACCGCCACCTTCGCGGAGGCGAAGAAGCTTCCGCAGGTCACCAAGGCGCACGACGTGAGCGCGGAGAGCGTGCTGTCGCTGCGGCCCACGGTCGTGCTGGCCGACACCGACACCGGCCCTCCGGAGGCCATCGACCAGATCCGCGACGCCGGCGTCCCCGTCGTCGTCCTCGACCCGGCCACCGAACTCGCCGACGTCACCACGCGCACCACCCGCGTCGCCGAGGCCCTCGGCGTCCCCGCGGCCGGCAAGGCCCTGAACCGGCGCATGGGCGATGAACTCGCCGCGGCCCGCGCCGCCGTGCCCGAGGGCAGCAAGCCCAAGGTCGCCTTCCTGTACATGCGCGGCAGCGCGGCCGTCTACCTGATCGGCGGCAAGGGTTCGGGCGCCGACTCGCTCATCGAGGCCGCGGGGGCCGTGGACGCGGGCGAGGAGGCAGGCCTGGACAAGCCGTTCACGCCGATCACCAGCGAGGCCCTGGTGCGGGCCCGGCCGGACGTGATCCTGATGATGACCAAAGGGCTGGAGTCGGTCGGCGGTGTCGACGGCCTCGTGAAGATCCCCGGGATCGGAGAGACGCCGGCCGGGATGGACCGCCGGGTGGTCGACATGGAGGACGGGGTGCTGCTCGGATACGGGCCGCGTACGCCGCTGGTGATCGACATCCTGGTGGACCGCCTCCACCGGACATGAGGAAAGTTCACAGTTGCCGCATCTGGTGGCCCCTCAGCCCTCTGGGCTGCCCTGGGTAAAGACCGGAGGCTGATGGGCGTCAAGGACTCCGGTGACCTGGCCTGGCAGGACTGGCTGGGCACGGCCGGCTTCGACCGGGGGATCGACGACCCCGAGGGACAGGACCACTGGGCCTGCAAGTGGGCCGAGGGCCGAGCGCTGCGGCGGACTCGCGGACGGGCACGGCAATTCGGTGCCGCGCTTCCACGTCACGTGGGCACCGGCGGCCATGGCCACCTGAGAGCGAGGTCTCACGGTCCGGTCGGCACGCACAGCACCGGCGTGCGCGCCAGATGCAGCAGCTTGTGGGGTGTGGAGCCCAGCAGGGCCCCGCGCAACGGGCTCTCACTCCAGCTGCCGACCACGATGCGTCTCGCCGAGTGGCGGGTCGCGGCCTCGATCAGGGCCTGAGCCGGCTTCTGCTGGGCGCGGACCGCGCCCGGGGACTCGTCGTAGCCGAGAACGACCGTCATCTCAGGACTCCTTGTGGCCGGGTACGAGGGCGGGGTCGGCCACCTCCGGGCGCGCCGCCCAGAAGGCCGGTGCCATCAGGCGCCACACGACCATGAGGACCACGCCGGTGAGGGTGATGCCGATGCCGATGACCAGGGGCGGGCCGAGTCCGAACCAGGAGACACCGCTGTAGGAGTTCGCGGGGTCGGACATGTCGCCGATCGACTCGGCCAGCAGCCAGATCAGCAGCCCGGCGCCGACCAGCGGGCCGAGGCCGATGAGCAGGAAGTTGTGCACACTCTCGGTGAGATGACGGCGGTAGTACACCGCGCAGGCCACGCCCGTGAGCGCGTAGTAGAACGCGATCAGCAGCGACAGCGCGGTCAGCGAGTCGAACAGGGCGTTCTCGCTGATCCGGCGCACCACGAGGTACCAGGCGATGGCGATGGCCGCGACCCACCAGGTACTCACGTCAGGGGTGCGGAACCGGGCGTGGATGTGCCCGAAGTGCCCCGGCAGCGCGCGGCGGCGCGCCATGGACAGCGCGGTGCGCGAGGCGGGGATGATCGTCGTCTGCGTCGACGCGAGCCCGGAGGTCGAGACCGCCAGCAGGACGACCCAGTCCCAGGCGCCCATGGCCTCGTCGGCGAGCAGCGCGAAGATGAACTCCTCCTCCTCGGCGTTCTCGGCCAGATACACCGGTCCGGCGTAGGCGACGACCGCGTAGGCGACCGACACGTACGTCACCAGCAGGATCACCGTCGACCACACCGCCGCCTCGCCGGGGGCGGTGGCGGAGTTCTCGACCTCCTCGGTGAGGTTCACCGCCGACTCCCAGCCCCAGTAGACGAACACGCCCAACAGCAGACCCGCCGTCAGTTCGGCGCCGCCGGCCCCGAAGGGATCCAGCCAGCCGATCGCCGGATCGACGGAGTCGAGCGAACCGGTGTCGGCGTGGACCCGGTAGATCGCCACCACGGCGAACGCGAGCAGACAGGCGACCTGCGCGAGGATCAGGGTGTTCTGCACTTTGGCCGACACCTCCGTGCCGACGACGCACACGGCCGTCATCACCAGGATGAGCAGCACCGTCAGCGTCTCGCGCACGAACTCGTCGTCGACCCAGCCGTCGAGACCGAACGCGAGCAGCGCGAACGTCACCGCGACGTCCGCGAGTGAGCCGACCACCAGCACCCCGGTCATCGTGATGGCCCAGCCGCCGAGCCAGCCGGCCCATGGGCCCATGGCCCGGGTGACCCAAGAGAACGTCGTCCCGCAGTCCTGGTCGACCCGGTTGAGGTAGTAGAACGCCGACGCGATCAGCAGCATCGGGACGAACGAGGCGAGCATGACGCCCGGGGCGTACACACCGACGAGCGCCACCACCGGGCCGATCGCCGCGGCCAGCGAGTACGCGGGCGAGGTGGAGTTGAGCCCGATGACGAGGGCGTCGACGAACCCGATCGCGTTGGCCTTCAACCCTCCGGGCGGGCGGGTGTCCTCCGTGGCGTCGGCCATACTGCCTCACTTCGGTCGTACGTGACCTCATGAAACAGCGAACCGTGGGGCCCGCCGCGCCTTTGGTGTGCGCTCGCGGGATGTATCACCCGTGTGCCCAACGCGCGCACAGGTCAGCCTTCGGCAGGGCTCGGTGCCGTGGCCAGGGCCGCCAGTGCCTCCGCGTCGCGCGGGCCCGGCGACGCGTCGTCCAGCAGACCGTGTGCCCGCAGGAACTGGGCCGCCGCGATGCCCCAGGGCAGCCGCAGCCCGGCCTGCTGAAGGAGGTCGGTGCGGGCCAGCATGGCGGGCGCCGGTCCGGTGCGCACGCCGGACGGGGTCAGCAGCGCCGCGTCGTCCGCCCAGCGCAGGGCCAGGTCGACGTCGTGCGTGGCCATCACCACCGTCGTGCCGCTCGCGCGCAGGCCGTCCAGGGTGGCCAGGAGACGCTCCTGACCGTCCGGGTCGAGCCCGGCGGTCGGTTCGTCGAGGATCAGCACACGGGGCCGCATCGCGACGGCGCCCGCGATGGCCGTGCGCTTGCGCTGCCCGTACGACAGCAGATGCGTGGGCCGGTCGGCGAGCGCGGTGATGTCCAGGGCGGTGAGCGCCTCGTCGACCCGCGCGCGTACCTCGGCGTCGGGCAGGCCCAGGTTCAGCGGGCCGAAGGAGACGTCCTGGGCGACGGACGCGGCGAACAACTGGTCGTCGGGGTCCTGCACCACCAGCTGCACGGTCGTCCGCAGCCGGGTCAGGCCCTTGCGGTCGTAACCGACCGGCGCACCCTCCACCGTCAACCGGCCGTCGTGCGGGCGCAGTCCACCGCTGAGCAACCGCATCAGCGTGGTCTTGCCACTGCCGTTGCGGCCGAGCAGCGCGAGCGCGCGCCCCTCGCGGACGTCGAAGTCGAGGCCGCTGAGGACGACGGGCCCGTCCTCGTAGGCGTAGGACGCGCCCCGCAGGGCGACCAGGGCGGTGGGCTCGCTCATGGCAGGGCCCTTTCCAGTACGAGGGTGAGGGCGGCCAGCGCTGCGAGGAGCCCGCAACTCGCGGCCGTGAAGCGGACGGAGACCCGGGCCTCGGGCACCAGGACGCGCAGTGTGCCGTCGTAGCCGCGCCCGGCGAGCCCGGCCTGGAGCCGGGCGGCCCGGTCGAAGGCCCGCACGAAGGCGGTGGCCCCGAGCCCGGCCAGGGACCGCCACTCCGCGGCCCTGCCGGTGTGCCCGAGCCGCGCGGCCTGGGCCTCCCGGATACGGCGCACGGAGTCCAGGAGCAGGAAGCTCATCCGGTACGTCACCAGGGCGACGTCGACGACGGGCGCGGGCACCCCGGCCTTCACCAGGCGGGGCAGCAGGTCGGACATCGGCGTGGTGAAGGCGAACAGCAGCACGCCCAGCGAGGCGGCCGAGGTGCGCAGCAGCAACTCCCCGGCACGCAGCGGGCCCTCGCCGGCCAGGGACACGAAGCCGTCCGGCCCGCCGACCTGGACGAGCAGGGTGAGCGCGCCGGTCACACAGAAGCCGAGCGGCACACGGTAGGCCCGCCACAGCCGCCGCGCGGGCACGCCCGCCGGACCCAGCAGTACCGCGAGTGCGGTGACCAGGACCAGCGCGGCGCCCGGCCAGGGCGGCAAGGAGATCGCGAGCACGGTGAGGCCGAGCCCGAGCACGGCCTTGTCCACGGGGTGACGGCGGCGCCAGCGACTGCTGTGCGCCGCCGCGTCGATCGGCAGCACGAGGGGTCAGGACCTCTCGGCCGGGGACTCCTCGGCGGCGGTCGCGCCGGCCGTGCTCTCCGCGCCGCCGGCCCGCTCCAGCGCCCGCTCCTCGCCCTGCCGCCGTCCCCGGCGCAGACCGAAGTAGTAGGCGAGGACGCCGGCCCCGAGGGCCGCCTGGAGGGAGAACAGGGCCGACTCGATCTCGCCGGACGGCGGCTCGTAGAGCGGCGAGAACCACGGCTCGTAGTCCGGCTCGATCTCGGTGATCGCCGACTCCGCCTCACCGTCGGCGCCCGCGAACGGCTCCTCCTTGTGGTCGCCCAGGCCGAGGGCCAGCGGCAGCACCGCGAGGGCGGCCACGACGACCAGCAGCAGAATGTTGATCTTCGTGTTCCTGCTCATCGGGCCACCGCCTCGGTCTCGGTCCGGGACTGCTTCTTCGCCAGGAGCACGCCCAGCCGGGTCAGTTCGCCCTTGCTGGACTGCACCAGCAGCCGCATCACGAGCACCGTGAGCAGTCCCTCGCTCACCGCGAGGGGGATCTGGGTGACGGCGAAGATGGAGCCGAACTTGCCGAGCGCGCCCAGGAATCCGCTGCTCGGGTCGGGGAAGGCGAGGGCCAGCTGGACGCTGGTCACGCAGTAGGTGGACAGGTCGGCTAGGAAGGCGCCGAAGAACACGGCGACCATGAGCGGCACGTCGTAGCGCCGCAGCAGCCTGTAGATCGCGTACCCGGCCCAGGGGCCGACGATCGCCATCGAGAAGACGTTGGCGCCGAGCGTCGTCAGACCGCCGTGCGCGAGCAGCAGCGCCTGGAAGAGCAAGGTGATGGTGCCCAGTACCGCCATGATCGGCGGCCGGAACAGGATGGCACCCAGACCGGTGCCCGTGGGATGCGAGCAACTGCCGGTCACCGAGGGCAGCTTCAGCGCGGACAGGACGAACGTGAAGGCTCCGGAGGCGCCGAGGAGCAGCGTGCTCTCCGGGTGCTCCTTGACCTCACGGGTGAGTGAACGGACGCCGTGGACGACGAAGGGCGCGGACGCGACGCCCCAGGCGACCGCGTGCGCCGGAGGCAGGAAACCCTCGGCTATGTGCATGGCTCAGCAGACCCTCTCCAGCACCTCGTGGATGGTTGACGCGCCTTGGTCGGTCTCCTGGCTTACGGGTACCACCGCCCGTGCTCCGCCTTCCCGGGTCCCGAAGGACCCAGTGGCTGCCCGTGAGGGCTGGAGCCGGACTTCCCGATTCACAGTGGCGAGGGCCGCACCGGCATCACACCGGGTTTCCCGTTCACCAAGGCGTGGTGACAGTAGTGCCCGGACAGGGTGGCTGACAAGCGCGCCCAGGGGGCGCGAAAGGGGCGCTACGCGAGGGGCCGACGCGCGTACACCTCTATCTCGATCTTCATACGAGGGTCGGC
This sequence comes from Streptomyces sp. NPDC028907, assembly GCF_055564995.1. Lineage (NCBI taxonomy): Bacteria > Bacillati > Actinomycetota > Actinomycetes > Kitasatosporales > Streptomycetaceae > Streptomyces > Streptomyces sp. NPDC028907. Next base: position 170,225 of record NZ_JBVHVE010000005.1, read on the forward strand.
GAGACCGCACATGAGCATCGTGGCGGCCGGCCGGACATCACCGAAGCGGCGGCGCAGGACCGGCCAGCAGGGCTCGAAGTCCTCGCGGTCGGGCAGCAGGTACCGCACCCGCACCACATCGGCGAAGGTGCACCCCGCCTCGGCCAGCGCCGCCTCGATATTGCGCAGGCACTGCTCCGCCTGCTCCCCCACGTCGTCGGAGATCGTCATCGTGCTGTAGTCGAACCCGGTCGTCCCGGACACATGCACCCAGTCGCCGTCGACCACGGCACGGGCATAGCCGATCTGCTCCTCGAAGGTCGAGCCGCTGAGGATCGCACGTCGCTCTGTCATGCGCCGCACGCTAAGTCGACCAGCGCTGATACGTCTAATACGGCAGGAGGCATGGCCTGATATCCCTAGGCGTATGGACCGACCGGAACTGCCCCTGCCACAGCTGCACGCCTTCGTCGTACTCGCCGAGGAACTCCACTTCGGCCACGCCGCCGCCCGCCTGGGCATCGCCCAGCCACCGCTGAGCCAGCAGATCCGACGCCTGGAGGACAAGGTCGGCCACGCCCTGTTCCACCGAGCACCAGGACGCGTCACGCTCACCCCGGCGGGCCGCGAACTGCTGCCCGCCGCCCGGCGCGCCCTCACCGACCTCACGGACGGCCTGGCCGCGGCCCGTGCCGTCGGCAGCGGCCGGGCCGGCAGCCTGCGCCTCGGCTTCGCCGCCTCCCTCGCCCTGACCGTGCTGCCCGGCCTGCTGCGCACCTTCCGGGGCCGGTTCCCCGGCGTACTCCTGGACATCCACGAGATGACCACCGCGCCGCAGATCGCCGCCCTGCACGACGGGACCATCGACGTCGGCCTCCTGCGCGAGCCCCCCGCCGACCAGCCGGAGCTCGGCTTCAGAACCGTACTCAGCGAGCCGTTCGTGGCCGTGCTGCCGTCCGCCCATCCGCTGGCCGCACAACGGACCGTACGGGTCGCGCAGTTGGCGGACTCGCCCTTCGTACTGCTGCCGCGTGCGGTCGGCCCGCGGCTGTACGACCGGATCACCGGCCTGTGCGCCGAAGCCGGCTTCACGCCGCGGACCGCCCAGCACGCCGTGGAGTGGCAGACCGTGTGCGCCCTGGTGGAGACCGGCCTCGGCGTCTCCCTGGCACCGGCGAGCATCCGCCGTATCCGCCTCAAAGGCGTCGCCTTCCGCAGGATCGAGCCCGGCGACGCCCGCACGCGCGTGGCCGTCGCCTGGCGCGAGGGCGACCCGAACCCGCTGGTCGCACACCTGCTGGCAGCGGTCAACCAGGATCGGCCGGACCGGCGCTAGCCGATGCCGGTCACCGCTCGGGAGGCCGGCCCGCGCCCTCGCGCCTTCGGCGAGGAGCCGCGGAGCGCAGGAGCCGGAACAGACGGGTGCGGTGCGGGACGCGGTGCCGGACGGTCTTCTCGAGCGCGTCGCAGTCCGCCCACGCGGCTTCGGCGGCCGCGCTGTCGGGTCTGCGGCCCGCGTACTCGACCTCGTTGACCAGGGTGGCCAGGTCCGGCAGCCGCCGGCCCACGGTGCCGCCCACCTGCCGCGCACCGAACGCGGCGATCTCCTGCGCCGTGTGCGCTCCCGTGGCGGGGAGGCCGATCTCCGTGAGGCGGTCCTCGATCTGCTGCCAGGCCCCGAGGACCCGGTGCCGTGCGTCCGGCCCGTTGCGCCGTCTGCTGCGCCGCTTGTACGGCAGCCACAGCGCGTACAGCACGTAGGCCGTGGCGAGCAGGAGCAGCGTGAGCGGGACGGTGAGCCACAGCGGCGGCATACCGGCGCCGGAGGCACCCCCGGCGGCGGGGGCCGCCTCGACGGGGGTGCGCGGGGGCGTCGACGGCGGCGTCGGCTTGGTGCTCTCCCGGTCCGCCTGCTGACGATCCTCGGGCTCCGCCGCCGACGCGGCGCCCGAGCCGCCCTGCGCGGCCTCGCCGGGCGTCGGCTGGAACGGCACCCAGCCGACCCCGGCGAACCTCACCTCCGGCCAGGCCAGCACGTCCCGTCCCCGTACCTGCCAGGTGCCCGAACCGGTCCGCGTACCCGGGCGGAAGCCCACGGCCACCCGGGTGGGCAGGCCCAGGGTGCGCGCCAGGACCGCGAACGAGGCGGCGAACTGCTCGGACGTGCCGCGCCCGCCGTCCGCCAGGAAGAACTCCAGGCTCCGGTAGGTGTGCCCGGGCAGCGCCCCCTGGTCGAGCCGGTAGGTCGCGCGCAGCCACTCGGCCAGGCGTACGGCCCGCTGGTAGGGGTGGGTGGCCCCCCGGGTGACCCGTTCGGCGATGGTCCTGAAGGACCGTACGGAAGGGATCGGTTGCCCGGCCGCGTCCACGGCCGGAAGGTTCACCCGGGCCGGGTCGTGCGCGGCGGCCGCGTACCGCAGCCGGTCGGCGTCGTACTCGGGGAGGCGGGAGGTCGCGGTGTAGGTGAAACCGCTCGGCACGGCCGTCCCCGTGGAGAGCATCCCGCTGTTCGGGTCGACGGACAGGGAGGTGCCCTCGGGCGTGGTCACGGACGAGGGCCGGTCGGCGGCGGGCAGCCAGATGCCGGGCAACGACTGTACGGTGACACGCTGTTCGAGTGTCCTGGTCCGCCCTGCCGCGTCCGGGTCGGTGCCCTTCTCCTCCGGGACCCGGCCACCGGTACGGGTCAGCCCGGCGCTGCTGGTCCACGTCGTCCCGTCGTACCGGTCGAGGACCGCCAGCCGGTAGTTGCCGGGGGCAGCACCCGAGGTCCGTACGGTGAATACCTCCTCGTCGCCGTTGCGCAGCCAGGCCGCGACCTGGTCCAACGGGCTGACGGACTGCGGCCGTTCGGTAGGCGGGGTGACCGTCTCCCGGAGGTCGTACGGGGAGCCGAGACCGGGAAGGTGCGGGCCCAGCAGCGCCGCGACACCGCCGAGCGCGGCCACGGCCGGCAGCCGGAGCGCCATGGCCCGCAGCGGAAGCCGGACCCGTGAACGCACCAGCACCAGCAGCGCGGCGGCACCGGCCAGCGCGCCCGCCGCCGGGTACGACGAGCCCGGGCCGTCCGCGCCGAGCACCAGCGGGAAACCGAAGGCGAGGACCGCGGGGAGGGCGGGGAGCAGCGGGGCGCGGGTCCGCAGGGCGAGTTCCGCGGCGACGGCGGTGGCCGCCCAGACGACGGCGTGCGGCAGCACCAGCAACTCCGGGTCGCCGGGCGCGGGCAGGATGGTGGAGAGCAGCGCGTGGGGTGCGTCGAGCAGCGCGGACCACGCGGCGCGCAGTGCGGCCGCGCCGGGCAGACCGTCGCTCACCTCGTGGAAGAGCGTCGCGCTGACGACGACGGCCCAGGCGACGACGGTCAGCAGCGCGGACGGCCACAGCGGCAGGGTGGGGCGGCTCGCGCGTCCCTCGCGGGTGGGGCGACGGCGCAGCAGGCCCGACAGCACCGCGGACAGAACGACCGGGGCCAGCACGGCCACCGCCAGCACCGGAAGCAGCTGGGACGGCGGGAACGCCCGGGCGAACCCGTACCCCGAGGCGGTGGACAGCGCGGCCACGGGCAGCAGCGACCACAGCCGTAGCGCCCGGTCCGGCTCCGGCTCAGGTCCTTTGGCGAGACCGCCGGTCCGTTCGGGTATGTCGCCCTGGAGCGACGGGACGGCCACCGGGGCCGTGGCACTCATCGCACGGCCTCCCGGCGCCATCCGGCGAGCAGTTCGTCCAGCGAGGCGACGCGCAACTGCGGTACGTCCGAGCCAGGGCCGGACCCGGATCCGTCGCGCGTGCTCCGCGCGTCGGCGCCGGCGCGCACCACCGTCACCCGGTCGAAGCGGCCCCGTACCCCGTCGACGGCGCCGAGCCCCCGGGTGTCGCCCGTGCCGGTGACGACGACCAGCGTGCCGTTGTTCCCCTGGCCGTTGCCCAGGCGGCCTTCGAATGCGGCGGCCATGGACGTCAGGTCCGAGCGGCGCACCACGGCCAGCGCGTCCAGCAGCGCCTCGCCGTCGTCGCCCGAGCCGTCGGTGTCCAGCAGCGGCCCCGCCTCGCCGACCAGGTGCACGGGAAAGTGGGAGCGGGCGGCCGCGTACGCGACGGAGGCCGCGCAGTCCACGGCCAGTTCGAAGTCGTCCTCCGAGACATGGGCACGACGACGGCCGTCGAGCACGAGCGTGGTGTGCGGGAGCGATACGTCGACCATCTGGCGGACCATCAGCGTGCCGGTGCGGGCTGTCGACCGCCAGTGGACCCGGCGCAGATCGTCGCCGAGCACGTACTCGCGCAGTGCGTGGAAGGTCAGCGAGCCGTCGTCGGCCGCGTCGGAGGCCGGTCCCTCCACATGGTGCGCCCGCCCCGACGGCAGCACGGGCAGCGGGCAGATCCGGGGCCGTACGAGCAGCGTGTCCTCGGCACCGTACGGGCGCATACGGCGGGCGAGCCCGAGCGGGTCGGTGCGTTCCAGCCGCAGCGGGCCCACCGGGACGGGGCCGCGACGGGCCGTGGGCAGCGCGTACCGCAGCTCGTGGGTCGCGCCCGGCCGCAGCGGCGGCACGTCGACGGGGATGTCCCGGTCACCGCACCGGTCGACGGCACGCAGGCCCCGTCGGGTGCGGCCCCCGGTGTTGGTGAGGACGACGACGCCCTCGGCGGGATCGCCCCGGCTGACCCGGCCCGGCGCGATCCGCCGCTCGGCGCCCAGCCAGGGCGCGGGCAGCGCCCACAGGACGGCGACCGCGACCGAGAGCAGACAGGTCGCGCCGAGCGCCGCGAGCTCGCCGTATCCGAACGCATAGCCGACGCCGGTCAGTACGGCGCCCCCGGCCAGCGTGCCCCACCCGGTGCCCGACAGCATCAGAGGCGTGCCCCGCTGTTCAACTCCACCGTGGCCAACACCTCTTCGATCACGTCCGCGCCGCTTCGGCCGCTCAGCTCGGCCTCCGGCGTGAGGATCAGCCGATGCGCGAGAACGGGTCCGGCCAGCGCCTTCACGTCCTCCGGGAACGCGTACGGCCGGGACTGCGAGGCCGCCCGCACCCGCACCGCGCGCAGCAGGGCGACGGAGCCGCGCGGCGAGGCGCCGAGGCGTACGTCGGGATGGGTACGGGTCGCCGTCACCACCCGCACGATGTAGTCGTACAGCGCGTCGGCCACCTGCGCCTCGGCCGCCGCCACCGCTATCAGTTCCGCGATCTCCTGTGCGGTGGCCACCGGGGTCAGCGAGTCGGGGTCGGCGCCCGTTTCCTTGAGCACCGCGACCTCGGAGGTGTGGTCGGGGTAGCCGACGGTGATCCGCATCAGGAAGCGGTCGAGCTGGGCTTCCGGCAGCGGGTAAGTGCCGCCCATGTCCACCGAGTTCTGTGTCGCCAGCACCATGAACGGGCGCGGCACCGGGTGCGTCGTGCCGTCCGCGGTGACCCGGCGCTCCTCCATCACCTCCAGCAGCGCCGACTGTGTCTTGGGGGAGGCCCGGTTGATCTCGTCGCCGAGCACGATGTTGGCGAAGACCGGGCCGGGGAGGAACTCGAACTCGCCGGTGTTCTGCCGGTAGACGGTGACGCCCGTGATGTCGGAGGGCAACAGGTCCGGTGTGAACTGCACCCGGGCGAAGTCGGCCTCGATGGAGGCGGCGAGGCAACGGGCGAGGGTGGTCTTGCCGGTGCCGGGGACGTCTTCTATGAGGAGGTGGCCTTCGGAGAAGAGGCAGGTCAGGGCGAGTTCGATGGTGTCGCGCTTGCCCTTGACGACGCGTTCTATGTTGTCGGCGAGGGTGTGGAAGAGGTGGGCGAAGCGCTCAGTGGCCTCGGTGGGGGGAGAGGTCATTCGCATTCCCAGATGTCGCGGTTGTAGCGGGCGTGCACGAAGAGGTCAGAGGTGTATCCGATGATGTCCTTGTTGGTGACGGGGCTGTGGAAGGTGTGGTAGGCCCAGACCTTGGTTACCTCATCGGGTTCGGGCTCCGGGTGGTCGTACGTGTGTTCCTCGCCTTCCGTCGTGCAGTGGACGGTGGTGACCAGGTCGTCTCGCCCGCCGGGCATCTCGCCCGGCCGACCGCTCCCGGTGGTGGTGGGTAGTGAGCGGATCCCGACGGAGACGTCGTTGGCGGAGTTGTTCACGATCTTCATCTGCTGAGAGGGCGGCGTCAGGTCGATCTCCCCGGACGCCGCCGTACCCGATCCGGCGGCGTTGCGCGCCACCACCGTCACCCTGGTGATGGTGCTGTTCCTCATGTTCCCGTACGTGTGACTGAGTTCGGTGGTCTCGGCTGTCCCGCCGGTCCCCTTGACCGTGTACGTCACCGAGCCACTGGCACCCTGCGGCCGCTGCCAGGTCACCGTACCGCCGTGCCCGCGTCGGGCCGGAGTGAAGTCGACGTTCTGCGGTGCCCCCGGCGCGATGCACGGCCGCGCGAACGCCGACGGCGCGGACTCTTCGTCGTGCCTTCCCCTGCCGTGCTCCGCCACCACCGTGAAGCTGTACTGCTCCTCACACGACCCGCCGCTGACCTCGAAGACGAACGGGCCGTCAGGCCCGACCGCGTCCGGGGTGACGGTCTGGTCCCGCGCCGCCCCCTTGAGGACATAGCGCTGCGGCGTCGCGCCCAGCGCCTCGGCGAAGGTGATGCGGATGGCGCCCGACCGCGACTCCGCCTGCGGTGCACCCGGAGCCCCGGGCTCGGGTGCCGGAGGTGTCGGCCCGGGCGACCCGGACGCCCCTGTGGACGGGCCACCGGAGGAACCGACGGAGGGCGCGCCCGACCCGGGAGCTGTTCCGCCCGGGACAGAGGCACTTGGTGGAACCTGCCCGACCGGGACGCCCGTCGGGACACCGTCCTCCACCGGCTCGTCCCCGGGTTTGCGCGCCGACGGGGCCTGTGTCCCGTACTTGCCGATCCGTCTGACCTCGCCGTCGGCGTCGATCACCGCGGCGGCGGCGCCGTCCGGGTCGTTCACCCACAACAGGCCGTCCTGTACGAAGAGTTCGAGCTCACCGGGCCCGTCGGTGATCGGTATCGGTTCGGCGAGCGCGGACGCCGACGTGTCGTACACCAGCAGCCTGCCGGTGGACTCGTCGGGCAGGTAGGCCCGCCCGCCGAGCAGTTGGGGCGCCCCCAGCGCATGGCCTTCCGTCGGTACGCGGACGCGCATGGTGTGCCTGCTGTGGACGTCCACCACGACCAGGTCCCCGGTACCGGCGGCCAGCAACGGCACCGCGGAGCCCTCGGTGCCCGCGGGCACCAGAACGTCCGCCGGGTCAGCCCCGGCGAACGCGCCGCCGAGATCGAAGGCGCCCCGCACACCCGTGACCGACAGCACCTTCGTCGACGCGGCGGTCCCGTCGGTCACCACGGGACGGCCGCCGGCCACGGTCAGCGTCAGAGCGTGGCCCGGGTCGGCGACCTGGACGGCGGCGCCCTTGATGCCCTCGACGAACGGCACCACCGTGCCGGACTCCGGCAGCGGCACCCACAGAGTGCCCTCCCCGTCCACCACGGCGGCTCCCGGCTTCCCGCCCAACTGCACGGCCGGGTTCTCGGCCGTCGTCAGCGCCGGGTCGATCCGCTGGACGGTGCCCCGCGCGGGGTCGACGACATACGCGTACGCACCGCCGGAGACGAGCTGAAGCCCCGCCGCACCGTAGTCAGCCGACTGCGCGGCGGTGAGCTGCGCGGCGTCGATCCTGGTGACCCGGCCGGTCCGTTCGTCCAGCACCAGCGTGGTCCGGCCGTCCTGCGCGACCGAGACCGGGTGGCCCGCCGTCCCGGCCGGCAGCGCGGCCTTGCCGTCCACCTCGCCGGTCAGCCCGTGCGCGTGTACGACCTCGCCCTTCGCGCTACTGGCCAGCCAGGCACCGACATCCGCGAGCTTCGGCCGGGTGCCGGAGGCGCCGGCCCCGACGACGAGCGAGGTGCCGATGAGCGTGCCGGCCGCGCAGACCGCCAGGTAGCCGGTGACATGGTTGCCGGTCGGGCGCAGTTTGGCGCGGACGGCGGCGATCACTGCCGTGCCACGTGAGCCTGGCCTACTGGTCTTCCTCGGCATCCTTGCTCGCTCCCCCATGCCGATAGCCAACGCTGCGTGGTCGAAGGTTAGTTGACGGAACGCAGAGGTGTCAGCGGCAACACACGCCACTCGGCCGCCGTTTCGTGGGAGCGGCGGCCGAGTGATCAGGTGAGGTGGCTCAGCAGTTGGCGACCCACTTGTGGGACGCGATGTTGTCGTTCAGGGACTGGCCGTTGCCGCCCTCGGTGCCTCCGTTGTTCGGGAAGCGGTAGTGGACGATGTTCTCCAGGTACCTGCCCCTGTCGAGGCAGAAGTGGGCGCCTGTCTGGCCGGGGCCGTAGTAGAGCCAGACGTCGTGCGTCTTGCCGTTGTTGAAGACGGAACTCGCCTCGTTGCGCATGCCGTTGCAGTCGTCCCAGTTGGAGGCGGGTCCCTCCCACTTGCAGTGCAGGCCGCCCTTCTTCTGGTGCTCCCACACGTGGAGGAAGCCGTCCGGGGCCGCCTGGACCCGCGTCGACGGCGCGGCGGCCGGTGTCGAATACCACTCGGGGTTCGCATGCGCGGCGCCGGGCAGCGCGGTCAGCGTCGCGGCGGCGAGCCCTACGGTTGCCAGCGCGGAGGCGATTTTGGTCCGCATGACGGTTTCTCCTTGGTCATGTTGTCGTGCCGGTCGTGGCCACGCCGACGCTGGCAGGGCGTTTCGGCGCCTGGCAACGGATCACTGCCCGATGGGATGCTGGGACGCGGAGACATGTGATGGCCTTGCACTTCAGTCGGCCCGCTGGGACACCGGTGGGACAGTGGGACGGCGCGGTACGACGGTGTGCGCCGAGGGGGAAGACCGAATGGGATCGCAGCCCGCGGAGTTCGACGAGTTCGCGGCCTGTCTACGGGCGCTCAAGGAACGGGCCGACCTCAGCTATGAGGCGCTGGCCCGCAGGACCCGCATAGGCAGGTCCACCCTGCACCGGTACTGCTCCGGGTCGCACGTCCCGCAGGACTACGGGTCGGCCCATCGCTTCGCCACGGCCTGCGGGGCGTCACCGGAGGAACTGCGCCGATTACACCGGCTCTGGGCCCTGGCGGACGCCGCGCGCGAGCCCGACCGCGGCGTTGACGAGGATCCGGGGCCCGCTCCGGGGGCCGATCCAGACGTCGATCCGGCCGGGAACCACGGATCGGAGCCGGCCCCGGCCTCGGACCCGGCCCCAGAGCCGGCCCCAGACCCCGACCCGGTTTCGGACGCCCCACCCGCCCCCCGTCGGCCCTGGCACCCCACCAGGTCACCGGTCCTCGCGGTCCTCGCACTCGTCCTGGCGTTGGGAGCCACGGCATGGGGCATCACGGCCGTCTCCGGAACCGGATCCGGTGGCGGCACCGCCGCCGACGACGGACGCCCGCTGTTCTCGGCAAAGTGCGCCGGACCGGTGCGTCTGGGGCAGCGCGGTGCCTGCGTACGGGAAGTGCAGCGGCTGCTGGCCCGAGCAGGGGCAGAGATGGACGTCGACGGGGATTTCGGCCCGCAGACGCTGCGTAGGGTGACCGCCTTCCAGGCGCTGTCGCGGATCGACGCCGACGGGGTGGTCGGCGAGGAGACGAAGAAGGCGCTCTACGCCCCGAAGAGCCGGATGGACACCTGGCCGCCCGGGAAGGTGCGGCAGCGGGTCCGCAAGGTGTTCCGCGAAGTGCCGGACGACGCGGTCGCGTTCGCCGACTGCCAGTCGTTCCTCGATCCGTTCCACATCGTGCCGAACACCAACGGCACCCGGAACTGGGGAGTCTTCCAGATCTCGGATGCCGCGCTGCGGAAACTCGGCGGCACGCCGCGCGACGCGATGGACCCGGAGTGGAACATTCGGGCCGCCCACCGCCTGTGGAGCCGCACGAAGGGCTTCGGAGACTGGCCGCACTGCGACCGCGCGTCCTCGCCCGAGGCCGTCGGACCGGCCCTGGTGTCGACGGTGAACGGCCGGGCGTCGGGAAAGGACGGCTCCGCGCCCCCTTCGTCTCCCTCGGCACCCTCGTCCGCGAACACCGTCTGCCCGGTTCCGGGACAGCGCTTCAAGACGCCCCACCACGACCGCGTCTACCTGGTCGGCCCCGGCGATCGCCTGTACTACGTCCCCGACGCGATCGTCTACTTCAACCTGTGGGACGACTGGAACGGCGTCGCCGTCGTCAGCGACAGCGTCTTCGCGGACTGCGCGTGGGACGAGGCCCACGAGTTGGCCAACGGCCTCCTGGCCAGGGTGAGCGGCGGCTCGCTGACCTACATCTGGGACGCGTGGTACGGCTACCGCCTGATCGCGGACCGGACCGTCTTCGACAAGTACGGCTTCTCGGCGGCGAAGATCCAGACACGGCCCTCCCTGTCCCCGATCAGCGGCGACAGCACGTGGCGGTAGGGCCCCTCGTTCGGCCGCCCCTCGTTGCTCATGGAGGGCCGTCGGCCTCACGCGTGCCCGCGAAGCGCCTTGTGGGCGCCGTAGGCCTCGATGAAACCCTGGATCGCCTCGAGATCGTTGGCGAAGCCGGCGGACCGCCACTTCGCCTTGCTGCCGTCGAGGTAGCGCAGGTCGACCCAGGTGGAGACGGCCGCCGACGAATTGGAACTGGCCACTCGGATCCGCATGCCGGCCAGATCCTGGAAGGCGACGACCGTCAGTGGCTTGCGTTCACTGACGTACTCGACGGCCCCGTCCGGCGTGATCACGAGCAGGGGGTCCGGATCGTCCGATGTCCCGCGGAAGAAACCGGACAGCTTGCCCCGCCTCCTGGTGAACACACGCCAGTCCGCGGGCACGGGGCCCCGGCGCGCCTGCCACAGGATCGTTCGCGGATCCGTCATGGCACCTCCGCGGGACAGGGGGACTCCGTCCAGGAGAAATTCTCCGCTCAGGGCCGGACGGACGCCACTCATGGGAAGTTCCCGCACCGACGCGTAACGTGAGGCCTCATGAAGATCCTGATCAGTGCCGACATGGAGGGCGCCACCGGCGTGACCTGGCCGGCCGACGTGCTGCCGGGGACGCCGCAGTGGGAGCGGTGCCGGGGGATGTTCACCTCGGACGTCAACGCCGCCGTGCTGGGGTTCTTCGACGGCGGCGCCGACGAGGTCGTCATCAACGAGGCGCACTGGACGATGCGCAATCTGCTGCTCGAACGGCTCGACGAGCGGGCGGAGATGATCACCGGCCGGCACAAGACGCTGTCCATGGTCGAGGGCGTGCAGCACGGCGACGTGGACGGCATCGCCTTCGTCGGCTACCACGCGGGCGCCGGCATGGAAGGAGTCCTCGCGCACACGTACCTCGCCAACTCCGTCACCGGGGTGTGGCTGAACGACGTACGGGCGAGCGAGGGCCTGCTGAACGCGCACGTCGTCGCCGAGTACGGCGTGCCCGTGGTGCTCGTCACCGGGGACGACGTGGCCTGCGAGGACGCGCTCGGGTACGCGCCCGAGGCGCTGAAGGTCGCCGTCAAGGACCATGTCTCGCGGTACGCCGCCGTGTGCCGTACGCCGGCCAGGACCGCCGCCGACATCCGCGCCGCGGCCAAGGAGGCGGCCGCGCTGGCGGTCCGCGGGACACCGGTGAGCGGCGGGCCGTTCACTGTGGCCCTGGAGTTCGACGCCGAGCACCTCGCGATGGCGGCCACCGTCGTCCCCGGCGTCGGACGTGTCGGCGAGCGAAAGGTGGCGTACACCAGCGAGCGCATGTACGAGGGAATCCGTACCTTCAAGGCGGTCACCACGATCGTCTCGGCCGCGGTGGAGGAGCAGTATGGCTGACCAGCAGGCACTCGACGAGGTCGTGACGTTCACCTCCGACCTCATCCGGATCGACACCACCAACCGGGGCGGCGGCGACTGCCAGGAGCGGCTCGCCGCCGAGTACGCCGCCGCGCGGCTCGCCGAGGCGGGCCTGGAGCCCACGATGCTGGAGCGCACCAAGGGCCGTACGAACGTCGTCGCCCGCTTCGAGGGCTCCGATCCCTCGGCGGAGGCGCTGCTCGTGCACGGGCATCTGGACGTGGTGCCCGCACAGGCGGCCGAGTGGAGCGTGCACCCCTTCTCCGGGGAGATCCGCGACGGCGTGGTCTGGGGCCGGGGCGCCGTCGACATGAAGAACATGGACGCGATGATCCTGGCGGTCGTCCGGTCCTGGGTCCGCCAGGGCGTACGCCCACGGCGTGACGTCGTGATCGCCTTCACCGCCGACGAGGAGGCGAGCGCCGAGGACGGCGCCGGATTCCTCGCCGACCAGCACGCGGGGCTCTTCGAGGGCTGTACCGAGGGTTTCAGCGAGTCCGGCGCCTTCACCTTCCATGACGGCAGCGGGCGGCAGCTCTACCCGATCGCGGCGGGGGAGCGCGGCACCGGCTGGGTCAAGCTCACCGCACGCGGGCGGGCAGCGCACGGCTCCCAGCCCAACCGGGAGAACGCGGTGACCCGCCTCGCCGCCGCCGTCACCCGCATCGGCGCCCACGAGTGGCCGCTGCGGCTGACCCCGACGGTCCGCGCCGCCCTCACCGAACTCGCCGCGCTGTACGGCCTGGAGGCCGACCTGGACGACGTGGACGGACTGCTGGAGAAGCTCGGTCCGGCGGCCGAGCTGGTCGAGGCGACCGTCCGCAACAGCGCCAACCCGACGATGCTGGAGGCGGGTTACAAGGTCAACGTGATCCCGGGGGAGGCCGTGGCCTACGTCGACGGCCGCTATCTCCCCGGCATGGAGGACGAGTTCCGTGCCACCCTCGACGCACTCACCGGGCCCGACGTGGACTGGGAGTTCCACCATCGCGAGGTGGCCCTCCAGTCGCCGGGAGCCCTCCAGTCGCCGGTGGACTCGCCGACGTACGCCAAGATGCGCGCCGCCGTCGAGGAGTTCGCGCCCGAGGGACATGTGGTGCCGTACTGCATGCCCGGCGGCACGGACGCCAAGCAGTTCTCCCGGCTCGGCATCATCGGCTACGGGTTCTCCCCGCTGAAGCTGCCGGAGGGCTACGACTACGGGGCGATGTTCCACGGCGTCGACGAGCGGGTGCCGGTCGAGGCGCTGCACTTCGGCGTGCGGGTCCTCGACCGCTTCCTGCGGACGGCCTAGGCGAGGTGGGGGAGACGGTGCGAACGCTGGCGTACGGTTCCTGGCCCTCGCCCATCGACGCGGCCCTCGCCGCCACGCACGACGGGCACCCCGAGTGGGTGGGCTTCGTCGGCGACGAGGCGTGGTGGACCGAACCACGGCCCACGGAGGGCGGCCGGCGCACGCTGGTGCGGCGCCGGGCCGACGGCACGGAGGAGTCCGTGCTGCCCGCCCCGTGGAACGTGCGCAGCAGGGTCGTCGAGTACGGCGGACAGCCCTGGGCGGGCGTCGAGGTCGACGGCCGGCCGCTCGTCGTGTTCGTCGATTTCGCCGATCAGCGGCTCTACCGGTACGAGGAGGGCGGCGAGCCGCGTCCGCTCACTCCCGTCTCGCCGGTGGGCGGCGGGCTGCGCTGGGCGGAGCCGCAGGTGCGGCTCGAACTCGGTGAAGTGTGGTGCGTGCTGGAGGAGTTCACCGGCGACGGGCCCACCGATGTGCGGCGCGTCCTGGCCGCCGTGCCGCTGGACGGCTCGGCTGCCCAGGACCGGGACGGCGTACGCGAGCTCACCGACGACCGGCACCGGTTCGTCACCGGGCCGCGGATCGCGCCGGACGGGCGACGGGTGGCCTGGCTCGCCTGGGACCATCCGCGCATGCCGTGGGACGGCACGGAACTTCTGGTCGCCGACGTCGGCGCCGACGGCACGCTCGGCGCCCCGCGCACCGTCGCCGGTGGCCCGGAGGAGTCGATCGCGCAGGTCGACTGGGCGCTCGACGGCCGGCTGCTGTACGTGAGCGACCGCGGCGGCTGGTGGAACCTCTACCGCGACGGCGTACCCCTGTGTCAGCGCGAGGAGGAGTTCGGCGGGCCGCTGTGGAAGCCGGGCCTGCGCTGGTTCGCCCCGCTGGCGGGCGGACTCGTCGCCGTCGTGCACGGCCGCGGGGCGACGGCCCTCGGGGTGCTGGACCCCGAGACCGGCGAGATCGTCGACGCGGCGGGCCCCTGGACGGAGTTCGAGGCCACGCTCGCGGTGCACGGCGAGCGCAGTGAGATGGGGGTCCCCCCGCCCGAAGGGTGGGGGAGGATCGTCGCCGTCGGCGCCAGTCCGCGCAGCGCGTACGAGGTGGTCGAACTCGACACCCGCACGGGACGCACCCGCGTCATCGGCGCCGAACACGACGACGCCGTCGACCCCGCCTACTACCCCGAACCGCAGATCCGCACCTTCACCGGCGCCGCCGGGCAGGACATCCACGCGCACATCTACCCGCCCCACAACCCCGGCTGCGTCGCCCCCGCCGACACCCCACCGCCGTTCGTGGTCTGGGCGCACGGCGGCCCCACCTCGCGGGCGCCCCTCGTCCTCGACCTGGCCATCGCCTACTTCACCTCACGCGGCATCGGCGTCGCCGAGGTCAACTACGGCGGCTCCACCGGGTACGGCCGGGCCTACCGCAACCGGCTGCGCGAGCAGTGGGGCGTGGTCGACGTCGAGGACTGCGCGGCCGTCGCGCTCGCCCTCGCCGACGAGGGCACCGCCGACCGGGACCGGCTCGCCATCCGCGGCGGCAGCGCGGGCGGCTGGACCGCGGCCGCGTCGCTCACCGCCACCGACGTCTACGCCTGCGGCACGATCCTCTACCCCATCCTCGACCTGGCCGGCTGGGGCACGGGGGAGACCCATGACTTCGAGTCCCGGTACCTGGAGTCGCTGGTCGGCCCTCTCGCCGAGGTCCCGGCGCGCTACGCCGAGCGCTCGCCCGCCGCGCACGCCGATCGGCTCGCCGTGCCGTTCCTGCTGCTCCAGGGCCTTGACGACGTGATCTGCCCGCCCACCCAGTGCGAGCGGTTCCTGGCCCGCATGGAGGGACGCCGGGTGCCGCACGCCTACATCGCCTTCGAGGGCGAGGGCCATGGATTCCGGCGGGCGGAGACGATGATCCGCGTCCTGGAGTCCGAACTATCCCTGTACGCCCAGGTCTTCGGGCTGAACCCGCCCGGGATCCCGACGCTGGAGCTCACCAAGTGACCGAGCCCGTACGGCCCCTGGTACGGCCGCAGCGCCTCGCCCCCGGCGCCCGCGTGGCCGTCGTCGCGCCCAGCGGACCCGTCTCCGAGGAGCGGCTGGAGGCCGGGCTCGACGTGCTGCGCGGCTGGGACCTCGACCCGGTGGTGACGCCCCATGTACTGGACCGGCACGGCGAGTTCGACTACCTGGCGGGGACGGACGCGGACCGCGCCGCCGATCTCCAGCGCGCCTGGTGCGATCCGTCCGTGGACGCCGTGCTGTGCGCCCGGGGCGGCTACGGGGCCCAGCGCATGGTCGACCTCCTCGACTGGGCGGCGATGCGGGCGGCCGGACCGAAGGTGTTCGTCGGGTTCAGCGACATCACGGTGCTGCACCAGGCCTTCGCCACCCGGCTGGACCTGGTCACCCTGCACGGACCCGCCGCGGCCGGCGTCGACTTCGTCAAGAACGCCCGGGCGCAGGAGCACCTGAAGGCCACGCTCTTCCATCCGGAGACGGTCCGCGTGATCCCCTCCCGCGGCACGGCCATGGTCCCCGGACGGGCCCGTGGCGTCACCCTCGGCGGCTGCCTCAGCATGCTCACCTCCGATCTCGGCACCCCGCACGCCCGGACCGGTGCGCGGGACGGGCTGGTTCTGCTGGAGGACATCGGCGAGCAGCCGTACCGCATCGACCGGATGCTGACCCAGCTCCTGCGCACGGGATGGCTCGACGGGGTCGCCGGGATCGCGCTCGGGTCCTGGGCGGGGTGCGGCCCCTACGACACGGTGCGTCCGGTCCTGCTGGACCGGCTCGGCGGCCTCGGTGTGCCGGTCGTCGAGGAGTTCGGCTTCGGGCACTGCGAGGACGCGCTGACGATCCCCTTCGGGGTGAGCGCGGAACTCGACTCCGATGCGGGGGAGTTGACCCTCGACGAGCCGGCCCTGCGCTGACGCTGTTCACTGAATCTCCGTCAAGAAACCCTCTTCCCGGTGATTGACCCCGTCTGACACGTGTCACACCATGACAACCGGCCAGTACTGACTGGTCGGTAAACAGGGCTGTCTCCAACGTGCCTCAGTGTGGAGGTCTTCGTGTCCCGACGTGCGCCCAGATCCCCAGGGCCTGCCGCCCCACTCGCTCTCGTGCTCGGCGCCACGCTCACCGCCCCCCTCGCGCTCACCGCCCCGGCCGCCGCCGCGAGTGGCCAGTTCACCGTCACCGCCCTGAAGTTCACCGTCCAGGCGGGTGACCGCACTTGCGCCGTCGACGCCGACCTGTACCGGCCCGCGGGCGTGGACAGCGCCCACCCCGCGCCCGCCGTCCTCGCCACCAACGGTTTCGGCGGCAGCAAGTCCGACGGTTCGACCGACGCCATCGGCAAGGCCTTCGCCCAGCGCGGCTATGTCTCCCTCGTCTACTCCGGGCTCGGCTTCGGCAAGTCGGGCTGTCTGATCTCCCTCGACGACCCCGCCATCGACGGCGTCGCCGCCGCACGGCTGATCGACTTCCTGGGCGGCGCACGCGCCGCCGACGACGGCACGAAGGTCGACTTCGTCACCCGCGACGCCCCCGGCGACCCCCGCGTCGGCATGGTCGGCGGCTCCTACGGCGGCGCCATCCAGCTCGCCACGGCCGCCGTCGACCGACGCCTCGACGCGCTGGTGCCGATGATCACCTGGAACGACCTGGCGTACTCCCTCGACCCGAACAACGCGCAACCCGGCGGCAGCGTGCCCGGCGCCTTCAAATGGCAGTGGGCCAACGGCTTCTACCTCATAGGCGAAGGCCAGCCCCTGCTCCAGCCGAGCCTCGACCCCTCCCGCATCAACTCCCTGCCCTGTCTGCACTTCGTCACCAAGGCCTGCGACACCGTCCGCACCCTCAACTCCGGCCGCTATCCGGCCAAGCAGACCGCCGAGCTCCTCGCGTACGCGCGCAGCGTCTCGCCGGTGACGTACCTGCACCGCGTCAAGGCACCGACCCTCCTCGTCCAGGGGCAGGCCGACAGCCTCTTCAACCTCAACGAGGCCACAGCGACGTACAAGACGCTCAAGGCCCAGGGGACGCCGACGAAGATGATCTGGCAGTCCTGGGGCCACAGCGGCGGCCTCACCGACCCGGCCGCCGGTGAACTCAACCTCGGCCAGGGCAACCTGGAGACCAGCTACGTCGGCCGGCGCATCCTCGCCTGGTTCGACCGCTACCTGGGCAGGAAGAACGTCGACACCGGTCCCGCCTTCGCCTACTACCGCGACTGGATCACCGACCCGAACGGCACCTACGCCACCGCCGACCGCGTCCCCGCGCCCAGCCGTACGCTCTACCTCTCCGGCGACGGCAAGCTCGTCGACAACCGCCGCAAGGTGGCCCGGGGCAGCCGCACGTACACCAACTGGCTCGTCCCCACCAGCCACTCCGAGAGTTCACTCGCCGCAGCCATGGGCATCCCGGACCCCGCGCCGTACGACACCCGGGGCACCTACCTCGGCTGGACCAGCGAGCCCCTCACCCGCACCACCGACGTCGTCGGCGCGCCCCGGGCCACGCTCAAGGTCCGCTCACCGAAGGCCGAGCGGACCCAGCACTCCGGGGACGCCGCCGACAAGCTCGTCCTCTTCGCCAAGCTGTACGACATCGCGCCCGACGGCACGAAGACGCTGGTGCACCGGCTCGTCGCACCGGTCCGCGTGCCCGACGTCACCAAGAGCTTCACCGTGACCCTGCCGGGGATCGTGCACCGGTACGAGAAGGGGCACCGGCTGCGGTTCGTGATCGCCGCGAGTGACGACGCGTACTTCGGGAACCGGGGGATCAAGCCGGTGACCGTGGTCAGCTCGCCCGAGGACACGGGGGTGATCCAGCTGCCGGTGATCGGCTGAGCCCCCGCCGGGTCGCTCACCGTGCGTGATCGCGCCGCGGGGAGCATCCTGGTCGTATGACCGCGAGGACGACGTCGCGGAGCGGCGGGAAGACGGGCGGGACGCAGAGCGGCCGGCGCGGGACGCTGACCCCCAAGGGGATCACCGTGCTGGTGCTGCTCGCGCTCGCCCTGGTCTTCATCTTCGAGAACACCCGCGAGACCGAGATCCGCCTGCTGGTGCCCCTGGTCACGATGCCGCTGTGGCTGGCACTGCTCGCCGTGGGGGTCATCGGCGCGCTGGTCGGGGCGTA
Organism: Streptomyces sp. NPDC028907; assembly: GCF_055564995.1. Classification (NCBI taxonomy): domain Bacteria; kingdom Bacillati; phylum Actinomycetota; class Actinomycetes; order Kitasatosporales; family Streptomycetaceae; genus Streptomyces; species Streptomyces sp. NPDC028907. Next base: position 188,471 of record NZ_JBVHVE010000005.1, read on the forward strand.
CTTCATGGGCCGGCGTCGATAGCGTGCGTCGTAGGCTTTCGCCATGCCGCACCCCGCGACCCGCTATCTGGCCGAAGGCCCCCGCGTGGGCATACGTCACTTCACCTACGAGGACAGCCGCGAGTTCACGGCGCGGGCCCGGGAGAGCAAGGACCTGCACCACCCGTGGCTCTTCCCGCCGGACGGTGCCGCGGCCTACGCCGCCTATGCCGGGCGGCTGATCGAGGATCCGGGCAAGGCGGGGTTCCTGGTCTGCGCGAAGGACGACGGTGGCGGCATCGCCGGGTACATCAACATCAACAACATCGTCCAGGGTGCCTTCCAGAGCGGCGCCCTCGGCTACGGCGCCTTCGCCCACGCGGCCGGGCGGGGCCTGATGCGCGAGGGCCTCGACCTGGTCGTGGGCCACGCCTTCGGGCCGATGCGGCTGCACCGGCTGGAGATCAACGTCCAGCCGGCCAACACCGCCTCGATCGCCCTCGCCCGCGCCTGCGGGTTCCGCCTGGAGGGCTTCTCGCCGGACATGCTCTTCATCGACGGCGCCTGGCGGGATCACGAGCGGTGGGCGATCACCGCCGAGATGCGGGCTTGAAGTTGATCTTCATGGTGTCGAGGTCCGTCACCGTCGACCTCAGCTCGCGAAAGCCGTAGCCCAGCTCGCGCAGGGCACTCTCCGCCCGGTCCTCGGCGATGGCACCGGCCATCTCCTCGCCGTCCGCCGCGTCGGAGACCACGACGTAGCGCATCGAGAAGTGCTTCAGCGGGGCCGGCTCGTAGGACAGCGACCCCTCCGGCGTGAACCGCATGCTCGTCATACCGTGCTCGGCGGCCTCGGCGAGCAGTCGTGCCCGGGCCTCGTCGGTGAGTGCGTCCCACGTGCCCCGGACGATCACCCGGTAGGTGTGCTGCTCGCTCATGCTCCCGTTCCCGTCGCTGTTCCTCTGAATTGGCGTTGAGCGCCGACTCTACGTCGACCAGGATGGAGCGCATGCGGAATATCGTCGTGCTCGACGCCCCCTCCAACCTGGGCCTGCGCCCGCCCGCCCTCGGCACCGTGCCCGGCTGCTACAAGCTGGCCGGCGCCCTGCGTGAGCAGCGGATCGTCCAGCGGCTGCGGGCGCTGGAGGGCGGGGTCGTGGTGCCGCCGAGATACGACCGGGGGGACTGGCGGGAGGGCGACGGCGTCTTCAACGCGGCCGCCCTCGCCTCCTACACCCGCAAACTCGCCGACCGCATCGAGCGCCATGTGCGCGCCGGGGACTTTCCGCTCGTCCTGGGCGGCGACTGCTCCATCAACCTGGGCGCCGCCCTCGCGCTGCGCCGTATCGGCCGGCACGGGCTGGCCGTCGTGGACGCCTCGCCCGACTTCCGGCATCCCGGCAACTCCGACCAGGTCGGCGCGGCGGGCGGCGAGGAGGTCGCCCTGGCCACCGGGCGCGGGCAGGAGGACCTGACGAACCTGGAAGGGCTCAGGCCCTATCTGCGGGACGAGGACGTGCGCTACTTCGGCATCCGTGACTGCTTCGAGGAGGACCGGGCCGAACTCGCCGATCTGAAGATCCCCGTGGTGACCGTCGGCGACCTGCGCGAATGGGGCGCCGAGTCGCTCTCGTCGGTCACCCGGCAGGCCTTCGAGATCCCGGAACTGGACGGCTTCTGGGTCCACTTGGACGCCGACGTCCTCGACCCGTCCGTCATGCCCGCCGTCGACAGCCCCGACCCGGACGGGCTCACCCCCGACGAACTCGTCGCGCTGCTGCGCCCCTTGCTGGCCTCCGCGCACTGTGTCGGGCTCAACGTCACGATCTATGACCCCGACCTGGACGCGGAGGGTACGGCCGGGGCGCTGCTGGCCGACATCGTCGTGGCGGCCCTCGATCAGCCCTGATCAGCCCTGACGGTCCACGTACTCGTAGATCGCCCCGTCCGGATGCATCGCGATCAGATTGCGGCCCACCGGTGTCGCCACCGGGCCCGCGATGACGTGCGCACCCAGCTCGGTGAGCACCTGGTGGGCCTCCTCGACGTCCTTGACCGCGATCGTCGCCGCGACCTTGCGCAGCACCTCCAGCTCGGCCTCCGGGCCGCTCATCAGCAGAAAGCAGCCGACCGCGGCCACCTGGACGCCACCGCGTTCGAAACGGAGCGCCTGGCCGCCCGCCAGCCGTTCGTAGAAGGGGACTGCCCTCTCCAGGTCGTCGACGCACACGCGAAGCGTGGTTCCCAGGATGTCCATGAGGACGAGCCTAGTTGGGGGCGCCCGGACGGGGAGATCGTTTCACGTGATCCCCTCACTCAGGTGGGTTGTCCCACGTGCCGGTATGGGCCGTGACGGAGCGCGTTACTCGTACTCCCGTACGGGTACCCGGGGCCCATGGACCGCTTGGATCATCTTGAGCACCTGGACAGGCAACTGGTCGACGAGCTGGCGCAGGTGGCGCGTGAGACCGTGCGGGACGAGCTGCGCGAGCAGACGCGCAGGCAGCGCCGTCGGGCCATGCTCTACGCCGGCTCCGGCGCCGTCGCCCTGTACGCGGGCGCGGCCCTCGCGCTCGCTCTCGGGCTGGGCCTCGCCACCGGACTGCCGGACTGGGCCGCCGCACTGATCACCGCGGCGATCCTCGGCGTGGTGGCGTACGTGCTGCGCGGCGCGGCCCGCCCGTCGGCGTCCCGGCCGACGACGGAGCACGCGGCAGCGCCGGACGCCGCCCATCGACCCCACCTCGGTGAACACGACCTCGGTGGCAGCGCGCCGACCGCGCCGCCCGGTGGGCTCGGCCTGCCGTACCCGCCGATGCCGGCCGGCCCGCCCGGAGCGACGCCGGACGCGTCCGAGCCGCGGCCGCCGCACCCGGACGACATCGACCCCGAGCAGCCGCACCACCGGGCGTGATGCCGGTGCGCAAGCTGCGGAAGGGGGCCCTGCCGAAGCGCGGCAGGGCCGTCGTCGTGACCGGGGCCAGCGGCGGCGTCGGCCGGGCGGCGGCCCGGGCCTTCGCCGCGCGCGGCGACCGGGTCGCCCTGCTCGCCCGGGGACGCGAGGGTCTCGCCGCGGCGGCGGACGAGGTCCAGCGCGCCGGGGGCGAGGCCCTGGTCGTCACCGTGGACATGGCCGACGCCAAGGCCGTCGAGGACGCCGCCCAGAAGGTGGTCGACGCCTTCGGGCACATCGACGTCTGGGTCAACAACGCCTTCGCCGGGATCTTCGCGCCGTTCACCGAGATCACCCCGGACGAGTTCCGGCGGGTGACCGAAGTGACGTACCTGGGCTATGTGTTCGGTACCCGGGCCGCCCTGCGGCACATGCTGCCGCGCGACCGGGGCACGATCGTGCAGGTCGGTTCCGCGCTCGCCTACCGCGGGGTTCCGCTGCAGTCGGCGTACTGCGGGGCGAAGCACGCGATCCAGGGGTTCAACGAGTCGCTGCGGTGCGAGCTGCTCCGCGGCGGGAGCCGGGTGCGGACGACGATGGTGCAGATGCCCGCCCTCAACACCCCGCAGTTCGACTGGGTGTTGAGTCGGATGCCGGGACGGGCCCGGCCGGTGGCCCCGGTCTACCAGCCGGAGGTGGCCGCGCGGGCGATCGTGCACGCCGCGGGGCACGCACGGCGCCGGGAGTACTGGGTCGGGGGTTCGACGGTGGCGACGCTGATGGCCAACGCCGTCGTTCCCGGGTTCCTGGACCGGTATCTGGCGCGGACCGGGTTCGACGCGCAGCACGACGAGGGTGAGCAGGAAGGGCCGACGAATCTGTGGACGCCTGCGGATGGGCTTCGCGGGCGGGACTTCGGGGCGCATGGGCGTTTCGACGGCGAGGCTTGTGCGGGAGGGCCTCAGGAGTGGCTGTCCCGAAATCGTGGCCGGGTGGGGCAGGTTGTCACGGTCGGGGTGGGTGTGCTGACCGCACGATGGCTGGGGCGGCGGCTGTAGTGAGCCTGCGGCTCCGCCGTGGGGCTCGATGCGTGTAGATCGTCTGCGGCGCCATTGTGGCTGGTCGCGTGTGGCTGGTCGCGCCCGCGCGGCGGAGCCGCACATTGATACAGCCCCGCGCCCCTGGGGGGCGCTGCCGTGAGGCCGTCTGGTCAGGCGACCCGGAACTCCTGTACCTCCTCTGCCCTCAGCGTGAGTCCGTGGCCCGCGCCCTGGGTCGGGGTGATCGTGCCGCCGCGGGGGTCCAGGGCGCCGTCGAAGAACATGTCCTCCACGCGGACGTGGTCGTGGAACCACTCGATGTGCCGCAGGTTGGGGAGTGCGGCGGCCGCCGCGGCGTGGGCGTGGGGCGCGCAGTGGGCCGAGACCTCCAGGCCGTGGGCCTGGGCCACGGCGGCGGCGCGCAGGAACTCGGTGACGCCGCCGCAGCGGGTCGCGTCGATCTGGAGGCAGTCGACCGCCCCCGCGGTGATCATGCGGGCGAAGTACGGGAGGTCGTAGCCGTATTCGCCGGCAGTGACGTCGCACGGCAGGGTGTCGCGGAGGAGACGCAGGCCGGTCAGATCGTCCGAGGACACCGGTTCCTCGAACCAGGTGACAGCGTGCTCGGCGAGGGCGTGGCCGACGCGGATCGCCTGCTTGCGGGTGTAGGCGCCGTTGGCATCGACGTACAACTCCGCCTCGGGGCCGATCACCTGGCGGGCCGCCCGTACCCGGGAGACGTCACGCGCGGTCGCGCGCCCCAGGTCCTCGCCGATCTTTATCTTCACGCGCGGGATGTGCTGACCGTGCACCCAGCCGTTCAACTGCGCGGCCAGATGGGTGTCGTGGTACGTCGTGAAGCCTCCGCTGCCGTAGACGGGGACCTGTTCGCGACAGGTGCCCAGCAGCCGGGCCAGGGGCAGTTCGAGGATGCGGGCCTTGAGGTCCCACAGGGCGATGTCCAGGGCCGAGATCGCGCACGCGGCGATGCCCGGGCGGCCCGCGTTGCGGATCGCGCGGACCATCGCCTCGTGCGCGGCCGGGATGTCCAGGGCCTCGCGTCCCTCGACGAGCGGTGCGAGATGGTCACGCAGGAAGTCGCCGACCGCCGCCGGGCCGTACGTCCAACCGGTGCCGGTCGCGTCGCCCGCCGTCACCTCGGTGATCACCACGGTCGTGGAGTTCCACGCCAGCGTGCCGTCGGCCTCGGGAGCGTCGGTGGGCACCGTGTAGACGGAGACGACGGGGAGATGGAGTTTCATCGCGTCCGCCCCTCGTCACGGCTGAAGCTGCGGCAGCACCTTCGTACGGTAGAAGTCGAAGAAGCCGCGCTGGTCGGGGCCGATCTGACTGACGTAGACGCGGTCGAAGCCCGCCTCGGCGAAGGCGCTCAGCTCCGACACGTGCTCGTCGACGTCGTCGCCGCACACCGTGTTCTCGCTCACCATCTGCTCGGTGACCAGCGGTTCCAGCTGCTCGAAGTGGCGCGGTGAGGGCAGGATCTGGGCCATCTCGCCGGGCAGCAGCTGGTTGGACCACAGCCGGCGCACCGTGCGTACGGCCTCGTCGCGGTCGGTGCCGTAGCAGACCTTCGTGCCGCCCATCACCGGCTTGCCGTGGCCGCCGCCCTTGCGGAACCGGGTCACCATCTCCTCGTCCGGCATCATCGTGATGAAGCCGTCGCCGACGCGGGCCGCGAGGGCTGTCGCGGCCGGGCCGAAGCCGGAGACGTCGATCTGGACGGGTTCGTCGGGGACCGTGTAGAGGCGGGCGTTCTCCACCCGGTAGTGGCTGCCGTAATGGCTGATCTCCTCGCCGGTGAACAGCCGGCGCATGATCAGGATCGCCTCCTCCAGCATCTCCAGGCGGACGCTCGCGGGTGGCCACACATGGCCGAGTATGTGCTCGTTGAGGGCCTCGCCCGAGCCGACGCCGAGCCGGAAACGGCCGTTCGTCATGACCGCGGAGGTCGCCGCGGCCTGCGCCACCACCGCCGGGTGGATCCGCGCGGTCGGGCAGGTCACGGCCGTCTCGACGGGCAGCGACACCGCCTCCGAGATCGCGCCGATCACCGACCACACGAAGGGGCTCTCGCCCTGCGCGTCGTTCCACGGGTGGTAGTGGTCCGATATCCACAGCGACTGGAATCCGGCCTGTTCCGCCATCCTCGCCTGCTCGACGAGTTCGGCGGGACGGAACTCCTCGCACGCCAGGAAGTAGCCGTACTCGGGCATGGGGGGCACCTCCGGGACTGCCGCGTCGGTCGGCGGCGGGGACGGGTCGCCGTCCGGGTACCCGGCGGCCGGGCGGGAAACCGGGCCGGAAGCGGGATGTACAGGCCGGCGTGCCGGAGACCGGCGCTGCCCGCGGGCGACGTTTGGGGGCCTTGACCAGGGGGACGCGGAAGGCTCCCGAGGTACGCGACAGCCCCGGAGGCACACCGTGAGTCGACCCCGCATCGTGATCGTCGGCGCCGGATTCGCCGGGTACCGGGCGGCCCGCACGCTCTCCCGGCTCACCCGGGAGAAGGCCGACATCGCCCTGCTGAACCCGACCGACTACTTCCTGTACCTGCCCCTGCTGCCCCAGGTCGCCGCCGGCATCCTGGAACCGCGCCGGGTGACCGTCTCCCTCTCCGGCACCCTGCCCCATGTCCGGCTCGTGCTGGGCGAGGCCGACTCCATCGACCTCGACGGGCACACCGTCCACTACACCGGCCCCGAGGGCGACGCCGGCAGCCTGCCCTTCGACCGGCTGATCCTCGCCGCGGGCAGCGTCAACAAGCTGCTGCCCATCCCCGGCGTCGCCGAGCACGCGCACGGCTTCCGCGGCCTGCCCGAGGCGCTGTACCTGCGCGACCACGTGACCCGGCAGGTGGAGCTGGCGGCCGCCGCCGACGACCCCGAGAGCTGCGCCGCGCGGTGCACCTTCGTCGTGGTGGGTGCCGGATACACCGGTACGGAGGTCGCCGCGCAGGGCCAGCTGTTCACCGACGCCCAGGTGCGCAAACACCCCCTGCGGGCCGGTATGCGGCCGCGCTGGCTGCTGCTCGACATCGCCGACCGCGTGCTGCCCGAACTGGAGCCGAGGCTCTCCCGCACCGCCGACCGGGTGCTGCGTGAGCGGGGCGTGGAGGTGCGGATGGGCACCTCCGTGAAGGAGGCCACGCACGGTGGGGTGCTGCTGACCGACGGCGAGTCCGTCGACACCCGCACGCTGGTGTGGTGCGTCGGCGTACGGCCCGATCCGCTCGCCGAGTCCCTCGGCCTGCCCCTGGAGCGGGGGCGGCTCCTCGTGGACCCGCACCTCCAGGTGCCGGGCCGGCCCGAGGTGTTCGCCGCCGGGGACGGGGCGGCCGTGCCCGACCTGGAGAAGCCCGGCGAGTACACGCCGATGACCGCCCAGCACGCCTGGCGGCAGGGCAAGACCGTGGCCCACAACGTCGCCGCGTCCCTGGGGCACGGCGAGCGGCGCCCCTACCGCCACCGCGACATGGGCTTCGTCGTGGACCTCGGCGGCGTCAAGGCGGCCGCCAACCCACTCGGCATCCACCTCTCCGGCGTGGCGGCGGGCGCCGTCACCCGCGGCTACCACCTCGCCGCGATGCCCGGCAACCGCGTCCGCGTCGCCGCCGACTGGCTCCTGGACGCCGTACTCCCGCGCCAGGCCGTCCAGTTGGGGCTGGTGCGTGCGTGGTCGGTGCCGCTGGACACCGCCTCGCCGGAGCTGGCGCGCACGCCGGGCCGGCCGGAGAAGGCGCCCGCCCCCTCAGCGCGACCGAACCCCGGGGCGTCCGGACGTGAGCCCGAGTCCGCGCAAGGGCGGCAGCCGAGCACCGACCCGGCGAAGACCCGGCCTGGCGGGGAGCCCGCGAAGAACCAGCCTGGCGGGGAGCCCGCGAAGAACCAGCCTGCCGGTGAACCCGCCACGAGTCCGGGGCCCGGCCGCCCCGCGACCGGATCCGAGCCGCTCGATCCCGTCCGGGACCCAGACGCCGGCAAGCACCACGAACCGCCCGGCCCGGTGACGCGCCCCGATCTGCGAGCGGGCCGGGAGCCGGGAGCCGGTACCTCCGCGGACCGCGAAGCACCTCCCGGATCCCCGGCCGTCCACAAGCCGCATCCGGACGCCCCCATAGCCCCCGAACCCCGCTCCCGCCAGCCTTCTGAAGGAGACCAGGAGACCCATGAACACCGCTGAACTCGTCGAACTGGCCCAACAGTTGCGTGTGGACAGTGTGCGTGCCTCCGACGCCGCGGGATCCGGGCATCCGACGTCGTCGATGTCCGCCGCGGATCTGATGGCCGTACTCCTCGCGGAGCATCTGCGTTACGACATCGACCGGCCGGCGCACCCCGGCAACGACCGCTTCGTGCTGTCCAAGGGACACGCCTCGCCCCTGCTGTACTCCGCGTTCAAGGCCGCGGACGCCATCGAGGACGGCGAGCTGGTCACCTTCCGCAAGCTCGGCAGCCGGCTCGAAGGGCATCCGACGCCGAGGCAGCTGCCGTGGGTGGAGACCGCGACGGGGTCGCTCGGGCAGGGACTGCCGATCGGTGTCGGCATCGCGCTGGCCGGGAAGCGGCTGGACCGGAGCGGGTACCGGGTGTGGGTGCTGTGCGGGGACAGCGAACTCGCCGAGGGATCCGTGTGGGAGGCCGCCGAGCACGCGGCCTACGAGCATCTGGACAACCTCACCGCGATCGTCGACGTGAACCGGCTCGGCCAGCGCGGGCCGACCCGGCACGGGCACGACCTCGACGCCTACGCCCGCCGCTTCCAGGCCTTCGGCTGGCACACCGTCGAGGTCGACGGGCACGACGTGGACGCCATCGACCGCGCGTACGGGGAGGCCCGGTCCACCGTCGGACAGCCCACCGTGATCCTCGCCCGCACCCTCAAGGGCAAGGGCGTCCAAGCCGTCGAGGACCGCGAGGGACTGCACGGCAAGCCGCTGCCGGACGCCGACGAGGCCATCGCGGAACTCGGCGGACGGCGCGACCTGCGCGTCCGGGTCCACGAACCGCCCGCGACCCGCATGCTGCACGCCGTACGCGCCGGACACGTCGAACTTCCCCGCTGGGACAAGGGGGAGGAGGTCGCCACCCGCAACGCCTACGGCGAGGCGCTCGCCGCGCTCGGCACCGGACGCGGTGACGTCGTCGCCCTCGACGGCGAGGTGAGCGACTCCACCCGCGCCGAGTTCTTCGCCAAGGAACACCCCGACCGGTTCTTCGAGTGCTACATCGCCGAGCAGCAGATGGTCGCCGCCGCGGTGGGGCTCGCGACCCGCGGCTGGGTGCCGTACGCCTCCACGTTCGCGGCCTTCCTCACCCGCGCCCACGACTTCGTTCGCATGGCGTCGGTCAGCGGCGCCGGCGTCAACCTCGTCGGCTCGCACGCGGGCGTCGCCATCGGACAGGACGGGCCGAGCCAGATGGGCCTGGAGGACCTGGCGATGATGCGCGCAGTGCACGGCTCGACCGTGCTGTACCCGTGCGACGCCAACCAGACCGCGCAGCTCGTCGCCGCCATGGCCGGCCTGGAGGGCGTTCGCTATCTGCGCACCTCGCGCGGCGCCGCCCCGGTGATCTACGGACCTGACGAGGAGTTCCCGGTCGGCGGCAGCAAGGTGCTGCGCTCCGGTGACCACGACCGGCTGACCGTCGTCGCGGCCGGCGTCACCGTGCACGAGGCGCTCACCGCCGCCGACACCCTGGCCCGCGACGGCATCCAGATCAGGGTCGTCGACCTCTACTCCGTCAAGCCCGTCGACCGGGCCACCCTGCGCCGGGCCGCCGAGGAGACCGGCTGTCTGGTCACCGTGGAGGACCACCACGAGGAGGGCGGCCTCGGCGACGCCGTCCTCGACGCGTTCCTCGACGGCCGCCCGGTGCCGCGCCTGGTGCGCCTCGCCGTCCGCAGGATGCCCGGCTCGGCCTCCCCGGACGAGCAGCTGCACGCCGCGGGCATCGACGCCGCGTCCATCGCCGCCGCGGGGAAACTGCTGGTGGAGGAGGCGGTCGTACGGTGACCGGAGGCGGCGACGATACGAGGCAGGTGCGGGCGGGGCGCCGTACCGTCGAGGTCAAACGCGTCGACAAGGTGCTCTTTCCCGGGGACGGGGGCGCGAAGGAGTACACCAAGGGCGACCTCGTCGACTACTACCGGTCCGTCGCCGAGTTCATGCTGCCGCACCTGCGTGGCCGTCCGCTGATGCTGGAACGCCACCCCGACGGCGTCGACGGGCCGCGGTTCATGCAGAAGAACACCCCGGACCACTACCCGGACTGGATCACCCGGGCCGAGGTCGCCAAGGAGGACGGCACCGTGACCCACACGGTCTGCGACGACGTGGCGACCCTCGTCTACCTCGCTGACCAGGCCTGTCTCACCCTGCACCGCTGGCTGTCGCGCACCGGCCGGATCGACTGCCCCGACCGGATGGTCTTCGACCTCGACCCGGCCGAGGACGACTTCGAGCCGGTCCGGGAAGCCGCCGGTCTGCTCGGCGAGCTGCTCGACTCGCTGAAGCTTCCGTCGGCCCTGATGACCACCGGGTCACGCGGCCTTCACGTCGTCGTACCGCTGAAGGGGGAACAGGACTTCGACCAGGTACGCCGGTTCGCCCGGGACGTCGCCGACACCCTTGTCGACGCCCACCCGGACCGGCTCACCACCGCCGCCCGCAAGAAGGACCGCGGCGACCGTCTCTACCTCGACGTCCAGCGCAACGCCTACGCCCAGACCGCGGTCGCGCCCTTCACCGTGCGCCCCCGGCCCGGCGCCCCCGTGGCCACGCCCCTGACCTGGGCCGAGCTGGACGACCCGGACCTCGACGCCCGCCGCTGGACCATCGCGGACGCCGTGGACCAGGCCCGCACCAACCCCTGGGCGGGGGTGATGAGCCGTCCCCGCGCCCTGGGACCCGCCCGGCGCAGGCTCGACGGACTTCGTGGTTGACGCGCTTCGTGGCCGACCCACGCGAACTCATGGGTTTGGCCGACGCCTTCCGGGCCACTCGCCGTGGGAGGCGCCCATGACTGATTCACAGAACTCACCCAAATCATCCAGACAACGACAGGGCGGGGCGGACGACATGCCGAGCCCCATGGAGGTGCTGCGCCAGGCGCGCGCCCAGCTCGCCGAGCTCACCGGCAAAGCCGCGGAGACGGTGTCTTCGTTCGAACAGACCGAGGACGGCTGGGTGCTGGAGATCGAGGTCCTGGAGCTGGCCCGTGTCCCCGACACGATGAGCCTGATGGCGAGCTACCAGGTCGACCTCGACCAGCAGGGACAGCTCACCGGCTACCGCCGTGTCCGCCGCTACGAACGCGGACGGTCCGACGCACACAGGCCCGGCGGCCGTTAGGCCGCCCGCCCACGCCCTGCACACCATCCCCAGACAAGGAGGAACGGCCGGCATGACCGTTGTCCCGGCACAGCAGACCGGAGGCGGAGGCGGCAGCAGCGGCCTCTACGACGTCCTGGAGCTCGTCCTCGACAGGGGGCTCGTCATCGACGCGTTCGTACGGGTCTCCCTCGTCGGCATCGAGATCCTCAAGATCGACGTACGGGTCGTCGTCGCCAGCGTCGACACCTATCTCCGCTTCGCCGAGGCGTGCAACCGGCTCGACCTGGAGGCAGGCCCGCGCAAGGACCCGGGCCTGCCCGACCTGGTCGGCGAGATCACCGAGTCCGGTGCGCGCGGCAAGTCCAAGGGGGCGCTGTCCGGCGCAGCCGAGACCATCTCCGACGCCTTCAAGCAGGCGCGGGACGAAGGCGAGCGCGAGCCCAAGCCGCGCGCCCGCAAGTCCACCGCGTCGCGCCGGAAGGAGGAGCAGGAGTGAGCACGTACGTGTACGGCATCACCGCGAGCTCGCACCCCTCCCTCCCGAGCGCCGTGGGCGGCGTCGGCGACCCGCCCAGCCCGGTACGCGTCCTGAAGCGGGGCGACCTGGCCGCGCTCGTCAGCGACGCCCCCGAAGGACTGCGCCCCAAGCGCAAGGAACTGCTCGCCCACTCGAACGTGCTCGCCGAGGCGGGCGCGGCCGGGTGCGTGCTGCCCATGCGGTTCGGGAGCATCGCCCCCGACGACGACGCGGTCACCTCGGTCCTCGCCGAGCGCGCCGAGCACTACAAGGAACGCCTCACGGCCCTGGACGGCACGGTCGAGTACAACATCAAGGCCAGCCACGCCGAAGAGGCCGTGCTGCACCGCGTACTGTCGGAGAACCCGGAGATCCGGTCCCTGACGGAGGCCAATCGGCAGGCCGGCGGCGGCACTTACGAGGAGCGGCTGCGGCTCGGCGAGATGGTGGTCGCCGCGGTCAAGGCCCAGGAGGCCGAGGACGCGACCGACGTCCAGCACACCCTGGAACCGGCGGCGGACGCGGTCAGCGTCGGCCCCGACTCCTCCGGCTGGCTCGCCAACGTGTCGTTCCTGGTGGCCCGCGAAGGCGTCGAGACCTTCCTCGCGGCCGTGGAACAGCTCCGCAAGGGCCATCCGCACCTCGAACTGCGCGTCAACGGCCCGCTGCCGCCGTACAGCTTCGTCGATCCCGGCCCGGCCGAGCCCGCGGGGACCATGACCGGCGCGGAGAGCGCGGAGGAGTGAGGCCGTGGGACTGATCGGAGAGGTGGTGCTGCTGCCGTTCGCGCCGGTGCGCGGCAGCGCGTGGGTGATCAGACAGGTCCTGGAGGAGGCGGAGCGCCTCTACTACGACCCGGCGACCGTGCGGGCGGAACTGGCCGCGCTGGAGGAGCAGTTGACGTCCGGTGAGATCGACGAGGACGAGTTCGACCGCCGGGAGGACGAACTCCTCGACCGGCTGGAGATCGCCCTCGCGCACGGTACGGGCAACTGAGGGGACGGCACGATGAACCGAGTGGGACTCGGCCTCGCGGTAGGGGCCGGATACGTCCTCGGACGTACGAAGAAGCTGAAACTGGCGTTCGCCGTAGGCACGTTGGTGGCCGGCAAGCGCATGCAGCTGAGCCCGCGGGCGCTCGCGGACCTGGTGTCCCAGCAGCTCCAGAACAACCCGCAGTTCAAGGAGCTCGGGGACCAGCTGCGCGAGGACCTGCGCGGCGTGGGCAAGGCGGCGTCCGGCGCCATGGTCGAGCGACAGCTCGACGCCTTCGCCGACCGGCTGCACGGGCGCACCGCACAGGTGCGGGACCAGCTGGCCGGGGTGGGGACCGAGGTGCCCGACCTCGGTCCGGACGACGAGGAGCCCGAGGAGTCCGAGGGGCCGGACGAGCCGGAGGACACGGACACCGAGGAGGAGCCCGAGGCGCAGGAGCGGCCGCGCCGGAAGAAGGCGGCGAAGAAGGCTCCGGCGAAGAAGGCGCCCGCGCCGGCCAAGAAGACCGGGGCGAAGAAGGCTCCGGCCAAGAAGACCGCTGCGAAGAAGACGGCCGCGGCGAAGAAGACAGCGAACAGGAAGCCCGCCGCCAAGAAGACGGCAGCCGCGTCACGCGGTGCCGCCCGCGGCGCGCGCTCCCGGCTGCCGAAGGGCGGTGACGAGCGATGACCGAGACACTCAGCGGCGTGGCCCGCGGCGAGGCCGCCGACCGGCTCAAGGCCGAACTGCGCGAGTACCTCGCCGCCCAGGCCACCCGGCTGCTGACCGGCGCAGGCCAGAAACTCGGGCAGGCCACGGTCAAGCTGACCGACATCGCCGAGGGCAACAGCCCCGGCTTCGCCCAGCTCGCCCTGGACGGCGGCCGCAAGCTCGCCGAGGGCAAGGGGCCCCTGCGCAGCGCGCTGGAGCTCGGCGCCTCCCGCGCCAAGGACAACGTGACCGAAGCGCTGAAGAACCTCGGCGGCGGCAAGGGCAAGAGCAAGGGTGGGGCGGGCAAGAAGCCCACCGTCATCCTCGAGTACGTCGACGTCGGCGTCCCGCTGCGCACCGCGTACGACCAGTGGACCCAGTACCAGGACTTCAGCACCTTCGCGAAGGGCGTGAAGAGCGCGAACCGCGCCGACGACACGACCTCCGACTGGCAGCTGAAGGTGTTCTGGTCCAACCGCAGCTGGAAGGCGCACACCACCGAGCAGACGCCCGACGACCGCATCGCCTGGACGTCCGAGGGCGCCAAGGGCACCACGAAGGGCGTCGTCTCCTTCCACCGGCTCGCCGACAACCTCACCCGCGTCCTGCTCGTCGTCGAGTACTACCCCAAGGGACTCTTCGAGAAGACCGGCAACCTCTGGCGCGCCCAGGGCCGCCGCGCCCGGCTCGACCTCAAGAACTACGTCCGCTACATCACCCTCAAGGGAGAGGCCGAGGCCGGCTGGCGCGGCGAGATCCGCGACGGCGAGGTCGTCCGCAGCCACGAGGACGCGGTCGCGGAGGAGGACGAGGAGGCGTACCAAGGAGGGGAGGAGGAAGAAGGCGAAGCCGCGTACGCGGATGACGAGAACGGCGAGTACCCGGACGACGACAGGGAGTACGCGGACGAGGACGGTGAGGAACCGGAGGGCGAGTACGACACGGAGGAGGAGTACGCGGACGAACAGCCCGAGTCCGAGTCCGAGCCCGAGTCCGAGCCCGAGTACGAGGCCGAGGAGGAATCCGAGGAGGAGCCCGAGGACGAGGCCGAGTACGCCGGTGGCGGGAGCCGCCGATGACCACGCCCGGGCGGCTGCCCCAGCCCTACGGCCACGACAGCGGCGCCAACCTCGCCGACATCCTGGAGCGCGTGCTCGACAAGGGCGTCGTCATCGCCGGTGACATCCGGATCAACCTGCTCGACATCGAACTCCTCACGATCAAGCTGCGGCTCATCGTCGCCTCCGTCGACAAGGCGAAGGAGATGGGCATCGACTGGTGGGAGGACGACCCGGCGCTCTCGACGCGCGCCCGCCGTGACGAACTGGCCCGGGAGAACGCCGAGTTGCGCGAGCGGCTGGCCCAGCTGGAGCCCGCTCGGGGACAGGAGGAGGCCTCATGACCGGACTGCGCTACGTCTACGCCATCTGCCGTCCCTTTCGCTCGGCCCTCCAGCGGCAGCTGACGGGGGTGGCGGGGTCGCCGCCCAAGCAGCTGACGCACCACGGCCTGATCGCCGTCGTCAGTTCGGTGCCCGAGACGGACTTCGCCGAGGAGCCGCTGCGCGCCCACCTGGAGGACATGGAGTGGCTCACCGCCACGGCCCGCGCCCACCAGACGGTCATCGACGCGCTCACCGCCGTCACCACCCCACTGCCGCTCCGGCTGGCCACCGTCTTCCGGGACGACAGCGGCGTACGGACCATGATCGAGGCCCGCGAGGACGACTTCCGGCGCATCCTCGACCGCCTGGAGGGGCGCGTCGAGTGGGGCGTGAAGGTGTACGCCGAGCCGGAGCCCACCGAGGCCGACCAGCCGGGCGAGGGCGCGCAGGGCGGCGGGACCGGGCGTGGGGCCGTGTCCGGTCGCGACTATCTGCGGCAGCGCCGCATGCAGACGCGGGCGCGTGAGGACGTATGGCAGAAGGCGGCCGCATTCTCCGGCCGACTGCACGAAACGCTCTCCGCTTTCGCCGAGGATTCCCGGCTGCATGCCCCGCAGAGCGCCGCGCTTTCCGGCGCTTCCGGGCAGAACATGCTGAACGCCGCCTATCTGGTGCCGCGCGGGGATTCCGAGGAATTCGTCGAACTGGTGGACCGGGAGAAGGACGACGCCCCCGGAATCCGGGTCGAACTCACCGGACCCTGGGCGGCGTATTCCTTCACCGGGGAGTTCGCGGAGGAGCCGGAGGTGGAACCGTGACCGCCGTCGAACGCCGCGAGATCGCCCTCGTGGACCTGCTCGACCGGCTGCTCTCCGGGGGCGTCGTCGTCACCGGGGACATCACCCTGCGGATCGCGGACGTCGACCTCGTCCGGATCGACCTGAACGCACTGATCAGCTCGGTCGACGAGCAGGTCCCGTCGCCCTGGGGGGAGCCGGCGTGACGTCCCACCGCAACCGACTGGACCTCGACCCCGACACCGTGGAACGCGACCTCGTGAAACTCGTCCTGACCGTCGTGGAACTGCTGCGCCAGCTCATGGAGCGCCAGGCGCTGCGCCGCTTCGACACGGGTGATCTGAGCGAGGAGCAGGAGGAGCGGATCGGGCTCACGCTGATGCTGCTGGACGACCGGATGACCGAGCTGCGCGAGCGGTACGGGCTGCGGCCCGAGGACCTGAACCTGGACCTCGGGCCGCTGGGGCCGTTGCTTCCCCGGGAGTGAGGAACCAACGCTTTTCCCGGGGGCTTTTCCCGGGAGTGAGAACTAACTCGGATTCACCATCGATACCAGCGACCCCGGCCCCCTGCCGCGGTGGTGCCGCGCATCACGAAACCCAGGAGCCACAGCACCAGAACCACGATCGCGATCCACCACAGCGCCTTCAGTGCGAATCCGGCGCCGAAGAGAATCAGGGCCAGCAACAGCACGAGCAGAATAGGTACCATTGTTTTTTGACCTCCTGCACACCGTGTTTCCAGGAAATCGCGATTCAGGCATCTTTACGGCACAGAATCTCCCCGTGCAGAACACTGAACCAGCCTTCTTCCTGCCGGCCCCACTCCCGCCACGCCTCCGAGACGGCCCTCAGCTGCTCAGCGCTCGCGTGCCCGCCCTCCGTGGCCCGCTCGGCATACGCCGAGGCCAGCGTGCGGTCCGCCCACAGCCCGCTCCACCAGGCCCGTTCGTCCGGCGTCGAGAACGTCCAGGTGCTCGACGTGGCCACGATGTCCGTGAGCCCCGCCCGCAGTGCCCAGGACTTCAGCCGCCGCCCGGCGTCCGGCTCACCGCCGTTGGCGCGGGCGACCCGGCGGTACAGGTCCAGCCAGGCGTCCATGCCCTGGGACGCCGGATACCAGGTCATGGCCGCGTAGTCCGAGTCGCGGACCGCGACGAACCCGCCGGGCCTCGTCACCCGCCGCATCTCGCGCAGCGCGCCCACCGGGTCGCCGACGTGCTGGAGCACCTGGTGGGCGTGGACGACGCAGAAGGTGTCGTCCGGGAAGTCCAGGGCGTGCACGTCGGCGACCGCGAAGTCGACGTTCGTCAGCCCGCGGCCGGCCGCCGTGGCCCCGGCCTGCTCCAGGATCTCAGGCGCCCGGTCGGCACCGGTCACCCGCCCGTCGGGCACCAGGGCCGCCAGGTCGGCGGTGATCGTGCCCGGACCGCAGCCCACGTCCAGGATCCGCATGTGCGGCTTCAGTGAGGGGAGCAGGTAGGCGGCCGAGTTGGCGGCCGTGCGCCAGGTGTGCGAGCGCAGCACGGACTCGTGGTGCCCGTGGGTGTAGACGGCGGTCTCCCGTGCGGTCTCCCGCAGGTTCTCCGGTGTGCTCTCGTCGGCCTTCGACATGGCTGTTCCCCTCGTCTCGTCCTGCCGGGCGGTACTCGACACGGTACGCCCGCATGTCGCATGGTGAGACCGACGTTTTACTATGCGGACTGACAGGGTGTCAGTGCATGTCAGGCTCCGGGCAGCGGCCGGTACACCGTCAGCGCCTCCGGCAGCTTCTCCAGCGTCACGTCGCCGCCCACCTCGGTGACTTCGCCGTCGTACGCGAGGAGCGCGCCCGGGGTGACGCCGGACAGGTGCAGTCGGCCGACCTGGACCGCCGCGTGGGCCGGGGACCGGGTCAGCGGGCCCGCGGCGGCGGCCGCGAGCAGACGCAGCGCGGGCCGGCGCCCGCCGTGCACGACGCGTACGTCGAGCACACCGTCCGCGAGGTTCAGGCGCCGCGCGGGGGCGAGGCCCATCCGGTGGTAGGTGCCGTTCCCGGCGAACAGCATCCACAACGGGTGCGCACGGCCCGCGACTTCGGCGTGCAGCGGATGGCGGTCGCTGCGCAGCACACGCAGCGCCGCGAGCACCCCGGCCGGCCAGGCGCCGACGCGGGACGAGAAGCGGTCCCGCTCGCGCACCAGCTCCGGATACACACCGAGGCTGCACGTGTTGAGGAACACCCCCTGCTGTCCGTCGCAGGTGAATCGGCCCACGTCCACGCGCACCGCCTCGCCCCGCTGGAGGGCCCGGCTCAGATCGCGCTCGTCCTCCACGCCCAGGTCGTAGGCGAAGTGGTTGAGCGTGCCGCCGGGCAGCACCGCGAGAGGCAGGCCGTGCTCCAGGGCCACCTCGGCCGCCGCGTTGACCGTGCCGTCGCCGCCGCACACGCCGAGCACCCGGGCCCGGGCCGCCGCCTTGCCCAACTCCGCCCGGGCGTCGTCCGGTTCGCACTCGACGAGCTCGGCGCGCGGCAGCAGATCCAGCAGGGCGTGCACCCGGTCGGAGCTGCCCGACCCCTTGTTGGCCACCACGACCAGTCCGTCCCCGTCCGGCAGCGCGGGAACGTCGGTACGGGGCCGGGCCGGCGGCACCAGCCGGTCACGCGTCGGCACCATGCCCCGTACGGCGAACGCGGCACCCGCGCCCAGGGCCGCGCCCGCCGCCACGTCGCTCGGGAAGTGGACGCCGGTGTACACCCGCGACAGCGCGACCGACCAGGCGATCGGAGCCACCGCCAGGCCCCAGGCGGGCGACTCCAGCGCGACTCCGGTCACGAACGCGGCCGCCGACGCCGCGTGCCCCGACGGGAACGACGTGGTGATCGGCTGTCGCTTCAGCTGCCGGCCCAGCGGTACCGGGTCCAGGACGGGACGGGGACGGCGTACCGACCGCTTGCCCACGGTGTTGATGGTCAGCGAGGCCAGGCTCAGCGAGGCGAGGCCCCGGGCGGCGGCCCGGCGGGCCCGGGGGGTCCGGCTGGCGGCGATCACGGCGGCCGTCGCGAACCACAGCACACCGTGGTTCGCGCTGCGGCTCAGCCGCGGCAGGACCGGCTCGGCATACGGCCAGTTCCGCTCGGCGGCGAACTCGAACAACCGGGAGTCGAGGGCGAGGAGCCGGTCGCGCAGGGCGTGCCGGCCGGGCTTCGGGACGGTGAGGTCGACGTCTGGGCTCATACAGGGCTGGGTACCCTGAAGTGGCCGATTGCTGTCCGGCCGGCGGTGACCGACACACGGAGGAACCCGTAGATGCGCCTGCTCCTCGTCCGCCACGGCCAGACGCCCTCCAACGTGGACTTTCTGCTGGACACGGCTGTTCCGGGCGCCGGGCTCACCGCGCTCGGCGAGCAGCAGGCCGCGGCGCTCCCCGTGGCTCTGGCCGACGAGGACATCGAGGCGGTCTACGCCTCCACCCTGGTCCGCACCCAGCTCACCGCCGCCCCGTTGGCGGGCGCGCGGGGCCTTGAAGTGCTCGTGCGGGACGGGATCCGTGAGGTGGCTGCGGGGGATCTGGAGATGCTGCGCGGCGACAACGAGCACGGTGAGCTCTACATGAAGACGGTGTTCGCCTGGGCGGGCGGGGACGTGGGGCTGCGGATGCCGGGGGGTGAGAGTGGGGCGGAGGTTCTCTCGCGCTACGACGCGGTGGTTTCGGAGGCCGCGGACAGTGGGGCCGGAGTGGTGGCCATGGTCAGTCACGGTGCGGTGATCCGGCTTTGGACGGCTGCTCGGGCGGACAACGTGGATGTGCCGTTCGCGGCGGCGCGGCCGCTCGAGAACACCGGCGTGGTGATCCTGGAGGGGTCGCCGGTGGACGGTTGGAAGGCGCTGACCTGGGCGGGGGCCGTGGTGGCTCCGGTGGGGGAAGGCGGGCCGACGGGGCGGGTGGTGGACCCCGACTAGGGTTCTCGCCCCCGCCGCCCCTACCCGTCCCATCCCTTGAAGGGGCTTCGCCCCTTCGACCCCACTGGGGCTGCCGCCCCAGACCCCGCCATCGGCCCTGAAGGGGCCTCGTCCTCAAACGCCGGACGGGCTGGGGGTGCCGGGGCGGGTGGAGCATGCTGCGGGTGGGTGGGGGTCAGGGATGGAAGCCCCTGGGGTGGGTGGGTGATCGGGACGGCCTGGCCTCGTCCTCGAACGGCGGACGGGCTGGGGGTGCCGGGGCGGTGGCTGGAAGTGAGTGTTCTCCGTCGTGAGGTCGGCCTGTCTGCCTGGGGGGACGTGGTGAATAAGTATTTGCCCGGTGCCGTGCGGCGACCTCAGAATGCGGCCCTATGGGACATCTGGAAGCCGCGCATCTCGAGTACTACCTTCCCGACGGGAGGGCGCTGCTCGGCGATGTGTCGTTCCGGGTGGGGGAAGGGGCCGCCGTGGCGCTCGTCGGGCCCAACGGGGCCGGGAAGACGACCCTGCTGCGGCTGATCTCCGGGGAGCTGAAGCCGCACGGGGGCAGTGTCACCGTGAGTGGGGGGCTCGGGGTGATGCGGCAGTTCGTGGGGTCCGTGCGGGACGAGACGACCGTGCGGGATCTGCTGGTGTCGGTCGCGCCGCCACGTATCCGGCAGGCCGCGCAGGCCGTGGACGCCGCCGAGCACGGCATCATGACCGTCGACGACGAGGCGGCCCAGCTGAAGTACGCGCAGGCGCTCGCCGACTGGGCCGAGGCGCGCGGGTACGAGGCCGAGACGCTGTGGGACATGTGCACCACGGCGGCGCTCGGGGTGCCGTACGAGAAGGCGCAGTGGCGGCAGGTGCGGACCCTGTCCGGGGGCGAGCAGAAGCGGCTCGTGCTGGAGGCGTTGCTGCGGGGCACCGACGAGGTGCTGCTGCTCGACGAGCCGGACAACTACCTCGACGTGCCGGGCAAGCGGTGGCTGGAGGAGCGGCTGCAGGAGACGCGCAAGACGGTCCTCTTCGTCTCCCACGACCGTGAACTCCTCGCCCGTGCCGCCGAGAAGATCGTCTCCGTGGAACCCTCGCCCGCGGGCGCGGACGCCTGGGTGCACGGCGGAGGCTTCGCGACCTATCACGACGCCCGGCGTGAACGCTTCGCCCGTTTCGAGGAGTTGCGCAAGCGCTGGGACGAGAAGCACGCCCAGCTGAAGAAGCTGGTGCTGACTCTCCGGCAAGCGGCCGAGAACAGCGCGGACCTGGCCTCTCGGTACCGGGCCGCCCAGACCCGGCTGCGCAAGTTCGAGGAGGCGGGGCCGCCGCCGGAGCCGCCGCGTGAGCAGGACATCCGGATGCGGCTCAAGGGCGGGCGTACCGGGGTGCGGGCCGTCACCTGTGGAAACCTTGAACTCACGGGCCTGATGAAGCCGTTCTCGTTGGAGGTCTTCTACGGCGAACGTGTCGCCGTGCTCGGCTCCAACGGTTCCGGCAAGTCGCACTTCCTGCGGTTGCTGGCCGGTGAGGACGTGGCGCACACGGGGGAGTGGAAGCTGGGGGCGCGGGTCGTGCCCGGGCACTTCGCGCAGACGCACGCGCACCCTGAACTGATGGGTCGTACGCTGCTGGACATTCTGTGGAAGGAGCATGCCCAGGATCGGGGTGCGGCGATGTCCCGGCTGCGGCGCTACGAGCTCACCCACCAGGCCGAGCAGACCTTCGACCGTCTCTCCGGCGGGCAGCAGGCCCGTTTCCAGATCCTCCTGCTGGAACTGGAGGGCGTCACCGCGCTCCTCCTCGACGAGCCGACCGACAACCTCGACCTGGAGTCGGCGGAGGCCCTCCAGGAGGGGCTGGAGGCCTTCGAGGGGACGGTGCTGGCCGTCACGCACGACCGCTGGTTCGCGCGGTCCTTCGACCGGTATCTGGTCTTCGGCAGCGACGGTCGTGTGCGGGAGACGGCGGAGGCGGTATGGGATGAACGGCGCGTGGAGCGAGCCCGCTAGCGTTCCAGAAGGGGGGCGGGGAACCGCGCGACCAGCCCCCACCTGCCCGCCCCCGAAGGACGGCGCCCGGGGTCGAAGGGGCGGAGCCCCTGGGGATGGGACGGGTAGGGGCGGCGGGGGCGAGGGAGGCTTGGTCAGGGCCAGCGCAGGAGGGCTCCGAGGCCGCCCGCCGGGGTCTGGTCCTCGGGCGCCGGGGTCACCGACAGCGCCCCCGCCCCCGTGGCGACCGCGCAGCGGATCAGGGCGTCGTCGGCGCGGGCCGGCCAAGAGTGCTGTTCACCGAGGATCTTGAGGTCGGTACGGCGCACCGCCAACTGGTCGGGGTCCTCGCCGATCCACACCTCGCGATGCGCGTCAGGACTGTCCGGCCGGATCAGCAGCTCGTCGATACGGTGCTCCCGCGCCGCCTCGACCAGCGCCGGCACCCCCTCCACCGCCCCGGCACGCCCTTCGCCCCCCGGCTCCCGGGCCGCGAGGAACCGCTCCAGCTCCCGCACCGCCCGCTGCCGCACATGCTCCTCGCGCGCCCGTTCGACGTCCTCGTCGAGCAGCCGGCTGCCGGTCCCGTGCGGGGCCTCGACCACGAGGTCGTGCAACCGCCGCGGCAGCCGTTCGTGCACCGACCGCCGCTCCCGGTCGTCACCCACGAGGACCAGCAGGTCGGCCCGCGTCTCCTCCTGGCAGACGGCGAGCGCGTCGGCGATCTCGGCCGCGTTGTGCTCCCAGGTGTTCTCCACCTTGAGCTGGAAGTGCCGCTCGGACCAGTCGACCGTGCTGGTCCGGTGGATCGGATGCTGCCGGCCGGTGACGGCACCGACGTCCTGCCGGCCCAGCGCGGTCCGCAGCTCGAAGGCGGCGCCCCGGCGGTCGACGTAGGCCACGACACAGACCGGGTCCTCGCCGGCCAGCTCCAGCAGCGGAGCGGTGTGCGGCAGCGGGGCCCAGTGGGCGCTGTCGCGCAGCGGGGCGCGGGCCAGCGGCGGGTCGAGGACCACTTCACCCGCTCGGGCGAAGATCGCGCGGCCGTGCGGTTCGGAGGAGTGCTCCAGTTCCTCCAGCGCGCCGCGCACGGCCCGGCAGGTCGCGTCGTCGGCGCCCTGCCCGGCCAGATCCCGGGACAGGGCCCGAGCCGTCAGGTGCCGTTCGTGCGGGGTGTCCTCCGTGTGCCGGGAGGTGTCCACGTATACGGAGGCCCAAGGCCCGGGGTGTTCGTACAGTGGGTTCAGGAAGGCGAGATCCATGGTCTGTCTCTCCTGTACGCCGCTCGGGTGCTGTGTGCTCCCCGGGCGGGTACCCGGACCGCATGAATGAACACGACGAGCGGGGCACCACGATGACCGGAGTCGACCCCAGCCGGCTGGACGACCAGCAGCTCATGAAGGAGCTGGAGACCATCCACCGGACGCGTCACGACACGCTGCTGTACGGCTCTAACGACGCGCTGCGGGCCCACAACGAACGCATGGCGCAGCTGGAGGGCGAGTACCTGCGCCGCAACCCGCGCCGTACGGTGGCCGCGGGCCGAACCCGGGAGGGCGCCCGCGACCGCGGCTCGTGCTGAGCGGGGCGTGCCCCGCACACCACCCCTCGGCACGGTTCGAGTACGCGCGAACTCAGCACCCCACCGGCGGACGCCCCCAGTGGCGGTGAGCCGACACGGCGGCCTTGAAGGCCTCCAGGAAGTCCGCGCTCGCCGGGCCCGGCGACGTGTCCGTCACCACGCCCCGGTCGGACACCGTGTGGTGGAACTCGGCGGACAGCCGTACGCCTTCCGGCTCCAGGGCGGCCAGGACGCCCACGCCGGAGCCGAGCGCGCCGACCGGCTTGCCGTGGCGGTATGCGCCCCGAACGAAGCGCATCGCGTCCTGGTCGGCGGCCGTCGGCGGGGTGCCGTGCGGGCCGCCGGGCAGCAGCACGGCGTCGTACAGCACGGAGGCGACCGTCGGCAGGGCGCGGTCGACCTCGCACCGGTCGCCGTGGGCGCCGGCGACCGTGCCGTCCGTCGGTGCCAGCGCCTCGACGATCGCACCCTCGGCCGTGAGCGCCTCCCGCACCGGGTCGACCTGGGCGGTGTCGACGCCGTCCGTGACCAGGACCGCGATCTGCCGGGTGCGGATCGAGCCGTCGCCGCGCAGTGACTCCAGGCTCAGCGCGGGGGAGGAGAGCTTGTCCGCCGTCTCCGTGCCGGACGGCTCGGGCACCCCGATGCCGCGCGCCACCTGCGACGCCAGATCGCCGTTCACCTGGGCGAGATGCTCGACCGTACGGGCCCGCACCTCCTTCGCGCCGACCTTGCCGAGCTCGAACCGGAACGCCGCGACGATGTGCTGCTTCTCCCAGTCGGCCATGCTGTTCCAGAACATCGCCGGCTGGCTGTAGTGGTCCTGGAAGCTCGGGCTGCGACGCCGGATCTTGGCGCCGTCGACCCGTTCGGCGTAGTGCGTGTACGCGCTGCCGTCGACACCGGCGTGGGCGGGGCAGCCGCCGCCGAGGGAGTTCGGGAAGTAGTTCGTGCCGCGGTGGATCGCGCCCTGGTGGTAGCCGTCGCGCTGGTTCGTGCGGACGGGCGCCACCGGGCGGTTCACCGGCAGCTGCGCGAAGTTGGGGCCGCCCAGCCGGATCAACTGGGTGTCCAGGTAGGAGAAGTTGCGGGCCTGGAGCAGCGGGTCGTTGGTGAAGTCGATCCCGGGGACGACGTTCGCCGTGTGGAAGGCGACCTGTTCGGTCTCGGCGAAGAAATTCTCCGGGTTGCGGTCCAGCACCATCCGGCCGATCGGGCGGACCGGCACCTGCTCCTCCGGAATGATCTTCGTGGCGTCGAGAAGGTCGAAGTCGAACGCGAACTCGTCCTCCTCCGCGACGAGTTGGACGCCGAGCTCCCACTCCGGGTACTCGCCCGCCTCGATCGCGTCCCACAGGTCGCGCCGGTTGAAGTCCGGGTCGCGGCCCTGGCACTCCTGCGCCTCGTCCCACACCAGGGACTGCACACCCAGCCGCGGCTTCCAGTGGAACTTCACGAACGTGCCCTTCCCGTCCGCGTTCACGAACCGGAAGGTGTGCACGCCGAAGCCCTGCATCATGCGGTAACTGCGCGGGATCGCCCGGTCCGACATCAGCCACATGATCGCGTGCAGCGTCTCCGGCTGGAGCGACACGAAGTCCCACAGGGTGTCGTGCGCGGAGGCGCCGGTGGGAATGTCGTTGTGCGGCTCCGGCTTCACCGCGTGCACGAAGTCGGGGAACTTGATGCCGTCCTGGATGAAGAAGACCGGGAAGTTGTTCCCGACCAGGTCGTAGTTGCCTTCCGAGGTGTAGAACTTGGTCGCGAAGCCGCGCACGTCCCGCACGGTGTCCGCCGAGCCCTTCGGACCCTGCACGGTCGAGAACCGCACGAACACCGGGGTCCGCACGGACGGATCCTGGAGGAACGCCGCGCGGGTGAACTCCGCGCACGATTCGTACGGTTCGAAATAGCCGTACGCGCCCGCGCCCCGCGCGTGCACCACCCGCTCCGGGATCCGCTCGTGGTCGAAGCGGGTGAGCTTCTCCCGGAAGTGGAAGTCCTCCATCAGGGTCGGCCCGCGTTCGCCGGCGGCGAGCGAGTCGTCGGTGTGGTCGACCTGCACGCCCTGGTCGGTGGTGAGCGGCCCGCCCTTCGGGTCGTCCGCGTGGAAGGTCTCCCTCTGCTCCTGCTTGCGGTCCCCCATTTACGACGCCTCCTTCGCGAACACTTCCAGGAACGTCTCGCAGAACGCCTTCAGATCGTCCGGCTTACGGCTGGTGACCAGCTTGTTGGAGCCGTGGTCGCAGATCCGCACCTGCTCGTCGACCCAGGTGCCGCCCGCGTTGCGGATGTCCGTCCGCAGACTCGGCCAGGAGGTCAGCACCCTCCCGCGGACGACGTCCGCCTCCACCAGCGTCCAGGAGGCGTGGCAGATCGCGGCGACCGGCCGGCCCTGGTCGAAGAAGTCCCGCACGAATCCGACGGCCTTGCTGTTCATCCGCAGATAGTCCGGGTTGGCGACCCCGCCCGGCAGGACCAGCGCGTCGAAGGAGTCCGCGGACGTCTCGCCCACGACCTCCTGCACCGGGAACTTGTCCGCCTTGTCGAGATGGTGGAACGCCTGGATCGTGCCCGGCTTCGTCGACACCAGCACCGGCTCGTGGCCCGCGTCCACCACGGCCTGCCAGGGATCGGTGAGCTCCACCTGCTCGACGCCCTCGGGTGCGGTCAGAAATGCGATACGCATGATGTCTCAACGTCCTTCCGTGGCCCTGAACCGGGCCTCGTCGCTCGTGCAGCGCTTCTTGTCCCGCCGCCGGGCCCGCCAACAGCGCCACAGCTCCTCGCCGTACGGCAGCAGCACACAGGCCCCGATCGCGACGCCGATGCCCGCGAGATAGCCCCGCGACAGCGGCCGCCGGCGCGGCACGAGCCGCCACGCGTCGGGATCGCCCCGGCCGCCGCGCACCAGGGACTTCACCTGGTCGGCGTGCAGACACATCAACGCCGAAAGCCCGCCGAACGGCAGGGACTCCAGGAAGCTGTGGATGTGCTGCTCGACCGGCCTGACCTCGCGGTCGCTGTCCACGGCCGTCCGCACGTCCCACAGCGCGGTCGCCTCGTGCGCGGCGGTCGCGCCCAGCTGCACGCTCAGCAGCAGCGGGTTGACCTCGTAGCGCAGGGTCAGCGCGATGGGGATGCCGACCTCGGTCATCATCAGGGCATGGATCAGGGACTCCTTGGGGCCCGCGGTCTCCTCGATCCGGGTCCGGCGGTGCATCCACCAGTCGGCGACACCCGGCGCGAACCAGCTGGGCAGCAGCCCGTACAGCAGATAGCGGACGGTGGCGTCGCCGACGTCGACGGTGACACCGGAGGCGCTGATCTCGGCGGCCTGGTCCCGGCTCATCCGATCACTCGTCCGGAGCCGCACGGCTGATCTCGGCCAGCGCGGAGTCGGGGTCCTGGGTCTCGGCGAGGTCCCCGAGGGTGACGATGCCGACCGGCAGCCCGTCCTCGACGACCGGCAGCCGCCGCACCGCGTGCTCGCGCATCAGCGCGACCGCCACGGAGACCCGTTCGCCCGGGTCGATCAGCACCGGGTCCCGGGTGCACACCGACCGGGCGCTCACCGTCAGCGGGTCGGCGCCGTCCGCGACCGCCCGCACCGTGATGTCACGGTCGGTGAGCACGCCCACGACGTCCTGCCCGTCGGCCACCACGACGTCCCCGATGTCCTGCGCCCGCATCAGCTGCGCGGCCTCGACGAGGGAGGCGTCCGGGCGGACGGCGACCACACCCGGCGTCATCACGTCCCTCACGAAGTCAGCCATTCCTGGTGCTCCCCCGTTCCCCGGCCCCGGTCAGGGCCTCGGCCAGCTGCTGGACGTTGGCGTAGCGCGTCGAGCGCGGCAGCCGCTCCAGCGACTCGACCAGGGCGTCGGGCGCGTACCCGCGGCGCAGGGCGGTGGTCAGTTCCCGGGGGCTCGCCGGGAAGGCGCTACGGCCCAGGAGCCGCGCCAGCTCGAGCCGGACCGTCGCCAGGGAGGCCGTACCTCCCGGCGTCACCGGCCCGCCCGCGACCTGCGGATCGTCGTCCGCGGTCGGCTCCGGGTCGTGCCACTCCTCCGTCCGGGTGGGGTGCCCGGACCGCAGCAGCCCCTGCAGTTCGTGCTTCATCTCGTCGTCACGGTGAACGCTCAGCCGGTCACTGCCTCGCTGCATGACTCCCTCCAGATCTTCGGCGTGCGCACCGCGTACCCGCACATCCGGGGGCGACACAGGGTTTGCGCAGCGGAAGGAGGGAGACCCGGTTCCCTACCCCCCACGCACGCTCTGCTCCGGGGAAGGACCAGGTCATGGCACTGCTCGCTGTGCTGCTCCCACTTCTCATGCTCGGCGCGGTGCTGGCACTGGGCCGTTACGAGGATGCGCTGCTGCCGAGGAATCCGGACGACGCCGACCGACCGCAGGGGGCGGCGCAGGCCCGCTAGGCGCCGCCCGCACGAAGACCGGGAGCGAGCGGAGGTCCTACGGCGCCGAGGGCGTTCCGGTAAGCCCGTTCGTCGTCGTCTCCGAACACGGTGAACACCACGCGGTCGAACCGTCCGGGATGCGCTGCGATCCAGTCCGTGACGGTGTGCAGCGCGACCGGTGCGGCCCCTTCCTCGGGGTAGCCGAAGACGCCGGCGGCGAGGTCCAGGCACGCCCGGTAGAAGTAGCGACCCTCGCGCGGAACAGTTCAGTGCGCAGACCATGATCGCATCGGGTCGTCCACAGCACCAGCGGCTCTCGAGTCAGGCTGGGGTCCAGTGCCCTTCTCGTCCAGCCATTCCAGCCCCCACAGCGTCAATTCCCTGGCGGCGGATTCCGGAACGCGTTCGTGGAACTTCCGCCGGGGCTTGGGTCACCGATGCCGCGCTCTGTCCCTCCCAGCCTCCGGCGTAGACAGGGGAGTCGTGGGCTGGGCTGCCGGTGAGGGCTTGCCAGATCCACGCTGCGGCGTGGCGTTGCCGCTGGCGAGTAACGCCCATCCGTACTGGATGGAAGATCGAGAACAGACTGTCATAAGGGACCTCGAGAGGTTCGGATAGCGCTCTTCGGCGAGCGGCGTAGTCAATGGGCCTTTTCGGTGTCGGGCACTGCCTGCTCGGTGACCTTGGCACCGTCCACCTGCCAGACGATCCGGCCGCTCTTGCCCGCCGCGCTGTCGGAGGCCTGCTGCAGCAGGGCCGTCGCCTTGGCCGAGTCGGTGTTCTGCGAGGTCGGGCTGTTGCCGAAGGCGTTGCCGACCGCACCGACTCCGGCGCCGAGCGCGAGCAACAAGCCCACCCAGACCAGGACGACGGCGAGCCGGTGCCGGTGTCACCAGCGGGCGAGAGGAGACATCGACGAGCCTTTCCAGCGATCTGCCATGCGTACGGGCCGATCAACACGGCCCCCCGAACGCTCGCAGTTCTCCGGCCTCTCGTCGTTGGCCGTACGCAGACACTTTCCCCTACTGCGATCGCAGCAGACGGGATCGACCGCCAAAGCGCAGGCAGCTCGCGGGACTGAGTCGGCGCGCCGGGACGGCCGCCGGGCGACGCTTTCGTCACCAGCGGCACCAGGGCGGCCTGCCCTCCACGCCCAGCGGCCCGAGCCAAGGCTCCGGCAAGCCGTCCGCCGTCCTGGTCGCGGTTGTACGGATCGGCCATCCGGCCGAGCAAAGCGGTCGGTGAGCCGTCACAACCCGCCGTTCGGCCGAGGCCGGCTCCCCTTGTGCTGGGCGAGCTTGGGTGCCGCAACCCCGTCTGTCCTCACCAGGAGTACTCCATGAAACGCGAACCCTTGATCGTCACCGGCGTCGCGGTGGCAGCTGTGGCCGTGGGCGGCGGAGCCCTCACCTATGCCATGAGCGGCATGGAGTCGACCACAGGGCTCGACAAGTCCACCACCGTGACCGTGGACGGCCACAAGGCGCTCAGCGGAACCGTCGTCGCAGGCCGTACGTCGTCGAAGTACAGTCCGCTGCCATGGATCGGAGGTGACACGTCCGTCGTGAAGTGCCCGGACCTCAAGGCGGTGGCCGGCGCCAAGGTGACATGCACCGCAAAGGACGGTGACGGCAAGGACCTCTCCATCCCGGTCACCGTCCTCAAGGCTGACGCCACCAGCGTCACTTGGACGTTCGAGCGCGTCTAGCGTCGCGCTTCACGCGACGCCGGCGTGTCCGGGATGCGAGGACGATGGGGCTCACCTCAAGCAGTGACGGCACCGGAACTCGTGCGGTCGTCACAAGACGACCGCACGAGGCCCGTCGCCTCAAGCAGGTGACAGGTCAGCTCGATCTTTCCGGCTACGGCCCCGCAGGGCTCTGGGCGTCGCGCAGAATGCGCAGAGCGCGCTCCAGGTGACGGCGATCCGCCGCCGAGAGCGGTCCGGAGACGTGGGTGCGCAGATGAGAGACGTGCTTGGCCATGGCACGGTCCAGTGCCTCGGCGCCCTTGTCGGTCAGTACGGCGAGTGCGGCCCGTCGGTCGCCCGGATCGGGGTCGCGGCGGATCAGCCCTTCCTTCGCCATACGGTCGGCGAGCCGGGTGAAGCCGCCCGAGCTGAATGACACGGCCTCCGCCAGGTCGGTCATGCGCAGCCGGTGTTCGGGGGTGCGCCCCAGCCGCAGCAACACCTCGAACCAGGTCTCCGGCAAGCCCAGATCGCTGTGCACCAGGGGCTTGAGGCGGGTGAACGCCTCCACGAACAGGCCGTAGAGCGTCACGTCGTCGTCGTTCAGCAGTTCCTCGTTCACCACCTCAGGGTGACAGAAGGTCGCGCCCAGAAGAAGCTGCCGTTGCAATATCTTGCTAGGCAGATATATTGTCTGCGCCGGCAGGTAAATCCCCTGTGTGCCCCCACCGCTGTGGAGCCGATCATGCGCAAGCCCCTCCTCTCCGTCTTCGCTGTCGCCGCAACGGCCGGTGCGTTCGCCGTCGGCCTGGCCCTGGGCCCCGCCACCGCGGACGCCGCCCCGGCCTCGCACCCGCACCGCACGCTCACCATCCAGGCCATCGAGAGGGGCACCGCGATCAACATGGTCGACGTCGCCCCCGCCGACTCCGCCCTCGGCGACCAGCTCATCGGCACCGGCGACCTCACCACCCCCGCAGGCCGCAAACTCGGCACCAGCAGCTTCGTCGGCGTCTCCACCGACGCCAAGCCGCGCACCGCCGAGCTGCTGACCTTCGTCTACGAGCTGCCCGACGGAAAGATCACCACGTCCGGCACAGCCAGGCTCTCCGCCACCGGCCCCGTCTTCGACGAGCGGTTCGCCATCACGGGAGGCACCGGCGCATACAAGGACGCCACCGGCCAGGTGCGCGTGCTGCAGGAGACGGTGGAGCACGCGAAGGTCACCTTCGCCATCCAGCACTGACCACTCAACGAGTACGACACCCACGAGCACTTACGGAGTCACCAGTGAAGATCCTCCTGATCGGCGCCACCGGCATGATCGGCTCCCGCATCGCCGCGGAAGCGCTCAGCCGCGGCCACGAGGTCACCGCCGCCAGCCGCTCGGGCAGCGCGGACGCCCTGCCACAGCACCCGAAGCTGACCGCCCTCGCCCTCGACGCCTCCGTGGCGGACAAGGTGGCCCAGGCCGCCGCCGGACACGACGTCGTCATATCCGCCGTCTCCCCGCCCCGCGACGGCTCCGACCCGGCCACCCCGCTGCTGGCCACGTACCGGTCCCTGACCGATGGACTGCGCACCGCTGCCGTGCGCCGCCTGGTCGTCGTCGGAGGCGCAGGCAGCCTGAAGACGGCCTCGGGCCAGGACCGGGTCGACACCTCCGACTTCCCCGCGATGTACAAGGCCGAGTCCCTCGCCCAGCGCGAGGTACTGCGCCTGCTGCGCGCCGAGGTGACCGACCTCGACTGGACCTACGTCTCCCCGGCCGACGAGATCGCCCCCGGAGAGCGCACCGGCACCTTCCGCCTCGGCGGCGACGACCTGCTCACCGCCGAGGACGGCACCAGCTTCATCAGCGCCGAGGACTACGCCGTGGCCCTCGTCGACGAGGCCGAGAACAACAGCGCGATCCGCCGCCGCATCACCCTCGCGTACTGACCGGCAGACGGACGCGGGCAGCAGGGCAGCCCCCTTGAGGCTCCCCTGACCGCCCGCTCGTCCCGTCTCTGCCGATGCAACCGCCTGCTCCCCGTTCGCATCACCGTCCCAGGAAGGAACACGGCAATGCCGATGGCACGACGTCAGGTACTGATGGGCGGCTCGGTCGCCTCCGCCGCCCTCGCACTCGGAGGGGCGAGTGGTTTCGCGACGACCCCGGAGACATCAGACCGACGCCCCAGCACGCGTGAGGAGACCAAGAGCCTGGACCAGCTGTACCGCGAGGCGAGGGCGGAGGGCGGCACGCTCATCGTGTACGCCGGGGGTGACACCGCCACCCAGCAGGACGGCAACAAGGCCGCCTTCGAGAAGGCGTTCCCCGGCATCACACTGAACATCGTCGTGGACTACAGCAAGTTCCACGACGCCCGCATCGACAACCAGCTCACCACCGGCACCCTCGTCCCAGACGTCGTCCAGTTGCAGACCCTCCAGGACTTCCCCCGCTGGAAGCAGGAAGGCGTCCTACTGCCCTACAAGCCGGCCGGCTTCTCCCGCGTCCACCCTGCCTTCAAAGACCCCGACGGCGCGTGGACCGGCATCTTCGTCGACGCCTTCTCCACCATCTACAACATCGACAAGATAGGCGCCAAGCAGGCACCGGCCACCGCTCGCGACCTCCTCGACCGTCGTCTCAAAGGGAAGATCGTCTCCACCTTCCCGAACGACGACGACGCGGTGCTGTACCTGTACAAGCTCATCACCGACAAGTACGGCTGGGACTGGCTGCGCCGGTTCGCCGCCCAGGACGTGGCCTGGGTACGCGGCACGCAGGAACCCGCCGACCGGGTCGAGGCGGGCACCGCCGCCGTCGCGCTCGGCACGGACGGCATGCTCACCCCGGCCGACGGCATGAAGACCCGCTTCGTCCTGCCCGAGCACGACCCGTTCATGGCCTGGGCCCAGCGCGCCGCCATCTTCAAGGACGCCAACCACCCGGCCGCAGCCAAGTTGTACCTGAACTGGTGGCTGTCGAAGCGGACCCAGTCCGACTTCTACATGTGGTCGGTCCGCACCGACGTCACCCCGCACACGGGCTACCGGCCCATCTGGGACTACCCCAACGCCCACCTGGGAGGCTTCGAGCACTTCATGGCCGACCGTGCCCTCGTCGAGCACTTCAGGCAGCAACTCACCCTATACGTGGGAGAGGTGAGCGGCGCGCCGTCCCCGGGCTGGCTCGGCCTGCACCCCGGCCGCTGATGCGGAGGCATCCGACCGAGGAAGCTTCCGGCTGATAAGGCAGTCGATCAAACACCGCCGAGGAAGAAGTACCCGCACTTGTCAAAGCGAGCAGCCACGGCCCGGGAATGATCCAGTCTGCTGATCGCTCGTCCGACGGCGTTGCACTTCGTGTACTGATCTTCATCGAAGCCGGTTGGCCGTCCGCCGCGCGAACCCTGGCGTAGGCGGGCGGCCTGGCTGTTTACGTATGTATGTGCTTGCCGGGCTGGTCCTCGACGGCGACCGCGGCTTGTGATGCCTCCCAGGATTCGATCGAGAGACCTACCGCTGGCGCAACATCATCGAGCGCTGCTTCAACCGGCTCAAAGGCTTCTGCGGCATCGCCACCCGATACGACCAGACCGCCACTTCCTACGAAGCGGCGGTCATACTCGCCTCGTTCTTGCTCTGGGCAAGATCCGGCCGGGACGTTGCCGTCGGCGACATGGGCCCCGGGCGGACGTCGTCCCGGGGCTGACCACCGGGGCCGTGCCCCTGTGGCAGCTCGGGCTCCGCGTGGCGGAGTTCGCGCTGTCCGACGGCGACGCCTCGCGGATCGTACGGGTCTCCAGGAGCGTTGTTCCACGGGGCAGCACACCGCGTTGTCAGGCAAGCGCCGCTGTAGCCGCTGCGGAGGCATTTCGGGCCCCGGTCCTCGTGGTCGGTCGTGGCGACGACCGGGCCGGGGAGCTCGGGTGGCCGTCCGCAGGCTGTTACTGCCGGACGTACCAACGGCAGTGGTACGCACCGAAGTTGTCCCAAGGGCCTCCGCTCGTTGCGTCGCTTCGCGTGCGGCACAGTGGATGCCGTGCCCCACCGATGGCCCGGTAGGGCGGCTGCCGGTCGTGTTCACCCCTGGTCACCGCACATCTCCCGGGCCCGCGGCCCACAGCGTGAGCCGCGACGTGAACCATGTCCCCGTCTCCGACCCCACCCCGACGGGACTGCTCACCGGCAGCAGTCGTCCACGCGCGCGCGCCGTCCACACGCGCGACCAAGGAGATCCCCACATTGTCCAGCCGTTTCCTCTTCCTCCTCGGCAGCTACCGCAGCAACGGCATCAGGAAGGTGGTCGCGCTGCCGGTGCGTCGCGCAACTGCCCGCCGGCATCGAGCAGCAGTTGATCCAGCTCGCCGGGCTTCCGCTCCCCGGCTCAGCCCG
Organism: Streptomyces sp. NPDC028907; assembly: GCF_055564995.1. Taxonomy (NCBI): domain Bacteria; kingdom Bacillati; phylum Actinomycetota; class Actinomycetes; order Kitasatosporales; family Streptomycetaceae; genus Streptomyces; species Streptomyces sp. NPDC028907. Next base: position 222,110 of record NZ_JBVHVE010000005.1, read on the forward strand.
GGATCCAGCCGCATGACCGCCGGGCGGCGCCGCCACGCCACCTCGCGCGTGCGCCTCGCAGGGGGCGGCGAATGAGCCGGCAACCGCAGTCGGCCGTCGGAGCGCCGCTGTCCCGGGTCGACGGGCGGCTGAAAGTCACCGGCCAGGCCGAGTACGCCGCCGACCTCAGTCAAGCTCGCACCGCCCCGGGCGAAGGTACCCTCGTCATCGACGGCCTCGTCCACGCCGTCATCGTCGACAGCGGTATCGGGCTCGGCCGCATCACCGATATCGACACGCGCGCCGCCGAAGCCCAGCCCGGCGTCCTGACGGTGATCACCCACCGCAACGCGCCGAGGCTTCCGCCCTACGACGGAGTCTGGCCGCCGGGCCGGCGGCTGCGTGTCTTCCAGGACGACCGCGTCCGGTTCTTCGGCCAGCCCGTCGCGGTCGTCGTGGCCACCACACTGGAGGCCGCACAGCACGCCGCGAGCCTGGTGCAACTCTCCTACGACGCCGAGAAGCCGTCGACCGAGCTCGCCGGTGCCGACGGCAACGAACCCCGCACGTACGCCCGCGGCGACGCGGACAGCGCCGTGGACGCCGCCGCCGTCCAACTCCGGATGACGTACCGGATGGCCCGCAACCACCACAACGCGATGGAACCGCACGCCATCGTCGCCCACTGGGACGGCGACCGGCTCACCGTCCGGGAGAAGTCCCAGGGGGTGCAGGTCGCTGCCGCCAGCCTTGCCGGCGAGTTCGGCATCCCGCGGGAGAACGTGCGCGTCATCTCCCCGTTCGTCGGCGGTGCCTTCGGCAACTCCACCCGGACCTGGCCGCACTCCGTGGCCGCGGCCCTCGCCGCGCGCGAGGTGCAACGCCCCGTCAAACTCGTACTGAACCGACGGCAGTTGTTCTTCGGCGTCGGTTTCCGGCCCGCGTACGAGTACCGACTGCGCCTGGGCGCCGACCGGCGCGGCCGCCTGGTGGCGACCGTGCACGACATCAGCGCCGAGACCTCCCAGTACCAGACGCACAGCGAACCGGTACTGATTCCCGGGCAGATGCTCTACAGCACACCCAACGTCCGTCAGACGTACCGCACCGTGCCGTTGGACGTGAGCACACCGACGTCCATGCGCGGCCCCGGCTACGGCAGCGGCGCGTACGCCATCGAGTCGGCCATGGACGAACTCGCCCACGAACTGGGCATCGACCCCATCGAACTGCGCCTGCGCAACGAGCCGTCCGCCGACGAGTCCACCGGGCAGCCGTTCTCCACCCGGCGGCTGCGCGAGTGCTACGACATCGGCGCCCGCGAGTTCGGCTGGCACCGGCGCAACTCCAAGCCCCGCACCGTCCGTGACGGCGACTGGCTCATCGGCATGGGCATGGCGGCCGGTGTCTACGACACCGCACGCGCCGCGGCGCAGGCTTCGGTCAGGCTCGACGCCGACGGGACCGCCGTGGTCGAGTCCGCGACCAGCGACATGGGTCCCGGCACATACACCTCCATGGCGCAGGTGGCCGCCGACGCCCTCGGGCTGAGCATGCGGCAGGTGACCTTCCGGCTGGGCGACTCCCGCATGCCCCTGGCCCCGGTCCACGCCTCCTCGCAGACCATGGCCAGCGTCGGCTCCGCCGTCCAGGACGGCTGCGACAAGCTGCGGCAGGAGGCCGTCAAACTTGCCGTCGAGGACGCGCGCTCGCCGCTGCACGGCGTCGACACCGGCGACGTGGTGGTCCGCGCCGGACGGCTGCACGTGAAGGACGACCCCACGCGTGGGGAGACCTACCGGCAGCTCCTCGCCCGTAACAACCGTCCCCGTCTGGAGGCACTCGGGTCCTACACGCCGGGGGAGCAGAGGCGGCACTCGATGTACGCCTACGCCGCGACGTTCGCCGAGGTGGCGGTCGACGCCCGGCTCGGTCTGGTACGCGTCAGACGCATGCTCGGGGTGTACGACGCCGGACGGATCATCAACCCCAAGCTCGCCGACAGCCAGGCCCTCGGTGCCATGGTCGGCGGCATTGGCCAGGCCTTGCTGGAACACACGGTCACCGACCACCGCGACGGCCGGATCGTCAACGCCGGCCTCGCCGACTACCTTGTACCGGTGAACGCCGACGTACCCGCCCTGAAGGCGGTCTACGTCGACGGCCGGGACGACGAAGCCGACCCGATCGGTGTGAAGGGCCTCGGCGAGATCGTCATCGTCGGCGTGGCGCCCGCCATCGCCAACGCCGTTTTCAACGCCACCGGACGACGCGTCCGCGACCTGCCCATCACCGCCGAAGCCCTGCTCTGAGCCCCGGGACGGTCTCAGGAGCCCTTCCCGCCACCCGAGTGGGGGTCCTGAGACCGTCCCGCTGACCGGCCCGCCACCCCGACCTCCCCATACCCATACCAGCGCGGCGGCGGGCCTCCCAACCCTGCCCATGGAAGCCACTCGTGCTGAACCTCGCGGAACATGAACTCCGAGATCGCGGGCTGGGGGGACACCTGCGACAAGATGGTCGACCACTCGATGCGGCTGACATGGCCGGGCATGTACGCGCTGGCCGCCCCGTGGCACGCCCGCCGCGTCGGGAAGGCCAACCACAGTTCCAGAGGCACAGGCACAGGGACGGGCGACGCGGACGCGGCCTGGTCCTACGGGCAGGCGCGGCCGGGCGACCCGTTCGAGATCACCGGCCAGGACAGCAATGGCGTGGTCGCGCCCGGGAACTGCGAAGCGCGCTGATGACCGGCCCGCATCAGCCCCGACGGCCGCGCGCCGACGGTCGACGGCGAGGCCGGAAGCCTCCAGTTGTGGGACATCACCACCCAGCAGCCGCTCGGCGCCCCCTCACGACACCGGGCTACGCCATCGACACGCCAGCCTTCGGCGCGGACAGCTCGACGCTGTACGCGGGCAGCGCGCACGTAGCCCTCCAGACCTGCACCGTCGAGGCCGCCCTGCCGTCGGCTCGAACTTCAGATGGGCATCCTGACCGAAACCGATGAGCGGGATCCCGGGACGGCCTGCGCCCTGTCCCTGGGACGGCTCAGCGAACGGGGGACCTTCGAGAGTCCCTTCACCTTCGTCGGAGTCGTGGTCGCGGGTGTCCCATCCGTCGGCTGAATCGGCACGCTTTGCCGCTGGCTCCAGGTGCGGTGTCAGGGCGACAGGCCGTTTGCGCGGCCCGGCCCTGCGGGCAGAACTCGCCCTCATCCTCGACGGCACGGGCTCGGCCTGCGGCGTCCTGATGGCGGAGGGAAGGAGTTTCCAAGCGCCGTTGCCCGATGCGCTCCACCCGCGAGCGTGTTACACCCCGGGATCGGCCAGAACGGCGGCGGTCACCGTCAGGTGCTGGGTCAGTACGTCGGCCGCGGTGACGGCGTCGCGTGCCAGGGCCGCCTCCTCCAGCTGACGATGTTCGTCGGCGGCGTCACGACCGGGTGTGTGATGTGCCGACCAGCGGCGGCCCAGTTCACTGGCGGTCCACATGCGGTCGAAGGTGTCCAGCAGCATGGGGTTGCCGCACCCCTCCAGCAGGGTGCGGTGGAAGGCACGGTGGGCCTCGGACCATGCGCTGCTGAGGTATTTGCCCTCCTCCCGCGCGTACAGAGGAGTGCGGGCGAGGCGGTGGTGGGCAGCGCGTACGTGTGCCTCCCCGTCGAGGTCCCGCGCTCGATCGCCAGCCTCAGCACGACGGGTTCGATCGTGCGACGGGCCTCCAAGTCCAGCCAGGGCGTCATGGTGCGAAGAGCCCCTACGCGCGGCAGGTGGTGTCCCGGGCGGGCAGCCGGCCCTCGGTCAGGTAGGTGTTCACCGTGGTGGTGACGCAGGCGGGGGCCCCGGGGAAGCCGTAGACGGCATGGCCCCGGCCGCTTTCGACCTGGAGCAGGCGGGCGCCTTGCAGTGCGCGGCGCATGGCCAGGCCCTCGGACAGCGGGGTCTGCGAGTCCCACTGGTTCTGCACGACGAGGGCACCGACCCTGTTGTCGACGCGGGTGGCCGCCTCCGCGCCGCGCGGCCAGAAGGCGCAGGGGGTGATGGTGGCGGCGAAGTCCCCGTACAGGGGGTATCGGACACGATCGCGGACGGATTCCCGGCGGTAGCGGTCCGGGTCGCGGGGCCAGGACGCGGAGTTGTCGCAGGTGACGGCCCAGTGGAGCGAGACGATGTTGTCGGTGGCGGCGTCCGCCCTGCCGCCGGCCGGCGCGGGCTGCGGGCGGGTACCGGCTGACCTGCGCAGTTCGACGAGGTGGCGTGCGGCGGTCCCTGACCTTCTTGGCCAGCGTTTCCTTCATGGACAGCGGGTCGTCGAGACCGCGGTGCCCGGGCCCGCCGGAGTTGGTGAGCAGCACGCCGTGTCGCTTGCCGGGAACGCTGGTGTTCAGCCGGGAGATCCTCAGGCGCAGGGTAGGGCCGGCGGGGCGGGTGTAGTCGAGGAGCACGGTGACGGTGGCACACCGGTAGGAGCCGGATACTGCTCGCCGCTGCCACAGCGGTGCCAGGCGGGTCGTTGGTCGTAGTAGCGGCCGAGGGCTGTAGGTGGGTCCGGCGCCGTCAGTCGGAGCATGGCGCCCTGCGCTCCGGGCACGCAGAGCGCGATGAGCAGGCCGACCGAGGCGAGCTTGAGGACACGGGCGGTAGGCATGGCGGGGACGCCCCTCCGGGGAGACGAGTCGAATCGGGCGTCCGGCCCTGGCGTGCGACGGAGAAGGCCGGGCGTTGCGGCTCACCCTTCCGCCGCCGGTCCGTCACCCGCATCGGCTGAGCGGCCGGGCGCGGCCCCCGGACCAGGCAGTTGCCTCGGCCGAAAGGCCGAACGGGCGGCCCACGGGGTGGTCGGGCCGCCGGATGGCTCGGTCAGCGCTGGAAGGGCATGGTCCAGCAGTTGGACGTGGTCGGTTTGCCCTTCAGGCGGTCGGTGAGCCAGGAGATCGCCGCTTGCTGGTCGGTGATGAGCGGGGCGAGGTGGTTGGTGAGGATCTTGTCGCCGAGGTTGGGCAGGCCGACGGCCTGGTAGGTGACGTTCCCGCCCTTGCGGCACCAGTCCACGGCCAGTTGGCGGGCCTGGGCGTGCGGAACGATGTCGTCCTGGATGCCGGTGGCCACCCGGACCGGGCCGTTCGGCTTGAGCGTCCCGATGCGCTGAGCGTCGAGGATGGCCTGTGCGCGCGGATCGGCGGCGATGATCTCGGCGACGGACTTGCCACTGTTCGTCCACGCGCTGCTCCGCGAAAAGCCGTAGCCGAGCATCGCGTCGCCGACGCACATGGTCGACGTGTCGGCGAGCGCCTTGCGCCCGGCGTCGTTGAGGTTCGCCTCGGCGGCGTCCCGCATGTCGGGGTACGCCTGGACGAAGCCGTTGATCGCCCAGCCCAGGGCAGCGGCCAGAACGCTGCCGTCGATTCCCTTCATGACGGCGGTCAGGTCGGCGGGCGGCGCGCCGGCGTAGGTGCCGGACAGTGGGACGTCGGGCGCGTAGGTGGGCTGGAGTTCGGCCGCCGACGCGGTGGCTCCACCGCCTTCGCTGTACCCGTACAGGCCGACGCGGGAGCCGGAGGTGAGGGAGGTGCCGGGGAGAGCGCGCGCCGCACGGACGGCGTCCAGCACTGCGTGCCCCTCGTCCAGGCGGTTGACGTAGGTGTGCAGACGATCGGTGGCGCCCAAGCCGACGTAGTCGGTGACGACGACGGCCGCTCCGGTGGCGAGGAGACGGTAGATCGCGAGGTTGTCGTAGCCGACGGACAGGGTCTGTCCGCTGGTGGTGAGCGGGTGTTGCAGGGCGAGCGAGGGCGCGCACTGATCGCCCTGGCCCATGGTCCCCGAGGCAACCGCCACCAGCGGGCGGGGACCGTCGCCCTCCCACTTCGCCGACGGCTCGATGTAGGCGCCGGTCACCGCGACGGCCTGGCCGTCGGAGTCGGTGGACTTGTACATCAGCCGGGTTGCGGTGCCCGGCAGGGGGCGGCCGTCGAGGCCGGGCAGCGAGAGCCCTAGGGAGAGGGGCTCGCGCCGGATCAAGGCGCCGTTGGTGGTGGACAGTTGGGCGGGCGGGGTGTAGAAGGCCGGGATGCTCACTCCCCGGGACACGACGGGTTCGGTGTCGGTTGCGGTGGCGTCGGCCGTGGTCGCGCCGACGCACACGCAGGCCACAGTGGCGAGCGAGGCGGCGGCCAGACGGTTGGAGGCGGAACGTGGACGGCTTCGGTAACGGCGCACAGCTCACTCCTCGTACTGCTGCGTTGCGTGATTGCGCGAAAAACTAGCAGCGGTAGTTACCGCTGGTAACGCCCACCTGGTTACGTTCCGGTAACCGTTTGCCGGAGCAAGCGCATGTGGCGAGCGGGTCGCGCGCTTCCTCACTGGCGCCGCGAGAAGACGGGCTTCGAACCACCGGGAGTCCCGGATCCTGGCCAGCAATCCGGTTGCCTCGCAGGCATGTTGACCAGGGGGGCGACCGGCTCCGACATCACCTGCGGCACCGCTGCTACTGCGGTCTCGCGGAGTCTGGCTACTGCTGTTGGAGGAGGGCCGGACCCTCACGCTGGAGCATCCCGCTGTGCGAGCCAGGGCCCGGCCGCGGCTGCCTTCGGACTGGCCGGGGCCCGGGCCTGACGACTCGACTCCCGGGTGCGGCCGGAGTGGTCCGACCGCATCCAGGAGTGGGCAGAAGCTCACGGAAGCGGGATGGCTACTACCTTGAATGCGGCGGCCGGGCTGCCGATGTCGGAGAAGTTCTCGCCGAAGTCGGCGTCGACCACGCGGAGGCGGCCGCCGAACGTCTTGCCCGTAGACGGCCATGAGACACCCGGCGCCTTGGTGGTGCCGAGGACCTGTCCGGCGGTCAGCGATGGCGAGAGCCTGACCTTGTCCACGCCTTGGGAGTGGACCTCATACAGGGTCCGCCCGACGAGCTGCAGACCGTCGGCCCAGACATCGGCCTTCGACGAGGACCTCGTCGAAGCCGGCCTGGTGATCCGTCGGCTCGCCATCGAGCACCCGGGCCCTGTTTCGTCTCGTCTTCCGCAACACGGTGGACCCCTCCATGCGAAGTCAGCCCACCGTCTGCTCCTCATCCGCCCGTGCCTACGCCGCCCCCAAGGCGAAAGTCGCGCGGCTGCTGACCATCGGCCTGCTGGACGCCACCGGCGTCGACGAAGCGACCCGGTACTTCCGAGCGTTCTGCGACGGCGTCGCCGGACTCGAACTCGACGCCACCATCCACGTCAACACCGGCGAACACCTGTGGCGCACCGGACTCCACACCTTCGTGCGAGGCCCCACCCGGCCCTGATGGCCGCGGAAACCTTGGAGTGGCCCTGGCAAGACTTCCGTACAGTTGGGGAGTGCCGTGCCACCGCTGCTCCACGACTTGAGCGCCTGCCCGGCGACACCACGCCGTTGGGATCAGTATCCGAACGGCGCGTCACGTCACCCAGGGCAAGGGTTCTTTGACGCGACGCTAACTCATGACATCGGTGCCGCTTCGGCTCAGCAGGTGGTCCATGGTCTCGGCGGAACGCAGGAGCTGGAAGGCGATGCTCCCGTCGGCAGCTGTGCGTGCACCGTAGACGGCAGGCTCGAGCATGCCGTTGAAATGGTAAGGGGCGGAGAAGCAGTAGGCGCCGGTGTCGAGGACGGCCACGATGTCGCCCGGGGCGAGCTCGGGCAAGGAACGGGCTCGCGCGATCATGTCGCCCGCGAAACACAGGGGGCCCGCGATGTCCTGGGCCGTCAGCGGGCCGGTCTTGGTCGCGCCCGTGGGGTGGTGGGCGGTGACGCGCAGGGGCCAGGAGTCGGGCTGGAACACGGTGCGCGTGGCGACGTGGGCACCGGCATGAGTGATCGCGATCGGGTGTCCCCCGGCGGTCTTCGTGTACTCGACGTAGGCGGCGGTGAAGCCGTTCTTGGAGAGCAGGGAGTGGCCGAACTCGGTGATGATCCGGTAGTCACCGGTGAACAGGCCCGGCGCGTGGTCGCGCAACCGGGCCACGTAGGTGTCGAAGCCGGGGGCGCTGTCGTCGCTGTCGAAGTCGACCGGCAGGCCCCCGCCGATGTCGATGCCGACGATCTGCCGTCGGCCGAGTTCGGCGTTGACCTTCTCGGCGAACGCGACGGTCTTGGCGATGCCCTGGGCGATCAGGTCGAGCGGACTTTCGGGCGCCCTACCAGGGCCCGTGCGATGGCCACCCGCTGCGCCTGACCTCCGGACAGCTGTCCGGGGCGCCGGTCCTCCAGGCCCTGCAGGCCCAGAGGCCCGAACCACTGTCGGGCCTGCTCGACGGCCGCCCGGCGCGGAGTGCCGCCGAGCATCAGCGGCAGGGCCACGTTCTCGTCGGCGGGCAGTTCCGGCAGCAGCTGGCCGGACTGGAAGACGAAGCCGAACGCGGTGCGGCGCAGCTCACTGCGGGCCGGTTCGCGGAGCTGGTCAATCCTCCCCCAGACTTCGTCCGGGGGGACCCCCATCTCGCTTCGCTCGCCGTCCAGGAGCACCTTCCCGGAGTCGGGCCGCTCGATGCCGGCCAGGCAGTGCAGCAGGGTGGACTTTCCGGAGCCGGACGGGCCCATGACGGCCAGCGACTGGTCGGCCCTCACATCGATGTCGACGCCGGCCAAGGCGCGGGCCATGCCATAGGACTTGAACAGGCCGGTGCCGGTCAGGACGGCTGAGGTGGTGTTCATCGGGTGGACTCCCCGGAGCCAAGGGTGATCATCAGGTGCATGCCGTCCACGATCGGGGCGTACGGCACCCGGCGGGCTCGGCCGGACGGCCGGTTGTGGTGGCCGGACATCGGCCATTCGGCCGAGAGCGAGGGGAAGCGCCGCTTCCGTATCCTTGCGGCCGTGTACTCCGAGACTCCGCTGTCCCGCCGCGTGCTGATCGTCGCCAGCTGGATCCTTCTCCTCGCGGTGGGGCTGCTGGACGTGTTCGCCGGCCGGGCACCCCACTACCTCTGGACGAGCTGGCTGCCGATCGTGTCCGGTCCGCTTGCCTGCGTGGCGCTGCTGTGGCCCGAGCGTCGTCCGAGCGTGCAGGTTCGTGCCGCGCTAGTCGCCGGCGGGTCGCTGGCCCTCACGGTCGGGATCGGAGTGTTCGCGGGATCGGACGGCGCCGGCACCTGGGGTCTCCTGGAGGGTGTCGTCCTGCTGGTGCTGCTCTCCCGCGCGGTGCGGACGGTACCCCGACCGGGAATGGCGGCGGCCGTCTCGACCGCACTCGCCGTCGCAGCCATCGCGATCCCGCTGCGCTGGGCGACGACGAACAGCCAGGTCGCCATCGGCTGGTCCCTGCTGATGACGCTCGCCGTCGGCATTGCCTTCGCCTGGGGCCTGCGCACGCGGCTGCTGGAGGAGCAGCGGGCCCGTGACATTGCCGCCGTGCGCCAGGGCCAGCGCCTGGAACTCGCCCATGACCTCCACGACTTCGTCGCGCACCACGTCACCGGCATCATCGTCCAGGCCAACGCAGCGCTCACCCTCCAGCACACCGCACCGGAACAGGTCGGGCCGCTGCTGGAGAACATCACCCGGTCCGGATCGGAGGCGCTGGACTCGATGCGCCGCCTGGTGCGGGTCCTGCGCGAGGACGACCACCACAGCATCCGACCGGGGCAGGTGTGGAGCGAACTCGCCCGTCTGGTCTCCGCGTTCGCCGCGGACCATGCGGACGTCCACCTGCACGTCGCCGCGGCGGCCCGCGAGGTGCGGCTCGCCCCCGAGGTGGAGACCTCCGTACACCGAGTCGTGCAGGAGGCCCTGACCAACGTGCGCCGGCACGCGCCCGGCGCCGCGGTGGCCGTACGGGTCGACGCCGACGGGTCCAGGCTGCGGGTCGAGGTGCACAACACGGCACCGGTCGCACGCCAAGCCGTCCCGGTCGGCGGACGCGGCGGCTTCGGACTGGTCGGCCTGCGCGAGCGCGTCGAAGCGGTGGAAGGCGCGCTGACCGCCGTCCCCACCGACGACGGTGGCTGGCGGGTGACCGCCGACTTCCCGATGCTGGCCGCCATGGCAGGATCACCGGCGTGAACGACACGGTGATCCGCGTACTGATCGCGGACGACCAGGAAATGGTCCGCATGGGCTTCCGGCTGATCCTGGGCGCCCAGCCCGGCATCGAGGTGGTCGGCGAGGCCGCCGACGGCGCCGCCTGCGTGGAACTCGCCCGCCGACTGCGGCCGGACGTGTGCCTGGTCGACATTCGGATGCCGAAACTGGACGGCCTGGACGTCACCCGCGCGCTGGCCGGACCCGGAGTCCACAACCCGATGCGGGTCGTCGTGATCACCACGTTCGACCAGGACGACTACGTGCACACCGCGTTGCGCAACGGGGCGTGCGGCTTCCTGCTCAAGGACGCCCCGCCCAGTCTGCTGATCGAGGCGGTGCGGGCCGCCGCCCGCGGGGATGCGCTGGTCTCGCCGGCCGTCACCGTCCGGCTGCTGAAGGAACTGTCCGCCACGCGTGCCGAGCCGGATGCCGCCTGCCCGTTGACCGAGCGGGAACTGGATGTGGCCCGGCTGGTCGCGGTGGGCCGCACCAACCAGGAGATCTGCGACCAGCTGGTGGTGTCACTGTCCACCGTCAAGACGCACCTGGCCAACATCCAGCAGAAGATCGACGCCCGTAACCGGGTCGAGATCGCCGCCTGGGCGTGGGAGACCGGGATGGTCCGGGAGCGATAGGCGAGGCTGCACAGCCGTTACCGGTGCGGGCACCTGCACCGGAGCATCACAAGCCACGAGCCAGGCGATGCGGCAGAAGACGGCCGTCCAAGGGTTTGCGTGCCATCGCGTGTGGTCCCACCCCAGTGCCTCGCGGTCATGTCATCTGCGATCTGTCGCCCCGGCTGGCGTCCGGGCGATCACCGAAAGCCCGGACGCCGGCCGGGGCCCTCGACGGAGGAGCTCGGCAAGGCGGCCGACGGCGCAGCGCTGACCGAGGCGCTCGTCAAGCGCTCCCCGACAACGGCCTGCTGATCGCCGCCCAGATCGGGCGAAGGTCGCCAAGGGCGAGATGTAGTGGGGCTGAGTGTCATGACGTACGGGCACACCGGTGTCGTGTCCTCCACGGCCCCGGCCGACGTGGTCCGCCATCAGTACCCGGCCTCCGCGGCCGGCGACCTGGAGGCCCGCGGGCCACCCTCGCCCCGGACGTGGAGTGGAAGGGACGGCAGCTTCCCACTCGCCGGCGACGTCCTGTCAAGGCCCACCGTGGCGTGGAGCCTGGTAGCGGTGGCCAGGTCCGCAGGGCGTGGCGAAACCTGCTTCTCTTTCCGGACACACGGCCTCGCGAGGTTCTGACCGGCGTGTTCGAGGTGCTCTTCCCTCGCCGAAGGCGTTGGTGAGCCCTTTCCCGGCCACCCCGCGGCGAGGTCCGGCTCCATGCGTTCCGGTGCGGGTGTCCTTGGCCGGCCGGAAGCGGCTGGTCGTGCCGCCCGGTGGGTCCGCCACCTAGCGGGTGACCTTCACCCGCACGACAGCGGAGTACGACCGGTGGGCCCTCGTCTCGGTGAGCTGGGGCGACAGGGACGGACACCGGGTGCGCAGCACCATCGCCCTGCGTGCCACGCGGATCACCATCCACCGGAGGCCGATGGCACGGGCGCCACAGGATCCCTCGCCCTCCAGGCGAAGTCGGGCTGGGACGGCACCCTCACCACGGCCCTGAACGGCCTGTACGCGGGCACGGCCAGGACCGGCACCCTGACGGGCACCTCGACCGACAGCTTCACCACACCGCCGTCGCCGCTCCCGGCTTCGGCGGCCCGTACCGAGATCACCGTTCCCGAGGGCACCGCACTGGCCCGTGTCGTGATCCTCTCGTCCGACCACCTCGCCGGCACTGATACGGACCTGTGGGTGTTCGACGAGGACGGCACCCTGCCCTCGTCCCCCACCAGCTGCAGCGGGGAGTACGTCGACCTCACCGAGCCGGGCACGTACGAGGTGTACGTCAACCAGTTCGCCCTGCCGGAAGGCGCCACCAGCCAGACGTACACGCTGCACACCTGGCTGATCGGCCAGGACTCCCGCCCCGACCGGCCGGCCACCGTCACCCCGGTCGAACAGCGGGTGGCCCTGGGCGGCACCGCCGACGTCACCGTCTCCTGGCGCGACCTCCCGACCGGCCACACCTATCTCGGCCCGGTCGGGTACGGCGACGGCACCGAAACGGTCGGCAGCACCGTGCTGACCGTCACTCCGTAGTCTCCCCTGCTCTCCCCTTCCGTCACCCGACTCAGGACACGGTGGCCGTACGCGAACCGTATGGCCACCGTGCCGGCATGACGACCTCCTGCGGCGGCCGGGCCGCTCTGCCTGCTACTGCCAGACGTACCAACGGCAGTGGTACATACCCGCGTCGTCCCAAAACCGTCTGCTCGTTGTCCAGCGCCGAATACCGCAGAGTGGACGCCGTACCGCACCGCTGGCCCGGTGAGGCGGCTGCCGATCGTGTTCCGCCCCCGGCCGCCGGACTCCTCCCGGGCCGATGGGCGGCCTCGTTCGCCGCCGCGCGAACCGTGTCCCGAGACGCCGGCCCGACCGGCGCCGCCCGGGATGTGGCAGCCATGACGCCGCCCGGCGGGACTGGTCACACAGCGGTCGCCCACGCCCCCCACCCAGGAGATCCCCTTGTCAAGCATCCGCTTCCCGACTACGACGATCTGCGGCACCGCGCGGGGCACACCACGCGGCCCGAGGAGAGCGGAAACCTCGCGCGGCTCTTCGAGGCCACCCTCGCCGCGACCGACATCGTGATCGCCTCCCCGGTGGACTGGTTCTCGTTGTCCTCGCGCACCAAGCGCTACCTGGACCACTGGACGCCCTGGCTGTACGTCCCTGATGTCGACTTCAGGGCGGCCATGGCCGGGCGCACCCTGTGGGCTGTCACCAGCTCCGCAGGTGAGTCGCCCAGGGGCGCCGAACCGCTGGTCGGCACCCTCAACAACCTGGCCGCGCACCTGCAGATGAACTTCGGTGGCGTTCCTGTACGGCAACGGCACCGCACCGGGTGACGTGTTGCGGGACACCGACGCGCTGACGCACGCCAAGACGTTCTTCGCCCAGGACGCGCAGCCCGCCCGCTTCCCGGGCGGCTACACACGGCCCGACTCCGACACCGCCTCCGCCGCATAGCCGCTCGCGGCACCACTGCTTACCACCACCCGTCCTCTGCCGACCGAGAGAGTGCGCATGTCCATCGACCCCCCAGAGTCACCAGTTGCTCCACCCGAGGGATCTCCCGAGGCAACTTCGTCCGACCCGTCCAGGCGCACGTTCATCGCGACCACCACCGTCGCCGGCGCGGTCGTCGCGGGCGGCCTCATAGCCGGGCCGTCCGTGTTCGGCGCCGAGTCCGCGGACACCGCCCAGGCGGCGCCCAGCAGTCGCGTCACCCTGACCGTCAACGGCGTGCGCCGCACCGTCACGGTCGACAACCGCACCTCGCTGCTGGACCTGCTGCGCGAACACCTCGGCCTGACCGGTTCGAAGAAGGGCTGCAACGCCGGCGCCTGCGGCGCCTGCACCGTCCTGGTCGACGGCCGCCGCGTCAACTCCTGCCTGACGCTGGCGGTGCGGCTGGACGGCGCCGAGGTCACCACCATCGAGGGCATGTCCAAGGGCGAGCGGCTGCACCCGCTGCAGCAGGCGTTCATCGACCAGGACGCCTTTCAGTGCGGCTACTGCACCCCGGGACAGATCATGTCGGGCGTCGGCTGCATCCAGGAGGGGCACACCGGCTCGCCGGAGGAGATCCGGGAGTTCATGAGCGGCAACATCTGCCGCTGCGGCTGCTACGTGAAGATCGTGCGGGCGGTCGAGCAGACCGCGCACGGGAAATGAGGCACGGTCCCCATGCACCCCTTCTCCTACACCAGGGCCGCCACCGCCCGGCAGGCCCTCGACGCGGGCCGCGACGGCGGGCGTTACATCGCCGGCGGCACCACACTCGTCGACCTGATGCGTGAGACCGTCGAACGCCCCCGCACCCTGGTCGACATCAGCGCCCTGCCCCTGCGCGAGATCGTGGTCACCCGGCGCGGAGGCCTGCGCATCGGGGCCCTGGTGCGGATGTCCGAGGCCGCCGCCCACCGGGGCGTACGCGCCCTGTACCCGGTCATCTCCGAGGCGCTGGAGCTGAGCGCGTCGGCGCAGCTGCGCAACATGGCGACCATCGGCGGCAACATCATGCAGCGCACCCGGTGCACCTACTTCCGTGATGTGACCGCCGACTGCAACAAGCGGGAGCCGGGCTCCGGTTGTGCGGCGCGCGACGGCTTCAACCGCACCCACGCGATCCTCGGCACCTCCGACGCCTGTGTGGCCACCCACCCCTCCGATGTCGCCGTGGCCTTCGCCGCACTGGAGGCGACCGTGGTCGTACTCGGCCCGGACGGTGAGCGCAGCGTGCCCTTCGCCGACTTCCTGCTCCGGCCGGGCAGCACACCCAACCGCGAACATGCCTTGCGCAAGGGCGAGTTGATCACCGGTGTCGAGATTCCGGCCCTTCCGCGTCCGCTCAGGTCGGGCTATCTGAAGGTGCGTGACCGGCAGTCGTACGAGTTCGCGCTCACCTCGGCGGCCGTCGCCCTGCACATCCGCGGCGGGGTGATCCGCGAGGCCAAGGTCGCCGCCGGAGGCGTGGGCACCGTGCCCTGGAAACTGCCCGCCGTCGAGCGAGAGCTCCTCGGGCGGCGGCCGTCCGACGCTCTGTGGACCAAGGCCGCCGCGCGGGCGGCGGACGGGGCCCGGCCCCTCCACCACAACCGCTTCAAGGTCGAGTTGCTCAAACGGACCGTCGAGCGCCAGCTGCGCGTCGTAGGAGGTGGCAAGTGAGCCCGCAGCCACAGGCAGCCGTCGGAGCGCCGCTGTCCCGGGTGGACGGGCGGCTGAAGGTGACCGGCCAGGCCAAGTACGCCGCCGACCACGTCCCCGACGGGGCGGTGCACGCCGTCGTCGTCGACAGCCGTGTCGCGCGCGGCCGTATCACCGGCATCGACACCCGCGCCGCGAACGCCCAGCCAGGCGTCCTGGGCGTACTCAGCCACCTCGACAAACCCGAGCTGGCCTACCGCGAGAACCAGGGCGCCTGGCTGGACCCGTTCGTCGGCGAACGGCTGCACGTCTTCCAGGACGACAAGGTCCGCTTCTTCGGACAGCCCGTCGCCGTGGTCGTCGCCCGCACACTGGAGGCCGCACAGCACGCCGCGGACCTGGTGAAGGTCTCCTACGACGCCGAGCGGCCCTCGACCGACATGACGGCACCCGGAGTCCCGGAGAACGAGCCCCAGCCCCAGCAGAACTACGCGCGCGGCAACCCCGAAGAGGCGCTGGCCTCGGCGGAGGTGAGGCTGGAGGGCACCTACCGGCTCGCCCGCAACCACCACAACGCGATGGAGCTGCACGCCACCGTCGCCCGCTGGGACGGCGAGAGGCTCACCGTCTGGGACAAGACCCAGTGGACGCTGGGAGCGCGGGACGAACTCGCCGCCGTATTCGGCATTCCGGCGCAGAACGTGCGCGTGATCTCGCCGTTCGTCGGCGGCGCGTTCGGCAACGCGCTGCGCACCTGGCCGCACTCCACCCTCGCGGCCCTCGCCGCCCGGGAGTTCCGCCGCCCGGTCAAGCTCGTCCTGACCCGCGAGCAGCTGTACTACGGGGTGGGGTTCCGGCCCGCCTACGAGTACCGGCTGCAGTTGGGCAGCACCCGCGGCGGACGCCTGACCGCGGCCGTTCACCGTGTGCGGGCCGAGACGTCGACGTACGAGAACTACGGCGAGGGCGTGCTGGTGCCGGGGCAGATGCACTACGCCACGCCCCACGTACGCCAGGCGTACCGGACCGTGCCGCTGGACGTGAACACACCGACGTTCATGCGGGGTCCCGGCTACTCCACAGGCGTCTTCGCCATGGAGTCGGCCCTGGACGAACTCGCGTACGAGCTCGGCGTCGATCCGGTCGAACTGCGGCTGCGCAACGAACCGGAGGAAGACCCCGCAAGCGGGCTGCCGTTCTCCACCCGGCGGCTGCGTGAGTGTCTGCGGGTCGGCGCCCGCGAGTTCGGCTGGCATCGGCGCAATCCCAGGCCGCGCTCCCGGCGGGACGGCGACTGGCTGATCGGCATGGGCATGGCCAGCGGTGTCTACGACACCCTGCGCATGCGGTCCGAGGCACGCGTGCGGCTGGACGCCGACGGCACCGCCCTGGTGCAGGCGTCGACCAGCGATATGGGCCCCGGCACGTACACCTCCGTGACGCAGCTCGCCGCGGACGCCCTGGGCCTGACCATGCGCACCGTCCGCTTCCAACTCGGCGACTCCTCCTTCCCGGCGTCCCCGCCGCACGGCGGCTCGCAGACCATGGCCGGGGTCGGCTCCGCGGTCCAGGACGGCTGCGACAAACTGCGGCAGGAGGCGATCAAGCTCGCCGTCGAGGACGAGCGGTCGCCGCTGCACGGCGTCGACGCCGCCGACGTCGTCGTCCGCGGCGGACGGCTGCATGTGGCCGCCGACCCGGCGCGCGGGGAGACCTACCGGCAGTTGCTGGCCCGCAACGGCCGTACGCACCTGGAGGTGACCGGGACCTTCGCCCCGACCGGGGACGACCGGTTCTCCATGTACGCCTACAGTGCGGTGTTCGCCGAGGTGGCCGTCGACCGGCGGCTGGGCCTGGTGCGGATGCGGCGGATGCTCGGCGTCTACGACGTCGGACGGGTCATCAGCCCCAAGCTCGCCGACAGCCAGGCCCTCGGCGGCATGGTGGGAGGCATCGGCGGGGCGCTGCTGGAGCACACGGTCACCGATCACCGCGACGGCCGGATCGTCAACGCCAACCTCGCCGACTACCTCGTGCCCGTCAACGCCGACATCCCCGACCTCAAGGCGGTCTATCTGGACGGGGAGGACCGTCACGCCGACCCCATCGGTGTGAAGGGCCTCGGCGAGATCGTGGCCATCGGCGTGTCGCCGGCCATCGCCAACGCCGTCTTCAACGCCACCGGACGACGCGTCCGCGAACTTCCCATCACCGCCGAAGCCCTGATGTGAACCCCGGACGGCCAGGCCTCCCTCCCCCGGGGGCCCGCAGCTGATCCGGTCGGCCCGCCGCCGCGCCCCACCATCCCCACGCCGGCGCGGCGGCGGGCTCCCCCCACCGCCCACCCACCGAAGGACACCCCTCATGCTGAACATCGCGGACACGCTGTACCACTGGTGCCGCGAGGCCCGCCCCTTCGCCCTCGCCACCGTCATACAGGTCAGCGGCAGCGGGCCCCTGCCACCGGGCACCTCACTGGCCGTGGACACCGACGGCGACGTGGCCGGCAGCATCTCCGGAGGATGCGTGGAAGGCTCCGTCTACGAGCTGTGCCAACAGGTCCTGGAGTCGGGCGAACCCCCGATACGGGCCTCGTTCGGCTACTCCGACGACGACGCCTTCGCCGTGGGCCTGACCTGCGGCGGCGAACTGGAGGTCCTGGTCCAACGGATCGACCCCGCCGACCAGCCCCACCTCACCACCGCCCTGGAACAGGTGTCGGCCGGTGTGCCCATCTCCGTGGCCCAGGTGATCGACGGGCCACAGCGCCTTCTCGGCCGCACCCTGTCCGTCTTCGGGGGCGGCAGCGCGTACGACGGGACACTGGGCAGCCAGCGGACCGACCGTACGGTGGCCACCCAGGTCCGCGCCCTGCTGCGGGCAGGTCGGACCGCGCGCGTCGCCGTCGGCGGGGACGCCGACACCTGCCCGGAAAAGCTGACGCTCCTGGTCCACACCCAGGCGCCGCCGCCCCGCATGCTGATCTTCGGCGCCGTCGACTTCGCCGCCGCCCTCAGCCAGGCCGGACGCTTCCTCGGCTACCGGGTCACCGTCTGCGACGCCCGCCCCGTCTTCGCCACCGCCGAGCGCTTCCCGCACGCCCACGAGGTCGTCGCCGACTGGCCGCACCGCTACCTGGAGCGCACCGAGGTCGACGCCCGCACCGCGATCTGCGTTCTGACCCACGACGCCAAGTTCGACATCCCCCTGCTCCGCAAGGCCCTCAAGCTCCCGGTCGGCTACATCGGCGCGATGGGTTCCCGACGCACCCACGAAGACCGTCTGGAACGTCTGCGGAAGACCGGCGTGTCCGAGGAGCACCTCGCCCGTCTGCACTCACCGATCGGACTCGACCTCGGCGCCCACACCCCCGAGGAAACAGCGATCTCCATCACCGCCGAGATCATCGCCCACAGCAACAACCACACCGGCCTGCCCCTGTCCCGCGTCCCCGGCCCCATCCACGGTTCCGTCCCCGTGACCCAGGTGTCGTCGCAGACCGAGCTCCTGGCTGTATGAGGCCGCCCGTGCTCATCGACGCCTACGGCCGGGTGGCCACCGACCTGAGGGTCTCGCTCACCGACCGCTGCAATCTGCGCTGCACGTACTGCATGCCCGAGGAGGGCCTGCAGTGGCTGGCCAAGCCCGATCTGCTCACGGACGACGAGATCGTCCGCCTGATCGACATCGCCGTGACCTCCCTCGGCATCGAGGAGGTCCGCTTCACCGGCGGTGAGCCCCTGCTCCGCCCCGGCCTGGTCGGCATAGTGGAGCGGGTCGCGGCCCTGAAGCCACGCCCGCAGATGTCGTTGACGACGAACGGCATCGGTCTCAAGCGCACGGCGACGGCGCTGAAGGCGGCGGGACTGGACCGGGTCAATGTCTCCCTGGACACCCTGCGCCCGGACGTCTTCAAGACCCTCACCCGCCGCGACCGTCACAAGGACGTCATCGAGGGCCTCGACGCCGCCCGCGAGGCGGGCCTGACCCCGGTGAAGGTCAACTCGGTCCTGATGCCGGGGCTGAACGACGACGAGGCCCCGGACCTGCTGGCCTGGGCGGTGGAGCACGACTACGAGCTGCGGTTCATCGAGCAGATGCCGCTGGACGCCCAGCATGGCTGGAAGCGCGACGGCATGATCACCGCCGGGGACATCCTGACCTCGCTGCGCACCCGCTTCGAGCTGACCGAGGAGGGCTCCCAGGCTCGCGGCTCGGCCCCGGCGGAGCGCTGGATCGTCGACGGCGGCCCGCACCGCGTAGGCGTGATCGCCTCGGTGACCCGCCCGTTCTGCGCGGCCTGTGACCGCACTCGCCTCACGGCCGACGGCCAGGTTCGCACCTGCCTGTTCGCCCGCGAGGAGACCGACCTGCGCGCGGCCCTGCGCTCGGGCGCCCCCGACGAGGAGATCGCCCGCATCTGGCGCCTGGCGATGTGGGGCAAGAAGGCGGGCGCGGGCCTGGATGGCCCGTCGTTCGTGCAGCCGGACAGGCCCATGTCAGCCATCGGTGGTTGACCGAGTGACAAGCAGGTCAGGGAGGTACGCAGGCATGGCAGCCGACCGAGACCACGAGCACCCCGGCGAGCAGGCGCACCCGCATCCGATCAGGCTGCTCGCGATACGGCGGACACCGCTCTCCCTGGACGATGTGTTCCAGGCCGTCGGCGACGAAGCGGCAGGCGGGATCGTGCTGTTCGTCGGCACGGTGCGCAACCATGACGGGGGCGCGGGCGTGGACGCACTGGGGTATTCGTGCCACCCGACGGCGGAGGCAGAGATGCGGCGGATCGCGGAGAAGGTCGTGGCGAACCACCCGGTGCGTGCCCTCGCCGCGGTGCACCGGGTCGGTGAACTCGCGTTGGGAGACACGGCGGTCGTGGTCGCCGTCGCCTGTCCCCACCGGCAGGACGCCTTCGCGGCCTGCAGGCAGCTGATCGACGACCTCAAGCACGAGGTACCCATCTGGAAACACCAGAAGTTCTCGGACGGGACAGATGAATGGGTCGGTGCGTAGCGCCGTCGTTGGGGGGTGGTGGTCGGGCGACGGGTGGGCGGGTCGGCGCGTGATGCCGTCACAGGCTCTGACGGGGCCCATGTCTCAGCGCAGCGGCTCCGTCTCCCAACTGGCCAGCATCCGCAGGGCTTCCTCCGAGCGGGAGCCGGGCTCGGCGTGGTAGGTGACCAGCCGCATGGGGGCGCCCCCGGGCAGGGCCATGGGCTCGTGGACGAGGTCGAACTCTCCCACCAGCGGGTGCCGCATCCGCACGGTCTCGCCGACGGTCCCGCAGCTCACCTCGTGCCGTGCCCACAGCTGCCGGAAATCCTCGCTCTTCTGCCACAACTCCTGGATCAGCGAAGAGAAGTGCGGGTCCTCGGGGCTCTTGCCGGCGTTCATGCGCAACGCTCTCGCGATGCTCAGAGCAGTGCTGTCCGGATCGGCGAACCTCTCGCGCGCCGCGGACGAGAGGAAGGCCAGCCGGGCCGTATTGCGCTCCTCGGGCGGCAACAGGCCCCAGTCCCCGAAGACGGCGGTGGCGAGCCTGTTCCACCCCAGGATGTTCAGGCGCCGGTCGACGACGTAGGCGGGCACCCCGAGCGCGTCGAGCAGGTGCTGCACGCTGGGCCGCAGTCGCTGCTGTGGGGGCGCGGTCTGCGTCGCGCTCTGCCGCTCGGGCTGGGCCAGCCGGACCAGATGGTCGCGCTCCTCCACGGTCAGACGCAGGGCGCGGGCGATGGCGTCCAATACCTCGGACGACATGGTCTCGCCGTATCCCTGCTCCAGGCGCGCGTAGTACGCGTACGACACCCCTGCCAACTGCGCCAGCTCCTCGCGCCGCAGCCCGGGGACCCGCCGCCGGCCGTACGACGGCAGGCCCACGTCCTCGGGCCTGAGCCGGGCCCTGCGAGAACGCAGGAACTCCTTCAACTCGGCGCGCCGGTCGAGTCCGGACGTCACTTGGTCATCAGGCGCCACATGTGAAGACATCTCCGCCCTCCGGTTGTCATACGTGCCTTGCTGATGCGGAGCAGCGTACAGCACCGACTCCAAGAGTCATCTTGATACTCAATCTCAGAGAGATATAGACTCTCCTTATGAGACTTCACTTCGAACGGGAGTGTTTCTCGTGAGCAAGATCTGGTTCATCACTGGTTACTCGCGCGGCTTCGGCCGCCAGTTCGTCACGGCGGCGTCGCCGGTGTGCAGCCATCCGTCGGGGGCGATGGTTCGGGCGGTGGCCTCGGGACCGGCCGGGCGGCGTCGGCAGGCGGTTACGAGAGGGGCATCGGTCCGTGCATCGTCACTCCTCCAGATCTTGCGCCGTGGGGACCGGGCCGCCGCCGTCGGGAATCCAGCGGCCCGAGTCGCGCCACTTGACGGCCTCGTGGAAGCCGTGGGTCGCGGCGAACTGCTGGAACCAGCGGCCCTCCGGTGAGTGCCGGGTGATGCCGTCGAAGAGGGTGGCCAGGATCTGGGTGCCGTGCAGGCCCATGTTGTCGTACGCCTGATTGATCATGAGTTTCTGCATGGCGAGCTGGTTGACGGGCACCCCCGCGATCCGGTCGGCCAGTTCCTCCACTCGCGCGTCCAGATCCCGTGGCGGCGCGGCGTCCAGCACCAGGCCCCAGTCGGCGGCGGTCCGGCCGTCGATGGTGTCCCCGGTCAGCAGCATTCGCTTGGCGCGTTCGGCGCCCAGCCGGTACACCCACATCGCCGTGGTCGGGCAGCCCCACACCCGGGCGGGCATGTAGCCGATGCGCGCGTCCTCGGCCATGACGACCAGGTCGCAGGACAGGGCGATGTCGCTGCCGCCGGCGACGGCATGGCCGTGCACCTTGGCGATGGTGGGCTTCAGTGACCGCCACAGGGTGAAGAAGTCGTCGGTGAAGCCCTTCATCCAGGCGAAGTCCTTGATCGGATCCCACACCGGGTTGCCGTCGGTGGCGCCCTGCGTGCCGTGGCCGTCCTCCGCGGAGATCTTCAGGTCGTATCCGGAGCAGAAGGCCCGGCCCGCCCCCTGGAGCACGATGACGTGCACGTCGGGGTCGTCGTTGGCGCGCCGGACGGCGGCGGCGATGTCACCGGGCATCCGGAAGTCGATCGCGTTGAGCCGGTCGGGACGGTTGAGGGTGAGGTACGCCTTACGGCCCTTCACCTCGTACAGGACGGTGGACTGCTGATCGTCGGTCATATGAGCTCCGTACGGTGTCGGTCTGCCCGGCGGGCCGGGAGCGGCGGTGGGTTCAGGGCCCCGGGGCGAACGGGTGGAGTGCGGTGGTCGGCCAGAGGTTCGCGACCCCTCCGGTATCGATCTGCGCGAACTCACCGCCATCGGTGGGAGTGGATGAGGGGCTCTCAGCTCGTTGGCGGGGGCGATGCGGCAGCAGGGGATCCTGACGATCCGGTGAGCAGCGGTCGCACGATCCGGCCCCACCCCTCCAGCAGTGCGTCGCGGTCCGTGTCCTCCCGGTACAGCACGTCGGAGATGGCCATGCCGCGCAGCAACTGCACGGTCAGCTCGGCAATCGCCGGGTAGGTGGCCGATGCGGTGAGTTCGGGGCCCATGACCTCGTCGACCACCCGGTACAGGTCCCGACGGGCCGCCCCTTCGGCACGGCGCAGTACGTCCCGCAGCCGGGCGTCGGTTCGGGACACCGCCCACAACTCCATCTCCGCACCGAACGATTGCCCACACATGACGGACCGCAGCACGCGCAACGCGCGTGACAGCGGGTCACCGTCCGGCCGTGCCGCCGCCAGTTCCTCGTGCACCGCCTGTTCGTTCCGCGCGACGAGCAACCCGATCGCGGCCCCGAACAGGTCCTCACGGGTGGGGAAGTGATGCAGCAGCGCGCCTCGGCTGACACCGGCCCGCCGCTGCACCTCCAGAGTCGTCGTCGCGGCGACGCCGACCTCGATCAGCGACTCGACCGCCGCGTCCACGATCTGTGCCCTCGTGGCGTCGCGCTGTTCGGCACGCCTGGTCATGACCGCCTCCATGTTTCGGCAGTCAGTATTGACTGCCAATTGAGCTTGTCACGGTCAGTCCTGACTGTGAAGGGGCGCGCGCCAGGGCTCTGCGCTCTGATACTCGGTATCAAAGTGAGTCCTTGATGTATCGTGCAGGTATGTCTGAAACCGCCCGCGCCGCCAACAAGTCCGCACGCAAGCCGCCCGGCCTGCGTGAGCGCGTGCGTGCGACGGTTCAGGCGGAAGTGGTCCAGGTGGCGCACCGGCTCTTCACCGAGCAGGGGTTCGACCGGACCACCGTCGACCAGATCGCCGCCGAGGTGGGCCTGTCACGCGCCAGCCTGTTCAGGTACTTCGGCACCAAGGAAGACATCGTCCTGGGGCGCCTGGAGGAGTCCGGCCGCCAGATCGCGGCGGAGCTCGCCGCCCGCCCCGACGACGAGCAGCCCTGGGAGGCGCTGCGCCGGGCCTTCGACGTCCTCACGCCGATCAACGAGGCGGCGCCGCCCGAGCAGGTACTCAGCTATCTGCGCATGGTCCAGGAGACCCCGTCCCTGCGCGCCCGGCACCACGAGAAGCAGCTGAGCTGGAAGAAGCTGCTTGTGCCGGAGGTCGCCCGGCGGCTGGGGGCCGACCCCGACCGGCCCGAGGACACCAGGCCGAGCGCACTGGCCGCGGCCGCGCTCGGCTGCCTGGACGCAGCATCCACGGCGTGGGTGGCCTGTGAGGGCACTGTCCCGCTGGCCGTGCTGCTCGACCGGGCCATGGGCGCGTTGGCGAAGTAGCCCGGCCCGCCGCTCCGTCGCGCGCTTCGCTTCCATGCTCACTGCGCCACGCGGAAACGGCTGCTACCGCAGCGAGCGCCCGCGCGGGCCTGGCAGCACAGGCCTGTGTCTCCAGTGGCCCACCACCGGTGGCACCAACCAGCAGCGGAAGCTGGTGGAGATCGCCTGACCCTGACGCAGTGAGCCCCAGGACGGGGCAGGACCGGACGACACCTTGCCCCGCCCTGTTCGCAGGGGTGAACGAACGGCGTTTCTTCTGCCGCCGCACCGAACCTCCCGCGGTGCGCTACCTCGGATCGGCCGCCCACTTCCCGCAACCGAGGGGGCCTTCGCCGGCGGGGCCGTGCTGCCCTCGGCGATGGTGCGCGCGTTGCCCGCCGGGATCGACCTGCGCGTCGCGGCCCCTGGCCGAGTCGGCCGCCGTCGCCTGGCACGCCGCGTCACAGGCGGGCGACCTCCACGGCAAACGCGTCCTGGTCATCGGCAGCGACCCCATCGGCGTCCTCGCCGTCGCGGTGGCGGCACGGGCCGCTGCCGCCGAGATCGTGGCGGTGGACCTGCATGCCAGACCCCGCGAGAACGCGAGGGCGGCGGCGCGACACGGACGATCCACGCCGGTGACGCCGAAGCGGTCGCCGTCGTGCACGCGGACGTCGTGATTGAGTCGTCCAGTCACCGGGGAATCGCATCGGCCATCCGGGGGTGACGCCCGGGGCGGGTCGGTGGTGTATTGGTCGGCCTCACGCCGAGCGGTGACCAGCCGGTCCCCGTCGCGCAGGCCATCACCCGGAAACTGCGCCTGGTCGGCTCGCTCCGGTTCAACGATGAGATCGACGAGTCGATCACCGTGATCGCCGGCGGATCCTTGGCCTTCGACCCGGTCAACACCCACGAGATTCCCGAGGCAAGACACTGAAGGCACTGGCCGCCGCAGCCGACGCATCGGTCTCGGGCAAGGCCCCGCTCGCCTTCTGACCGGCACAGCAACGCCCGGAGATCTTCCGGGCGTTGTGTCGTCACCGGACCATCATCCTGCTCTGCTCATGTCCGGGCGGCGCAGCAAGAGGTTCATGGCGCTCATCGTCAGCACCGTCTGCCCGTGCTGATCGAGGACCTCGATGCCGGTGTTGACGAGACCGCGATCCGGCTTGGAGCGTGAGACGCGAGCCTCTTGGACCGTTGCCCGCAGGGACAGCCTGTCGCCGGGTCTGACCGGTCGGACCCAGCGCAGTTCGTCGATGCCGGGTGAGGCCAGGCAGGCCACCTTGCTGACGTAGTGGTCGACATACATCCGCATCGTGACGGAGCAGGTGTGCCAGCCGCTGGCGATGAGACCGCTGAACGGGCCCTGCTGCGCTGCCTGCGGATCGTTGTGGATGCTCTGCGGGTCGAACTCGTCGGCGAATTGGAGAATGTCCTCCCTCGTCATGGTGATGCTGCCGTAGACGTACACGGCACCCGGCACGTAGTCCTCGAAGTACCGGTCCTCGATCGGGGTGGCGAAGTCGGTGTCGCTCAGGACCGTGGTGGCGCCCGAGTTCGTTCGCCTCAGCGAATCGGCCCTCGACAGCCGAGAGTCGGGCCGGTCACGCGTATACGAGGCACTGGCCTGCTCGCCGCCGCCGTTCACGCGGTCTCGAGGTCTTGCAGGGCGTCGCGCTCCAGGGCCGCGGAGGCGGCGACCACACCGCCCATGATGGCGCCGCTGACGCCGGCCGATGCGACGTCCTGGCCGGTGAGGAGGAGGCCCGGGATATGAGTGTGGGCGCCGAGGTCACGCACGGCGAACCGTTGCGGGGTGTGGGCGAGGGACATGAAGTCGCCCCTCTCCTTGCCGAGGAAGTGGTTGAAGCTGAGCGGCGTGGCCAGTTCGGTGTGGTCGATGCGGCCCTCCAGCTGGGGGCAGAAGCGGAAGACCTGGCCGAGCAGTTCTTCGGTGAGCCTGTCCTTGAGGCGCTCGTAGTCGGCGCCCCGGCGCATCCAGGCGCTTCCCGCGTACGGCTCGAACAACGACCAGGTGGTGAGTCCCGCGATGTCGATGGTGGTGCGTCCTGGGTAGCGGCTCTCCCACGTCGGGTCCTTCACGGAGGGGAAGGTGATGAAGTACGTCGGCATGGCGCGGTGTTCGGGGTCGGCCTCGAACGCGGCGATGTCGCCGTCGATGTCGGGGCCGGCGTGGGCCCAGATGTTGGCCGGGTTCAGGTCGAGCCGGTCGCCGGATTCCCGGATGCCGATGTTGAGCATGACGTACGTCTGGGAAGGGCCGATGGCGTGCAGGGAGTCGGTGAGCCGGGTGGCTTCG
This sequence comes from Streptomyces sp. NPDC028907, assembly GCF_055564995.1. NCBI lineage: Bacteria > Bacillati > Actinomycetota > Actinomycetes > Kitasatosporales > Streptomycetaceae > Streptomyces > Streptomyces sp. NPDC028907. Next base: position 247,968 of record NZ_JBVHVE010000005.1, read on the forward strand.
GGAGTCTGGTGGGGCAGGAGCCGGGTCAGGGTGTTGAGCGCACCGGCGTCGCTGATGACCAGCGGCGCTCGGAAAGTCTTTCCGTCCGCCATGAGGACTCCGCCGGCCGAGCCCTTGTCGTCCAGTACGACTTCCTTGACCTCCGCGGAGATCAGGACGGTTCCTCCGGCGCCGGTGATCACGTCCGTTGCGGTCTCCGCGAGGCGTGCGGAGCCGCCGACGGGGTAGTTCGCGCCGTTGATGTAGTGGCGGATGAGCATGGCGTGCATGCCGAACGAGGCGCGGCCGGGGGCGAGGGAGTAGTCGCCGTAGTGGCCGCAGAGCACCGCGCGCAGTTCCGCGTCGTCGGTGAGGTCGCTGAGGACGTCGGTGACCGTGCGGTCGGCGTGCGAGAGGAAGGGTGCGGCCAGGTCGTCGTAGAGGGTGTCCGCGACGGAGTGCGGCAGGCTGCGGTGGGCGAGGTAGGGGCGAGCCGCGCGGTTCGCGGCGTGGACCAGATCGACGTACTGGTCGATGGCCTCGGACTCGCGGGGGAAGTACGCCTTCATCCGGTCCTTGAACTGCTGCACGCCGGACCGGTACTCGTACTCCCGGTCCGCGATGAAGACGCGGTTGTACACGTCCGGCATGGCAGCCCACTCCAGCTTGCCGCCGCTGATGTGGTCGAAGATCCGGCGCAATCCACTGGTGGGCCGGTGGACGTCGCCCATGTAGTGGAGCCCGGCATCCCATTCGTATCCGGCGCGCCGGAACGTCTGGGTGGCGCCGCCCGCCGTCGAGTGCTTCTCCAGCACGAGCACCCGTTGCCCGGTCCGGGCCAGGAAGGCCGCTGTGGTCAGGCCGCCGATGCCCGATCCGATGACGATCGCGTCCCATGCCTGGCCGACCGTGCTGCGGTGGTAGCTCTCACCGATGCTCACGTGGTGCCCTTTCATCTGGCTTCGGAAAACAGAAGTCAGCATACGGGGGTGGATAGACTCGGGCAACACACCGGAGAGGGACACGTGAGCAACGAAACCGAAGCAGCCACCGCGGGGCATCCGGGGCGATGGCAGCGGGACGCGTGGGACATCGAACCCGACTCGATCAACCTCGCCCTGCGGTCCCTCAGCCCCCGGACCACGGGCGTGATCATCAGGGAGGCCTTCTACGGCACGCGCCGCTTCGACGACTTCGAGCGCCACTGCGGCATCAGCCCGAGCGTGCTGTCCGCCCGCCTGCGGGACCTCGTCGCCGACGGCATCCTCGAGAAGACCCGCTACCGCGCTCCCGGGGCGCGCGGCCGCGACGAGTACCGCCTCACCGACAAGGGGCGCGCCCTGCTGCCCATCCTGATCGCCCTGAACAACTGGGCCGAGCGCTGGATCGTCCCGGACGGCGCCTCCACGCTCTCCCTGCTCCACCGCGACTGCGGAAGCCCGGTCCAGACGGCCGTGACCTGCGAATCCGGACACGACATCACTGCGCCCAGTGACGTCGTGGCAGCCCCTGGCCCCGGCGCGAAGCCCGCGTCCGAGTCCGACTGACGCTCACCCGGTCCGTTGCCCGTTGCACCCAACACCAGCCCGAGACCGGCGATCGGAGTCGTGAGCCGGACGCATGCGTCGTCATCCCCGCAGACGAGACCGCACCTACTTCAGCGCTCCGGCCGACACGCCCTTGATGATGCTGCGCTGCGCGACGGCGTAGAAGATCAGGATGGGCAGGATGGAGATCACGGTGGCGGCGAGCAGGATCTGCTGCTGTTCGGGCACCCGGTCCGGCACTGAGCCTTGTGCGGCGAGGGAGCCCAGCGCCAATTGGTCTGGCTGCCCGCTCATGGCGTCTCAGCTTGGGGCGGGGCGGGGCGGGGCGAGGTCGGGCGGGTAGCCCTTGGCACGGAGCCAGGTGTCGAGGGCCAGAGCGACGATGTCGCCGTGGGGAACGTCATGGTCGGCGTTGTAGCGGCGGATACGTCGCTGGAGTTGCAGGATGTCGGGGACGGCGTAGTTGAGCTGTCCGCGTTTCGTGTGGCGGTTGCCGAGGATTGTAAGACTGTCTGGGTGCGGAGTGAGCGGATCTTCGGCGGGCTCGGACTGGGCTTCGAGTGCGTCGGCTCTGTCGCGTAGCCGTCGGGCGTGGTAGGTGAGGTCGGGCACGAACATTGCTCCGGTCGGTCCGGCTAGGACTTGTCCGGCCGATCATGTCCGGAGCCAGATGATGATGGCTGCGGCGGTTGCCGTGCCGAGGTAGACGTAACGACGCTTGTCGTATCTGGTAGCCACTGCCCGATGCTGCTTCAGTCGGTTGATGGCCCGTTCGACGGTGTTGCGTTTCTTGTACCGCTCTTCGTCGAAGCCGGGTGGTCGCCCGCCGCGTGAGCCTTTGCGCAGGCGGGCGGCCTGACTGTCAGCCTTCTCCGGGATCGTGTGCCGGATGCCCCGGCGCCGCAGGTACTCACGGCAGGGCCCGTTGCTGTAAGCCTTGTCGGCTGCGACGCTGTCGGGCTTCTTGCGCGGCCTGCCCGGCCCGATCTTCGGGACGCGGATCTTTTCCAGGACCGGCTTGAACTGCGTGCAGTCTGCTCGCTGGCCTGGCGTGACGATCAGAGACAATGGGCGGCAGCGGCCGTCCGCGCTCAGGTGGACCTTGGTGGTGAACCCGCCGCGCGAGCGGCCCAGGCCCTCACCTCCAGCACCACCTCCACCAGGCGGGCGTGCAGGCTCTGCCACGGCGTTTCGCGCTGATGTTCTGGCCCTTCGGCCTCCTTTGAAGCGAGAGCCTGCGGTGGGTCGATGCGGGCCCCCGCCGCATGCTGATGCGCCCGCACGATGGTGGAGTCGACCGAGACATCCCAGTCGATCTCGCTTGCGGCGTCGGCCGCGGCCTGGACCTGCTGGAGCAGACGCTCCCACGTCCCGTCGGCCGACCACAGCCGGTGCCGTTCGTAGACCGTCTTCCATGGCCCGAACCGTTCAGGCAGGTCACGCCACTGCACGCCGGTCCGCACCCGGTGCAGAATCCCGTCGATCACCTGCCGGTGATCCCGCCACCTGCCACAACGCTGGTTACTGACCGGCAGGAACGGCTGCAGCCGTTCCCACTCCGCATCACTCAGATCGCCCCGCCCCATGACATGAGGAACGATCCAGAGACACGGCGGTCACAAGATCACACGAACCCTGATCCCTAATCTGTCACGAACGGTGCGTATCCCGCCGGGACCTCGCTCACCTGAAGATCAGAGAAGATCAAGGTCAGGTTGTGAGCGTTGGTCTCGATGCGAACCTCATGGAAGTCGATCCCGACGGCCTTCGACCAACGGCGGGCAGCCTCCGACTCGGGGAGAAGCTCAGCTCCTGGGTACATGCAATGACACTTCACGCCCCAGACGTAGCCGCCGAGGTCGGGGTCAGCAGTTTCGTGATCGAGGAGACGATCGTCCAAGGAGACCTGCCAGATCTCCGCGGGCACTGACGTCTCACATCGGGCCTCGACGCAGTACCGGAAGAGGTACCGCCGGCAGGCCGGCGCGACGCCGGTGCTGGGGGCAGCCGTCGCGTAGATGAAGACCTCGTAGTCGCGCATGTAGTTGGTGTATCCGTGGTGCACGACAGCGTGATCGAAGGTCTCGTCGAGCATCTGCTCAAGTACGGCGGTATCCATGCCGCCCTTCTACCTCACTCGGCGAGACCTTCGATAACGAGATTCACGGGTGTTGGGCGCCATTGCCTCAGATCGCCCGGACAAGTCCTAGTGGCGAGCGCGTCGTTGCTGTGCACGGCATCGGCAACTACAACCCGAACAAGAACCCTGGGGACGCCGCCGCAGCCCTGAGCGCAAAGTGGGCTGCTGCGCTGCGGACTCCGGCTCAGCTACACGCCGCGTACTCGGACGGGTTTTCGCTCCCGTGCCACGAGCCAGGCGACCCGGTCTCGTTCGTCGATCGCAACCGGGTAGGTGAGCAGCCGGTCGCCGAAGAACGGCGCGAGCGCTTCGGGCTTCCACCGCAGAGTGCTGGTGCGATAGACGACGGTGCTCATCCGCGGTGCGATGTTCCGGAGTGAGACCTCCTCGGGCAGGCTGGAGAAGGCCTCTTCGAAGTCGCTGAGTTCTTCCTGCTCGCCGACCGCGTGCGCGGAGAGGATCTCGATGACGTCGTCCAGTCGGCGTCCTCGGCATACAGTTTCTTCAACTTCTCATCGAACTGAGTCTCGGTGCGATTGACGACGACGGTGGCCGTCCCGATCGAAGTGCCGGCCACTCGGGCGAACCTGCCGATGAACTGCGGCGTGATGCCCAAGCTCTTGTGCTGGTCATGGATCGCCGCGATCTTGAGCGAGGGCAGATCGAAACCTTCACCGAGCATGTCGACACAGACGACGATCTTGCTGCTCCGGTCGTGCAGCGCTTCCAGCGAGGCTTGGAGGTCTGTCTTTCGGCCTTTGCTGTGCAGGATGACAGGGTTCAGGCCGGGAGCGAGCTCCTGGTAGAGCGGCAGAACATCCTCGGCGCGACCGATCCGCTTGACCTGAGCCATGAGGAGGTGGTCGTAGCCGGCAGCCAGATCCGCGCGGAGAAGTTCGACGACCGGCGATGGGCAGCACGGTCGGTGGACTCGCGACTGACTGTCGGCCCGGGCTCTCTTCGAGGGGGCATCAGTCGTCCCGCTCACCGTTGCTGCGGCTGCGGGAGCGCGCGATCACGGCCGCTGCTCCCGGGACCGCGGAGCGCAGTGCCCGGTGCGTGGTCGCCGAGCAGATGTCGTCGCAGGCGCGGTGGCGACGGCTCCCGAGCGAAGGGCGCACGACTTGTCCTCGACCTCTGAGCGACAGGGCACGTTCGGGACGGGTGACCGTTCCCGGAAACCGACGGTGGCCGCGGCAAGCGGTTCTGATCCCCCTCCTTGACTTCGGGTGTCGGGCACAGGGAGATGGCGGCGGCAGAGCCGTGTGCGCCACCGGCATCCGCGAGGATCTCCAGGAACGGGCCCTCGGCCAGGAACTGGGCCAGTCCCGGCTGTCTCGCCTGGGTGATGCCGGCGCAACTGCCCGGCCTGCGTAGGTACGGCACTGAACAGTTCACCGCGCTACTGAACTGACCACTGAACTGTTTCGTGCGCAACTGAACTCTTCAGTGTCGTTCAACACTCAGCCGCCCTTCTTGTCCCGCCCCGGCAGGAACTCCTGCATCTTCGCCTTGAACCCCTGCCTGACCATCGACCCGCGATCCGCGTCCCCCTTCAGGATCGACGAGGCCGTGGCCTCCATCTGGTCCCACGTGGCATGCGGCGGGATCGGCGGTACGGCGGGGTCGGTGAGGAACTCGATCACCGCGGGACCGTCCGCCTCCAGGCCCGCGCGCCAGCCCGCCTCGACGTCCTCGGGCTTCTCGACGCGGATGCCGGTCAAGCCGAGGGAGCGGGCGAACGCGGCGTACTGCACGTCCGGGAGCTCCTGGGACGGCAGGAAGGACGGGGCGCCCTCCATGGCGCGCATCTCCCAGGTGACCTGGTTGAGGTCGTGGTTGTTCCACACGGCCACGACCAGCCGCGGGTCCTCCCACAGGTCCTGGTACTTCGCCGCCGTGATCAGCTCGGCCAGGCCGTTCATCTGCATCGCGCCGTCGCCGACCAGCGCGATGGCCGGGCGGTCCGGGTGGGCGAACTTGGCGCCGATCGCGTACGGCACCCCGCAGCCCATCGTCGCCAGCGTCCCGGACAGCGACGAGCGCATGCCAGGCCGCATCGTCAGATGGCGGGCGTACCAGTTCGCCGCCGACCCGGAGTCGGAGGACACGATCGCGTTCTCGGGGAGCAGCGGGTCCAGGCAGCGGGCGACGTACTCCGGGTTGATGGGGTCGGCCGACAGGTCCGCCCGCCGCTCCATGACCTCACGCCAGCGCGTCACGTTGTCGCAGACCGTGTCGTACCACTCGCGGCCCCGCTCCTCGGACCTGATCAGCGGGATCAGCCGCTCCAGCGTCGCCTTCGCGTCGCCGACGAGATTCACCTCGTACGGGTAGCGCATCCCGACCATGTGCGGGTCGATGTCGATCTGCACGCCCCGCGCCTTGTCGAAGTCCGGCAGGAACTGCGTGTACGGGAAGGACGATCCGATGGTCAGCAGCGTGTCGCAGTCCCGCATGAGCTCGTACGACGGACGCGTGCCCAGCAGCCCGATCGAACCGGTGACATACGGCAGTTCGTCGCTCAGCGCGTCCTTGCCGAGCAGCGCCTTGGCCACCCCGGCGCCCAGCAGTTCGGCGATCCGCTCCACCTCCGCCCGCGCACCGGACGCGCCCTGGCCGACCAGGATCGCCACCTTGTCACCGGTGTTGAGGATCTCGGCCGCCCGGTGGATCGAGTCGTCGGAGGGGATCGCCGTCCAGCTGCTGCGGTCCAGGCTGGAGGGCACCATCTTGAACTCGTGCGTGGGCGGCGAGTAGTCGAGCTCCTGGACGTCGCCAGGGATGATGATCGCCGTGGGCGCGCGGCGCGCGTACGCGGTGCGGATCGCCCGGTCCAGGACGTTCGGCAGCTGCTCGGGGACCGTCACCGTCTCCACGAAGTCCGAGGCGACGTCCTTGAACAGCGTGTGCAGGTCCACCTCCTGCTGGTACGAGCCGCCCATCGCGGTGCGATGCGTCTGGCCGACGATCGCCAGCACGGGGACATGGTCGAGCTTGGCGTCGTACAGACCGTTCAGCAGATGGATCGCACCCGGTCCGGACGTCGCCGCGCACACCCCGAGACGGCCGCTGAACTTGGCGTAACCGACCGCCTGGAACGCGGACATCTCCTCGTGCCGGGACTGGATGAAACGAGGCTGGTTGTCGGCACGGCCCCAGGCGGCGAGCAGGCCGTTGATGCCGTCGCCGGGATAGCCGAAGACGTGCTCCACATCCCACTCGCGCAGGCGCTGCAGGACATGGTCGGCGACCTTGGTGCTCATGTGCGGGACCTCCTGGGCTCCGGGGGACTGCGCGGCACCACTCCGAGTGACCCTGCGGGCCGGTGGAAAACCTCAACGGGCGTTTGCGGGCGAGGGGCCGGGGCAGGCGAAGAAACAGTGCTTCGGACAGGAGGCACGTCCGTGGGAGCGGGGATCACCCGCCACGGGTGTGTCCGGCTCCGGTGCACGCCCGCACTCCCATGGTGACCGTCCAAGCCAGAGCACAACCAAGGGAGTTGCGACGCAGAATGCCCACTTCAGTGAGCGCGAAGCACCACCCGCACGACGACGCACCCGACACCGCGGAGGACTTCCGCAAGCTCGCCACGCTGCCCGAGGGCCAGCAGCGCGACACCGTCCGCGAGAGGATCGTCGAGGCCTGGCTGCCCATGGCCGACCGCCTCGCCGGACGGTTCCGCAGCCGCGGCGAGAGCTTCGACGACCTGCGGCAGGTCGCAGCCCTCGGCCTGGTCAAGGCCGTCGACCGCTACGACCCCGAACGCGGCAACGCCTTCGAGAGCTACGCCGTGCCCACCATCACCGGCGAGATCAAGCGGCACTTCCGCGACCACATGTGGACGCTGCACGTGCCGCGCCGCGTCCAGGACCTGCGCAACCGTGTCCGGTTCGCCGTCCAGGACCTCCAGACCGTCTCCGGGCGGCGGCCCACGGTCGCCGAGATCGCCGCGCACGCGGACATGAGCGAGGCCGACGTCAAGGTCGGTCTTGAGGCGCTGGAGAGTTTCACCGCGCTGTCACTGGACGCGGAGCTGCCCGGCAGTGACGACGGGTACTCGCTGAGCGACGCGCTGGGCTCAGCCGATCCCGCGCTGGACACGGTCGTGGACCGTGAGGCGGTCGCGCCTCGGCTGGCCGCGTTGCCCGAGCGTGAGCGGGCGATTCTGTACATGCGGTTCTTCGGGGACATGACGCAGAGCCGGATCGCGGAGCAGCTGGGGATCTCGCAGATGCATGTGTCCCGGCTGATCAGCCGGTGCTGCAGTCGGGTGCGGGAGCAGGTCCTCGGTGCCGGGTAGCGCCCACGCGGCGGAGCCGCGAATCGACACAGGCCCGCGCCCCTCAGGGGATTGCTGTTGCCGCCAGTGACACGTGGCGGGACATCGTGTCCAGCGCCTTGGCCTCCGCCATCGAGAAGGCCAGGCGGGCTCCGCAGCGGAAAAGCGTGAGGACGCCCTGTACGGCATCCCCGACCAGCACCGGCACGCACAGCAGTGACGTGACGTCTGCCTGTGCGAGGACGGGAACGCCGTCCGGGGTGTGGCCGAAGGCGGTCGGGTTCGAGGGCCGGACCTGGAGGGTGGGGGAGGCCGTGCGGGCCGTCTCCATGACGAGCGGGCACGTGGCCGGGGCCTGGGCCGCGACGGCGCTCGCCTCCTTCTCCGAGGGGGCCAGGACCTTCGTACGGGAGAGTTCGGCCGTGCCCGTGTCGGCGATCACCCAGTCGGCGAAGCGGCCGTGGAGGACCTGGGCGGCCCGGCTGAGGACCGCGTCACGGTCACCGCGCGGTGCGGTCAGCAGGGTCGTGGTCATCTCGTCCAGGACGTCCATCAGGGACGCGTGCCGGGTGGTCTCGGTCAGGTCGGGGACCTGGGGCGTCGGGCTCTCGGCCGCGCTCGGGGACCCGGTCGCGGCAAGGTCGCCGGGTTGCAGCACCACCAGCACCGTGGTGTGCGGCTCCCCGCTCGGGCGTACTGCGGTCAGGGTCGCGTGGACCGGCACGGAGGGGCGCTGCTGGAGACGCACGGTGAGGCCGCGGTCGCCCTCGCCGCGGGCCACCGCGGCCGCCTGGGAACGGAACGCGGCCCGGTCGGCGTGGGCGAGGAACCCGGTCAGCGGCCGGCCCGTCGCGTAGCCCGCGCGGACCCCGGTGAAGGACGTGGCCGCGAAGTTCAGCCGACGCACCACCGCCTCCCGGTCCACCAGCGCCACGGGCAGCGGAAACCGCTGGAAGACCGCGCGCAGCAGATGCTGTTCCTGGCGGTCGGCGGACGTCGTACGGGGCGGCCCGGCCGACGACAGCCGCTCGAACCACGGCCACAACTGGTCGGCCACATGGTCGAGTTCGAAGATCGCCGCGTCCAGTACGGTCGGCAGGTCCCCTCCGGACACGGACCGCGCCGCCTTGAGCTCCGCGACGCGGCGCACGAAATCCGCGAGCTCTTCACCGAATTCGTCGGTCTTCGCCATGAGGACGAACCTAGCTCCTGACCACGTGGCGCGGGGCGCCGGGGACCCAACCGGTTCTGCCTGTTCTTCCGTTGTTTTCCCCGCGCGGGTCCGGGAACGCGCGGGGAGAGAGGAGGAGTTGAGGATGCCCGCTCAGCACCCTGTGGAGCACTGGGCACGCGAGTCGGCCGAAGCCGCCCTTCCGGCGCGCAGGTTGTCCGAACTGGTCGAACAGGCCGTGCGCTGCACCTCCGACTGCTGCGGGGCCAGCAGCCTGGTCGCCGAGCCGGCGGCCGAGCGGCCCGCCGCCGTCACCCATCCCGACCTCGCCGGACTCGTCGCCGTACAGCTCCGCTCCGGGAACGGACCCATTCCGGCCGCTCTGGAACGCGGCGAACCCGTCGGCTCGGCCGACCTGCTGCGCGACGAGCGCTGGCCGGAGTACCGCGCCGTGGCGCTCGACTCGGGCGTGCGCTCCAGCGTCACGCTGCCGTTCCGCCGCTCCGGGCTGACGGTGACGCTCAGTCTCTACAGTTTCCGGCCGGGCGCCCTGGAGGACGCCGCCCACGGGCCCGTGCACGCCCTCGGTGACTTCGCCGCCGACTGCCTGGTCCGCGACCGTTCGTATCGGGCCGCGCTCACCGAGCTCGACCAGCTGGGCACCGCCTTGCGCTCCCGGCCCGTCGTCGACCAGGCGTGCGGCATCGTCATGCACGTCCTCGGCTGCGACGCCGACGCCGCCTTCGGCGTGCTGCGCCGCATCTCCCAGGGCACCAACCGCAAGCTGTCGGACGTCGCCGCCGGAGTGGTCGGCAGGCGGGGGCGCGGGCTGGAGCGCGACCTGGCGGCCTTGCTGAACTGACGGGACGGAGGGCGGGGGCAGAGGGCGGGGACGGGGGCAGGCAGAGGCCTCGGTGATGTCACCCGCTCGGGCGTCACCGTCCCGCGAATGGTGCCCGGCCGCGCGCGCCCGGACGCCGGGCGGGCTGTCATGGCTGCGGGGGCACGACCGCCGTACCCCCGCAGCCGTCGGCCGAAGGAGCTCACCCCATGCGCCGCACCGCCCGCGCCCTGTCCGTCGCCGCCCTGGCCGGTGTCGTCCTGGGCTTCGCCGCCTCGGCCGTCTTCGCGGAACCGGCCGCCGGGGTCAGCCCCGTCAGCGTCTCCCCGGGCGGCAGCGTCACCGTCGCGGTCACCTGTGACCCGGCCGGCGGAGCCGCGCCCGCCACCCTCGACGCCACCTCACAGGCGTTCGAAGAGGGCACCGTCGCGCTGAAGCGCGTCTCCGGCAACGACGGGAAGAGCGCCGGGCCCGCCTACCGCGGCACCGCCCGCGTTCCCCCGGCCGAGAACTTCGAGGGCGACCCCGACGCGGTCGGATCCGACTCCGCCTGGACGGTGGACGGCACCTGTCCTGCGGCGGCCGGAGGGGAGGGCAAGCCATGGAGTGCGACGTTCACGGTGGCCCGCGACAGCGGCGGCGGGACGGGCGGCAAGGACGCGGGCAAGGACGGCGGCGAAGCAGGCGGCGAAGAGGGCGGTGAAGGCGGCGGTGAGGACGGCGGCACGGGCGGCTGGGACGGCGGCCAGGGCGGCATCGACGGTGGCCAAGGCGGCCTGGAGGGTGTCGAGGGCGGCGGCCGGCGCGGGACTGAAGGTGGCGGTGGCGGTACGGAGGGTGGTGGCCGGCACTGCGCCGATTCCCATTCCGGCATGACCGGCCCCGGCAAGGCCGAGACGGACTGTGCCGAGGAGGCGGGGCACCACGGTGTGCGGGCCGGCTCGGGTGGCACCTTCACCGACTCCGTGCCCGCCCTGGTCGCCGGTGGCTTGCTGATCGCGAGCGCGGCCGGCGGCGCGGTGTACCGACTGCGCCGCAAGTCACCCACCGCTGAGGACTGACGCACGCCGACGCTGTGACGGGCGCGACCCCTGCGGGCGCCCATGGGGGACCGCACGATGGGTACTCACTGAGGCAGCAGGCACAGCGCGGAGGCACGGATGCGCCCGACGGACCCAGAAGGCCACGGCCCTGTCCGCTACGGTCCACCGCTGCCGGGCGACGGGCTGCCCGTGCTGCCCGAACTGGCCGCCGTGCTCGCCGCGGCCGCCGGCCGGCCCGAGAGCGAGCCGATCGGCGGCGGCCACGGACTTCTGGAGGCCGCGTGCGGCTACTGGGACCGGCGCGGGCTGCCGACCGAGCCCGAGCAGGTGGTGGCCGCTCCCGGGGCGCCCGCCCTGCTGCTCGCGCTGACCGCCGCGATCGGCGGCGACGTCCTGGTGCCCAGGCCCTGCGCGGCCTGGTGGGCGCCGTACGCACGCCTGTTGGGCAGACCCGTCTTCCATGTGGCGACACCGGCCGAGAGCGGGGGTGTCCCGGATCCGTACGCCCTTCTGGAGACCGTTCGCCGGGTCCGGGACGAGGGCGGTGACCCGCGGCTGCTCGTGCTGTCCGTCGCCGACGACCCCACCGCCACCGTGGCGCCGCCCGAGGCACTGCACGAGACCCTGGAGGCCGCCACCGACGAGGGGCTGCACCTGGTCAGCGACGAGACCTGGCGAGACACCGTGCACGCCCCGCACGACACCGTGCTGCTCAGCCCCGCCGAGATGCTGCCCGACCAGGTCACCGTCGTCACCGACCTGTCCGGCGCCCACCTCCCGCCCGGCTGGCCGGCCGGCGTCGCCAGGTTCCCCGCCCACGGCGCCGGGAACGGCCTCCACGCGCGCGTGCTCGACGTGCTCACCGCGCTCGGCGCCCGGATCGCCGGTCCGGTCGCCCTCGCGGCCGGGTACGCCCTGGCGGAGCCCGAACCGGTCACCGCGCGGATCACGGCCGCCGTACGCCTGCACGCGCGCGTGGCCGCCGCCGCGCACACCGCCGCCGTGGGCGCGGGCGCGGTGGCGCGACCCCCGCAGGCCGGGCGGCACCTGTACATCGACCTCGGCCCGCTGCGCGCCGGCCTGTCCGCGCACGGCGTGGGGGACGCACAGGACCTGGAGGACTTCCTCGCCGTCCGGCTCGGCATGCCCGCACCCGGCGGGCACCGCTTCGGCGACGACCTCGGCGCGCTGCGCGTGCGGCTGTCCACCGGACCGCTGCTGGCCGGCACCGACGAGGAACGCGCGGAATGCGTCACCTCACCCTCGCCGTTGGAACTGCCGCACGTGCACCGCGCGTTGATCCACTTGAAGTCGGTCTTCGACGATCTCCGTGACGAAGCTCAGCGATGGGAGCCTCCTCGATGACGCAGCAGTCCGAGTCAGCCACGTCGACCCCGCCGCGTACGCCCACCCGGGATGCCGGCGCCCCGCCGGCCCCGTCCCGCTTCGCGCACCCCTTCCCGCCGCTCGCCGCACCCCGCCCGCTGGGCGAACGCCGGGTGTGGCCGCGGACCTTCCACGACCGGCTCACCGCCCCGCTGCCCGGCATCAAGACCCTGGCTCGCTTCGCCCGCGAGGGCTCCGTGCGCCCAGGCCCGGAGGGCCTCGCCGACATCCCGCGCCTGCCCTTCGAGCCTGGCCCCGTACCCCGGGTGGACGCCCGAACGGTCGCCGTCTCCTGGGCGGGGCACGCCAGTTGGGTCGTCCAGATCGGCGGACTGACCGTCCTCACCGACCCCGTCTGGTCCCGTCGCATCCTCGGCACCCCGGCCCGCGTCACCCCCGTCGGCGTCGCCTGGAGCGCCCTGCCGCGCGTCGACGCGGTCGTCATCAGCCACAACCACTACGACCATCTGGACGCCCCCACGCTGCGCAGACTCCCGCGCCACACCCCCGTGTTCGTACCGGCCGGCCTCGCCCCCTGGTTCCGTCGCCGCCGGTTCAACCAGGTCACCGAGCTGGACTGGTGGGAGGCGGCCGAACTGTCCGGCGTCCGCTTCGACTTCGTCCCCGCCCACCACTGGTCCAAGCGCACCCTCACCGACACCTGCCGCAGCCTGTGGGGCGGCTGGGTCCTCACCGCCCCCGACGGACAGCGTGTCCACTTCGCGGGCGACACCGGCTACGGCCACTGGTTCACCCGCATCGGCGAGCGCTACCCCGGCATCGACCTCGCCCTGCTCCCCATCGGCGCCTACGACCCCCGCTGGTGGCTCAGCGACGTGCACTGCGACCCGGAGGAGGCGGTCCGCGCCGCCCAGGACCTCGGCGCCCGGCGGATGGCCCCGATGCACTGGGCCACGTTCGTGCTGTCGGCGGAGCCGGTCCTGGAACCGCTCACGCGCGTGAGGGCGGCATGGGGGAAGGCGGGATTGGCGCGGGAGGACTTGTGGGATCTTCCGGTGGGTGGGTCGAGGGTGCTCGACCCATCAGGGGCGAGTGGACCCACCCAGGGGCGCGGGGAACTGCGCGAGCAACCACATACGACCCGCACCCCGCGATGAACCATCACCTGGCAGATCGAACCCGTTTCCACACACTGGGCGCCACGCTGATGACCAGCGTCAACGCAATCGCCGCCACAACTCCCTCCCACGGCTCGTCGAACAGCGACCCCCCGAGAATCCCGATCAACTGATACGTCACCGCCCACGCGAGGCACGCCGGCAGGTTTCCCCGCGCAAACCTCCGCATGGGCCACTTGGCCAGCAGACAGGCCAACATCACCGGCAACCGCCCCGCCGGCACCAGCCGTGACAACACCAGCACGGCCACCCCGTGCGCGGCGAGCTTCTCCTGCGCCTGCGCGAGCCGCTCCTCCGGCGCCCGCGAACGGATCGCCTCCAGCCAGCGCGACCCGTTCTTCGAGCCCATCCCACGCCGCCCCAGCCAGTACAACGTCACGTCCCCCAGGAACGCGGCCGTCGACGCCGTCACGAACACCAGCGCCAGCGAGAACGGCGCCGTCTGGTGAAACGCCACCACCGCCGCCGAACTCACCAGCGCACCCGTCGGGACCACCGGCACCAGCGCCCCGATCAGCACCAGCAGGAACAGCGACGGATAGCCGATCGCCTGCTGCGTCGACGCGGTCGGCACCACCGTCGTGGTGGCGGCCAGCACCGTCACCGGGTCACCTCCGGGCGCACGCGCTCCCCGTGCGCGAGCCGGTGCACCGACACGCTGGGGGCACGCGCCGCCGCGAGCCGCACGAACTCCTCGCCGGGCGCATGGAATTCATGGGGGCGCACGGCGTCCATACCGATCGGCCAGTACGTGCCGTAGTGCACCGGCACCGCACTGCGCGGCGCGAGCCGGGTCAGTGCCTCGGCCGCGCGCCCCGCGTCCAGATGGCCTTCCCCGAGATACGGCCCCCAGCCACCGACCGGCAGCAACGCCACGTCGACCGGCCCGACCTCCTTCGCCATCGTGTCGAACAGCCCGGTGTCCCCGGCGAAGTACGTCCGTGCCTCGCCCTCGATGACATAGCCGAGGGCGGGCGAGCGGCGCGGGCCGACCGGCAGCCGCCGTCCGTCGTGCCGGGCCGGAACGGCCCGAACGGACAGATCGCCTACCGTCGTCACGTCCCCCGGCGTCATCTCGCTCACCTGGAGATGCGCGAGCCGGCGCAGCCCCGGCACCGCCCGGAGCGCGCCCCGGGGCACCAGCAGGCGGGTGCCCCGCTCCAGCCTGGCCAGGGACGGAACATGCAGATGGTCGGCGTGCAGATGGGAGACGACGGCGACGTCCGCGCGCCAGGCGCCCGGCGGCGGCAGCGCGCCACGGCGGCGGCGCAGGTGCGCGAGCCGGCGCGCGAACAAGGGGTCGGTCAGCAGGCGCACGTTCGAATCCTCGACCGTGCAGGTGGCGTGACCCCACCACGTGATCTCCACGGCCACCCTCTTTGCCTCCTTCGCGCGACTCCCCGAAGCGTACGGGCTGGAGTAGGGTCGGCGGCGAAACCCGGAGGTGAGGGGGACGCCATGGGGTCATCCATAGTGCGCGTGACGGCCATCGCCAGTCTTACGCCGCTCGAACAGCTGGACGCCGACCCCTTCCTGGTGGACTCCCGCAGCCAGCACGCGATGTGCGCGCGCTGGGCCGCCGAACACGGGTACGTCGTCGCGCGAGAACTGCTCGTGCGCCGGTTGCGCGCGGACCACACCGTCCTGTGGGAGGGCGTCCGCCCCGGCCTCGACCTGTTCGTGGCACCCAGCCGGAGAGTGCTGGAGAGCGCGCTGTCCTCCGTCGAGGAGTTCACCGCTGAGTGCGTGCGACGGGGGGTGCGGGTGGAGATCGTTGGGCGCGCCGAGCCCTTGTACGACGCGCAGATGAAGGCACGGGTGCACCGGAGACTGTCGATGCCGACGGCGGGCTACGACGGCCGTTGAACGCTCCGCGTGGGGTGCCGTGAAAGGTCGTACGGCGTCTGCGGCGCCGTCGTGGCCGGGCGCGCAGTTCCCCGCGCTCCTTGAGGTCTTTCAGCCCGTCCGGCGTTTGAGGACGAGGCCCGGAGGGCCGATGGCGGGGGCCTGGGGGGCGCAGCCCTCAGGGATGGGACGGGTAGGGGCGGCGGGGGCGAGACAATGGGGCCGGGAGGTGGGCCGTGCGCTGGCGACGGATCGCGAGTCAGGTAGGGCGGAGCGTCACCGTGTGGGCGGTCTCCACCGTCACCATGCTCGTGCTCGCCGGCATCCTCCCCGACTTCCAGCTCCAGTCGGCCGACGGCGACAGCGCCACCAGCATCGCCATCACCGCCGCCCTCGGCGCCGGCGCCTTCGGCCTGCTGTCCGCCCTCGCCTGGCCCCTTCTCGTCCGGCTCCTGCTCCTCGTGCCCGCCCTGGTGCTGGGCCTGCTGGTGTTCTTCCTCAACGGCTCCCTGCTCATTCTCGCCCTGCGCCTCGTCCCCTCGGGCGACAGCGAGGCCGCCCCCGAGACCGCCGTCATCGTCGCCGCGGTGATGTCCGCCGTCGCCTCCGCCACCGGCGCCGCCCTGGCCGTACGGGACGACGACGCCTACCGACGCCGGCTGTACCGCCTCGCCGACCGTCGCCGCAGAGCCCTGCCACCCGGCCCGTCCAGCCCCGGCACCGTCTTCGTCCAGCTCGACGGCGTCGGCCACGACGTCCTCCTCGCCGCCGTCGGCAAGGACCTGATGCCCACCGTCGCCCGCTGGCTGGGAGAGGGCACCGCAGACCCCGCTCACCCCGCCCGCCCCACCCACCGGCTCACCCCCTGGCGCACCGACTGGTCCAGCCAGACCGGCGCCAGCCAGCTCGGCATCCTGCACGGCAGCAACCACGACGTCCCCGCCTTCCGCTGGTACGAGAAGGCCGGCCGCGAGGTGATGGTCTGCAACCGCCCCGCCAACGCCGCCGAACTCCAGCGCCGTGCCATCGACCGCACCGGCGACGGCGGACTCCTGGCCGCCGACGGCGCAAGCCGCGGCAACCTCTTCAGCGGCGGCGCCGACGAGCAGGCCCTCGTGCTGTCCATCGCCACCCGACGGCGCGGCCGCGAGAACCGCTCCCGCGCGGGCTACTTCGCCTACTTCTCCGACCCGGCCAACGCCGTGCGCACCGCCCTGTCCTTCGTCGCCGAGGTCGGCCGCGAGATCGGCCAGTCCACCCGGGCCCGCGCCCGCAAGGCCCGCCCGCGTGTCGCCCGCGGCGGCCTCTACCCGCTCATCCGGGCGTTCGCGACCGTCGTCGAACGGGACGTCGTCGTCGCCGCGGTGATGGGCGACATGCTCGCCGGCCGCACCGCCGTCTACGCCGACCTCGTGGCGTACGACGAGGTCGCGCACCACTCCGGGCCCGGCAGCCGTGATGCCGAGAAGGTCCTCGCCCGCCTCGACCGGTCCCTCGCGTTGATCGAGAACGTCGCCGAGCACGCGCCGCGGCCGTACCGGATCGTCGTGCTGTCGGACCACGGCCAGAGCCCCGGGGAGACCTTCCGGTCCCGGTACGGGCTCGGCCTCGGCGACCTGGTGCGGGCCGGCTGCGGGCTGCCCGTGCCGCGCAGGGCGCGGCGCACCCACAGTGGCGCCGAGGCCCGCGCGGCCGTGCGCGCCGCCCTGCGCCGGCCCGTCGAGGAGGGCGGCGAACAGCGTCGGCCCTCCCGTCGCTCGGAGCCGATCGTGCTCGCGTCCGGCAATCTCGGCCTGGTCTCCTTCCCGGACGTGCCGCACCGGATGACCAAGGAGGAGATCGACGCCCGCCACCCGGCCCTGCTGACCACCCTCGCCAACCACCCCGGCGTCGGTTTCCTGCTCGTCCGCAGCGAGGAACACGGCGGGGTCGTGCTCGGCGCGTACGGCGCCGAGATCCCACTGGACCGACTCGACGAGGATCCGGGCCCGTTGAAGGTGTTCGGGCCCGGCGCCGCCGACGCGGTGCGTCGTACGCACACCTTCCCGAACACCGCCGACATCATGGTCAACTCCGCGTACGACCCCGACGAGGGCGGCGAGGTGCTCGCCTTCGAGGAGCAGATCGGCTCGCACGGCGGACTCGGCGGGGCGCAGGGCGAGCCGTTCCTGATGTCGCCGCTCGCCTTCTCCGTGCCGGTCGGCGAAGGCGAGGACCTCGTGGGCGCCGAGCACGTGCACCGCGTACTGCGCCGCTGGCTGCGGGAAGCGAACGGACCTCAGGTCCCCTTGGAGCCCGAGCCGGAGGAGCGGGCCGCCTGACAAGCCGTCGCCTGCCGTTCACCCCCCGTAGGCCGGTCTTCCGGGTGCGGTGGGCCGGAGTGTGATCGGATGGGGGCACGGGCCCAGGAAACGGGCCCCCACGCGAAAGGAAGAACCGTGGCTACCACGCGCTCCGCACACACCGTCTGGGAAGGCAACCTGCTCGAGGGCAACGGTGTCGTCAACTTCGACTCCTCTGGTGCCATCGCCGCGCAGCCGGTCACGTGGGCCTCGCGCTCCCAGGACGCGAACGGCAAGACCAGCCCCGAGGAACTGATCGCCGCCGCGCACTCCAGCTGCTTCTCCATGGCGCTGTCGCACGCCCTGGCGGGTGCCGGGACGCCGCCCACCAAGCTTCTCACCTCGGCCGACGTGAGCTTCCAGCCGGGGGAGGGGATCACCGGGATCCACCTCACGGTGGAGGGGACGGTGCCGGGGCTCGACGAGGAGGGATTCGCCGCCGCGGCGGAGGATGCGAAGAAGAACTGCCCGGTGAGTCAGGCGTTGACGGGGACGACGATCACGTTGTCGGCGAAGTTGGCCTAGCGGGGCGCATATGGGGGGTGCCGGGAAAGGGCTGTGTGGCGTGCGCTGCGCCGTCGTGGCTTGTCGCGCGGTTCCCCGCGCCCCTGAGGTGGGCGCGGCCCTTCAGGCCCGGCCCACCTCGTCCTTCGCCGGCTGAGCGGCCGCTCAGCCGGCCGTTTGGCTCCAGGCCTCCCGGTCACCCGTCCCATTGACAAGAACCCGCTCAAGTTTTGTGCTGGAGTTCAAGGGGCGCCCTGGCGGAAGGGGACAGCGATGGCACGCGCGGTCGGGATCGATCTCGGGACCACGAACTCGGTGGTCGCCGTCCTGGAGGGCGGCGAACCCACTGTCGTCGCCAATGCGGAGGGGGCCAGGACCACACCGTCGGTCGTGGCCTTCGCCAAGAACGGCGAAGTGCTCGTGGGGGAGGTGGCCAAACGGCAGGCGGTGACGAACATCGAGCGCACCGCCCGTTCCGTGAAGCGGCACATGGGCGACGGGAGCTGGCGCTTCCCGGACCAGGGCGACATCGACGGCACCCGCTACCGGGCCCAGGAACTGTCCGCCCGGGTGCTGCAGAAGCTGAAGCGGGACGCCGAGTCTTATCTCGGCGAGGACGTGACCGACGCGGTGATCACCGTCCCGGCGTACTTCGACGACTCCCAGCGGCAGGCCACCAAGGAGGCCGGGGAGATCGCGGGCCTGAAGGTGCTGCGGATCATCAACGAGCCCACGGCCGCCGCGCTCGCCTACGGCCTCGACCGGGGCGAGGAACAGACGGTGCTCGTCTTCGACCTCGGCGGCGGCACCTTCGACGTCTCGCTGCTGGAGATCGGCGACGGCGTCATCGAGGTCAAGGCCACCAACGGCGACACGCACCTCGGCGGCGACGACTGGGACCAGCGGGTCGTCGAACACCTGGTGAAGAAGTTCAAGGGCCAGAACGGCATCGACCTCGGCAACGACAAGATGGCGCTGCAACGGCTCCGCGAAGGCGCCGAGAAGGCCAAGATCGAGCTGTCCAGCTCCTCCGAGACCACGATCAACCTGCCGTACATCACCGCCTCCGCCGAGGGCCCCCTCCACCTCGACGAGAAGCTGACCCGCGCCCAGTTCCAGGAGCTCACCGCCGATCTCCTCGACCGCTGCAAGACCCCCTTCCACCAGGCCGTCAAGGACGCCGGCATCAAGCTCTCCGCCGTCGACCACGTCATCCTCGTCGGCGGCTCCACCCGGATGCCCGCCGTCACCGACCTGGTGAAGGAACTCACCGGCAAGGACCCGCACAAGGGCGTCAACCCCGACGAGGTCGTGGCCGTCGGCGCGGCTCTCCAGGCGGGTGTCATCCGCGGCGACGTCAAGGACGTCCTCCTGCTCGACGTCACCCCGCTGTCCCTCGGCATCGAGACCAAGGGCGGCATCATGACCAAGCTCATCGAACGCAACACGACGATCCCGACCCGGCGTTCGGAGATCTTCACTACCGCCACCGACAACCAGCCCTCCGTCGGCATCCAGGTCTACCAGGGCGAACGCGAGATCGCCGCGTACAACAAGAAGCTCGGCGTCTTCGACCTCACCGGTCTGCCGCCCGCCCCGCGCGGTGTCCCGCAGATCGAGGTCGCCTTCGACATCGACGCCAACGGGATCATGCACGTCTCCGCGAAGGACATGGCGACCGGCCGCGAACAGAAGATGACCGTGACGGGCGGCTCGGCCCTCCCGAAGGACGACATCGACCGGATGATGCGGGAGGCCGAGGAGTACGCCGAGGAGGACCGGCGACGCCGCGAGGCGGCCGAGACGAGGAACCAGGCCGAGCAACTCGTCTACCAGACGGAGAAGTTCGTCCGCGACAACGAGGACAAGGTCCCCGCGGACACCAGGTCGGAGGTCGAGTCGGCGGCGGCCGACCTGAAGCAGCTCCTGGCGGACAACGCCGAGACGAACGCCCTGCGCACCGGCATCGAGAAACTCGCCACCGTGAGCCAGAAGATGGGCCAGGCGATGTACGCCCAGACCCAGCAGACCCCGACCGACGCCGACGCCGGGGCAGGCGCCGGTTCGGGCACCGGCACGGAACAGACCTCACCGCAGGACGACGACGTGGTGGACGCCGAGATCGTCGACGAGGACCGGGACGCGAAGGGCGGTGCCGCCTAGACATCAGTCTTCTCCCAACCCCGCCGCTCCGGCCGGGACCCCAGCTGCCTGGGGTCCCGGCTGCGGTACACCACGTACGGCCGGAAGAGGTACTGCACCGGGGCGCTGAACATGTGCACCAGCCGGGTGTACGGCACCAGCGCGATCAGTGCCATGCCGATCAGCGCGTGGATCTGGTAGAGGACCGGCACGCCCGCCATCAGGTCCGTGTCCGGGGTGAGGGTGAACAGGCTGCGGGCCCAGGGGGCGATGGACCGGCGGTAGTCGTAGCCGTCGCCGGAGGCGTGGGTCAGCTTGGCGACCATGCCCATCACGATCGCCGCGACCAGCACCAGGTACATCACCTTGTCGTTGGCGGTCGTCGCGCGGAACACCGGCGCCCTGGTGCGGCGGCGGTAGACCAGCAGCGCGATCCCGCCGACCGTGACGAGACCGGCCGCCGTACCGCCGTACAGGGAGAACAGGTGGTAGGTGCGCTCGCTCACGCCGACGGCGTCCGTCCAGGACTCGGGGATGAACAGCCCGATGACGTGGCCGACCAGCACGAAGAGGATGCCGTAGTGGAAGGCGGGCGAGGCGATGTTCAGGAGCCTCGACTCGTACACCTGGGACGAGCGGGTGGTCCAGCCGAAGCGGTCGTAGCGGTGGCGCCAGAACAGGCCGGCGACGAGCAGGACGAAGGTGACATAGGGCAGGACGCCCCAGAGCAGTGTGGTCATGGGCGCGTCCCCGTCTGTGCGGTCGGCAGGGTGGCGCACACGGCGTCCAGGACCGACGCGTACGGTGTGCCGAAGTCGGTGAGGCGGGTGCGGAGCTGCTCCAGGCAGTCCCGGTGCTCCAGGAGCAGTTCGGTGTTGCCGGTGCGGGACACGAACTCCAGTACCGCGGGCAGGAAGTCGGGCAGTTCCTCGCCGGTGAACTCCAGTCCGTGGGCGCGGTAGAGGTCCTTGAAGCGGACCAGCGACATGCCGCGCCGCCGGGTGTCCCCGTCGCGCCACCAGCTCAGATACAGGCTGTGGCGGTTCTTCAGGTCGAAGACCTGGACGTAGTGCGCGGCCAGCTCGCCCGGCGGTGTCACGGCCGCGTGGTCGGTGAACCCGCGCAACTGCGGGGCCGCCTCGCGCAGCAGTGGAAGCCGGGCGCGGAAGTCGTCGTCGGGGTAGGTCAGGCAGAGCGCGGCCGCCTGGTAGAGCACCTCGAAGGACGGCATCAGGCCTCCTCGCGGTCGGCTGTGGGATCGGCTGTGGGGGTGGTCTCGGCCGCGTCGTCGGCGGTCTGCCGGCGGCGCAGGATGTGGAAGTTCTCCACCGGTACGAGCGGCAGCAGCTTGCGGCCCGAGTCCTGGCCGAAGGGCCCGTCCCCGCCCATCCCGGGCCCGCCGTCGTAGTCGAGGCTGCACCCCTCCGGGAGCGCCGACTCCTCCAGGCGCCGCGCGTCCGCGACGGCCGCCGTCGGAATCACGTACCGGTCCTCGTACTTGGCGATGGCCAGCAGCCGGTACATCTCCTCGATCTCCCGCGCCCGCATGCCCACGGCGTCCGGCACCGAGGGATCCGGTTCCTCACCGAGGTTGATCGCCCGCATGTGGGAGCGCATCGCGGCGAGCTTCTCCAGCGAGGCACGCACCGGGCCGATGTCACCGGCCGTGAACATCTCCGCGAGGTACTCCAGCGGAATGCGCAGGCTGTCGATCGCCCCGAACAGGTTCCCGGCGTCCTCGCCGTCGTGCCCGGTCTCGCTCAGCGCGTCCACCACCGGGGAGAGCGGCGGGATGTACCAGACCATCGGCATCGTCCGGTACTCCGGATGCAGCGGGAGCGCCACCCGGTACTTGCTGATCAGCGCGTGCACGGGCGACCGGCGGGCCGCCTCCACCCAGTCGTACGGGATCCCCGCCTCGTCGGCGGCCCGCTGCACGGCACGGTCCTCTGGGTCGAGGAACACCCCCAACTGGGCCTCGTACAGGTCCCGTTCGCGGCGCACGGACGCGGCCGCGGTCACCTTGTCGGCGTCGTAGAGCACAACCCCGAGATAGCGGAGCCGGCCCACACAGGTCTCCGAGCAGACCGTCGGCAGACCGACCTCGATCCGCGGATAGCACATCGTGCACTTCTCCGCCTTGCCGGTGCGGTGGTTGAAGTACACCTTCTTGTACGGGCATCCCGTCACGCACATCCGCCAGCCGCGGCACCTGTCCTGGTCGACGAGGACGATGCCGTCCTCCGCCCGCTTGTACATCGCCCCGGACGGACAGGACGCCACACAGGACGGGTTGAGGCAGTGCTCGCAGATGCGCGGCAGATAGAACATGAAGGTCTGCTCGAACTCGAACCGCACCTTGTCCGAGGCCTGTCTGCGCGTCTGCTCCACCATCGGGTCGAAGTCGCCGTGGGCGGGCGCGCCCGCGAGGTTGTCGTCCCAGTTCGACGACCACTCGATCTTCATCGGCTTGCCGTCGAGCTGCGAGACCGGCCGGGCCACCGGGAAGTCGTCACCGAGCGGGGCGTCGGTGAGGTTCTTGTAGTCGTACGTCCAGGGCTCGTAGTAGTCCTTGATCTCCGGGAGTTCGGGGTTGGAGAAGATCCCGGCGAGCTTGCGGAACCGGCCGCCCGCCTTCAGCTTCAGCGCGCCGCGCCGGTTCAGCTCCCAGCCGCCGCGCCAGCGCTCCTGGTCCTCGTAGCGGCGCGGATAGCCCTGGCCGGGGCGGGTCTCGACGTTGTTGAACCAGACGTACTCCATGCCCCGCCGGTTGGTCCACGCCTGCTTGCAGGTGACCGAGCAGGTGTGGCAGCCGATGCACTTGTCGAGGTTCATGACCATCGCGATCTGGGCCATCGGACGCATCAGTACTCGACCTCCTGGCTGCGGCGGCGGATCACCGTCACCTCGTCGCGCTGGTTGCCCGTCGGGCCCAGGTAGTTGAACGCCCAGCAGAGCTGGGCGTAGCCGCCGACGAGATGGGATGGTTTGAGGATCAGCCGGGTGAGTGAGTTGTGGATGCCGCCGCGCCTGCCGGTGGTCTCGGTCTTCGGCACGGCGACCGTGCGTTCCTGCGCGTGGTGCATGTAGACGGTGCCGGCCGGCATCCGGTGCGAGACGACGGCCCGGGCGGCGACCACACCGTTGCGGTTGACAGCCTCCACCCAGTCGTTGTCGACGACGCCGATCGCGTCGGCGTCCTGCGGGGACATCCAGATGTTCTGGCCGCCGCGGGAGAGGGCCAGCATGAACAGGTTGTCCTGGTACTCGGAGTGGATGGACCACTTGTTGTGCGGGGTGAGATAGCGGACCGTCACCTCCCGCTGCCCGTCCGGGCCGAGCCGCGGCTCGCCGAACAGCTTGTTCATGTCCAGCGGCGGCCGGTAGACGGGAAGCGCCTCGCCGAGCTCGTGGATCCAGTCGTGGTCCAGGAAGAAGTGCTGGCGGCCGGTGAGGGTGTGCCAGGGCTTGAGGTGCTCGGTGTTGAGGGTGAACGCGGTGTAGCGGCGCCCGCCCGACTCGCTGCCCGACCACTCCGGCGAGGTGATCACCGGTACGGGCGCGGCCTGTGTGTCCGCGTACGTGACCCGCCTGCCCTCGTGCTCGGCCGCGAGGTGCGCCATCTCCTGCCCGGTGCGGGCCTCAAGGGTGCGAAAGCCCTGGGTGGCGAGGCGGCCGTTGGTGGTGCCGGACAGGGCGAGGACGGTGTTCGCGGCCTTCACGGCCGTGTCGAGCAAGGGGCGGCCGTCGGCCGTCACGCCGTTCAGGTGCCGGAGGTCCTCGACCTCCTCGTCGGGCTTCAGCGTGATGCCTTTCGCGGGCAGGCCGAGCTGCTCGACCAGCGGTCCGAGGGCGGAGAACTTGGCGCCGATCGCCGTGTAGTCCCGCTCCACGACGGTCAGTTGGGGCATCGTCCTGCCGGGGACCGGGTCGCACTCCCCGCGCCGCCAGTCCAGGACCACCCCGCCCGGCTGGGCGATCTCGCCCGGGGTGTCGTGCTGGAGCGGCGTCGCCACCAGGTCCTTACGGACGCCGAGATGGTCGACGGCCAGCTCGCTGAGCCGCTCGGCCAGCGCCTTGAACGTGTCGAAGTCGGTGCGGGCCTGCCACGGCGGATCCACGGCCGGGGTGAAGGAGTGCACGTAGGGGTGCATGTCCGTGCTGGACAGGTCGTGCTTCTCGTACCAGGTCGCGGCGGGCAGCACGACGTCCGACAGCAGCGTCGAGGACGTCTGCCGGAAGTCCAGCGACAGCAGCAGGTCGAGCTTGCCCTCCGGGGCCTCGTCGCGCCAGGCCACGTCCTGCGGCCGGACGTCCTCGGGGGCCTCCTCGGCCTGGAGGGACGAGTGCGTGCCCAGCAGATGCCGGGTGAAGTACTCGGCTCCCTTCGCCGACGAGCCGAGCAGGTTGGCCCGCCACAGCGTCAGCACCCGCGGCCAGTTCTCCGGCGCGTCCGGGTCCTCGCAGGCGAACTTCAGGGTGCCCGCGCGCAGTTCGGCCACCACCCGCGACACCGGATCGCCGAACACCTCGCCCAGCTCCAGCGGATTGCGGTCGAAGGTCGGATACGACGGCATCCACCCCGTGCGCGCCGACAGCGCGAGACAGTCCGCGCCCGTCATTCCCCGGAACCGGCCCGTGCCGAGCGGCGAGGCGAGCACGTCGGCCGTGAACCCGTCGTAGCGCCACTGGTCGGTGTTGAGGAACCAGTACGCCGTGCCGATCATCTGCCGTGGCGGCCGCGACCAGTCCGACGCCGCCGCGAGCGTGGCCCAGCCGGTCACCGGGCGGCACTTCTCCTGGCCGACGTAGTGCGCCCAGCCGCCGCCGTTGCGGCCCTGGCAGCCGGTGAGCTGGAGCAGGGCGAGGAAGGCGCGGTAGATCGTCTCGGAGTGGAACCAGTGGTTGGTGCCGGCGCCCATCAGAATCATGCAGCGGCCCTTGGACCGCTCGGCCGTCCGCGCGAACTCCCGTGCGATGCGTATGCACTTGGCCGTGGGGACGGAGGTGTGGGCCTGCTGCCAGGCGGGCGTGCCGGGCGCGTCCGGATCGTCGTACGACGCCGGCCAGCGGCCCGGCAGCCCCTGCCGCCCCACCCCGTACTGGGCGAGCAGCAGATCGAAGACCGTCGTCACCAGCGGGCCGTTCGCGCCGCCGAGCTTCGTCGCCGGGACGCCACGCCTTACGACGCCCCCGCGCCCCTGCCCGTGCGGCCCGCCCTCGGTGTCGAAGCGCGGCAGCAGCACCTCGAGACCTACGGCTACCTCACTGCCGTACAGGCTCAACTTCGGTCTAATCGCGCCGAGTTCGAGGTTCCACTTGCCCTGGCCCGACTCGGACCAGCGGAAGCCGAGGGAGCCGTTCGGGGCGACCGCGCGGCCCGACACCTCGTCGAGCACGACCGTCTTCCACTCGGCGCTCCCGCCCTCCTGACCCAGGTCCGAGGCGCGCAGGAACTTCGCGGGGACGTAGGCGCCGTTCCGTTCCTCCAGGGTCACCAGGAAGGGCAGGTCGGTGAACTGCCGTACGTAGTCCGCGAAGAACGGTGTCTCACGTTCGACGAAGAACTCCTTGAGGATCACATGGCCCATCGCGAGGGCCAGCGCGCCGTCCGTCCCGGGGTGCGGGTGCAGCCACTCGTCGGCGAACTTGGCGTTGTCGGCGTAGTCGGGGGCGACGACCACGACCTTCTGGCCCCGGTAGCGGGCCTCCGCCATCCAGTGGGCGTCCGGGGTGCGGGTCACCGGGACGTTCGAGCCCCACATCATCAGATACGCCGCGTCCCACCAGTCGCCCGACTCCGGCACGTCCGTCTGGTCGCCGAAGACCTGCGGGGAGGCGACGGGCAGGTCGGCGTACCAGTCGTAGAACGACAGCATCGGGGCGCCGATCAGCGAGTGGAAGCGGGCGCCCGCCGCGTGCGACACCATCGACATCGCCGGGATGGGGGAGAAGCCGGCGATGCGGTCTGGGCCGTACGTCTTGATGGTGTGGACGTGGGCCGCCGCGACGAGCTCGACCGCCTCGTCCCAACTCGCCCGCACCAGGCCGCCCTTGCCGCGTGCCCGCTGGTAGCGGCGGCGCCGCTCGGCGTCGCTCTGGACGTCCGCCCAGGCCAGGACCGGGTCCCGGAGCCGCTCTTTCGCCTCCCGGTACATCTCCAGGAGCACCCCGCGGACGTAGGGGTAGCGGACCCGGGTGGGGGAGTAGGTGTACCAGGAGAAGGCGGCGCCGCGCGGGCAGCCGCGGGGCTCGTACTCGGGGCGGTCGGGGCCGACACTCGGATAGTCGGTCTGCTGGGTCTCCCAGGTGATGATGCCGTCCTTGACGTACACCTTCCAGCGGCAGGAGCCGGTGCAGTTCACACCGTGCGTGGAGTTCACGACCTTGTCGTGGCTCCAGCGGTCCCGGTAGAAGGCGTCCGCCTCGCGCCCGCCGGTCAGCGCGACGCTGTGCAGATCGGGCGTGGCCGTGCCCGGCCGGAAGAACCTGCCCGCCTTGAGCAGCGCCGCGCCCGGCTCCGGGGGCGGCTCGGCGGGCGGGGTGGGCGGTATCTCCGTGTCGGTCACAGGCGCTCCCTTGGTTGCCCTGGTCCCTGTTCACGAACCTAGGGCGGCACGCGGGAGCGCACCCCTTCACCGCACCCGTACGGGTCAGACCTTGCGGGCGACCCCCGCGTACACCGGCACGATGCCCTCCGCCTGGGCCGCCACGTCCTCGGGACCCGGACGCCAGCCGGACACCGGGATCACACCGGGGCCGAGCAGCTCCAGGCCGTCGAAGAAGCGGGAGAACTCGGGGAGCGAGCGGGGGTGGAAGGAGGTGCCGCTGCGCCGGAAGTGCTCGGCGGCCTTGTCGATCGCGGCGGGGTTCAG
This sequence comes from Streptomyces sp. NPDC028907, assembly GCF_055564995.1. Taxonomy (NCBI): domain Bacteria; kingdom Bacillati; phylum Actinomycetota; class Actinomycetes; order Kitasatosporales; family Streptomycetaceae; genus Streptomyces; species Streptomyces sp. NPDC028907. The sequence continues at coordinate 275,204 of NZ_JBVHVE010000005.1, forward strand.
ATCGGGGGTGACCTGCGACAGGATCAGACAGCTGCCGGGGGCCAGCGCGGCCACGTACTTCGCCAGGAGGCCGTAGACGTCGTCGCCGTCCGGCTCGGCGCCCAGATAGTGGGTCAGCGCGACCAGGGACAACGCGACGGGCGCCCCGAAGTCGAGGGACTCGGCGGCCCGGGCGAGCAGCGCGTCCACGTCTCGGACGTCCGCGTGCACATAGGCGGTGGTGCCCTCGGCGGAGCCGTGCAGCAGGGCCTGGGCGTGGCGCAGGACGATCGGGTCGTTGTCGGCGTAGACCACCTTCGCCTCCGGCGCGACGCCCTGTGCCACCTGGTGCAGATTGGGTTCGGTGGGGATGCCCGTACCGATGTCCAGGAACTGGCGGACCCCTGCCTCGGCGACCGTGGCGACGGCCCGGTGCATGAACCGGCGGTTGGCGCGCGCCCCGCGCACCGCGCTGCTGTCCACGGCGAGGATCCTGCGGGCGAGCTCCTCGTCCACCGGGTAGTTGTCCTTGCCGCCCAGCCACCAGTCGTACACGCGGGCCGGATGCGGACGGCTGGTGTCGATACGGACGGGCGCGGACTCGGATCCGGTCATGCCGTGTGCTCTCCTCGGGGTCGGGCGGGCTCGTGGCTCAGCAGCTTTCGCGGAACTCCCGCAGGATCTTCTTCGTGCGCTCGGCCGACGCGGCGGCCGTCGACATGTGGTCGAGGACCTCCAGATGCGTGGCGACCTCCGTGCGGGAGTCCAGGTACAGGGCGCCGGTCAGATACTCCGTGTAGACCATGTCGGGCAGTTCGGGCTCGGAGAACCGGAACAGGCTGAAGGGCGCGTACGTCCCCGGGTGCGGGCCGGCGGCGAACTCGGCGATCTGCAACGTGACCCGGTCGCGCTCGGCGAACTCCAGGAGCTTGTCCACCTGGCCGCGCATCACCTCGCCACGGCCGCTCACCGGACGCCGCAGCACCGTCTCCTCCATGATCACCCACAGGTGCGGCGGGTCCGGGCGCTCCAGCAGCCGCTGCCGTTCCATGCGCAGCGACACATGACGCTCGATGGACTCCGGCCCCGTCTGCCCTATCGTCCCGGCCTCCAGCACGGCCCGGGCGTAGTCCTCGGTCTGGAGCAGACCCGGCACGAAGTGCGGCTCGTAGGAGCGGACGATGCGGGCGGCGCCCTCCAGGCTGACGTACAGGCTGAACCAGTCCGGCAGCACGTCGTGGAAGCGCTGCCACCAACCGGGCTGGTTGGCCTCCTCGGCCAGGGTGACGAAGGCGCTCGCCTCGTTCTCCGGCACGCCGTACGTCTCCAGCAGAACCTGCACGTACGGGATCTTCAGGGCTACCTCGGCCGTCTCCATCCGGCGTACGGTCGCCGGGGCCACGCGCAGCACGCGTGCGGCTTCGTCGCGTCCCAGGCCGGCCGCCTCGCGCAGCTCCTGCAGGCGCTTGCCGAGCACCACTTGGCCCACGGTGGGCGCGGGCCGCCGTTCACTCACGCCACGCCTCCCCTACGCGCCGGAAGTACGTCGAGCAGTGTGCCAGGCTTTGATGCGGGGATCCATTGGGGTGGTCACTGTGGTCTGCCGGGTGCGGGTCCGTCGTGGCTGGTCGCGCCGACGCGGCGGAGCCGCACATCGACACAGCCCCGCGCCCCTCAGGGCGTATTACCTCGGGGGTAATCGACCGCGCCGTCGGTCTACGGGAACGTGGGGGCACCGGGTTCCGGGGCGGCGCACTCCGGTCCGGAACCCGGGTCCCACCGCTACCCGACCTCGACGGAGGGTGATTCACCATGTCCGCCACCTCGCTGGCCGCGCTCGCCCGGACCTCCGACCCGCAGACCGCACTGCGCCGCTTTCTGGCCCTGGACGCCGTGGTGACCGGGGCGAACGGGCTCGCCTACCTCGCCGCCTCCGGGCCGCTGGAGCGGCTGCTCGGAGTCGACGGGGGGCTGCTGCTCCGGCTCGGGGCCTTCCTCGCCGTGTACGCCGCCGGCGTCGGGCTCCTCGCGTCCCGTGCGCGTCCCGCCGCTCTCCCCGTACGGGCCGTGATCGAGGCAAACCTGGCCTGGAGCCTGCTCAGTTGTGGCGCACTCGCGCTGTGGCTGTCGCCGACCGCGGTGGGCGCGGTGTGGACCGTGGTCCAGGCGCTCACCGTCGCCGGGTTCGCCGCGCTGCAGTACGTGGCGTTGAAGGGCCTTCAGGGCAGCAGCGCCTGAAGGTACTTGACCGTCGCCGGGTCGGCCGGGAGCAGGGTTTCGATGGCCAGCTCGGCGACGGTCACGTCCATGGGGGTGTTGAAGGTGGAGATGGAGGAGATGAACGACAGCACCCGGCCCTCGTGCTCGATCCGCAGCGGCAGCGCGAAGTACGGGACGGGCGCGGCCGGTTCGACGGTCCCGGCCGGCTCCTCGGGTACCGGGTACGCCGCCACCTCGTCGTACAGCCGGCGCAGTCGACCGGAGCGGCGCAGGGCGATCTGCCGGTCCATCTGGGCCAGCAGATGGCCGCGCCACTCGCGCAGGTTGCGGATGCGCGGGGCGAGGCCCTCCGGGTGCAGGGTCAGGCGCATCGCGTTCAGCGGAGGCACGAGGAGGTGCTCGGGGATGCCGTCGAGCAGCATCAGGATGCCCCGGTTGGCAGCCTGGACGTCGTACATCGCGTCGACGACGAGGGCCGGGTAGGGCTCGTAGCCCTGGATGAGCTGTTCCATGCCCGCTCGCAGCGCGTCCAGCGCCGGGTCGTCCAGCGGGGTCTCCGGATAGTGCGGGGCGTAGCCGGCGGCCAGCAGCAGCGCGTTGCGCTCCCGTACCGGCACGTCCAGGTGCTCGGCCAGCCGCAGCACCATCTCCTCGCTCGGCCGGGAGCGCCCCGTCTCGATGAAGCTGATGTGCCTTGCCGAGGAGTCGGCCCGCAGCGCCAACTCCAGCTGGCTGACCCGCCGTTGTTCCCGCCAGGCCCGCAGCAGCGGACCCACGCCCCGGTCGGCGGGGACGGCGGCGGGCGTGGCGTCTGCGGACGGGACGATGGCCATGTGTACGACCGTAGTCGAGGAGCGCGTGGAATGACTGATCCCTGGAGGTCGTCCCTGGTGGGAGAGGCCGTGTACGGCGCCCGGGCGGGTGGCTGTCTGGCGCACGTCCGCCGCTGATCCGCCGGTCACCCGTCCGACCAGGGCCGCCGCGCCCGGGCTGTGGCAGTCTGAAGACGAAGCCGCCCGTTCAGGAAGGAGCGAGGTCATGCCCCTCGAACCGCTGTCGCAGAAGGAGATCGAGGACCGGCTCGCGGAACTGCCCGGCTGGTCGCTGGACGGCGACCGGATCGCCCGCTCCTACCGGCTCCCCTCGCACTTCGCGGCCACGGCGATGGTCGTGCACATCGCCCAGGTCCAGGAGGAGCTCGACCACCACAGCGACCTCACCCTGGGCTACAACACGATCTCCCTCACCGTGAACACCCACACCGTGGGCGCCGTGACCGAGCGGGACTTCGCGCTCGCCCGCAGGATCGAGGATCTCGCCCCTGGCCACGGGGCAGACTGAAGGGTGTGCTGGACTACGACAAGGAAGCGGAGCGGTACGACAACTCGCGCGGCGGCGAGCCCAGGGCGGCGGCCGCGGCGGAGGCGGTGCTCGGACTCCTGCCGACCGGGACGCGGCGCCTGCTCGACGTGGCCTGCGGCACCGGCATCGTCACCCGGCGGCTCGCCGCGCGCGACGACCTGAGCGTGACCGGCGTCGACCTCGCGCCCGGCATGGCCCGGCAGGCCGCGGCCCGCCTCCCCGGCTCGGTCGTGCTCGCCGACAGCCGCCGGCTGCCGTTCGGGGGCGGCCGGTTCGATGCCGTCAGCAGCGTGTGGCTGCTGCATCTGGCTTGGACCGAGCAGGACGTGCGGACCATCGTCGGTGAGTGCGCTCGCGTGCTGCGGCCCGGCGGGGTGTATGTCACCACCGTCGACAAGGCCGCCGCACACAACGTCGGCAGTGACATCGATGCCGTCATGGCCTCCCGTCCGCGCCGCCCGGCCCGGGACGAGGCCGCACTCGTGGAGTCGTACGCCCTCGCCCACGGCCTGGTCCCGGCCGGCCAGGCCCGCTTCACGGGGCACGGCCAGGGGCGCAGCCCTCGTCGCACCGTCGCCGACGTGCGCCGGGGCTGGTTCGTCAGCGTGCCGCCCGGCGGGGCTCTCGCCGACGGCTTCGCCGCCCGCCTCGCGAAACTCCCGGACCAGGACCGGCCCCGGCCGGACCCGGTGTTCAGCCTCCGTGCGTTTCTGAAGCCCGAGTGAACTCCATGATCCAGTTCGTCAGCCAGGTCTGCCCGTCGTCGACGGAGAACGCCTGCTCCCAGCGGGCCGACGTCGCGGAGACACCCGACCAGACGAACCTCACCCGGACATCCTTTCCATCGTGGGTGTCGTCGCCGTAGAACTCCCCGCGCTCGCCCTCGAAGCGGCCGAAGACCGGCGGGAACAGCGTGCCGCTGACGCTGGAGGACCAGTTCAGCGACCACCGCTCGGTCTGCCGGTCGAAGAGCCGCAGCGTGGCGCCCTTCGCCGACAGGTGCGGCATGTCGATCTCGTCGAGGTTCGCGGCCCCGTCGAACAGCGGCCGGCAGCGGCTGGTCGCCGGGAACTCCTCCCAGCCGCTGTCGGGGTCGAGGAAGTCGGTGCGGCGGCGGTTGCGGACCTGCCAGTCGCCGTGGAAGAAGTCGAAGTCGTGCGGGCTGCTCATGTGCGGTCTCCAGTGGTTCCTTCGGGCAGGGAATCGGCCAAGTAGGCCGTCAGGTCCGGGACTTCGGGTGCGAGGAGGTGCCGTACCCAGGCGTCCCGCTCGTGCAGGATCGGCGGGAGTTCCCAGACGCAGCCGATCCACGGCAGGTCGGGGGTGATGAAGTGCGTCGGGTCGCGATCCGGGCAGCCCAGCACCGGCTGGCCCGCCGAGGCGCCCTTGAAATGCAGGACGTTGTCCCACACCCAGCTGTAGGCGTTCAGATAGGCGCCGTCGTCCCCGCCCCGGTGCAGCACGACGAACGTCGCCGGAGGCGTGCCGTCCGGCTCCGGCAGCAGCTCCGGCAGGATCGCGTACGCCGCCTTCTCCACCTCGGGCGCGATGCCCGTGGGGTCGGCGGTGACGTGGTAGCGCTTGATCCACCGTCCATCCACCTCGATCGGCGGCGGTACGGTCAGCAGTTTCTCGGCGAAGGCCGGTGTCTCGGTGAGGGCCATGACGCGACGCTATGGCCGCTTCACTGACATCCTGTGGCAGTGAAGTCCAGCCGACTCGTCTCGATCCTCCTGCTGCTCCAGACCCGCGGCCGGATGACCGCCGCCCAGCTGGCCGAGGAGCTGGAGGTGTCGGTGCGCACGGTGTACCGGGACGTGGAGGCGCTGGGCGCGGCCGGCGTCCCGCTCTACGGCGACGCGGGGCACGCCGGTGGCTACCGCCTCCTCGACGGCTACCGCACCCGCCTCACCGGACTCAACGCCGACGAGGCCGAGGCCCTCTTCCTCGCCGGCGCCCCCGGCCCGGCCGACCAGCTCGGCCTCGGCTCCGTCCTGGCCGCCGCCCAGCTCAAGGTCCGCGCCGCCCTGCCACCGGAGCTGCGCGGCCACGCCGACCGGATCAGCGGCCGCTTCCACCTCGACGCACCCGGCTGGTACGCCGACGGCGACGAGATCCCGTACCTCCCGGCGGTCGCCGAAGCGGTCTGGAACAGCCGAGTCCTGCACGTCCTGTACCGCCGCTGGCGTGAACCCACCGACGTGGAGCGTCGCCTGGAGCCGTACGGCCTCGTCCTCAAGGCGGGCCGCTGGTACGTCGTCGCGGGTCCCGGCCCGCGCACCTACCGCGTCGACCAGATCCTCCGACTCACGCCCGCCGACGAGGAGTTCACGCACCCCCACGACTTCGATCTCACCGCGTACTGGAGCGCGTACCAGCGCGACTTCCACGACCGCCTGTACCGCCACGAGGCGGTCGTACGGCTGGCCCCCGGCGTGACCCTCGACCGCGCGACCGGCCACCGTACGCACAACGACGGTTGGACGACGGCCACCGTCCCCATCGAGTCCGTCGACCACGCCCACGCCGAGTTCCTGCGCCTGGGCACCGGCATCGAGGTGCTCGAACCGCCCGAACTGCGCGAGCGGATCGCCCGGACGGTGGCCGAACTGGCCGAGAGATACGGCAACTTCCGTGCGCACGGCGGCGACTGAGGGAACGGAATCCGTCCGTCCTCCCGAGGAGGTACGTCACGTGCAGCACCCGCGCAAGCACCGCAGACGCCGCGCCGCCCTCTCCGCGACGCTCGCCACGGCCGCCCTGGTCGCCGCCGGGCTCACCACTCTGAACGGCGTCGGTACGGCGGAGGCGGCCACCGCGCGCCAGGTCGAGGCACTCGACCGGGGCGTGGTGAGCGTCCACACCTCCAGCGGCAACCTGGTCAGCTGGCGCTGGCTCGGCACCGACCCGAACGACGTCTCCTTCAACGTCTACCGGGCCGGTACGAAGGTCAACTCGACCCCGATCACCGGCTCCACGAACTACTTCCACTCCGGCGCCCCCGCACAGGCCGACTACACGATCCGCGCGGTCGTGGGCGGCGCGGAGCAGGCCGACTCCGTGCACGCCGTCCAGTTCCGCACGGGCTACAAGGACGTCCCGATCAGCCCGCCCGCCGGCGGGACGACGCCCGACGCAGTGGCGTACACCTACGAGGCCAACGACGCCTCGGTCGGGGACCTCGACGGCGACGGTGCCCTCGACATCGTCCTCAAGTGGCAGCCCACCAACGCCAAGGACAACTCCCAGTCCGGCTACACCGGCAACACGTTCATCGACGGCATCAAGCTCGACGGCACCCGGCTGTGGCGGATCGACCTCGGCCGCAACATCCGCTCAGGCGCGCACTACACGCAGTTCCAGGTGTACGACTACGACGGTGACGGCAAGGCCGAGGTCGCCATGAAGACGGCCGACGGTACCCGGGACGGCACCGGCGCGGTGATCGGCAGTTCGTCGGCCGACCACCGCAATTCGAGCGGGTACATCCTGACCGGCCCCGAGTACCTGACGATGTTCGACGGGCAGACCGGCAAGGCGATGGGGACGGTCGACTACGTCCCGGCGCGCGGCTCCGTGTCGTCCTGGGGCGACTCCTACGGCAACCGGGTCGACCGCTTCCTGGCCGGCACGGCCTACCTGGACGGCGCCCGCCCCTCCCTCGTCATGGCCCGCGGCTACTACACCCGCACGGTGATCGCCGCCTGGGACTGGCGAGGCGGCCAGTTCACCCGCCGCTGGACCTTCGACACCAACTCCTCCACCAACGCGGGGCAGGGCTACGACGGTCAGGGCAACCACAGCCTGTCCGTCGCCGACGTCGACGCCGACGGCAAGGACGAGATCGTGTACGGCGCCATGACCGTGGACGACAACGGCTGGGGGCTGTGGACCACCAAGCTCGGGCACGGCGACGCCGGCCACGTCGGCGATCTCAACCCGTCCCGGGCGGGCCTGGAGTACTTCAAGGTCTCGGAGGACACCAGCAAGCCCGGCTCCTGGATGGCCGACGCGCGCACCGGCCAGATCCTTTGGCAGACGGCGTCAGGCGCCGACAACGGCCGCGGTGTCGCGGGCGACGTCTACGCCGGCAGCCCGGGTGCCGAGGCGTGGTCCGCCTCCGACACGACCCTGCGCTCGGCGACCGGCGGCTCGCTCGGCCGGGAGCCGTCCAGTATCAACTTCCTGTCCTGGTGGGACGGCGACCCCGTCCGTGAACTCCTCGACGGCACCCGCATCGACAAGTACGGCACGTCCGGCGACACCCGTCTCCTCACCGGCTCCGGCGTCTCCTCCAACAACGGCACCAAGGCGACGCCCGTGCTCTCCGGCGACATCCTCGGCGACTGGCGCGAGGAGGTCATCTGGCGCACCGGCGGCAACACGGCGCTCCGGATCTACTCGACCCCGCACGAGACGAACAGCAAGATCACGACCCTCCTGCACGACCCGATGTACCGCACGGCCCTGGCCTGGCAGAACACCGCCTACAACCAGCCCCCGCACCCGAGCTTCTTCATCGGCAACGGGATGGCCACGGCACCTCGGCCGAGCATCTTCACGCCCTGAGCGCGGACGACCACCCGCCCGGCCCGGCAGCCCTGACGTCACATCGGGCTGCCGGGTTGCTTCTTGTCCCCGGAATTTTTCGATGAGTCGTACAACCATGCAGGTTCTTCACGGGTCCTTCACATGCGTACCGCCGAAACCTGGGGAGAACATGGTCCACCACACCCGCATACGTCTCGCCGCCACCGCGGCCGTCGCCGCCGCCGCGCTCGGCCTGACGGCCTGTGGTTCCGGCTCCGGCGACGAGGTCGTCGACAAGCCGAAGGCGAAGGCCTCCGCCGCGGCGGAGGGCGGCGCCGAGAAGGAGGCCGCCGCCGAGGAGAGCAGTGCCGCGCCCGAGGTCGCCAAGGTCGGGGACACGTTGGCGCTCAAGGGCATGGAGGCCGGCAGCGGACTCGACGTCACCGTCGTGAAGGTCGTCGAGACCGCCAAGTCCAGCGACGAGTTCTTCGCGCCGGAGTCCGGCAACCGGTGGATCGGCGTGCAGTTCCAGCTGGTCAACACCGGCACCAAGGTCTACTCCGACACCCCCGTGAACGGGGCGAAGATGGCCGACGACCAGGGCCAGCAGTTCGGGACCGTGCTCGCCGACATCACGGCCGGCCCGTCGATGTCGTCGGACGTCCGGCTGAAGCCCGGCGCGAAGGCTCTCGGCTGGATCGTGTTCGAGGTGCCGAAGGCGTCGAAGGCCGCCACCGTCACGTTCGGGATGGACTCCGGCTTCGCGGACCAGATCGGGGAGTGGAAGCTGTCGTAGACAGCGCCGGGGGCGCGTGCGCACCAACCGCACGCGCCCCCGGGCTCGCCCGGTTCAGTTCAACTCACCGTGCAGGTCTGCTCACCCAGCTTGAACGCTGTCGGCTGGGCGTTCGTCCCCGACCAGCTTCCCGTGAACCCGAAGCTCACGGACGAGCCGGCCGCCACGTTGCCGTTCCAGCCGACGTTCTTCGCGGTCACCGCCGAACCCGACTGGGTGTGCTCGGCGTTCCACGCCTGGGTGATCCGCTGCCCGTCCGCGAAGGACCAGCCGAGGGACCAGCCGCTCCAGGCACTCGAACCGGTGTTGGACAGCTGTACGTCGGCCTGGAAACCGCCCGCCCACTGGTTGGTGACCTCGTACGTCACCGCGCAGGCCCCGGTCGGCGTGGGGTCGGGGTCCGGGTCGGGATCCGGGTCGGGATCCGTTGTGCCGCCGTCGGCCGTCTCGCCGTAGATGACACCACGCCCGTTGGTCGCCACGTAAACCCGCCCGTACACCCGGGGGTCACCCGTGATCGCCGCGCCCGTCCAACCCCACTGGTGGGCGTCGTCGTTGATACGGGTCCAGGTCGCGCCCTTGTCGGTGGAGCGGAAGATACCGCGTACTCCGGCGATCTTCGCGCTGGTGTACAGCGTCTGGTACGACGCGCCTGTCGCCGCCTTCCCGAAGCCGATCGCGTCGGCCTGCTCGACGTTCGAGAGCTTGGTGAAGCTCGCGCCGCCGTCCGTCGAGTGCCACAGACCGTACGCCCCGTCCGGCGCACCGCCCGCCAGCCACACGTCACCCTTCCCGCCGGGCAGCGCCTTGAAGCGCACACTGTCCCCGCTCGGCAGCCCGGTGGCCGCCGACGCCGTGAAGGTCGCCCCGCCGTCCGAACTGACGTAGAACTTCCCCGACTTGAAGCCGTAGAAGGTCTTCGGGTCGACCCGGTCCGACTCGACGATCGCCCCGGCCGGGATTCCGCTCGACGCCTGCCAGGAGTTGCCGAACCCGGTCGCGTACTGCACGCCCGTACCGGCCGGGCTCCACACGAACCGGCTGCCGTCCGCCGCCGCGGCGACCGTACCGCCGCCACTGACGCCCGAAGGGTCGGTCCCCGCGAACCAGTTGGCGCCGTTGTCAGTCGAGAAGGCGATGTGCGGGCCGGAGTCGAGGTTGCCTACCCGTACGACGGTGTTGGGGCTGGACTCGGCGTAGTCCAGGCTCGTCGTCGAGGTGAAGTTCGGCTGGGTGAACATCATCGACGGCACCTTGGTGAGGTCCGTGTGCCGGAAGCCGCCGATGTCACCCAGCGCGCTGAGCAGCGGCGCGCCCGAGGGCGGTGAGGCGAGGTCGTTGACGGCCGTCTCCTCCAGGCCCTGCACCATCGGCCTGATGGTGAACTGGCTCCCGCTGTCCCACTTCGTCAGGTCCTCGGTGCCGTAGATCGTCGCGCCCGTCCCGTACATCATCCGGTTCGAGTCGAACGGGTCGATCTCCAGCGCCTCCGTCATCCACCCCAGCTTCGGCGTCTGCTCCGGCGGGGACGGGTTCGCGCCCCAGGTCAGCCACGGCGACGAAGAGACGTCCATCGTGTAGCGGTTCGCGCGGTTGGGATACGACGTGTAGTCCCACGCCTTCGTCCACGTCCCGCCGCTGTCCGTCGAGCGGAAGATCTGGGTGTCCGGCCACCAGGAGCTGTACGCCGTCGCCATCACCGTGCCGGGCTTCTGCCGGTCGACGGTCAGGCCGGCGAAGCCGTAGTAGGTGTCGGCCTCGGCGACCGGGCTGATGTTCGTCCAGGTGCCGGTCGCCGTCGCGTACCGCCACAACTGGCCCTTGCCGCCGTCGTACGGCCCGCCCTTGTCGCTGTAGGCGAGATACAGATAGCCGTTCGCCGAGTCCAGGACACCCTTGTGCGCCAGGTATCCCGTCGGCTGCCCGGCGACCCGCGACCAGGTGGCGCCCGCGTCCGTCGACCGGTACACCGCGTTGTCCTTGTCGGCGACCCCCACGTAGATGGTCCTGGTCGCGTTCCCGGACGTCCCCGTGGACTCGTCGAAGGTGACCCAGACGATCCCCTGGTTGTCGCTGGCGTACCCGCTGGTGTCGCTCGGATCCTGCACGTAGTTGCCGACGTTGGGGAAGTTGGTGACTTGCGACCAGCTCGCCCCGGAGTCCGTCGACCGCCACAGCCCCTTGCCGCTGGGCGCGCCCAGATACAGCACGCTGTTCTCGTTCGGATCGACCGCCAGCCGCTCACCCATGCCGCGCCCCGGCATGTTGCCGCCCAGCTTGAACGGCAGATCCGCCTTCTGCCAGCTCGCGCCCCGGTCGGAGGAGCGCATCACCGCGCCGTTCGTCGGATCCCAGCTGTTGGTGTACGTCCCGACCGCCGCGTACACCCGATCCGGGTCCACGGAGTCCGACGCCAGGCTCACCACACCGGTGTGCCCCCAGTCGTCCCACCCGACCGAGTCCAGCAGCGGCGTCCAGGTCTTCGACGCCTGCTGCCACCGGTAGGCTCCGCCGATGTCGGTACGGGCGTAGGCGAGGTTCTTCTCCTTGCGGTTGAACACGATGCCGGGGACGAAACCGCCGCCGTCGATACGGGCGTTCTTCCAGGTGTAGGTGTCGGCACTGATCGACACGTCCTGCGCGGCAGGCGCGGCGAGTGCGGACGGGGTGCCGGCGAGCAGTCCGGCGGCGAGTGCGAGTACGGCCGTGAGGATGCGGGTTCTTCGCACGAGGCGTCCTTTCCGGGATGTGGGGGGAGGGCGGGCGACCCCCAGTGCGGGAGGGGGCCGCCCGCCTGACCGGTCCCGCCGTCAGGTGACGGGACCACGCACGCGGAGCCTTCAGGCGGTTCCGGGGAGACGCCGTGCACGGGAGCGCCCCTTCAGGGGCGCGGGGAACTGCGCGACCAGCCACAACGGACCCGCAGTCGAAACACGGCCCAACCCGCGGAGCGCCCGGCGGGGACTATTCGAGAAGCTCCGCATACGAACCCATGGCCAACGCGATGTCCGCCTGGGCCCAGAACCGGTGATACGTGAACGACGGCGCCGCCCCGCCCGCGAGATACGCCTCGATCTTCGACCACGCCGGATCGTCCTCGTAGAACGACCGGATCGACTCGAAGGTCGACGACGAGTTGATCGCGTCACCGTTCGGCATGGTGCCGGTCCAGCCGCTCGGGATGTAGACCGGATCGCCGAATCGGTTGTAGTCGGCGCGGGTCTCCGGGACGGCGATACCGAGATCGTCCTGGTAGTTGTCCCACATGCCGTCCAGCAACGCCTTCGCCGTCGTCGCGGCAGCCGTGTCACCGGAGCGGTCGGCGTAGTACGTCAGGGTCTTGGCGTACGCGGCCGCCACGCCGACGTCGTTGGTGTAGTCGGCGACGGTGACATGAAGTCCGTTGTTGGCGCCCGGACTTGAGGCGTTCCAGGTGTCGGGCTGCCCCGACCACTGAAGCGTCGACGGGATGCGGAACGTGCCGTCCGGGTTGACCGTCGTCTCCGACAGCGCCCAGTCGACCCACTTGTCGAGGACGGCCTTCGCGCCCGCGTTCCCCGTCTGCTGGTAGTACTCGGCCACCCGCTCCATCGACCACGCCTGGAAGCCGAACCACTGGTTGGACGGCGGGTCGTGGTAGACGGGCTGCTGGTCGTAGTACATGCCGTAGAAGGTCGACTTGCCGGCCGGCGGCGTCGCGTACCGGCCCGCCCAGCTGTTGGTCGCGCCACCCGCTATCGCGCCCTCGCTGGACTGCAGCCAGCGGTAGAACTCGACCTGCCGCTCAAGCGACTTGGCCCAGTCCGCCTGTCCCGTCGCCGACTTGGGCTTCAGGTCGGCGTAGTTGGACAGGGCGTACGCGGCCATCGGGTTCTGGTAGCCGCCGTGCGCGTGGCTGGAGCCGATGCGCCAGGCCCAGCCCGCCGAGGTGTCGGTGGCGCCGCCCCAGGCGTAGTACCAGGAGAGCAGATAGTGCGAGGCGTCCTTGCCGGTGCCCGCCGGGCAGGACGAGGCGCCCACGCAGTTGCCGACCTTCTTGAAGTACTTGTCGTACATCGCGTAGCGCAGATAGTCGCCCATCTTCGCGGCCTTGGCCACGGTCGCGGAGATCTCGCCGCCCTTGCCCTGCTCGTCGGCCCACTTGTCGGCCCAGTACGCGGCCTGCACCGCACGGGCGTCGGCGTCCGGGGCGTTGGTGAACTTCCACTGCTTGGCGTACGACGCGTCACCGGTGAACAGGTCCAGGTACCCGTTCGTGCCGCCGTACTTGAACTGGTCGCAGGTCGGCTGCGGCACGGTCTCCCACACCGACTCCTGCGCGCCGCGCTGGAAGGTGTTGATGTACGAGGGCCCGGTGTCGCTCGGCCCGGCCTCGCACTTGCCCGGCGAGTTGCCGTAGCCGTAGGTGTTGTCGACGTCCTGGAGCCAGTGCATGCCGTAGACGTCGTCCGTGCCGTACGCCGACTTCAGTTCACCGGCGATCGGGTCGGACCCGACCGACACCCCGGTGTCCAGCTTCGCCGGGTACTCGTTCGGCGTGTCCAGCTCGGGCGCGTAGGTCGCCGGCTTCGAGGCGTTGTAGAAGGAGTTGGTCGGCTGGTCGGCGTGGGTCGGGATCATGTACTTCTCCATGATCTCCCAGGCCCCGTTGAACTTGGACCAGTCGCCCGTGACCTTGCCGTACATGGCCTGCAGCCAGAGAAGGTAGCTGTATGCCTCCGACGTGGTCTCGTGACCGTGGTCCGGCGCCTCGACGATCAGCGTCTCGACCGAGTGGTAGGGGATGCCCTCGGGCGAGAAGTAGCCGTTCGCCGGGTTGGTGATCTTGCCGTACAGCTCCAGGAAGCGGGCGTCGTACGCCTTCGTCGCCGCGATCTGGGTGGCGGTGACCGTGGCCTTCGCGTGCCCGGTGGCCGTCGACTCGAAGGTCGCCGCGCCGGTGCCGGAGGAGTTGGCGGTGATGGTCACCTTCTGCGCGGTGTTCCAGTTCGAGGGCGTGAAGGCGAGCGAGGCGCCACCGGTCACCGACAGGCCCGAGTTGCCGCCCGTGCGGGCGGTGGTGACGGTGACGTTCGACGACGGCTGGGTCGACAGCTTGACGTCGTACGAGGCCGACTTGCCCTGCTGGACGGGGAGTTGGGTCTGCGAGGTCACCACGGCGGGACCCGAGGCGACCGTGACGCCGACCGGCGTGGACTCCGCGGACGCGCCCAGGCTGTCGTAGGCCTTCGCGAGCAGCGAATGACTGCCCACGGTCAAACTGGAGACCGAGAGCGAGTACGGCGCCGTGGTGTCGGTGCCCAGCAGCGTGGTGTTGTCGTAGAACTCGACCTTGCTGATGGTGGCGTTGTCGGCGGCCGCGGCGGTGGCCGCTAGCGGGACGGCGTCGCCCCGCGTGTAGACGGCGCCCGCCGCCGGGCTGGTCAGCACGGTGATGGGGGGTTGGTGGGCACCGGTACAACTGGTGCCGTTGATCGCGAAGTTCGTCGGCGCGGCGTTGCTGCCGCTGTAGCTGAACTGCGCGCCCGTGGTCACCGCGGCACCGGCGGCGATCCGCGCGTTGTGGCCGGCGTTCTTCACGGTGATCGACTGACCGGACTGGGACCAGGTCCCGTTCCAGCCGTTGCCGAGCTTCTGGTTGCCCGCGTAGCTGTACGTCAGAGTCCAGCCGTCGATGACGTCCGTACCGCGGTTGGTGATCGTCAGATCCGCGGTGAAGCCGGAGCCCCAGTCATTGGTCTTGTAGTCGACACCGCACTGAAGTGCCGCGGCCTGAGCGGGCGTCGAGTTCGTGCCGACCATGGCCAAGGGGAGTGCCAGGGCCACCACGACGGCGGTCCACAACCGTCGTGCGGTTCTGCGTCTGCGTGGGGGATGCACGTGCTGGTTCCTCCTTGTTGCTCGGAGAAGTCAAGGCTTGAACCAGTGGGAGCGCTCCCATAGTGGGGACGGGGGTGCAAGGGGTCAAGACGCTTGAAGAGTCGAAAAGATTCGACGGATTTAGTTGAGGGAAAGTCAGCGACTCCTCTGTCCTTTACCGTCACTTGGCGCTAGCGTCATTGACACCAGTGGGAGCGATTCCATCAGTCGACGCGTCCGTGACGGCGCGCTGATCTGCAAGGAGTTCGCTCATGCGACACCCCCCGCGTTCAGTACTTTTAGCCGTCGCCGGCACCTCCTCCTTGCCTCTTGCGCGCCCTGCACGGACGAACCGTCAGCACCCGCGACCAAGAAGGAACCCGCACTCATGAGTCGTACCAGAACTGCGATGCTCGCCGCCCTGGCGCTGGTCGCCGGGGCCTCGGGGACCGCGCTCGCCGCGTCCGCCCCGGAGGACGTCGGCACGGCGGCCGTCCCCTGCACCGTCGACTACAAGGTGCAGAACCAGTGGGACACCGGCTTCACCGCCGCCGTGACGGTCACCAACCAGGGCTCCGCCAAGTCCAGCTGGTCTCTGAAGTGGTCGTACGCCGGAAACCAGAAGGTCACCAGCGGCTGGAACGCGAAGATCAGCCAGAGCGGCGCCGCTGTCACCGCCACCAACGAGACCTACAACGGGACCCTGTCGACCGGCGGTTCGGTCAGCTTCGGCTTCCAGGGCTCCTACAGCGGCACCAACGCCGTCCCGGCCACCTTCACCCTCGACGGCGTGACCTGCAACGTCGACGACGGCGGCGGCCCCACGGATCCGCCGGACCCGGACCCGACCGGTCCCAAGGTCGACAACCCGTACTCCGGCGCCAAGGTGTACGTGAACCCGGAGTGGTCCGAGAAGGCCGCCGCCGAACCGGGCGGCAGCCGCATCGCCAACCAGCCGACCGGAGTCTGGCTGGACCGGATCGCTGCCATCAACGGCGCGGGCGGCAAGATGGGCCTGCGCGCCCATCTCGACGAGGCCCTCACCCAGAAGGGCGCCGGCGAACTCGTCGTCCAGCTGGTCATCTACAACCTGCCGGGACGCGACTGCGCCGCCCTCGCCTCCAACGGCGAGCTCGGCCCGACGGAGCTCGGCCGGTACAAGACCGAGTACATCGACCCGATCGCCGCGATCCTCGCCGACCCGAAGTACGCCGCGCTGCGGATCGTCACCACGATCGAGATCGACTCGCTGCCGAACCTCGTCACCAACACCGGCAGCCGTCCGACGGCCACCCCGCAGTGCGACGTGATGAAGGCCAACGGCAACTACCAGAAGGGTGTCGGCTACGCCCTGAACAAGCTCGGTGACGTGGCCAACGTCTACAACTACATCGACGCCGGCCACCACGGCTGGATCGGCTGGGACGACAACTTCGCCGCCAGCGCCACGGTGATGAAGGAGGCGGCCACCTCCGAGGGCGCCACCGTGAACGACGTGCACGGCTTCATCGCCAACACGGCGAACTACAGCGCGCTGAAGGAGAACAACTTCACCATCAACGACTCCGTCGGCGGCAAGTCCGTCCGGGAGTCCAAGTGGGTGGACTGGAACCGGTACGTCGACGAGCTGTCGTTCGCGCAGGCCTTCCGGCAGCAGTTGGTCACGACCGGCTTCAACTCCGGTATCGGCATGCTGATCGACACGTCGCGCAACGGGTGGGGCGGCTCGGCCCGGCCCGCCGGCCCGGGTGCGATGACCGACGTCGACACGTATGTCAACGGCGGGCGGTACGACCGGCGTATCCACGTCGGCAACTGGTGCAACCAGTCCGGGGCGGGCCTCGGTGAGCGTCCGCAGGCCAGTCCTGCGGCCGGGATCGACGCGTATGTGTGGATGAAGCCGCCGGGGGAGTCCGACGGGGCCAGCCGGGAGATTCCGAACGACGAGGGCAAGGGGTTCGACCGGATGTGCGACCCGACGTACACCGGTAATCCGCGCAACGGGAACAACATGTCCGGTGCGCTGGCTGACGCTCCGCTGTCGGGGCACTGGTTCTCCGCGCAGTTCCAGCAGTTGATGCAGAACGCGTATCCGCCGTTGTCGTAGAGGCGTGACTGCGGCTGCTGGGTCCGTTGTGGCTTGTCGCGCAGTTCCCCGCGCCCCTTAGGGCGTCGTAGTTCGCCGGGGTTGGTCAGTTCTCCTGGGCCAAGCCCCGGCGGATTGCGAACTCCACCGCTGAGTAGTTGCCGTCCGACCGCTCCAGCTCGTGTGGCAGCGCCGACATGAGCGGCGGCTGGGCCATGAAGCGGGGGCGGGTGCCGTGGTGGGGTTGGGCCGAGTGGACCAGGAAGGGGTGGCAGAGGTAGACATCGCCGGGTTTGCCGGTGGCGTGGGCGAGGGGGCGGTGGGCGGAGGCCTCGTCGACCTTGGGGCCGAGTTCCAGATAGGAGGCGCCGGCCTCGCCGTACGGTGCCAGGACCGGGGGTACGTCGAGATGTGAGCCGACCCGGATGCGGGTCGGGGCGTCGTCCTCGGTGACCTCGCTGAACAGGAACAGCATCAGCAGGGCGCGGTCCTTCGAGCGCAGGTTGGTGTGGGGGTGCTCGGCGCCCTCCGGGGTGTAGCTGGCCTCGATGTGCCAGCCCGCGTCGTCCGGTTCCTCCTCGTGCGGGAACCGCAGCGGGAAGGTCCCCAGCGAGTAGCGCGACTGCCAGCGGTCCTCACCCACCAGCAGATCGAAGGCCTCGTGCAGGACAGGCGTGTTGACGGCCGCCGCGAACGGGCCCGTCGCCATGTCGTACACCCAGCGCACGGGATCCTTCCAGGTGGCCGGATCCGCCGGGTCGTACCCCGTCTCCCGCCACAGCAGCCGCGCGCAGTGCTCGGCGACGCGGGGCGGAAAAGCCCCCTCGATCTTCACGAACCCGTCTTCGAGGAAGCGCTCCACCATCTCGTCGTCCATCCGGCCATCGTGGGCGACGGAAGCTCGTGGCCGCACCTGATTTTTTTGCCCCGTTTTTGCCGCTACGGCAAGGACAGTGGCCCGGGGGCCGTACCTCGGAGCACCCTTGCGGCATCCGGACGCGAGGACGAGAGGCGGACCACTATGGCGCACGACCACCATGACCACCACGGCCACGACGGGCATGACCAGCGGCACGCGCACCCGCACCACCACGACCACACCGACGTCGACTGGGAGGAGATGGGTCCGCTCCTGGAGACGCAGGCGGAGCTGTTCACGCCCTTGTACGAGCACGCCATGGCGTGGCTCGCCAAGCGGCAGACCGAGCCGGGGCTGGTCGTCGACGTGGGCAGCGGACCCGGCGTCGTCGCCTGCCTGTTCGCCGACACCTTCCCCGGCGCCCGGATCGTCGCCGTCGACGGATCCGCACCGCTCCTGGCGCGGGCCCAGGCACGCGCCGAGCGGCTCGGTGTCGCCGACCGCTTCGGCACCCTCGCCGGTGAACTCCCCGATGTCCTGGACGAGTTGGACTACCCCGCCGATCTGCTGTGGGCCGGCCGCAGTCTGCACCACCTCGGTGACCAGCGCGCCGCGCTGGCCGCGTTCGCCGACCGCCTCACGTACGGCGGCACGCTGGCCCTCCAGGAAGGCGGCCTGCCGGCCCGGTATCTGCCGCGCGACCTCGGCTTCGGACGGCCCGGACTCCAGGCGCGGCTCGACGCACTGGAGGCGCAGTGGTTCGCCGCCATGCGCGCCGACCTGCCCGGCTCGGTCACCGAGACCGAGGACTGGCCGGCCCTGCTCACCGCCGCCGGCCTGCGACCCACCGGCACCCGCACCTTCCTCCTCGACCTGCCCGCCCCCACCACGGACCGCGCCCGCGCCTACGTCGCCGCCCACCTGACCCGCCTCCGCGAGGGTGTCGGCGAGGCCCTCGACGCCGACGACAGCGCGACCCTCGACCGGCTGCTCGACCCGGACGACAAGGCGAGCGTGTACCACCGCCCGGATGTCTTCGTGCTCGCGGCGCAGACCGTGTACACGGCGGTACGCACACGGTGACGCCGATCCGCGCCCGAGCTGCTGGACGCCGGGTAGCGGAACCCCGGCCGGGGCGAGGCGCGGCTTCTGGCCGACCGGACAGCCCGACTGATGGCTCAGCCGTTCTCGACGAAATCCCTCGCCAGCCTCTCGCCCAGCGAGACCGCGGCCGCATGGCTCTCGATGGGCGAGACGAGGGAGCCCTTGAACAGGATGTACGTCACCTCTGAGGCGGTGCCGCCGGTGGCGGGGTCCGGGTCGATGCCGAGGGCCTCGGCGGCGGCGTAGGAGGCCTCGCCGATGATCCGCTGCGGGCCGGTGTCGCCGACGACGGCGTACAGGAGCCGGTCCTCGTGGATGACGGCGACCACACTGCCACCCTGGATGCCGGCGGCCGAGTGGTCCCAGACGCCGCTGACGCTCGGGACGACGACGAACGGCAGGCTGTCCGAGTGCAGCGGCTCGCCGTCGGACTGGTGGAACGCCGTGTCCGGCTGGAACCAGGGGTCCGTGGCCTCGTTGCACCTGGCGGTGCGCCGGCCGTCGCAGTCGATGTCCATGTCGGCCTTCCAGAAGACGGCGCCGCGCGCGCCGCACACGGGGACGGAGGCCGCGCTCGTCGAGTCGGTGCGGTACAGGCCGTTCGAGACCTGCTCACAGGAAGCCACCTTCGCCAGCAGGTCGGCCGCGCCGACCGGCTCCTCCCGCGCGAACGGCGGGTCCGGAACGCCGAAGGCGACGGCGGGGAGCAGCCCGGCGGCGAGCAGCGCGGCACCGGAGGCCGCGGTCAGGGTGAGGGAGCGGATGCGCACGGGGGGTGGACCCTCCTGGGTAGGAAAGCTTCCTTACTGGCGCTGATTGCGGCGCCATCACCCCAGTAGAAGACTGGGCATACCGAAGCTTTCGGATATCTGGCCGAGCTTCTGGAGGTGTCATGTTCGTACGCGCCATCTACACGACCGGCGATCCCACGAAGATCGACACGGCCATCAGGGCATTGAACACACAAGGGCGGGAGCTGCTGGAGGACCGCCCGGGATACCGCGGAGCCAGTGTCTTCGTGGACCGCACACTCGGGAAACTGCTCGCGGCGAGCTGGTGGGAGTCGGAGCGGGCTCGGCAGAACAGCGACGAGGTGCTGCGCGAGCGGCGGACGGCCATGCTGGAGCCGTTCCTGGGGACGGTGGCCGTGGACAACTACGAGGCGCTGGTCTTCCACCAGGTCCGGCAGCCGGAGGCGGGAGGCGGACTGCGGGTCACCAGGCTTGAGTTCGACCCGATGGACACCGACCTGCTCGCCGACACGTTCCGGGCGACCGTGGTGCCCAGGCTCGACACCCTCACGGGGCTGGCCAGGGCGTCCCTGCTGGTCGACCGGGAGCGGGGGCGCGGGATGGTCGGCGTGGTCTTCGTCGACCAGGCGTCGCTTGCCGCGTCCCGCGCGAGCCAGGCTTCGGTCAGGCATGAAGGCGCGGCCAAGGCCCATACGACCGTGACCGGGCTGGAGGAGTTCGAGGTCGTCCTCTCCGACGTGCGCGGCGACTGAAGCGACCCGAGCACGCATGCGACGACGTCCGCCCGCCGCTCACAGAATCGAGCGGCGGGCGGACGGTCGTGCGACGGGCGTCAGTCCTGGCCGAACGTCGCCGGGTCCGGGCCGATCCGCCGGTCCTCGTTCAGCGCGCTGATCGCCGCGAGGTCCTCGTCGTCCAGGCTGAAGTCGAAGACCTCGATGTTCTCCTTGATCCGCGACGGCGTCACGGACTTAGGGATCACGACGTTGCCCAGCTGCAGGTGCCAGCGCAGCACGACCTGGGCCGGGGTGCGCCCGTGCTTCTGCGCGATGGCGACGATCGCCGGGACCTCCAGCAGCCCCTTGCCCTGGCCGAGCGGCGACCAGGCCTCGGTGGCGATGCCCTGCTCGGCGTGGAACTCACGGGAGGCGCGCTGCTGAAGGTGCGGGTGCAGTTCGATCTGGTTGACCGCCGGGACGACCGACGTCTCGCCGATCAGCCGCTCCAGGTGCTCCGGCAGGAAGTTGGAGACACCGATCGCGCGGACACGGCCGTCGGCGTGCAGCTTCTCGAAGGCCTTGTACGTGTCCACGTAGGTGCCCCGGGCGGGCAGCGGCCAGTGGATGAGGTACAGGTCGACGTAGTCCAGGCCCAGCTTCTCCAGCGACACGTCGAAGGCGCGCAGCGTGGAGTCGTAGCCCTGGTCGCTGTTCCAGAGCTTGGTGGTGACGAAGACGTCCTCGCGGGGGAGGCCGGCGGCGGCGATGGCCTTTCCGGTGCCCTCCTCGTTGCCGTAGATCGCCGCTGTGTCGATGCTGCGGTACCCGGCCTCCAGCGCGGTGGCGACCGCCCGCTCCGCCTCGTCGTCCGGCACCTGCCAGACGCCGAAGCCCAGCTGGGGCATCTCGACGCCGTTGTTGAGGATGATCGGGGGGACCTTGCTGCTCACGAGCTCTTGATCCTTACGGTTGTCGTCAGGTGGTACTCACATCGTCAACGATCACGGGCCGCGATGCATTCCTGACCAGAGAATCCGTGGGAATCGGCCGGTCTCAGGCCTGGTACAGCGCCTCGACCTCGTTGGCGTAGGCGTTCTCGATCGCCTTGCGCTTCAGCTTCAGCGACGGGGTGAGCAGTCCGTGCTCCTCGGTGAACGGCTGGGCGAGGATACGGAAGGTGCGGATGGACTCGGCCTGCGAGACCAGGGTGTTGGCGGCGACGACCGCGCGTCGCACCTCGGTCTCCAGGTCGGCGTCGCGGACCAGTTGGGACGGGGTCATCTGGGGCTTGTCGCGCATCATCAGCCAGTGTTCGACCGCTTCCTGGTCGAGGGTGACCAGGGCGGCGATATAGGGGCGGTCGTTGCCGACGACGATGCACTGGGAGACCAGGGGGTGGTCGCGGACGCGTTCCTCCAGCAGGCCGGGGGAGACGCTCTTGCCGCCGGAGGTGACCAGGATCTCCTTCTTGCGGCCGGTGATGGTGAGGTAGCCGTCCTCGTCGAGGGAGCCCAGGTCACCGGTGGCGAGCCAGCCGTCGTGCAGGGTCTCGTCGGTGGCCTTCTGGTTGTTGAGGTAGCCCTGGAAGACGTTGTCGCCGTGCAGCCAGATCTCGCCGTCGTCGGCGATGTGCACGGTCATGCCCGGGATGGGCTGGCCGACGGTGCCGTAGCGGGTGCGGTACGGCGGGTTGGCGGTGGCGGCCGCCGTGGACTCGGTGAGGCCGTAACCCTCGTAGACATGGACGCCGGCGCCCGCGAAGAACAGACCGAGCCGGCGGTCCATCCCCGAACCACCGGTCATCGCCTGCTTGATACGGCCGCCCATCGCGGCCCGCATCTTGGAGTAGACGAGCTTGTCGAAGAGCTGGTGCTGCATGCGCAGCCCCGCCGACGGGCCGGGGCCGATACCCCACGCCTTGGCCTCGATGGCGTCCGCGTACTTCACGGCCACCTCGACGGCCTTCTCGAAGGCGCCCGACCTGCCCTCCTTCTCGGCCTTGCGGCGGGCGGCGTTGAAGACCTTCTCGAAGATGTACGGCACGGCCAGGAAGAACGTCGGCTTGAACGCGGCGAGGTCCGGCAGCAGGGCGGCCGCGTTCATCTGCGGCTGATGGCCGAAGCGGACCCGGCCGCGGATCGCGGCGACCTGCACCATCCGGCCGAAGACGTGCGCCAGCGGCAGGAACAGCAGGGTCGCCGCCTCGTCGCCCTTCTTGGAGTGGAACACCGGCTCCCAGCGCTCGATGACGGTGTCCGCCTCGTACATGAAGTTGCCGTGCGAGATGACACAGCCCTTGGGGCGGCCCGTCGTCCCCGAGGTGTAGATGATCGTCGCGACGGAGTCCGGGGTGACCGCCTGCCGGTGGCGGTGGACCACCTCGTCGTCGATGTGTGCGCCGGCGTCGTACAGCTCCTGCACGGCGCCCGAGTCCAGCTGCCACAGCTGGTGCAGCCGCGGCAGCCGGTCGATGACGGTGGCGATCGTCATCGCGTGGTCCTCGTGCTCCACGATCGCAGCCGAGCATTCGGAGTCGTACAGCATCCAGAAGCACTGCTCGGCAGAGGACGTGGGGTAGACCGGCACCACCTGGGCGCCGATGGTCCACAGGGCGAAGTCGAAGAGCGTCCACTCGTAGCGCGTACGGGACATGATCGCGACCCGGTCGCCGAACCGGATGCCCCGGGCGAGCAGGCCCTTGGCCAGGGCGAGCACCTCGTCCCGGAACTCGGCGGCGGTGACGTCCCGCCACTGTCCGCCCTCGTCCTTGCGGCCGAGGGCGACATACAGCGGGTCCTCCTGGGCATGCTGGAAGACGACGTCGGCCAGGCCGCCCACCGGCGGTGCCAACGCCAACGGAGGGTTGGTGAACTCGCGCAAACCCCGCTCCCCGCTCCCCGTCCGAATGCCTCGGCTGACGCTCCGCTCAGCGCCGTGAAAGCTACCCCAACCGCGTTTCGGACGGGAGGGGGCCGGAAATCGACGGGCGCTCAGGTATGCACAGGTCAGCGCGGGAAAATGCGCTCACATGGGGAAGGGTCGGACAGAAAACTGACGGTTGAGTAAGTTTCGGGTCCGTAATCTCCACCGAATCTGTACGACCCGGTTACCCGGTACGGGCCCTGTGGATCATGTCGTCCCCGCCGCACTGCCGCCGCTCCCCTCGTGCCGTCCCGCGCTCCTTCCTTCGCGGCCCTCCGTCGTCTCCTCTGTCAGCGCACGGGAGCCCGAACCTGTCACTCCGCTTTTCGTCACGGCACTCCTGACCAGGGCGAGCACCAGCATTCCGGCCACCACCGCGGTCGACCCCGCCGGCACCGCGACCGCGTCGAGCCCGTCCGTGAAAGCGGCCCGCAGCGTGCCCTCGCCGAAGGTGGCCGCATCGACGCCGACGACGAACCCCTGCTCGCCGCCCTGGAACAGGACGGTCGTGCCACCCACCCCGAACCGTACTGCCGGCCTCAGGGCCCCTCTACCTCGACGTGGAGTACCGGTCCGAGGCCATCGGCTACCGCACCCCTTCGCCGCCCACCTCTGGATCACGACGTCCCCCGCCGCCTCTGGGCCGGACGCGACCTAGCGCCGGTGCAGCCGGTCCCCGCCCGCCAGGATCGCCGCCGCCAGGGCGTCCGCCGCGCCCTGGGCGGCGGTGCGGCGGTGGCCGTGGACCAGCACGAAGTCGACCCGGCCCAGCTCCGGCAGCCCGGCCCGGTCCGGCACCCGTACGAGACCCGGCGGGATCAGCCCCCGCGAGTGCGCCATCACCCCGAGCCCGGCACGCGCGGCGGCGATCAGCCCGTTGAGGCTGCCGCTGGTGCACACGATCCGCCACTCGCGCCCCTGCCGCTCCAGCGCCTCCAGTGCCAGGGCCCTGGTGATGCCCGGCGGCGGATAGACGATCAACGGCACCGCACGGTCCGGCTCCAGGCGCAGCCGTTCCGCGCCGATCCACACCAGCCGGTCGTGCCAGACCAGCTCGCCCCGCGGTTCCTCCGGGCGTCGCTTGGCCAGCACCAGGTCCAGCTTTCCGGCCGCCAACTGCTCGTGCAGCGTGCCGGAGAGCTCGACCGTCAGCTCCAGGTCGACTTCGGGGTGGTCGTAGCGGAAGCCCTCCAGGATCTCCGGCAGCCGGGTCAGGACGAAGTCCTCGGACGCGCCGAAGCGGAGCCGGCCGCGCAGCCGGGTGCCGGTGAAGAACGCCGACGCCTGCTCGTGCACCTCCAGGATGCGGCGGGCGAAACCGAGCATCGCCTCGCCGTCCTCGGTCAGCTCCACGGAGTGGGTGTCCCGGGAGAACAGCGGCCGCCCGGTGGCGTCCTCAAGCCGCCGTACGTGCTGGCTGACGGTCGACTGACGCAGTCCGAGGCGGCGGGCGGCCTGCGTGAAGCTCAGGGTCTGCGCCACCGCCAGGAACGTACGCAGATGGGAGGGGTCGTACACGCCTCCCAGGCTACCCACTGTTATCGCGGAACGTGATGACAGTCAGAGTGGTATGCCGGATTCCCGATCGCTGGTCGCCGGAGGACGATGGAGAGGGCACGTCCGTGCCGGGAACCCGAAGTTCAGCGAACGACAGCCGAGTACGACAGCGAAGTAGTGGAGCACAGTGAAACGCCTGCAATGGCCGCGTTGGATGCCGATCGACCCGTACATCCTGCTGCTGCTCGGGACCGTGGGCCTCGCGGCTCTCCTCCCGGCGCGCGGGACGGCCTCCGACGTGGCGTCCGGTGCCTCCACGGCCGCCATCGCCTTCCTCTTCTTCCTCTACGGCGCCCGGCTGTCCACCCGTGAGGCGATGGACGGACTGAAGCACTGGCGGCTCCATGTCACCGTCCTGGCCTGCACCTTCGTCGTCTTCCCGCTGCTGGGCCTCGCCGCCCGCGGCCTGGTCCCGGTGCTGCTGACCCACCCCCTCTACCAGGGCCTGCTCTTCCTCACCCTCGTCCCGTCGACCATCCAGTCGTCGATCGCCTTCACCTCGATGGCCCGCGGCAACGTGCCCGCCGCGATCTGCGCCGGCTCCTTCTCCTCCGTCGTCGGCATCGTCCTCACCCCGCTCCTCGCGGCGGCCGTGCTCGGCAGCAGCGCGGGCGGCTTCTCCGCCGACTCGGTGGTCGAGATCGTGCTGCAGCTGCTGGTGCCGTTCGCCGCCGGGCAGCTGCTGCGCCGCTGGATCGGCGGCTTCGTCGCCCGGCACAAGAAGGTCCTCGGGCTCGTCGACCGCGGCTCGATCCTGCTGGTCGTCTACACGGCGTTCAGCGAGGGCATGGTCCAGGGCATCTGGCACCAGGTGAGCCCGGCCCGGCTGGCCGGACTGCTCGCCGTAGAGGTGGTGCTGCTGGCCGTGATGCTCGCCTTGACCTGGTACGGCGCCAAGGCACTGCGCTTCAACCGGGAGGACCGCATCGCGATCCAGTTCGCCGGCTCGAAGAAGTCCCTCGCCTCCGGGCTGCCCATGGCCAGCGTCCTGTTCGGCGCGCACGCCTCGCTGGCCGTGCTGCCGCTGATGCTCTTCCACCAGATGCAGTTGATGGTCTGCGCGGTCATCGCCAAGCGCCGGGCCCAGGACGCCGACATCGACACCGACGCCGACATCGAAACCGAGGCCGAGGCCGATGCCGCCGAGCCGGTCACCGCGTCGGCGCCACCCGCACCGTCACGAACCGCGGTCGGTACAGGGACACGTTCCGGTTGAGCTGTGCCGCGGCGCCCGTGGTCTCCAGCCAGTTGACGTCGTAGCTCAGCACGAGCCGCCCCTCGCCGCTCAGTTCGGGATGCGTCTGCGGGTTGTAGGCGGCGACCTGGCCGCCCGGCGGCAGCGACGGGCTGAAGTCCTTCGTCGGCCCGTGCCACGGGCCGACGGGGGAGCAGGCCCAGTACGACGTGACGGTCGTCAGCCCGTCGGTCCCGGCCGCCATCGTGAACAGCACGTACGTCCCCCGCACCCGTGTCACCGAGAACGCGCTGCCCACCCCCTTGCGCCGCCCGTCCCCGAGCACCGCACGCGGCGCGGCCCCCGGCCCCGCCCACCGCGAGCCGTTCCAGTACCGCCAGGCCCCCGGCTCGGCGAGCCTTCCCTCCGGCACGCGCGCGACGTACGCGTGCGAGGCCGGCCGGGACGCGGCCTGACCGTCGTCGCCCCCGAAGACGTACGTCCAACCCCCCTCCTCCACCAGCGTCGTACCGAACAGCACACGCCGCGACGGATCCGGCACCAGCTGCTGGTCGAGCACCTTGACGACCGACTCGACCCGCAGATCGGGCAGCGAGAGCGTGGCGACCTCGGTGGCGGTGGGCACCCCGTAGATCCACGGGGCCTGCCCGGCCGTACGCACCCACAACAACACCCGTACGACCTGCTCGTCCGCACCGGGGGAGCGGGGCTCGGCACGGGCCGCGACCGGCCAGCGCCACTGGTTCGGGGCGGGGTCAGGGAACAGAGGGGCGGCGAGTGTGCGCTCCAGGCGTCCGTCGCGCATGACGACCGCCGAGTTGCGGACCAGGGGAGCGGTCGTGTCCCGCCAGGTCGAGGACTCCCCGTAGGGGTTGGGCGGGGCGTACACCTGGCCGAGGTAGGTGTCCGAGAACAGCCACAGCAGCCGGCCGTCCGGCAGCCGCACCGAGTGCGTACCGTCGCCGCCGGTCCAGTCGTCGGTGCGGGACGGGTCGTCGCCGTACCGGGCGAACTCACCCGTCAGGTCGCCGTTCGCCGACCAGGACGCCACCGAGTGCGGCCGACACGCGGCACCGCCCTCCCGTTCGCCGTCGTCCGGGAGGGCGGTGAGCAGTACGGCCGCGAGAACCAGGGCCAGCAGGAGGCCGAGCCCGGTTCCCGTGCGCTGTCGTGCTCGTGCGTCGTCGGGCACGCCTGGGACGTTAGTGGTCTCAGCCCACCTGGTCCATGGGCAGCCACAGGACGGTGTCCGGCGTGGCCGAACCCTTACGGGCAGCGGCCCGCGTCGCCGCGCCGAGCTCCGCGTCGCCGAGTGCCCGGCTCCACACCCGGACGTCGTCGATCGCACCGGTGAGGAAGGCCCGGCTGTCCATGCGCTGCCCGACGTGCACGCCGAACGGCGAGTTCCGGCTGACCGAACCGGCCACGTCCGTGGTGCTGATCGCCCGGCCGTCGACGAACAGCGTCAGCTCTCCGCCGCCGCGCCGCAGCGCGAGGTGGTGCCACTCGCCGTCGTTGTGGGCGCCCTCGGCCCACACGGACGAGGTACGCACCGTCCCGAACCCCTCCCGGGTGGTGATCAGGGCACGCACCCGGTCGTTGTCGGGCTCACCGCGCAGCCACACCTGGGGCTGGGTGGATCCGATCCCGCCCATCCACAGGAACGGCTGCTCACCGGAGGCGGCGGAGTACCGGAAGAACAGCGAAACCGTGAACTCCCCCGTGCCCAGCGGCAGTCGGGACCGGTGCGGCAGCCGTACGGCGTCGTCGTCGCCGTCGAACTCCATGGCCCTGCCCAGCACACCGTCCGTCACCCGGGCGCCCCCGAGGACGGTCGCCCGGGGTGCGCCCGGGGCGAGGTCCGCGGTGGTCGGGTCCGGGCCACGACGCGGCCCGAGCCAGTCCTCGGTGAAGCGGGCGAAGCGGATCTCGTCCCGCGCGTCCACGGCGCCGCCCTCGTACATCAGGCCGACCGTGGACGCGTCGATGGCCACCATGTCGGAGTAGCCCGACCAGTCCGTGGTGACGACCTTGCCGCGGTCCACGCTGTCCCAGGTGGTGCCGCCGTTCCAGGAGGACCGGATCATCATGGTCCGCCGACGGTCGGGGTCGCCGGGCGCGGACAGCAGAAGCCGGTCGCCCAAGCGGAGTGTGGCGCCCTGAACCTGGGGCGTGTAGAGGTCGGGAAGGCCCCTGAACGGCCCGGTGAAGCTGTCCCCACCGTCCCGGCTGTACGTCTGGGAGCGATGCCCGAGATCGGTGCCGTCCTGCTCCCGCCCGCTGATGAGGATGGTGCCGTCCGCCCGCTCGGTGAGGGTCACCTCGGACGGCTTCTGCCGGAAGGTGCGGTCGGCGGCGGAGATGGCCCACGAGTCGGTGGCGCCGATCCGCCAGCTGTCGCCGCCGTCGTCGCTGACGATGAGCGCGGCGTGGTTGGCGGTGACCCTCCCCCAGCCTTCGGCCGGGGGGACCCCCATCTCGCTTCGCTCGCCGTCCCAGGTCTCGGAGTTGACACCGAAGACCAGCCGCCCGGCGTGCTTGCCCTCGCTGAGCTGGATGCCGTGCACGGGACCCGTGGCGTACCAGGAGTTCCACTCCTCGGGCAGGATCTCGGCACTCAGATCACGCGGCTCGGACCAGGTCGCACCGTCGTCGTCGCTGTACTGGAGATGAGGGGTGCGATCACACGGCACGGAGCAACTGCCGCTGTCCGTACGACCCGTGTTGTACGTCTCCGCCAGCAGGATCCGCCCGGTCTCACGGTCCACGACGGGCGCCGGGTTGCCGTGCGTGTCGCCGTCGCCCTCGTTGACGACCTGGAGCGGTCCCCAGGTGCGGCCACCGTCCGTGGACCGCTTGAGCACGAGGTCGATGTCGGCGGCGTCCCCGCAGTTCAGCACCCGCCCCTCGGCGAACGCCAGCAGCGTGCCGGCCTTGGTCTTCACGATCGCCGGGATACGGAAGCAGGCGTACCCGGGATCCTGGTCGGCCCTGAAGAGGACCTGCTGCTCGAATGGCGTTGTCGTGGTGGCCGGTTGGGACTCGGCCGGAACCGATATCGCGGCCGTCGCCGTGAGGGCGACGGCCGCGACCAGGGCAGCTCTGAGACGTGCGCGAACTCTTGACGGCATGGTGCGGCCCGCCCTTCATCGTCTGGTCATGTGTCCAGGCATCTGAACATCCGGACATCCCACGTCCAAGGTGCGCATCACAGACGTTAGTTGGGCTATCGCACACATCACAAGAACCGTGCACGTGTCAGCTCACGGATGGAGTACTGCTTTCCCCCGGTTGGCCCGCACCTCGATGGCCGCGCGCGCCGCAGCCGACCTGCCCACACCGACACCGGGTGAGCGCCCACCGACCCGCACTGTCTGCCGGACACCGGCCGCGAGGGAGCCGAAGGGCGCGCCGGGGTCGAGAGACCGAACGCGCGGAGGCCCGAAGGGTCGAGCACGATCGGTCTCTCGACCCCGGCATGTGGCGCCCGTAGGCGACCGAGCCATCAACCGGCCCCCAGCCGCAGCCCCGTAAGCGCCAACAACAAAACAGCGGGGCCCCTACAGGCGCAGGGGGCGCTCCCCGCCGTTCAGGGCCCCGCCGGCGTGCCGCGGGGGAACCGTCCTCAGCCCTGGGCGGCCGCGGCCCGCAGGGCGATGCGGTCCTCACCCGCGTACACGTTCATGGAGCTGCCCCGCAGGAAGCCCACCAGCGTCAGCCCCGTCTCCGCGGCCAGGTCCACCGCGAGGGACGAGGGCGCGGAGACGGCCGCGAGCACCGGGATGCCCGCCATCACGGCCTTCTGGGCGAGCTCGAAGCTGGCCCGCCCCGAGACCAGCAGGACGGTGCGGGACAGCGGCAGACCACCGTTCTGCAGCGCACGACCGACCAGCTTGTCGACCGCGTTGTGCCGACCCACGTCCTCCCGTATGTCGAGCAGCTCGCCGTCCTCGGTGAACAGGGCCGCCGCGTGCAGACCCCCGGTCCGGTCGAAGACCCGCTGGGCCGCGCGCAGCTGGTCGGGGAGGCCCGCGAGCAGCTCGACGTCGATCCGGACCGGGGGAGTGTCGCCGCCGTGGGTGTCGTCGATGGGCCACCGTGCCGTAGTCCGTACCGCGTCCAGCGACGCCTTGCCGCACAGCCCGCAGGACGATGTCGTGTAGACGTTGCGTTCGAGGGTGATGTCGGGGATCACCACTCCTGGCGCGGTCTTCACGTCGACCACGTTGTAGGTGTTCGAGCCGTCCACGGTGGCGCCCGCGCAGTACACGATGTTCTGGAGGTCGCTCTGCTCGGCGAGGACGCCCTCGCTCACCAGGAACCCGGCGGCGAGCGCGAAGTCGTCGCCGGGGGTGCGCATGGTGATCGCCAGCGGCTTGCCGTTGAGGCGGATCTCCAGGGGTTCCTCGGCGACGAGTGTGTCCGGGCGGGTGGAGACCACCCCGTCCCGGATCCGGATCACCTTGCGTCGTTCCGTGACTCGTCCCATGTTCCCGTCCCCACCAGTCCTGATCAGTCCCGGTTCTGTACGTGCTGGTAGCCGAAGCGGCCCTTGATGCACAGGTTGCCGTGGGTCACCGGGTTGTCGTGCGGCGAGGTGACCTTCACGATCTCATTGTCCTGCACGTGCAGGGTGAGGTTGCAGCCCACACCGCAGTACGCGCACACCGTGGTCGTCTCGGTCTGCGCCGACTCGTCCCACGTACCCGCCGCCCGCATGTCGAACTCGGACTTGAAGGACAGCGCCCCGGTCGGGCACACCTCGATGCAGTTCCCGCAGTACACGCACGCGGAGTCGGTCAGCGGGGCGTCGTGCTCCACGGCGATCCGGGCGTCGAAGCCCCGCCCGGCGACGGAGATCGCGAAGCTGTTCTGCCACTGGTCACCACATGCGTCCACGCACTTGTAGCAGAGGATGCACTTGTCGTAGTCGCGCACGTACAGCTCGTTGTCGATCTTCGGCTCCTCGCCCAGCCGCGCCGCGTCCGGCCCGAACCGGTCCGGTTTCGCCTCGTACTCCTTGATCCACCCGGAGACCCGCGGGGTGGTCGACAGGTCGACCGACGAGGCGAGCAGCTCAAGGACGATCTTGCGACTGTGCCGGGCGCGCTCGGTGTCGGTCTTCACCTCCATCCCCGGCTCGGCCTTGCGCGAGCAGGCCGGGACGAGCGTCCGCGAGCCCTCGACCTCGACGACACACACGCGGCAGGCGTTCTTGGGCCGCAGCGTGTCCCCTTGGCACAGGGTGGGGATGTCCTTCCCGGCCGCCCGGCAGGCGTCGAGGATCGTCGAGCCCTCGGTCGTGCGCACGGGCTCCCCGTCGAGGGTGAACTCCAGCAGCCGGCGCGGGATCCCCAGCGGTACCACGGTCATTCGTACGCCCCCAGACGGTCGATGGCGGATTCCACGGCGTTCCACGCGGTCTGCCCCAGACCGCAGATCGAGGCGTCCCGCATGGCGCGGCCGACCTCCCTGAGCAGGGCGATGTCGTCGGAGGCCGCCGCACCCGTGCGTTCCACGATCCGGTGCAGCGCCTCCTCCTGACGTACGGTCCCGACCCGGCACGGCACGCACTGCCCGCACGACTCGTCCCGGAAGAACTCGGCGATCCGCAGCAGTAGCCGGGGCAGCGGAACGGTGTCGTCGAAGGCCATGACCACCCCCGAGCCGAGCGTCGTGCCCGCCTCCCGGGTGCCCTCGAAGGTGAGCGGGACGTCCAGCTCGTCGGGCCGCACGAAGCCGCCCGCCGCGCCGCCCAGCAGCACCGCCCGCAGCCCGTCCCGTACGCCCGCCAGCTCCAGCAGCTCACCGAGCGTCGCGCCGAAGGGCAGCTCGTAGATGCCGGGCCGCGCCACGCTCCCGGACACGCAGAACAGCTTCGGCCCGGTGGACCTCGCCGTACCGATCGCCGCGTACGCCGGGGCTCCCATCGTCAGGACGGGCAGCACGTTCACCAGCGTCTCCACGTTGTTCTCCACCGTCGGCTTGCCGAACAGCCCCTTCTCCACCGGGAACGGCGGTTTGGAGCGCGGCTCGCCCCGGTAGCCCTCGATGGAGTTGAAGAGCGCCGTCTCCTCACCGCAGATGTACGCCCCGGCGCCTCGGCGGATCTCGATGTCGAAGGCGTAGCCCTGCCCGAGGATGTCCTCCCCGAGCAGCCCACGCGCGCGTGCCTGCGCGAGAGCGTGCTCCAGACGCCCCAGCGCCCGCGGGTACTCGCCCCGCAGGTACAGGTAGCCCTTGTGCGCGCCGGTCGCGTACGCCGCGATCGTCATGGCCTCGACCAGCGCGTACGGGTCGCCCTCCATGAGCACGCGGTCCTTGAAGGTGCCGGGCTCGGATTCGTCGGCGTTGCAGACGACGTAGTGCGGATGGTCGGGCTGCGACGCCGTGGCCTGCCATTTGCGGCCGGTGGGGAAGGCGGCGCCGCCACGCCCGACCAGACCGGAGTCGGTGACCTCGCGGATGACTCCGGCGGGACCCAGCTCGAATGCCCGGCGCAGTGCGGTGTAGCCGCCGTGGGCGCGGTAGTCGTCCAGCGACGACGGGTCGACGACTCCGACGCGCCGCAGCAGGACCAGGTCGTCACTGCCCGCCTGCGGTACCGCCATCGCGGCCGGCGGCTCCTCCGGCGCCGAGTCGGGTGCGCTCGCGGCGAGTACCGCGTCGTGCGCCGTCGCTGGTGCCGAGACCGCCGTACGCACCGGATCCCCGGCCTTGATCGCGAGCGTCGCCGGAGCCCGCTCGCACAGTCCGAGACAGGGGCTGCGCTCGACGCCCACTCCACTCCCGGGCCCGAGCGACGCCTCGATCCCGGCGCACAGCTCGCTCGCCCCGGCCGCCGCGCACGCGAGGTCCGTGCACACGTGGAGCACGGTCGACGGGCGGGGCTTGACGGAGAACATGGCGTAGAAGGTGGCGACGCCGTACGCCTCCGACGGTGGCACGGTCAGGCGTCGGCACAGGTAGTCGAGGGCGCCCTCGCTGATCCAGCCGATCCGGTCGTTGATGGCGTGCAGCCCCGGCAACAGCAGGTCGCGGCGGTCCCGGGCCTCGCGGCCGCCGCGCGCCCACCGCAGGTCGGCGGCCCGCATCTCATCGCGGGCGGCGCCCTCCCAGGACGACTCGGGCGAGCCGAGCAGGGCGTCGACGGCGGCCCGTTCGTCGTCCGTCGGTTTGCTGTCGCCGAAGTGCAGGTCCACTTACGTCACCTCACGATGGTCGCGACGGGGAGCTTCTCGATGCGGATCGCCGACGCCTTGAACTCGGCCGTGCCCGCGATCGGGCAGTTCGCCTCGATCGTCAGCTGGTTGGTGTCCACCTCGTCGGGAAAGTGCATGGTCATGAAGGCCAGCCCGGGCCGCAGCGCGGTGTCGACCCACACCGGCGCGACGACCGACCCGCGCCGCGAGGTCACCTGGACCTCCTCGCCGACCACGACCCCGTACCGCTCGGCGTCCTCCGGGCACAGCTCGACGAACTCGCCGCGCCGCAGCGGCGAGGCGAAACTCCCGCTCTGCACACCGGTGTTGTACGAGTCGAGCCGTCGCCCGGTGGTGAGCCGGATCGGGTACTCCTCGTCGGTGAGGTCGACCGGCGGATCGTGCTGGACGAGCCCGAACGGCGCCGGCATACCGCGCTCGGCCGGGTCCTTCTCCCACAACCGGCCGTGCAGATACGTCGGTTCGAGCTGCTCGGTGCTCGGGCACGGCCACTGGATGCCCTGGTGCTCCGCCAGGCGTTCGTAGGTCATCCCGTAGTGGTCCGGCGAGACCGACCTGAGCTCGTTCCAGACGGTCTCCGCGTCTGCGTACTTCCAGTCGTGGCCGAGGCGTGCCGCCAGCTCGCAGATGATGTCGATGTCCTCGCGCGCCTCACCGGGCGGGGTGACGGCCCGTCGCACCCGCTGAACCCGCCGCTCGCTGTTGGTGGTCGTGCCGTCGGTCTCCGCCCATCCGGCGGTCGCGGGGAGGATGACGTCGGCGAGCTGGGCGGTCTTGGTCAGGAAGATGTCCTGGACGACGAGGAAGTCCAGTTGCCCCATCCGCCGTACGGCCTGCTCGCTGTCCGCCTCCGACTGCGCCGGGTTCTCGCCGATGCAGTAGACGGCCTTGAGCGCGCCCTCCTCCATCGCCTCGAACATCTCGGTGAGGTTGAGCCCGTAGTGCGGCTGGATGACGGTGTCCCAGGCCGACTCGAACTTCAGGCGGGTGTCGGGGTCGAGGATGTCCTGGAAGCCGGGCAGGCGGTTGGGGATCGCGCCCATGTCGCCGCCGCCCTGCACGTTGTTCTGCCCGCGCAGGGGTTGCAACCCGCTGCCGTAGCGGCCCACATGCCCCGTCAGCAGGGAGAGGTTGATCAGCGCGCGGACGTTGTCCGTGCCGTTGTGGTGCTCGGTGATGCCGAGGGTCCAGCACAGCTGGGCGCGCTCGGCGCGGGCGTAGGCGTGCGCCAACTCCCTTATGGCGGCGGCCGGTACGCCCGTCACCTTCTCGGCCAGGGACAGCGTCCAGGGTTCGACCAGCGCTTTGTACTCCTCGAAGCCGCTGGTCGCCCGCTCGATGAACGCCTCGTTCGCGAGGCCCGCGTGGATGATCTCGCGGCCGATCGCGTGTGCCATCGGGATGTCGGTGCCGACGTTCAGCCCCATCCAGCTCTCCGCCCACTCGGCGGTCGAGGTGCGGCGCGGGTCGACGGCGTACATCCGGGCGCCGTTCCTGATCCCCTTCAGCACGTGCTGGAAGAAGATCGGGTGTGCGAAGCGGGCGTTGGAGCCCCACATCACGATGACGTCGGTGTGCTCGATCTCCTCGTAGGAGGACGTGCCGCCGCCGGACCCGAAGGCCGCGGAGAGACCCGCGACGCTCGGGGCGTGACAGGTCCGGTTGCACGAGTCGACGTTGTTGGTGCCCATGACGACCCGGGCGAACTTCTGCGCCACGTAGTTCATCTCGTTGGTGGCCCGGGCGCAGGAGAACATGCCGAAGGCGCCGCGGTTGCGGGCCAGGCCCTCGGCCGCCCGGGTCAGGGCTTCCTCCCAGGTGGCCTGCCGGAACGGCTCGTCGCGGGAGTCGCGGACGAGCGGGTGCGTCAGCCGGGTGTAGTTCTTCGGTTGCCGTTTCCTCATACGACACTCCTCATGCGGCGCTCCTCAGCGCGAGCAGGTCCGAGATGGCGTGCACGGTGCGCAGGGTGGGCACCTCCACGCCGGTGATCTCCGCCAACTCGACGACGGCCGCGAGGAGTACGTCGAGTTCGAGCGGCTTGCCGCGCTCCAGGTCCTGGAGCGTGGAGGTGCGGTGGTCGCCGACCTTCTCGGCGCCCGCGAGTCGGCGCTCGATGGAGACGCCGACCTCGCAGCCGAGGGCCTCGGCGACGGCGAGCGTCTCGGTCATCATGATCTCGATGACCTTGCGGGTGCCGCCGTGCAGGCACATCTGCCGCATGGTGGCGCGGGCCAGCGCGCTGATCGGGTTGAAGGAGATGTTGCCGAGCAGTTTGAGCCAGATGTCGTTGCGCAGGTCGGGCTCCACCGGGCACTTCAGGCCGCCGGCCACCATGGCCTCGCTGAGCGCGAGACAGCGCCGGGAGACGCTGCGGTCGGGCTCGCCGATGGAGAACCGGGTGCCTTCCAAGTGCCGTACGACACCTGGGCCTTCGAGTTCGGTGGCGGCGTAGACCACGCAGCCGACGGCCCGTTCGGGCGCGAGCACCGCACTGACCGCGCCGTCGGGGTCCACGCTCTCGACGCGGTGGCCGTCGTGTGGGCCGCCGTGCCGGTGGAAGTACCACCAGGGGATGCCGTTCTGGGCGGCCACGACGGCGGTGCCGTCGTGCAGAAGGGGCTCGATGAGCGGCCCGCACGCCGCGTACGAGGTGGCCTTCAGGCCCAGGAAGACATAGTCGACCTGGCCGACTTCGGCCGGGTCGTCGGTCGCGTGCGCGCGGGCCGTGAAGTCGCCGCGCGCACTGAGCACCCGCACCCCGTGCTGCCTCATGGCCGCGAGATGCGGTCCACGGGCGATGAGGTGCACGTCGGCGCCGGCGCGATGCAGCGCGGCTCCGACATAGGCGCCGATCGCACCGGCGCCGAGGACTGCAACTTTCACTTCGGAACGCTCCGTTCGGTCGAGGGAGTACCGCGGAGGTGGCTGGGAAGTTGTGGTCAAGCACGTCGAATTTCGTCGACTGAATATTGTCTACAGTATGGATGAGGGGTCAGCAAGGGTTCGCGCACGGCGTTCGACCGTTCGTCGTGCCCGGCATACCGTTCATCGCATACGGTCGACGCGCCGCCTTCTCAACTGCCCTGGTGCTCCCTACCGTTCGGGATCATGAGTCCCCCTGTCGCACCCGCGGGCTGGAGCCGCTGGCTCGTTCCCCCCGCCGCTCTCTCCGTTCATCTCTCCATCGGCCAGGCCTACGCCTGGAGCGTGTTCAAGCCGCCGCTCGAATCCGCTCTCGGCCTGAGCGGCACGCAGAGCGCGCTGCCGTTCCAGCTCGGCATCGTCATGCTCGGTCTGTCGGCAGCGTTCGGCGGCACGCTGGTGGAGCGCAACGGGCCGCGCTGGGCCATGACGGTCGCCCTGATCTGCTTCTCGTCCGGCTTCCTGCTCTCCGCACTGGGCGCCGCCACCGAGCAGTACTGGCTGATCGTCCTCGGCTACGGCTTCGTCGGCGGCATCGGCCTCGGCATCGGCTACATCTCGCCGGTCTCGACGCTCATCAAGTGGTTCCCGGACCGGCCCGGCATGGCCACCGGCATCGCCATCATGGGCTTCGGCGGCGGCGCGCTCATCGCCTCGCCCTGGTCGGCACAGATGCTGGAGTCGTTCGGCAGCGACAGCTCCGGCATCGCGCTGGCCTTCCTGGTGCACGGACTGTCGTACGCGGTGTTCATGTCGCTGGGTGTCCTCTTGATCCGGGTGCCGCGAACCGACCAGGGGGCGCGGGACGGTGTTGAATCCGCGGCTACCACCGCGGGGGCGCGCTCGGCCCCCACCGGCCCGCAGGTGAGCGCGAAACAGGCGATCCGCACCCCGCAGTTCTGGTGCCTGTGGATCGTGCTCTGCATGAACGTGACCGCCGGCATCGGCATCCTGGAGAAGGCCGCGCCGATGATCACGGACTTCTTCGCGAACACCTCCACACCGGTGTCGGTGTCCGCGGCGGCCGGCTTCGTCGCGCTGCTGTCCGCCGCCAACATGGCCGGCCGGATCGGCTGGTCGTCGGCCTCCGACCTGATCGGACGCAAGAACATCTACCGGCTGTACCTGGGCGTGGGCGCGCTGACGTACGGCGTGATCGCGCTGGCCGGTGACTCCTCGAAGCCGCTGTTCATCCTGTGCGCGCTGGTGATCCTCTCCTTCTACGGCGGCGGATTCGCTACGATCCCCGCCTATCTGAAGGACCTCTTCGGCACCTACCAGGTCGGCGCCATCCACGGGCGGCTGCTCACCGCCTGGTCCACCGCCGGTGTCCTCGGGCCGCTGATCGTGAACTGGATCGCCGACCGGCAGGAGGAGGCGGGCAAGGACGGCTCGTCCCTCTACACCCTGTCACTGTTCATCATGATCGGGCTGCTCGCCGTCGGCTTCGTCGCCAACGAACTCGTCCGGCCCGTCCATCCGCGCCATCACGTTCCCGTTCCGGCGTCGGAGGAGAGGTCGACCGAGAAGTCGAAGGAGAAGGAGGCCGCGGATGTCCAGCAGCAGCAGTAGTAGCGGTTCGCCGGACCGGCGGGGCCTGATCGCCTTCGCCTGGGTGTGGGTGGGGGTGCCGCTCGCGTACGGGCTCTACGAACTCGTACAGAAGGCGACGCAGCTGTTCACCGGGTAGGTGCGGGGTAGCTGTCCGGAGGTTGTTCGGGCGTCCGAGGGTGTGAGGGAAGCTGACAACGCGAGCGCCTGTTTCCTGTGGCATCACTTGCACCCGTACCCGTGAGTCACTGATCAGACTGGTGAATCCCGCTACCCAAGGCCCGAGGGGATCACCAACGATGAACGGCTCGCGCATCGCCGCAGTCGGCCACTATCAGCCCGCCAAGGTACTCACCAACGAGGACCTGGCGGGTATGGTCGACACCAGTGACGAGTGGATCACATCCCGGGTGGGCATCCGTACGCGCCACATCGCCGGGCCCGACGAGCCGGTCGACGAGCTGGCCGCCCACGCCGCAGCGAAGGCGCTCGCCGCCGCGGGCTTCGCGCCCGGCGACATCGACCTGGTCCTGGTCGCCACCTCCACCGCCATCGACCGCTCCCCGAACATGGCCGCCCGGGTCGCCGCCCGCATCGGGATCCCGTCGCCCGCCGCGATGGACGTCAACGTCGTCTGCGCCGGTTTCACCCACGCGCTGGCCACCGCCGACCACGCCGTCCGGGCGGGGGCCGCGTCCCGGGCGCTGGTGATCGGCGCGGACAAGATGTCCGACGTGACCGACTGGAGCGACCGCTCGACCTGTGTGCTGGTCGGCGACGGGGCCGGCGCGGCCGTCGTGGAGGCGTCCGACGAGGCCGGCATCGGTCCGGTGCTGTGGGGCTCGGTGCCCGAGATGGGGCACGCCGTGCGCATCGAGGGACAGCCCGCGCGGTTCGCCCAGGAGGGGCAGAGCGTCTACCGCTGGGCGACGACACAGCTGCCGGCCATCGCCCGCCGGGCCTGCGAACGGGCCGGCCTCGCGCCCGAGGACCTCGCCGGGGTCGTCCTGCACCAGGCCAACCTGCGCATCATCGAGCCCCTCGCGCTCAAGCTCGGCGCCGTCAACGCCGTCGTCGCGCGTGATGTCTCCGAGTCCGGGAACACCTCGGCGGCGAGCATTCCGCTGGCGTTCTCCAAGCTCGTGGAGCAGGGGCGGATCTCGTCCGGGGACCCGGTGCTGCTGTTCGGGTTCGGCGGGAACCTGTCGTACGCCGGGCAGGTCGTGCGCTGCCCCTGACGCCGCTGCCGTGGGCCTCCGGCAGTCCCTGACACGGGTGTGACGTGGCCGACTCCTCGTTCCCCTGGCCTTTGTGCGCCGTAGACTGTAGACGAAAGACAATCAATACTGGCTTTCCGTGACGGTCGGCTACCGGATGCAGTCGCCCGGCGTTCGCCCAGGAGGGGGACCGATGTTGTCGACAGGACTGCCGCAGGGTGCGGTGCCCAAGCTCGAACGGCCCGGCCCGCTGCGCGACCGCGTCTACGAGGCGCTGCTCGAACTCATCACGACCCGTGCCCTGCAGCCGGG
Source organism: Streptomyces sp. NPDC028907 (assembly GCF_055564995.1). Lineage (NCBI taxonomy): Bacteria > Bacillati > Actinomycetota > Actinomycetes > Kitasatosporales > Streptomycetaceae > Streptomyces > Streptomyces sp. NPDC028907. Next base: position 314,372 of record NZ_JBVHVE010000005.1, read on the forward strand.
CCAGCATCTGGTCGAGAGTGAACTGGCAGGTCACCTCGGCGTGTCCCGACAGCCGGTGCGCGAGGCGCTCCAGCGGTTGAACACCGAGGGCTGGGTCGATCTGCGGCCCGCGCAGGGCGCGTTCGTGCACGAGCCGACGGAGGAGGAGGCCGACCAGCTCCTCACCGTCCGTACGCTGCTGGAGGCCGAGGCCGCCCGGCTCGCCGCCGCCCATGCCGACAAGGCCGGCATCGCGGCCCTGGAGGAGCTGTGCGCGGAGGGCGAGAAGGCCGTGGCCGCCGATGACGTGGACGCCGCCGTCGCCCTCAACGCCCGTTTCCACGCCAAGATCATGGACCTCGCGGGCAACGCCGTCCTCGCCGAACTGGCCGCCCAGGTCGACCGCCGAGTCCGCTGGTACTACACGCCCGTCGCCCGCCAGCGCGGGCAGCAGTCCTGGATCGAGCACCGGGGCATGATCGCGGCGATCACCGACCGGGACGAGCGGCGCGCCACCGAGCTGATGCGGGACCACACCGAGCACACACGACGGTCGTACCACGCACGGGCCAAGTCCTGAGACCCGCCGCGGTGTTCAGGACCGCGGCGGAAGCACGGTGTCGGTGGTGGCGTCCGCGCGCGGACCGGCGAGCCGCACCCAACTGCCCTTCTCCCGCTGCTCGATACGGGTGACACTGGCGGCGAGCGCCTGGTTTCGGGTCTCGGGGGTCGGCGTACGGCTCGGCGCCGGTGCAGACGGCCCGCAGACCGGTGATCACCACGGCGACACCGCTCAGCACGGCGGGCCCGCCTGGCGGCGTCGTGACACCAGCCGTACGAGCCGTCGGCCACGTGCACCGCACAGCCGGCGCCCGTCGGGCGAACCGTCGGACGAGAATCCCTGAGCCATCCGCGCACCCCACCCGACGCCCTCCTCTTTGTCCTGTGAGTGGAGAAAGTTGACGGCAATCTGTGCGCAAGTTCTTCCCAGTCCCGGCAGCCGCTGCTACGTTCCCCTCGAAAGCAGGCCACCCAGGTGGCCGAAACCCGGCGCGCACAGGCCGAATGAGGCGGGGAGGGGCTCGTGAGACGTATGACCGCGCGACCCGCGAACGCCCATCAGGCCCGACTGCTCAAGCTGCTGCGCGACGGCGGACCCAACTCCCGGGCCCAGTTGGGCGATCAGATCGATCTCTCACGGTCCAAGCTGGCCGTGGAGGTGGACCGACTGCTGGAGACGGGCCTGGTCGTGGCCGACGGACTCGCCGCCTCGCGCGGTGGCCGCCGCTCCCACAACGTCCGGCTCAACCCCGGGCTGCGCTTCCTCGGCGTCGACATCGGCGCGACCTCGGTCGACGTCGCCGTCACCAACGCCGAACTGGAGATCCTGGGACATCTCAATCAGCCCATGGACGTACGCGAGGGACCCGTCGCGGTCTTCGAGCAAGTCCTGTCCATGGCAGCGAAGTTGAGGGCCTCCGGGCTCGCGGAAGGATTCGACGGCGCCGGCATCGGCGTCCCCGGCCCCGTCCGCTTCCCCGAGGGCGTCCCGGTGGCACCGCCGATCATGCCGGGCTGGGACGGCTTCCCCGTGCGGGAGGCGCTCAGCCAGGAACTCGGGTGCCCGGTCATGGTCGACAACGACGTGAACCTCATGGCGATGGGGGAGCAGCACGCGGGCGTCGCACGCTCCGTGGGCGACTTCCTCTGCGTCAAGATCGGCACCGGCATCGGCTGCGGCATCGTCGCGGGCGGTGACGTCCACCGCGGTGTCACCGGCAGCGCGGGCGACATCGGGCACATCCAGGCCGTGCCCGACGGCCGCCCCTGCGCCTGCGGCAACCGGGGCTGCCTGGAGGCCCACTTCAGCGGGGCGGCCCTCGCCCGGGACGCCGTGGAGGCGGCCCAGCAGGGACTGTCGGAGGAACTCGCCGCGCGGCTGGCGGCGAACGGCACCCTGACCGCCGTCGACGTCGCCGCCGCGGCCGCCGCCGGCGATGCCACCGCGCTCGACCTGATCCGCGAGGGCGGCAACCGAGTCGGCCAGGTCATCGCCGGACTCGTCAGCTTCTTCAACCCCGGCCTGGTGGTGATCGGCGGCGGGGTGACCGGCCTCGGCCACAACCTGCTCGCCGCGATCCGCACCCAGGTCTACCGCCAGTCGCTGCCCCTCGCGACCGGCAACCTCCCGATCGTCCTGGGAGAGCTGGGCCCCACCGCCGGAGTCATCGGCGCGGCCCGGCTCATCAGCGACCACCTGTTCTCACCCGCGTAAGCCACTCGCTCCGCACGGCTCACCGAACACCGCACGGCTCACCGAAACAGCACCTCGCACAGCGCCCAGCTCTGCCCTGCCCTGCATCGCCCCGCCCTGAAACCGGCCCGCACGCCCGCCAAGGGGACCTCATGGCACCAGAACCACCGCTGCTCAGCATGAACGGCATCACCAAGTCGTTCCCCGGAGTCCGCGCCCTCGACGGCGTCGACCTCGACGTCCAGGCCGGTGAAGTGCACTGCCTGCTCGGCCAGAACGGCGCCGGCAAGTCCACCCTCATCAAGGTCCTGGCCGGCGCCCACCAGCCCGACACCGGCACCATCCGCTGGCGCGGCGAGACGGTCACCCTCCGCTCGCCCATCGCCGCGATGCGTCTCGGCATCGCCACCATCTACCAGGAACTCGACTTGGTCGAGCACCTGTCGGTGGCCGAGAACGTCCACCTCGGCCATGAACCCACGACCGCCGGATTCGTCGTACGCGGAAAGGCCGCCCGAGCGTCAACAGCCCAACTGCTCAAGCGACTCGGGCACCCGGAGATCGACCCGGCCAGGCTGGTCGGCGATCTGTCGGCCGCCCAGCAGCAGATCGTGTCGATGGCCCGGGCGCTCTCGCACGACGTACGCCTGATCGTGATGGACGAGCCGTCCGCCGCCCTCGACCCGGACGAGGTCGACAACCTCTTCCGCATCGTCGGCGACCTCACCTCCGCCGGAGTAGCCGTCGTCTACATCTCGCACCGGCTGGAGGAGATCCGCCGGATCGGCGACCGGGTCACCGTGCTGAAGGACGGGCGGGCCGTGGCGGGCGGGCTTCCGGCGAAGACGACGCCGACACGGGACGTCGTGGCGATGATGACGGGGCGCAACGTCGAGTACGTGTTCCCCGAGCGGCCGCCGAATGACGCGACGGGCGGCAAGCCGCTGCTGGAGGTACGGGGACTCGCCCGGCACGGGGAGTTCGAGCCGCTCGACCTGACCGTGCGGCCCGGCGAGATCGTCGGGCTCGCGGGACTGGTCGGCTCGGGCCGCTCCGAGATCCTGGAGACGATCTACGGGGCCAGAAAGCCCAGCGTCGGTCAAGTCCTCGTGGACGGAAGGGCGTTGAAGCCGGGCAGCGTACGGGCCGCCGTGCGCGCCGGCCTCGGGCTCGCCCCCGAGGAACGCAAGGCGCAGGCCCTGCTGATGCTGGAGTCCGTCACCCGCAACGTCTCCGTCTCCTCCATGTCCCGCTTCTCCCGCGGCGGCTGGATCGACCGGGCCGCCGAACTGGGCGCCGCACGGGCCGCGACCCGCGAGCTTTCGCTGCGGCCCGACAACCCCTCGGCGCCCGTGCGCACCCTCTCCGGCGGCAACCAGCAGAAGGCCGTCCTGGCCCGCTGGCTGCTGCGCGGCTGCCGCGTCCTGCTGCTCGACGAACCCACCCGCGGCGTCGACGTCGGCGCCCGCGCCGAGCTGTACGCGGTCGTGCGCCGACTGGCCGACGAAGGCCTCGCCGTCCTCCTGGTCTCCAGCGAGGTGCCCGAAGTCCTGGGCCTCGCCGACCGCGTCCTGGTCCTGCGCGAAGGACGCGTCGTCCACACCTCACCCGCCCGCGAACTCGACGAACACCGCGTACTCGACCTCGTCATGGAAGGAAGCCCGGCGTCATGACGCAGCACGCCTCCCCGCCCCGGGACAGCACCGGCAAGGTGCCGTCGGCCGGAGCGGCGCCCGCCTGGCGGGGCCTGATCGCCCGCGCCGACGTGCGCACCCTCTCCCTGCTCGGCGTCCTCGCCGCGCTGATCGTCATCGGCGGCATCACCAAGCCGGACGAGTTCCTCGACACCCGCAACCTCCAGCTGGTCCTCACCCAGGCGTCCGTGATCGGTGTCGTCACCGTCGGCATGACCTTCGTCATCATCTCCGGCGGCATCGACCTGTCCGTCGGCGCGATCGTCGCGCTGGCGTCGGTGTGGGCGACGACGGTGGCCACCCAGGAGTACGGCTTCGCCGGCATCCTCTTCACGGCGGTGATCGTCGGAGTGGGGTGCGGGCTGGTCAACGGGGTGCTGATCGCGTACGGCGCGATGGTGCCGTTCATCGCGACGCTCGCCATGCTGGCGTCCGCGCGCGGCCTGGCCCTCCAGATCACCGACGGCAAGACACAGATCGTCACCATCCCCTCGGTGCTCGACCTCGGCGAGCGCGACGCCTACGTCCTCGGCATCCCGCCGCTGGTCATGGTGTTCGCGGTCGTGACGATCATCGGCTGGCTGGTGCTGAACCGCACGACCTTCGGGCGGCGCACGGTGGCCGTCGGCGGCAACGCGGAGGCGGCCCGGCTCGCCGGCATCGACGTCCGCCGTCAGCGGCTCTATCTCTACCTGCTGTCCGGACTGTGCTGCGGCATCGCCGCCTTCCTGCTGATCATCCTGTCCGGCTCCGGCCAGAACACCAACGGCAACCTCTACGAACTCGACGCCATCGCGGCCGCGATCATCGGCGGCACGCTGCTGACCGGCGGCCGCGGCACCATCGTCGGCTCCGTGCTCGGCGTCCTGATCTTCACCACGATCACCAACATCTTCGCCCTGAACAACCTGCAGAGCGACGTCCAGCAGATCGCCAAGGGCGCGATCATCGTCGCCGCCGTGCTGGTCCAGCGCCGTACCGCGAGCACGACCTGAGGAAAGGGTTCACCGTCATGCCAGAGCTCACCAGCCGCAGAGGGCTGCTGTTCGGAACCGCCGCCATGGGCGCCGGTGCCCTCCTCGTGGGTTGCACCAGCAATGAGTCCAGTGACGAACCGGCCGCCAACGATCAGCCGGCCGCCGATGACAAGCCCGGCAAGAAGGTCACGATCGGCTTCGCCGGTCCGCAGGCCGACCACGGCTGGCTCAACGCCATCAACGACAACGCCAAGAGCCGGGCCGAGAAGTACTCCGACGTCACCCTGGAGATCACCGAGGGGTCCAACGACACCGCCGCGCAGATCGGCCAGATCGAGACACTGATCAACAAGAAGGTCGACGTGCTGGTGGTGCTGCCCGCCGACGGCAAGGCCCTCACCCAGGTCGGCCTGAAGGCGATGCGCGCGGACATCCCGGTCATCAACCTCGACCGGATCTTCAACACCCCGCAGGCGTACCGCTGCTGGATCGGCGGCGACAACTACGGCATGGGCCTCAACGCCGGGCACTACATCGGCGAGAAGCTCAAGGGGAAGTCCGACGCCACGGTCATCGAACTGGCCGGCCTGGACAACCTGGAGCTGACCCAGCAGCGTACGCAGGGCTTCGACGACGCCCTGAAGAACTACCCGAACATCAAGAAGGTGGCCCGTCAGGCGGCCGAGTTCACGGTCGAGTCCGGGCAGGCCAAAATGGCCCAACTCCTCCAGGCTCAGTCGAGGTTCGACGCCCTGTGGAACCACGACGACGACCAGGGCGTGGGCGCGCTGCGAGCCATCGAGCAGGCCGGGCGCGACGACTTCCTCATGGTCGGCGGCGCGGGTGCGCTGTCCGCCTTCCAGGCGATCAAGAAGGACGACGGCGTCCTCAAGGCCACCGTCCTGTACCCGCCGACCATGGCGGCCTCCGCCATCGACCTGGCCCGGGCGCTGGGGCAGAGCAAGGGCGTCGGCGGCATGGCCGAGTTCGAGATCCCCGCCTCGATCACGCTGTACTCGGCGGTGGTCGACAAGGACAACGTCGACCAGTACATGCCCACCGGCTTCAAGTGAGGCGCTTCCTGCCCGACGGCGGCGATGCGTCTGTCGGGCAGGGCCGGGAGCGTTCGGCGGAACGGGCCGGCCCGGGCCGCGAAGCCGGGGTGCGGGCCGACCGCCCGGTTCGATTGCGCAGAACGCCCCGCAACCCCCCACCGCGGCACGACGACGAGGAGGACCATCGCATGGGACAGCCGCAGCAGCCCGAAGAGGCCGAGGCGGAGGCACGGGCCACGGCCGGCGAGGCGAAAGCGCCGGGCACGGGGACCCACAAGCCACCACTGCGCGTCGGCATGGTCGGCTACGCCTTCATGGGCGCCGCCCACTCGCAGGGCTGGCGCACCGCGGGCCGTGTCTTCGACCTCCCTCGCACCCCGGTGCTGGCCGCGATCTGCGGACGGGACGCGACGGCCGTGCAGGCGGCCGCGGAGCGCCACGGCTGGGAGTCGGCGGAGACCGACTGGCGTGCCCTGATCGCGCGCGACGACATCGACCTCGTCGACATCTGCACCCCGGGCGACAGCCACGCCGAGATCGCCCTCGCCGCGCTCGCCGCGGGCAAGCACGTCCTGTGCGAGAAGCCCCTCGCGAACACCGTCGAGGAGGCCGAGGCCATGGTCGCGGCGGCCGAAGAGGCGTACGGGCGCGGCCAGTTGGCGATGGTCGGCTTCAACTACCGGCGCGTGCCGGCCACGGCGCTGGCCCGCAGCATGGTCGCAGAGGGCCGCCTCGGCACTCTGCGCCATGTGCGGGTGACGTATCTCCAGGACTGGCTGGTGGACCCCGAGTTCCCGCTGACCTGGCGGCTGCGCAAGGAACTGGCCGGTTCGGGCGCGCTCGGCGACCTGGGCGCGCACATCATCGACCTGGCGCAGTACCTGGCGGGGGAGCACCTGGGCGGGGTGTCCGCGCTGACGGAGACCTTCGTGAAGGAACGGCCGCTGCCCGGCGGACCCACGAGCGGCCTGTCCGCCGTCTCCGCGAACGGCAGCGGCCAGGTCACCGTCGACGACGCCGCCGTGTTCACGGGCCGCTTCCCCTCCGGCGCCCTCGCCTCCTTCGAGGCCACCCGCTATGCCACCGGCCGCAAGAACGCCCTGCGTATCGAACTGAACGGCGAGCGCGGCTCGATCGCCTTCGACCTGGAACGCCTCAACGAACTCTCCTACCACGACGGCACCGAACCGGGCGCCCACGCCGGCTTCCGCCGCATCCTCGTCACCGAACCCGACCACCCCTACCTGGACGCCTGGTGGCCGCCGGGCCACGGTCTCGGCTACGAGCACACCTTCGTCCACCAGGCCCGCGACCTGGTCCACGCCATCGCCGAGGGCCGGCAGCCCGAACCCTCCTTCGCCGACGGGCTGCACGTGCAGCGCGTGCTCGCGGCGGTCGAGGAGAGCGCCGAGAAGAACTCCGTCTACACCCCGATCGCGGTCTGAGGAGGCTGACGCGCAATGCCGCGTACGTTCACGCTGTTCACCGGCCAGTGGGCCGACCTGCCGCTGGAGGAGGTCTGCCGGCTCGCCCGCGACTTCGGCTACGACGGTCTCGAACTCGCCTGTTGGGGCGACCACTTCGAGGTCGACAAGGCCCTCGCGGACCCGTCGTACATCGACTCCAGGAAGGCCCTGCTCGACAAGTACGGCCTCAAGTGCTGGGCGATCTCCAACCATCTGGTCGGCCAGGCGGTCTGCGACGCCATCATCGACGAGCGCCACCAGGCCATCCTGCCGGGCGAGGTGTGGGCCGACGGCGACCCGGAGGGGGTCCGGCAACGGGCCGCAGCCCGGATGAAGGACACCGCGCGGGCCGCGGCCGCCTTCGGCGTCGACACGGTGATCGGCTTCACCGGCTCCGCGATCTGGCATCTTGTCGCGATGTTCCCGCCCGCGCCCGAGTCGATGATCGAGCGGGGCTACGAGGACTTCGCGACCCGCTGGAACCCCATCCTGGACGTCTTCGACGAGGAGGGCGTGCGGTTCGCCCACGAGGTCCATCCCAGTGAGATCGCCTACGACTACTGGACGACCTGGCGTGCCCTGGAGGCGGTCGGGGGACGCCCCGCCTTCGGCCTGAACTTCGACCCCTCCCATTTCGTCTGGCAGGACCTCGACCCCGTCGGCTTCCTCTGGGACTTCCGCGACCGCATCTACCACGTCGACTGCAAGGAGGCCCGCAAGCGCCTCGACGGCCGCAACGGCCGCCTCGGCTCCCATCTGCCGTGGGGCGACCCGCGCCGGGGCTGGGACTTCGTGTCGGCCGGCCACGGCGACGTCCCCTGGGAGGACGTCTTCCGGATGCTGCGCTCCATCGACTACAAGGGCCCGATCTCCGTGGAGTGGGAGGACGCCGGGATGGACCGGCTCCAGGGCGCCCCCGAGGCGCTGACCCGTCTCAAGGCCTACGACTTCGAGCCGCCCAGCGCGTCCTTCGACGCCGCGTTCAACAGCTGAACCACGCACCCGGCGCAGGTCGGGGACGGGGACCGGCACCACCGCCGGTCCCCCCTTCCGACCTGCACGGATCCTGCTTTGTCCTGTGATGGGAGAAAGCCCGAACGATCCTGACGCAAGGGGTGTTCGCCCCGCACGGACGCGGTTACCGTCCCTGAAGTGTTCAGGACACAAACACCTCCGGGGTGACGGCGCACCCCGGCGCCCGCACCGCACGTCCACGCACCCACCCCGTACGGCACACCCCGTTCCCGGAGGGACTTCGTGCACAGAACCAGACGCACAAGCAGCACCCGCACCCCCAGGCACCCCAGGCTGCGCACCGCCCTCGCCCTGTTCTCCGGCCTGCTCCTGGCCGTGGGCACTCCGGCCACCGTCGCCGGCGCCCACCCCGGACACCCGGAACACGACGAACCGGCGGCCGCCGAGGGCCAGTTCCAGCAGGTACCGCTCGCCAAGGGCGAACCCGAGATGGGCGAGCCGATGTCGCTCGCCGTGCTGCCGGACCGCAGCGTCCTGCACACCTCGCGCGACGGCACACTGCGCCTGACCGACCAGGGCGGCGTCACCAAGATCGCCGGCAAGCTCGACGTCTACAGCCACGACGAGGAGGGGCTCCAGGGCGTCGGCATCGACCCGGACTTCAAGAACAACCGGGCGATCTACCTCTACTACGCCCCGCCCCTGGACACCCCCGCGGGCGACGCCCCCGAGACCGGCAGCGCCGAGGACTTCAAGAAGTTCGACGGCGTCAACCGCCTCTCGCGCTTCACCCTGAACGCCAACGGGACGCTCGACACGGCCAGCGAGAAGAAGGTCATCGACGTCGCGGCCTCCCGCGGCACCTGCTGCCATGTCGGCGGCGACATCGACTTCGACGCGGACGGCAACCTCTACCTGTCGACCGGCGACGACACCAACCCCTTCGCCTCCGACGGCTACACCCCGATCGACGACCGGCCGAACCGCAACCCGGCCTTCGACGCCCGCCGCAGCTCCGCCAACACCAACGACCTGCGCGGCAAGATCCTCCGTATCAAGGTCGCCGAGGACGGCTCGTACACCGTCCCGGAGGGCAACCTGTTCGCCCCGGGCACCGAGAAGACCCGTCCCGAGATCTACGCGATGGGCTTCCGCAACCCGTTCCGGATGAGCGTCGACGACAAGACCGGCATCGTCTACGTCGGCGACTACGGTCCCGACGCCGGCGCCGCCAGCCCCAGCCGAGGCCCGGCCGGGCAGGTCGAGTTCGCCAAGGTCACCAAGGCCGCCAACTTCGGCTGGCCGTTCTGCACCGGCGACAACGACGCCTACGTCGACTACGACTTCGCCACCGGCACCTCCGGCGAGAAGTTCGACTGCGCCGCCCCGAAGAACACCTCGCCCTACAACACGGGACTCACCGACCTGCCGCCCGCGCAGGCCGCCTGGATCCCGTACGACGGCGGCTCCGTGCCCGAGTTCGGCACCGGCTCCGAGTCCCCGATGGCCGGCCCGGTCTACCGCTACGACCCCGACCTCGACTCCAAGGTGAAGTTCCCCGAGGCCTACGACGGCGACTTCTTCGCGGGCGAGTTCGGCCGCCGCTGGATCAAGCGGATCGAGCAGAACGACGACGGCTCCGTCGCGAAGATCAACGACTTCCCGTGGACCGGCACCCAGATCATGGACATGGAGTTCGGGCCCGACGGCGCGCTCTACGTCCTCGACTACGGCATCTCCTGGTTCCAGGGCGACGAGCACTCCGCGCTGTACCGCATCGAGAACGCCGAGGACGGCTTCTCCCCGATCGCCGAGGTGAGCGCCGACAAGACGTCCGGAGCAGCCGGTCTGAAGGTCAAGTTCGCCGCCACCGCCAAGGACGCCGACTCCACGGACCTCACCTACGGCTGGGACTTCGGCGACGGCACCAAGGGCGAGGGCCTCAACCCCACCCACCGCTACAAGAAGGTCGGCACCTACACCGCCACCTTCACCGCCAAGGACCCCGAGGGCAACACCGGCAACGCCAGCGTCCGGATCGTCGTCGGCAACACCGAGCCCAAGGTGCGGATCGACATCCCGGGCAACGGCGCCCTGGCCGAATTCGGCAAGCCCGTCCCGTTCAAGGTGACCGTCACCGACCCGGAGGAGACGGTCGACTGCTCCAAGGTCAAGGTCACCTACAGCCTCGGCCACGACTCCCACGCCCACGAGCTGACCAGCGAGATGGGCTGCGAGGGAACCCTGACGCCACCCGCCGGTGACGGCGGACACGACCCCAACGCCAACATCTACGGCGTGGTCGGCGCCGGCTACACCGACGGCGGGGCGAACGGCCAGGAGGCACTGACCGGCACCGCCCGCACCGTGCTCCAGCCGCTGCACCGCCAGGCCGAGCACTTCACCACCCAGTCGGGCGTCTCGGTCATCGACAAGACCGGCGCCAACGGCGGCAAGACCGTCGGCAACATCAACGACGGCGACTGGATCTCCTTCACCCCCTACCGGTTCGCCGGGCAGAAGAAGATGACCGTGCGGGCCTCCTCCGGTGGCACGGGCGGCTTCATCGAGCTGCGCACCGGCTCCCCCGAGGGACCGCTGCACGGCTCGGCGTACATCCCGCCCACCGGCAGCTGGGAGACGTTCCAGAACGTCGACGTCCCCCTGCGGTCGCTGCCCAGGAAGACCACGGACATCTACCTGGTCTTCAAGGGCGGCGAGGGCGCGCTGTACGACGTGGACGACTTCGAGTTCTCCACCCAGCCGTTCAAGGGCGGCAAGAGGGTCCTGGTCTTCTCCAAGACCGCCGGCTTCCGCCACGACTCCATCCCGGCGGGCATCGCGGCCCTGAAGGAGCTCGGCGGCCCGGCCGGCATCACGGTCGACGCGACCGAGGAGGCCAAGCAGTTCACCACGACCAACCTCGCCAAGTACGACGCGGTGGCCTTCCTGTCCACCACGGGCGATGTCCTCAACGCCGAGCAGCAGAAGGCGTTCGAGAACTACGTGGCAGGCGGCGGTGGCTACATGGGCATCCACGCGGCCGCCGACACCGAGTACGACTGGGCGTTCTACGGCGGTCTCGTCGGCGCATACTTCGACTCGCACCCGGCGATCCAGAAGGCCACCGTCCGCGTCGAGGACCACGACCACCCGTCCACCGCGCACCTCGGCGACGCCTGGGAGCGCACCGACGAGTGGTACAACTACCGCACCAACCCGCGTGAGCAGGCCAAGGTCCTCGCCACCCTGGACGAGACCACCTACCAGGGCGGGAACATGAAGGGCGACCACCCGATCGCCTGGTGCCAGAGCTACGGCGGCGGCCGGTCCTTCTACACCGGCGGCGGCCACACCAAGGAGTCCTACGCCGAAGAGGCCTTCCGGGCCCATCTGCTCGGCGGCCTGCAGTACGCCACCGGCCAGGTCAAGGCGGACTGCAAGCCGAGCAAGGACTACCGGAAGATCTTCAACGGTCAGACCCTGGAGGGCTGGAAGCAGGCCGGCCCCGGCACGTTCAACGTCAAGGACGGCACCCTGGAGACCGAGGGCGGCATGGGCCTGCTCTGGTACCAGGCCAAGGAGCTGAAGTCGTACTCCCTCAAGCTCGACTGGAAGATGCAGGGCGACGACAACTCCGGGATCTTCGTGGGCTTCCCGGCCTCCGACGACCCCTGGTCCGCGGTGAACAAAGGCTACGAGATCCAGATCGACGCCACGGACGCTCCCGAGCGCACCACGGGCTCCGTCTACTCGTTCAAGTCGGCGAACATCAAGGTCCGTGACCAGGTCCTGCGGCCGCCCGGCCAGTGGAACTCCTACGAGATCAAGGTCCAGGGCGAACGCCTCCAGGTGTTCCTCAACGGAGTCAAGATCAACGACTTCACCAACAAGGACCCCGAGCGGAGCCTGACCGACGGTCACATCGGCCTCCAGAACCACGGTGCCGACGACCAGGTCTCCTTCCGCAACATCCAGTTGAAGGAACTGCCCACCACGGGCGGCTGAGCGGCGGCGGGCGGGGGACGCCGGACCCCCGCCCGCCGTCTTCGTCCCTCCCCCCGGGGTTCGCGCACGACAAGGAGGCTGCCCATGCCCGCGTCCCTCTCCCGACCGCGTGTGGGGGTGTGGCTGATCGGAGCCCGAGGCTCCGTCGCCACCACCGTCGTCACGGGGTGCGCCGCCGTCACCGCGGGACTGCATCCGCCCACCGGCATGGTGACCGAGACCCCGGCGTTCACCGACAGCGGCCTGCCCGCGCTGTCCGACCTCGTCTTCGGCGGCCACGACACCCTCGACTGCCCCCTGCCCAAACGTGCCGAGACCCTGACCGCGGGCGGCGTCCTCCCACCCGGCGTCGCCACCGCCGTCTCCGCCGAACTCGCCGCCGCCGACCGCGAGATCAGGCCGGGCGGCCCCACTCGGGGAGACACCCGAAGCGATTCCGAGCTGATCACGGCGTTCGCCGACGACATGAGCGACTTCGTACGCCGCCACGAGCTGGAGCGTGCCGTGGTCGTGAACGTCGCCTCCACCGAACCGGCGTCCCAGGCGCCCGACGCCCCGCTGCCGGCCAGCACCCTGTACGCACTGGCCGCCCTGCGCGCGGGCTGCCCCTACGTCAACTTCACCCCGTCCGAGGGCCTGCACCACCCCGTCGCGGCCAGCGAGGCCGAACGCAGCGGCCTCCCTTACGCGGGCCGGGACGGCAAGACCGGCCAAACCCTGCTGCGGGCGGTGCTGGGCCCGATGTTCGCGCAGCGGGCACTCGCTGTCCGGGCCTGGTCCGGAACCAACCTGCTGGGCGGCGGCGACGGCGCCGCCCTCGCCGACCCGGCCGCGGCGGCCGCGAAGAACGCAGGCAAGGAACGCGTCCTCGCCGACACTCTCGGCACCGTCCCCGAGGGCGAGGTCCACATCGACGACGTCCCGGCCCTCGGCGACTGGAAGACCGCCTGGGACCACATCGCCTTCGACGGCTTTCTCGGCACTCGCATGATCCTCCAGACCATCTGGCAGGGCTGCGACTCGGCCCTCGCCGCACCCCTGGTCCTGGACCTGGCCCGCCTCACGGCACGCGCCCACGAGACCGGCCTGACCGGCCCGATCACCGAACTCGGCTTCTACTTCAAGGACCCGGTGGGGGACGGACCGGCGAGCCTGGGGGAGCAGTACGCGGCGCTGGCGGGCCTGGCGGAGCGACTCCGCCCCGCGGGCCCCGGCGACTCCGCCCACGAGGCACCCGCACGCGACGCCGATCACCACGAGCGCGCCGCAGGGGAGCATCGTGAACGGTAGCCGTAGCCGTAGCCGTAGCCGTAGCCGTAGCCGTAGCCGTAGCCCTCGCCCCAGCCGTGGCCGGGCCGAACTGTTGTGGCGCCCTGACCGCTTCGCCATCCCCGGCGACGTCGTGACCGACCCCGTGACCACCGCCAGCCGCTCGTGCCCGCACGCCGCGCTCAACGCCTCACCGCCCCTTACCCGGCGAGCCGTCGGCGGTGTCATCCGCGCCATGCCGTCCCAGACGCTGCTGGAGGCCCGGGCCGGATCAGGGCTCACCGCCGTGGCCGTCGCCGCGCCGGCCCCGCTCGGGTGGACGCACGCGAAGCAGGTGAGCGTCACATGAACTCCCGGCCCCACCCGGCGCAGGCGCCCGGAGACCCGGCCGCCTCCCACGCCCCCCTCCGCTTCGGCTACGGCACCAACGGCCTCGCCGACCTCCGCCTCGACGACGCCCTGGCCCTGCTTGCCGACCTCGGCTACGCCGGAGTCGGCCTGACGCTCGACCACATGCATCTCGACCCGTACGCCCCCGACCTCGCCGCCCGCACCGACCGTCTGGCCCGACGGCTCGACACGCTCGGTCTGCAGGTCACCGTGGAGACCGGCGCCCGCTATGTCCTCGACCCGCGTCGCAAGCACGGCCCCTCGCTTCTCGACCCCGACCCGGACGACCGCGCCCGCCGCATCGACCTGCTGCTCCGCGCCGTCCGCGTCGCCGCCGACCTCGGCGCCCACGCCGTCCACTGCTTCAGCGGAACCACGCCGCCGGGAACCGACCTGGACACGGCCTGGCGCCGCCTGGCCGACGCCCTCACCCCGGTCCTCGACGCCGCCGCCACCGCCGGCATCCCCCTCGCCGTCGAACCCGAACCAGGCCACCTCCTCGCCACCCTCGCCGACTTCCACCGGCTCCGCCGCACCCTCGGCGACCCCGACCTCCTCGGCCTGACCCTCGACGTAGGTCACTGTCAGTGCCTCGAACCCCTCTCTCCCGCCGACTGCGTACGCGCCGCCGCCCCCTGGCTGCGTCACGTCCAGATCGAGGACATGCGCCGCGGCATCCATGAACACCTCCCCTTCGGCGACGGCGAGATCGACTTCCCACCCGTCCTCGCCGCCCTCTCCGCCACCGGATACCGGGGCCTCACCGTCGTCGAACTGCCCCGCCACTCCCATGCCGGTCCCCACTTCGCCGAACTCTCCCTCCCGTTCCTCCGCCGCGCCGAGGCCACGGCCACCCGACCGCCCGTACTCGTCCAGCACCCCGGCGATCCCTCCGCCACCCGTGAAGGGAGCACCTCATGACCCACCCCCGCATCACCCCGGCCACCCCGGGCGCGGACACCGAGGCCGGCGCGCGCACCGACACCCGGGCAGGCGCGGAGCTCCGCCCGGCCACCGAGCGCGGGCCGGATGCCGACGGCCAGGACCTGGGGGCGGAGGCCAGACAGGACGCCGACAGTCATGACCGAGGGACGGAGTCCAGACCGGATACCGACGGCCGGACAGGTGCCGAAAGCCGGTCGGGGTCAGCAGCAATCAGCCCTCGGCGTCGGGAGTCAGCCCCGCCCTCCGGGCCCGACCCGCAGGGCACCAGCCTCGCCCTCACCCCGCCCGCCGAGCTGCGCCGCCACCTCACGGCCCGCCTCGACAGCGCCGCCCGCGCCTGGCTCCACCGAGCCCTCGACGAGGCCGCCGCGCACCCCGGCACCCACGGCCCGATCTCCGTCTGGGAGCTACGCATCGCCGAGGCCGGCCGCCGCTGCGGGGCCGACCACGCCGACGCCGCCCGCGTCCTCATCCTGCACGCGGCACGCGCGGACACGGACTCCGTCACCCGCGTCTACTCCCAGGGCACCGCCGCCGAACGCCGCGCCGTCCTGCACGCGCTGCCCCATCTCGTGCCCGGCCCCGATGCCCTCCCGCTCGTCGAGGACGCCCTGCGTACCAACGACACCCGCCTCCTCTCCGCCGCCGTCGGCCCTTACGCCGCCCGGCACCTCGACCCCCACCAGTGGCGCCACGCCGTACTGAAGTGCCTGTTCACCGGTGTGCCGGTCGACGCCGTGGCCGAGTTGGACCGCCGCGCACACCGGGACACCGAACTCGCCCGCATGCTCGGCGACTACGCCGCCGAACGCACAGCCGCGGGCCGCCCCGTCCCCGAAGATCTGCACCGCGTCCTGGCCCTGACCGACCCCACAGCCACTCCGCCGGCCCCCCACGGCACCCGCGGCACCGACGGCAAGGAGTCCTGATGCGTCTCTTCGACCCCCACATCCACATGACCTCTCGGACCACCGACGACTACGAGGCCATGCACGCCGCCGGCATCCGCGCCGTCGTCGAGCCCTCCTTCTGGCTCGGCCAACCCCGCACCTCGGTCGCCTCCTTCCTCGACTACTTCGACTCCCTTCTCGGCTGGGAGCCCTTCCGCGCCGCCCAGCACGGCATCGCCCACCACTGCACGCTCGCCCTCAACCCCAAGGAGGCGAACGACCCGCGCTGTGTCCCCGTCCTCGACGAACTGCCCCGGTATCTCGTCAAGGACCAGGTCGTCGCCGTCGGCGAGATCGGCTACGACTCGATGACCCCCGCCGAGGACTCCGCCCTCGCCGCCCAGCTCCAGCTGGCCGCCGCCCACGAACTCCCCGCGCTCGTCCACACCCCGCACCGCGACAAGCTCGCGGGCCTGCGCCGCACCCTCGACGTCGTCCGGGAATCCGCACTGCCCCCGGACCACGTCCTGATCGACCACCTCAACGAGACGACAGTCAAGGAGGCCAAGGACAGCGGTTGCTGGCTCGGCTTCTCGGTCTATCCCGACACCAAGATGGACGAGGAACGGATGGTCGCGATCCTCCGCGAGTACGGGACGGAGCAGGTACTGGTGAACTCCGCCGCCGACTGGGGCAGGAGCGACCCCCTGAAGACCCGCCGGGTCGCCGATCTGATGCTGGCCGAGGGCTTCGACACGGACGACGTCGATCTCGTGCTGTGGCGCAACCCGGTCGCCTTCTACGGGCTCAGCGGCCGCCTCGACCTCGACATCACCACCCCGGAGGCGACCCACGAGGGCAACTCCATCCTCCGCGGCGCCCCGAAGGACCCTGACGGACTCGACGGACCGGCAGACACATCGAGAGAGCGGCACGACCCTGCCGGAGCCCCGGCCACGGGTGCGTGAGCCATGCGCTTCCGCCACCCCGACGGCTCCACCGTCCACCTCGCCTACTGCACCAACGTCCACCCGGCAGAGACCCTCGACGGCGTCCTCGCCCAACTCCGCGACCACTGCGAGCCCGTCCGCCGACGGCTCGGCCGCGACCGCCTCGGCATCGGCCTGTGGCTCGCCAAGGACGCCGCTCACGCCCTCGTCAGCGACCCGTCCGCCCTGCGCGGACTGCGCACCGAACTCGACCGGCGAGGCCTGGAGGTCGTCACCCTCAACGGCTTCCCGTACGAAGGCTTCGGAGCCGAAGAGGTCAAGTACCGCGTCTACAAACCGGACTGGGCCGACCCCGAGCGTCTCGACCACACCACCGCCCTGGCCCGCGTCCTCGCCGGACTCCTCCCCGACGACGTCACCCAGGGCAGCATCTCCACCCTGCCCCTCGCCTGGCGCACCGCCTATGACGAGCACAGCTCCGAGACCGCCCGCACCGCCCTGCTCACGCTCGCCGAACGCCTCGACGCCCTCCAGGAGCTGACCGGCCGCGACATACGCGTCGGCCTCGAACCCGAACCCGGCTGCACCGTCGAGACCACCGCCGACGCCATCACCCCACTCACCGCGATCGGCGACGACCGCATCGGCATCTGCGTCGACACCTGTCACCTCGCCACCTCCTTCGAAGATCCGCACACCGCCCTGGACGCACTCACCGAAGCCCGCGTCCCCGTCGTCAAGTCCCAACTCTCGGCCGCTCTGCACGCCGAACACCCCCATCTCCCCGAAGTCCGCGAAGCCCTCGCGGCCTTCGACGAACCCCGCTTCCTGCACCAGACCCGCACCGCCACCGCGGCCGGCCTGCGCGGCACCGACGACCTGGGCGAGGCCCTCAAGGGCGACTCCCTGCCCGACGCCTCCCCATGGCGGGCCCACTTCCACGTCCCGCTCCACGCGGCCCCCGCCGCGCCTCTCACCTCCACACTCCCCGTCCTCAGGACCGCACTGACCCGCCTCGTCGGCGGCCCGCACCCGCTCACCCGCCACCTCGAGGTCGAGACCTACACCTGGCAGGCCCTCCCGCCCGAACTGCGGCCCCGAGTCCGCAGCCAGCTCGCCGACGGCATCGCAGCCGAACTCACCCTTGCGCGCGATCTGTTGATCGACCTCGGCCTGAAGGAGCTGCCATGACCGAGCCACTCGAGTCGACGGATCCGATGGACTCGATGGACCCGACGGATCCTGTGGACCCGACGGACCCGACGGACCCGACGGACCCGACGGACCCGACCGACCCGATGGACCCGGCCAACCCGACAACCCCGGCCACCCCACCCCGAGCCCGCCCAGCCCCCCGACCGGACGCCGCCGCCAAGCGCCGTCCCACCCCTCTCCTCGTCCTCGACGTCGTCGGCCTCACCCCCCGTCTCCTCGACCACATGCCCCACCTCAAGAGACTCGCCCAGTCCGGTTCCCGCGCACCGCTCGGCACCGTCCTGCCCGCCGTCACCTGCGCCGCCCAGTCCACCTTTCTCACCGGCACCCACCCGTCGGAGCACGGCATCGTCGGCAACGGCTGGTACTTCCGTGACCTCGGGGACGTACTCCTTTGGCGCCAGCACAACGGCCTGGTCGCCGGCGACAAACTCTGGGACGCCGCCCGCCGCGCACACCCCGGCTACACCGTCGCCAACATCTGCTGGTGGTACGCCATGGGCGCCGACACCGACTTCACCGTCACCCCCCGTCCGATCTACTACTCCGACGGCCGCAAGGAACCCGACTGCTACACCCGGCCCCCCGCCCTGCACGACGAACTCACCGAGAAACTCGGCACCTTCCCGCTCTTCCACTTCTGGGGCCCCGGCGCCGACCTCGTGTCCAGCCGCTGGATCATCGACGCGACCCGCCACGTCATCCGCACCCGGCACCCCGACCTGGCCCTGTGCTACCTCCCTCATCTCGACTACGACCTGCAGCGCTTCGGCCCCGACGACCCGCGTGCGTTGAAGGCGGCCGCCGACCTCGACACCGCCATGGCCCCGCTGCTGGACGACGCCCGCTCCGAGGGCCGTACCGTCGTCGCGCTGTCCGAATACGGCATCACCCGGGTGAGCCGACCCGTCGACATCAACCGCGCCCTGCGGCGGGCAGGCCTGCTCGAAGTACACACGCAGGACGGCATGGAGTACCTGGACCCGATGGCGTCACGTGCCTTCGCGGTCGCCGACCACCAGATCGCCCACGTCTACGTACGCCGCCCGGAAGACCTCGACGCGACGCGGGCCGCCCTGGACAGATTGCCCGGCATCGAGCAACTCCTCGACGACGAGGGCAAGAAGGCCCACCACCTCGACCATCCGCGCTCCGGCGAACTCGTCGCCCTCGCGGAGCCGGATGCCTGGTTCACGTACTACTACTGGCTGGACGATGCACGCGCGCCCGACTTCGCGCGACTCGTCGAGATCCATCGCAAACCAGGCTACGACCCGGTCGAACTGTTCATGGATCCCCTCGACCCCTACGTCAAGGCAAAGGCGGCGACCGCGCTCGCCCGCAAGAAACTCGGCATGCGCTACCGCATGGCGGTCGTGCCCCTGGATCCCTCACCTATTCGCGGCAGCCATGGCCCCATACCAGCGAGCGACGACGACGGTCCGCTCCTCATTTGCTCCACCCCCCGCGCTGTCGGCGACCGCGTCGCGGCCACCGATGTGAAGTCACTTCTGCTCCAACTCGCCGGTCTCGGCTGAGTGGTCAGCCCGCTCAGCTCCGACTGATCACAAGTGAAGCACTCACCACTGACAACGGCCTTCGATCACAGGGAGTTCCAGGCATGAGCCGCTTTTCCCAAACGGATCCCGAACTCACCCACCGCCTCACCAGACGAGGCATGCTCGGCGTGGCCGCGGGCACCACGGCCACGGCGCTGCTGGGTGCTGCCGCTGCCCCCGCGACCGCCGCTGCGGGCACCACGTCCACGACCGAAGCGGCCTCGCGTGGCGCAGGCCGCGGCCGCCCCGTCCTGCCGCCCGGTCGCCTCGGCATCCAGCTCTACAGCCTGCGCGACAAGGTCTCCACGCTCGGCTTCGGGCCCGTCTTCGCCGAGTTGGAGAAGTACGGCTACGACGAGGTCGAGTTCGCCGGATACACCCAGGGCTCGGCCGGACCGATCACCCTCGCCCAGCTCAAGAGGCTGGCCCGGAACCATGGCCTGAACCCGATCGGCAGCCACGTCGGCTACTACTCCGACGACCCGAACGCCTACACCTTCGCCCAGAATCTCACCAAGGTCCTCGACGACGCCCAGGCCCTCGGCCTGAAGCACATAGGCACCGCGTCCGGCCCGTTCCGCTACGGCTCCACCGTCGACGCCTGGAAGCGTGCCGCCGAGGAGTTCAACACCTACGGCGCCGCGGCGAAGGCGCGCGGCATGAAGTTCTACCAGCACAACCACTCCGAGGAGTTCTCCTTCGCCACCGACAACCCCAAGGTACGCCTCTACGACGTGCTGCTCGCGGAGACCGACCCCGACCTCGTGTTCCTGGAGATGGACATCTTCTGGGCCTACTCGGGCCAGTTCCGCTTCTCGAAGCGGCCCGACGGGTCGGCCGCCCCCTTCGAGCCACTGGACTACGTGCTGAAGCAGCCGCACCGCTACCCGCTCTTCCACGTCAAGGACGGTGTGAGCGATCCGACCAACCAGTACGGCTACGACATGGTCGACGTCGGTGACGGCGACATCGACTACAAACGCTTCATCTCCGCCGTGACCAGGCTGCGCGGACAGCGGTTCGCCCATCACTGGCAGGCGGAGCACGACAACCCGACCGAGTCCTTCACCTTCGCACGCCGTTCGAGCGCGCATCTGCACTCGCTGCGGGAGAAGTGCTGACGGGCCTCGAACCGACATGAGGAGGCCCTCCCCGAGCGGGGAGGGCCTCCTCACATGCGCGATCCGTCAGTGCACGGGGTGCGGGACCGTCGCGCTCCGTCCCGGCCGGCGCAGGTGCGGGAGGGCGAGGAACCCCACCAGGCACATGCCCGAGCCCAGGTCCGTGGCCCTGCGGGCTGTCAAGGTGCCCTTCTCACGCAGCCGACCCGCCGGGAAGGCGATGCCGGCCTGCAAGAACACCCAGCCGCTGAGGACCCAGAAGGTGCTGCTTCGGGGCCAGCCGTGCGCGTGGGACAGGAAGCCCTCGGCAGAGCCGTACGCGTATTCGAAGACGCTGATGGTCATCAAGGCGATCCACGGGAGATACACCATGATCCTGCGGGAGTGGGCGGGGATGTCGCGGTCGGTCTCGCCGATGCGATAGACGCGTCCGCGCGCGTCGGTCACCTCACGGTGGGGACGGTGTGCGGCGTCGGATGGTACGGACGAGCTGCTTGCTGCGTACGGATCTGCCGTCATGTCAGGCCGTGTCCTCGCCGAGCGGTCGTGGGTTGGGAGCGATGCGCTTTTCCTTGTCACGTCCCGGCGGGCTGAGGAACACCGCCACGCAGCCGGCGAAGAGCGAGATGGAGCCGGCCAGGATGAACGCCCCGGAGTGTCCCCAGGCGCTGACGACCACGGCGCCCATGCCCGCGCCCAGACCGGAGACGAGCTTGGCGCTGTAGACCATGCCGTAGTTGGACGCGTTGTTGTTCTCGCCGAAGTAGTCGGCGGTGAGCGCCGCGAACATCGGGAAGATGGCGCCGCCGCCGAAGCCGGAGATCGCGGAGAAGATCAGGAACAGGGTGAGGTTCTTGCTCTCTGCCGACCAGAGGATGCCGTACTGGGCGAGGCCCAGGATGAGGCAGACGACGAGCAGGCACCGCTTGCGGCCGTAGAGGTCGGACAGCCAGCCGATCACGCCGCGGCCGGTGCCGTTGACGACCGCCTTCAGGGACATGGCCGTCGCCACGATGCCGCCCGCGAAGCCGGCCTCCTCGCCGATGTCCACCTGGAAGGCGATACCGAAGATGTTCACGCCGGACGTGCACGCCAGACAGAACCACATCAGGGCCACCCGGCCGGTCTTCCAGGCTTCCCGGGGCGTGTACTGGCGCACCGCGGGCGGGTTCATCCGCAGCGAGCGCGCGGCACGAGGGTCCTTGGGAGGGTTGAGCGGGTCGATCGTGGCGGGCCACCAGTTCTTCGGCGGGTCCTTGAAGAAGAAGCCGGCCGTCCCCACCATCAGAGCGAGGATGAGCCCGACGGAGACCAGTACCCAGCGGAAGTTGGTCAGGTCCATGTAGCCGGTGAAGAGGAATACGAAGGGCACCGAGCCGTAGGCGAAACCGCCGTTGACGAAGCCGGTCTTGCCGCCCTTGCGCTCCGGATACCACTTGCCGACCATGTTGACGCAGGTGGCGTAGACCATGCCCGCGCCCATGCCGCTGAACATGCTGAAGCCGATGTAGGCGACGACGACATGGGGTGCGTAGGCCAGCGAGAGATAGCCCAGCAGAGTGCCCGCAGCACCCAGCATCATGGCGAAACGGGCCGGCAGCTTGCCGGACTCGCGCAGTTTGCCGGCGGGGAAGGCCACCGCGGCCTGGAAGAACACCCAGACCGTCATCATCCAGAAGATGTGCGCACTGGCCCAGTGGTGCGCGGTGTGGAGCGTGTCCTCGGCGGACGCGAACGCGTACTCGGCGGAGGAGATGCCCATCATGCCGATCCAGGGCAGGATGACCATCCACTTGCGTTTGCGCCCCATGATGTCGATGTCGGACTCACCGACGCGGTAGACGCGTCCGTTCTTGTCGGTCACCTCCCGATAGGCGGCGACCCTTGGAACGTCGGTTGTGGTCACGTTAGTTGCACCCCTTGCGTCGAAAGTTCTGGCCAGCGCCCCCTGTCCAATGCCTTTCGTGTGCGCACGGGTCCCGGGGTCGGCCGACGCGCACCGTCGGCCGACCCGTGCTCCCTCACCTCATGAACCGCCCCCCAACAAGCCCGCCGCCCGCGCCCACCGGTACTTGGCGCCCAACGCGGCCACCGGCTTCTCGGTCGTGTACGGATACGCCACGACCCCCCGCTCGTACAGGTACTGGCAGGCCTCCTCGACCTCGACGTCACCCGCGAGCGACGCGACGACCGGCTTCTCGATGCCGCGTTCCCGGAACTCGGCCACCACGCGCGCGGTGAGCTCCGCGAAGACCATCGGGGGAGTGACGATCGTGTGCCAGTAGC
Source organism: Streptomyces sp. NPDC028907 (assembly GCF_055564995.1). Classification (NCBI taxonomy): domain Bacteria; kingdom Bacillati; phylum Actinomycetota; class Actinomycetes; order Kitasatosporales; family Streptomycetaceae; genus Streptomyces; species Streptomyces sp. NPDC028907. The sequence continues at coordinate 337,405 of NZ_JBVHVE010000005.1, forward strand.
CCAGGACCAGCGCGTGGATGCGTGGGTCCTCCAGACCGAGCCGGATCGTCGCCTCGTACGTCGACGGCGGCTCGCCCCCGGTGATGTCCACCGGGTTGCCCGCGGCCCCGAAGGGCGGGATGAACTTCCGGAAGGACTCGTCCAGGTCCGGCGGGATCTCCATCAGGGACAGCCCGTTGTCGGTCACGGCGTCCGACAGCAGCACACCGCTGCCGCCGGCGCCGGTGATGATCACGATGTTGTCGCCCTTGGGAGTGGGAAGCACCGGCAACGCGCGCGCGTACTCGAGCATCTCGTTCAGCCCCGGCGCCCGGATGACACCGGCCTGCCTGAGGATGTCGTCGTACACCGCGTCGTCGCCGGCGAGGGCACCGGTGTGCGAGCCCGCGGCCTTCGCGCCCGCCGCCGTACGACCCGCCTTGAGCACGACGACCGGCTTCTTCGGTACGGTCGCCCGCGCGGCCTCGACGAAGGCGCGCCCGTCCTTGAGGTCCTCCAGGTGCATCGCGATGCACTCGGTGTGCGGGTCCTCGCCGAACCAGGTCAGCAGGTCGTCCTCGTCCAGGTCCGACTTGTTGCCGAGACCGACGATCGCCGACACGCCCGTCTTGGTGGTCCGCGCGAAGCCCAGGATGGCCATGCCGATGCCGCCGGACTGCGAGGTCAGCGCCACCCCGCCCTTGACGTCGTACGGTGTGCAGAACGTGGCGCACAGGTCATGCCAGGTCGAGTAGTAGCCGTAGATGTTCGGTCCGAGCAGCCGGACGCCGTGCCGCTCGGCGATCTCCACGATCTCCGCCTGGAGTTCGTGCTCACCGGTCTCCGCGAACCCGGAAGGGATCAGGACGGCGTTCGGGATCTTCTTGCGTCCCACCTCCTCCAGGGCCGAGGCCACGAACTTGGCGGGGATAGCGAAGACCGCCACATCCACCTCACCTGGAACGTCCGTGACACTCTTGTACGCCTTGCGGCCCAGAATGTCATCGGCCTTGGGGTTCACCGGGTGGATGTCCCCGGCGAAGCCGCCGTCGATGAGGTTGCGCATGACCGAATTGCCGATCTTGCCCTGCTCGTTGGACGCCCCGATGACGGCGACCGACGACGGCTGCATCAGCCGGCGCATGGAAGTGAGGATCTCGTCGCGCGAGTAACGGCGACGCTGCTTCGCCGGCGCTTCGGAAAGGATCACTCGGATGTCGGCGGCGACCGCGCCCTGCGCGGTGGCGATCACCGGGTTGAGGTCCACCTCGGCGATCTCCGGGAAGTCCGTGACCAGCTGCGACACTCGGCGGATCTGCTCGGCAACCGCCCACCGGTCGACCGCAGCCTGACCGCGAACCCCGCGCAGGATCTCCGCCGACCGGATCGAGTCCAGCATGGACAACGCCTCGTCGGCGTCCACGGGAGCCAGCCGGAAGGTGACGTCCTTGAGTACCTCGACGAGCACTCCGCCCAGTCCGAAGGCCACGACCTTCCCGAACGTCGGGTCGGTGACCGCGCCGACGATGACCTCCTGCCCCTGCGGGAGCAGCTCCTGCACCTGCACGCCCTCTATACGGGCATCCGCGTCGTACGCGCGCGCGTTGTCGATGATCTTGTGGAACGCGGCCCGTACGTCCGTCGCCCCTTCGACGCCCACGATCACGCCGCCCGCGTCGGTCTTGTGCAGGATGTCCGGCGAGACGATCTTCATGACGACCGGTCCGCCGAAGCGCGCCGCGTACGCCACCGCCTCGTCGATGTCGGTCGCGAGCTCCTCACCCGGTACGGCGATGCCGTAAGCGTCGGCGATCACCTTGCCCTCGGGCGCGGTCAGCGCCGTACGGCCCTCGGCCCGCACTGAGTCGAGGAGCGTCCGCACCCGCAGGACGCGGTCTTCGGCCATCACGTCAGATCACTCCGTTCGACTTGAGCAGGCGCAGCTCCTCGTCACCGAGGCCGAGCTCGCCGATGTAGACCTCTTCGTTGTGCTGGCCGAGCAGCGGTGAACTGGACACCTCGACGGGAGAGTCGGAGAGCTTGAGCGGACTGCCGACGGTCACGAACTCGCCCCGCTCGGGGTGCGGCACGGTGACCACCATGTCGTTGGCGACCAGCGAGGAGTCCTCGATGATCTCCTTGGTGGAGAGGATCGGTCCGCACGGGATGTTGTGCGCGTTGAGCCGCTCCAGCACCTCCCACTTGGGCAGGGTCGAGGACCACTCCTCGATCAGCTGGAACATCTTGTTGAGCTTGGGCAGCCGGGCCTCCGGCGTCGCCCACTCGGGGTCGTCGGCGAGTTCGGGCCGGCCGATGAGCTCGGTGATCGGCTGCCAGCCGACAGGCTGCACGATGACGTACACGTAGTCGTTCGGGCCGCCCGGCGCGCACTTGACCGCCCAGCCGGGCTGACCCCCGCCGGACGCGTTTCCCGAGCGGGGAACTTCCGTGCCGAAGTCCTCGTTCGGATATTCAGCGAGCGGCCCATGTGCCAGGCGTTGCTGGTCCCTCAGCTTCACCCGGCACAGGTTGAGTACAGCGTGCTGCATGGCCACGTTGACCCGCTGCCCACGCCCGGTGTTCTCGCGCTGGAACAGCGCCGCGAGAATCCCCGCGACGGCGTGCACACCCGTCCCCGAGTCCCCGATCTGGGCTCCGGTCGCCAGCGGCGGCCCGTCCTCGAAACCGGTGGTCGACATCGACCCGCCCATGGCCTGAGCGACGACCTCGTACGCCTTGAAGTTGGTGTACGGGCCGTCCCCGAACCCCTTGATGGAGGCATAGACGATCCGCGGATTGATCTCCTGGATGCGGTCCCAGGTGAAGCCCATTCGGTCGACCGCGCCCGGCCCGAAGTTCTCGACCATGACGTCGGAACGCCGGATCAGCTCGGTGAGGATCTCCTTGCCGCGCTCGGTCTTGGTGTTGAGGGTGATGCTCCGCTTGTTGCAGTTGAGCATCGTGAAATAGAGGGAGTCGACGTCCGGGAGGTCGCGCAACTGCTTGCGCGTGATGTCCCCGGTCGGCGCCTCCAGCTTGACGACGTCCGCGCCGAGCCAGGCGAGCAGCTGGGTCGCGGAGGGCCCGGACTGCACGTGCGTCATGTCCAGGACGCGGATGCCTTCGAGAGCCTTGGACGGAGTACCCGTCGTGCCAGTCATGCAGGCCTCCTCACTTGTACATGGTCTGGTTCATGGTTCCGGGGGCGTACGCGTCCGGGTCGACCCAGACGTTGATCAGCGACGGCTTGCCGGATTCACGGGCGCGCCGCAGCGCGGGGCCGATGTCGGCGGGGTCACGGACCTCCTCGCCGTAACCGCCCAGCATCTGCGCGAACTTGTCGTAGTGGACGTCGCCGAGGGTGTTGCCGACCCGCTCGCGCTCCAGGCCGTACTTCTGGGCCTGGCCGTAGCGGATCTGGTTCATGGAGGAGTTGTTGCCGACGATGCCGACGAAGGGGAGGTTGTAGCGGACGAGCGTCTCGAAGTCCCAGCCGGTGAGGGAGAACGCGCCGTCGCCGAAGAGTGCGACGACCTCCTTGTCGGGCCGCGCCTGCTTGGCCGCGAGCACGAACGGCACCCCGACGCCGAGCGTGCCCAGCGGACCCGGGTCCATCCAGTGGCCCGGCGACTTGGGCTGCACGACCTGACCGGAGAAGGTGACGATGTCGCCGCCGTCGCCGATGTAGATCGAGTCCTCGGTGAGGAAGTCGTTGATCTCGCTGACCAGCCGGTACGGGTGGATCGGCGAGGCGTCCGACTTCAGGCTGGGCAGCCGCTTCTCCAGGGCGGTCTGCTCGGCGGCGCGCAGCTCGTCGAGCCATTCCTTGCGCTTCGACGCGCCTCCATTGACGCGTCCGGAGGCCGCCTCGGTCACCGACTTCAGCACGAGCCCGGCGTCGCCCACGATCCCGAGGTCGATGTCGCGGTTCTTGCCGACGGTGCGGTAGTCGAGGTCGATCTGCACGACGGTCGCGTCCGGGGAGAGCCGCTTGCCGTAGCCCATGCGGAAGTCGAAGGGTGTGCCGACGATGACGATGACGTCGGCGTTGGAGAAGGCGTACCGGCGCGACAGCTGGAAGTGGTGCGGGTCGCCGGGCGGGAGGGTGCCGCGGCCGGCGCCGTTCATGTAGGCCGGGATGTTGAGGGTGCGGACGAGTTCGATGGCCGCCTCGGTGCCTCGCGTCGTCCAGACCTGGCTGCCGAGCAGGATGGCCGGCTTCTCGGCGTGGACCAGCAGGTCGGCCAGCTTCTCGATGGCCTCCGGGTCGCCGGCCGAGCGGGTGGAGGCACGGTAGGCGCCCTGCTTCGGCACGCGTGCCTTGGCCGCCGGGACCTTGGCGTCGAGGACGTCGCGCGGGATCTCCAGGAAGGAGGGCCCGGGCGCACCGTGGTAGCACTCGCGGAACGCCATCGACACCATGTCCGCCGCGCGCGCCGTGTCCGGCACGGCCGCCGCGAACTTGGTGATCGGCGTCATCATGTCGACGTGCGGGAGGTCCTGGAGTGAGCCCATCTTGTGCTGGGTGAGGGCCCCCTGGCCGCCGATGAGCAGCATCGGTGACTCGGCGCGGAAGGCGTTGGCGACACCGGTGACGGCGTCGGTGGTGCCGGGACCGGCGGTGACGACCGCGCAGCCGGGCTTGCCGGTGATGCGGGCGTAACCGTCGGCGGCATGGGCGGCGACCTGCTCGTGACGGACGTCGACGACCTCGATGCCCTCGTCGACGCAGCCGTCGTAGATGTCGATGATGTGGCCGCCGCACAAGGTGTAGATGCGGTCGACCCCCTCGGCCTTCAGCGCCTTGGCAACGAGATGACCACCGGAAATGACGTCCTGGGTGTCGTCGGGCATGGCGAAGTCCTGTCCCTTCGTAGGGGGTTGGAACGGCTCTCGCGGTACATTGCATACAGTCGACGAATACTGTATGAACCTTGTTATCCCGCATCCGGTGGGTGGTGTCCAGGGGGCGTGCGGCACTTTTGAGTCAGGAGCCGGAATGGACCTGTACGAACACCAGGCAAGGGAACTCTTCGAGGAACACGGCATCTTGGTGCCGCGGGCAGAGGTGACGGACTCACCCAAGGAAGCCCGCGGGATCGCACGTCGGCTCGGCGGCCGGGTCGTGGTCAAGGCGCAGGTGAAGACCGGTGGCCGCGGCAAGGTGGGCGGTGTGAAACTCGCCGCGGACCCCGCGGCCGCCGAGATCACGGCACGCCAGATCCTCGGCATGGACATCAAGGGCCACACCGTCGGCAAGGTGATGCTGGCCCAACCCGTGGACATCGAGACCGAGTTCTACGTGTCCTACGTACTCGACCGCGCGGCGGGCGGCTTCCTCGCCATCGCCTCGGCCGAAGGAGGCATGGAGATCGAGGAGGTCGCGGCCACCCGGCCCGCGGCCGTGGCCCGCATCCCGATCGACCCGGCAGAGGGCGTCACCTCCGCGAAGGCGGGTGAGATCGCCGAAGCGGCCGGACTGCCGCCGCAGACCGTCGACGTCCTCGTACGGCTCTGGGAGGTGCTGGTCCGCGAGGACGCCCTCCTCGTCGAGGTGAACCCGCTCGTGCGCACCGCGCAGGGACAGATCCTCGCCCTCGACGGCAAGGTCACCCTCGACGACAACGCCCGCTTCCGGCAGGCGCGTTGGGGCGCCGACGCCGTGGAGCACGACGACGCACTGGAGGCTACGGCCGCCGCAAAGGGCCTCAACTACGTCAAGCTCGACGGCGAGGTCGGCATCATCGGCAACGGCGCCGGGCTCGTCATGTCGACCCTCGACGTGGTCGCGGGCTGCGGCGCCCGCCCCGCCAACTTCCTCGACATCGGTGGCGGCGCATCGGCCCAGATCATGGCCGACGGGCTCTCCGTCATCCTCTCCGACCCGGCGGTGAGGTCCGTCTTCGTCAACGTCTTCGGCGGGATCACCGCATGCGACGCCGTCGCCGACGGCATCGTGCGGGCCCTGGACAGCATCCAGCTGACCAAGCCGCTCGTCGTACGTCTCGACGGCAACAACGCCGCGCGCGGCCGAGTCATCCTCGACGACCGCGCGCATCCGCTGGTCCAGCAGGTCACCACCATGGACGGCGCCGCGCAGCGGGCCGCCCACCTCGCCGCCGCCGCAGCCTGAGGAGACATGACGACATGGCGATCTACATCACCAAGGAGAGCAAGGTCCTCGTCCAGGGCATGACCGGCGGCGAGGGCATGAAGCACACCCGGCGCATGCTCGCCGCCGGCACGAACGTCGTCGGCGGCGTCAACCCGCGCAAGGCCGGCCGCACCGTCGACTGCGACGACCGTGCCGTCGCAGTCTTCGGCTCGGTCGCCGACGGCATCCGCGCGACCGGCGCCGACGTGACCGTGGTCTTCGTGCCGCCCGCCTTCGCCAAGGCGGCCGTCGTGGAGGCCGCCGACGCCGGCATCGGACTCGCCGTCGTGATCACGGAGGGCATCCCGGTCCACGACTCCGTCGCCTTCACCTCGTACGCGAAATCCAAGGGCACCCGCGTCATCGGCCCCAACTGCCCCGGCCTGATCACCCCCGGCCAGTCCAACGCCGGCATCATCCCGGCCGACATCACCAAGTCCGGCCGTATCGGCCTGGTCTCCAAGTCCGGCACGCTCACCTACCAACTGATGTACGAACTCCGCGACATCGGCTTCTCGACGTGCGTCGGCATCGGCGGCGACCCGGTCGTCGGCACGACCCACATCGACTGCCTGGCCGCCTTCCAGGACGACCCGGACACCGAGCTGATCGTCCTCATCGGGGAGATCGGCGGCGACGCCGAGGAACGCGCGGCCGCGTACATCCGGGACCACGTCACCAAGCCGGTCGTCGGCTACATCGCCGGGTTCACCGCGCCCGAGGGCAAGACGATGGGGCACGCGGGCGCGATCGTGTCCGGTTCGTCCGGCACGGCGGCCGCGAAGAAGGAAGCCCTGGAGGCGGTGGGCGTACGGGTCGGACGGACGCCCACCGAGACCGCCCGCCTCGTGCTGGACCGTCTCGGCGCCGACGCGTGACGTCACTCATAGGTGACTCGTAGTCACTCGTACGCGACACGAGGTCACTTGCGGCAGTTCACGTCCCTCGCCGGCGCCCGCCGCAGCCATGAACGACCGCCCCGACTGTGCACCGTGAGCGGAGAACCGATGGCAACCACCCTCACCCTCAAATCAGGCACCTCCTGGGCCGACGCCTGGCAGCGCTGCCTCACCGCCGCCCCCGAGGCCTTCCGCGACGACCGGGTCCTCAACCTCTGGAACGCCAGCTGGCAGGCGGACGGCCGACCGCTGCCCGCCACCAGCCCCGTCGACGGCAGCCCGATCGCCGGCCCGCCACGCCTGGACCGGGCCACCGCCCACCAGGCCGTCCGCGCCTCGCTCGACCAGCACCGCGCCTGGCGGCACATCCCCCTGGACGAGCGCCGCGCCCGGGTCGCGGCCACCCTCGACGCCCTGACCCAGCACCGCGACCTGCTCGCCCTGCTCCTCGTCTGGGAGATCGGCAAGCCCTGGCGGCTCGCCCAGGCGGACGTCGACCGGGCCGTCGACGGCGTGCGCTGGTACGTCGACAACATCGAACCGATGGTCGCGGGCCGCGCTCCGCTGGACGGCCCGGTTTCCAACGTCGCGAGCTGGAACTACCCGATGAGCGTGCTCGTTCACGCAGTGTTGGTACAAGCATTGGCAGGCAACGCGGTCATCGCCAAGACCCCGACCGACGGTGGTGTCGCCTGCCTGACCCTGGCCTGTGCGCTGGCCGCCCGCGAGGGGATACCCGTCACCCTCGTCAGCGGCAGCGGAGGCGAGCTGTCGGAGGCCCTGGTGCGGGCGCCCGAGATCGGCTGCGTCTCCTTCGTCGGCGGCCGCGACACCGGCGCCGCGGTGGCCACGGCCGTCGCCGACCTCGGCAAACGACATGTACTCGAACAGGAGGGACTCAACACCTGGGGCATCTGGAACTACACGGACTGGGACGCGCTCACGGCGGTCGTGCCCAAGCTCTTCGACTACGGCAAACAGCGCTGCACGGCGTACCCGCGCTTCGTCGTCCAGCGTGAGCTGTTCGACGAGTTCCTGGCCGCGTACCTCCCGGCGGTGCGCAGGCTGAGGGTCGGCCACCCACTGGCGGTCGATAGGCGGGACGACCCCTACCCGCAGCTGGACTTCGGGCCGGTGATCAACGCGGCCAAGGCGAAGGAACTCCAGGATCAGGTCGCCGAGGCCGTCGACCGGGGCGCCGTCCCGCTGCACCGGGGTCGGCTGTCGCAGGCCCGTTTCCTGCCCGGCCAGGACACGTCGGCGTACGTACAACCGGTCACGCTGCTCAACCCGCCGCCATCCTCTCCGCTCCACCACGCGGAGCCTTTCGGCCCGGTCGACACGATCGTCCTGGTCGACACGGAGGCGGAACTGCTGGCGGCGATGAACGCGTCCAACGGCGCGCTCGTCGCCACCCTGTCCACCGACGACCGGGCGACGTACGACCGCCTGGCGCCGCAGATCCGTGCGTTCAAGGTGGGTCACGGCAAGCCGCGCTCCCGTGGGGACAGGGACGAGTTGTTCGGCGGCTTCGGCGCGTCCTGGCGTGGGGCGTTCGTCGGCGGCGAGCTGCTGGTGCGTGCGGTGACGCAGGGGCCGGCGGGCGAGCGGCTGCCCGGGAACTTCCCGGAGTACCAGCTTCTTCCGTGAGCGAAGAGGCGCCGGGGCATCGGCCGGCCGGCGAACCGGTCAGCCGATGCCCTGCCGGTCGGGGCGCAGCGCGAACGCGCGGTCCGTCGCGTTCGAGGCGCTCTCGTCGACCGCCTGGCGGAGCAGCTCGCGGTGCCGCAACAGCGGCTCGCGCCGATCCGGATGTGCGAGCAGCAGCAGGTCGTCGAGACCGGCCAGCATGCGACGGGACACTTGCGGGCTCCCGAGGGAACATCCGCGCACCTCGGTGAACCCGAGATCCACCAGCTCGGTCCACCCCGGCACGGGCTGCACCAGCCGCACGGCTCCCTCCCGGTCACGGTGCAGTGCGACGTCCAGCGGTTTCCGGGTCAGTGCCGCCAGGAACTGCACGATGCGGTCCAGCGCCTGCACGGCCGTCGTCGGATCGTTGATCGCGGGTGACAGGGCACGCAGCGCGATGTCGCACAACTGGCGCAGTCCGAAACCGAGATCCTGGTGGTAGGTCCGTTCCACCGCGACGGAAGTGGTGTAGCGCAGTGCGCCGAGCGGTGGGGCCGCCCCGCCGTGGACCGCCAGCAGGGGCGTGCCGGGTACCACGAAGTCCCCGATCCGCGGGATGAGTCGCAGGACGACACCGTGCCTGCGGGCCACCCGCACCAGCCGCGTGATGTGCACGTCCCGCAGCACCCCCGCCCGGCCCTCATGCGGCACCCAGGCCGTCGGGGAACCGAGTTCAGGTGTGTCCGGTCCGCCCGTGGGCGGGGGCATCGAAGCGATCGCCCGGAATGACTCCGTGGCGATCCGCGCGATCACATGGCTGATCCGCATCAGCCGCAGGGTGGTGTTCACGTACAGGACGAAGAGCAGCAGGCTCAGCGCGACCATGCAGAGCGTGAGGATCGACTGCACCAAGGGGAGCGTCGTCACGTTCCGGGGGTCGTCGGCGGTGTCGAAGGCGGTCAGCACCAGCAGGGTCAGCACGAAGGTGGCCAGGAAGACCGCGAAGGTCGCCTTGGTGATCCGGCTGCGGACGAAGAGCCGCACTACCCGCGGGGTGAACTGCCCGCTCGCCATCTGCACGGCCACCAGCGAGATACTGAAGACCACGCCGATGAAGGTCATCATCGCCGACCCGACGGCACTCACCACGGTCTTCGCGTCCTGCGCGAACCGCAGCAACTCGTCGAGCGTCTCGTAGTCGCCGTCCTCCCGCAGCGCCTCCACGATGGCCGTGTCGAGCGCCTGCGCCGCTAGCCAGACCACGAAGACACCCACCATCGCGGCGGTCGGCGCGAACCAGAACGTGTCCCGCAGATGCTCCCTGAAGGGCGACAGCGGACGCGGGCGACGGCCCGCGGGAGGGCTCTGCGTAACCAGCCAGTCACTCATGGTGCGACCATAGGTGCATCGGAGCGCGAGGTCCCGGACCACCGCCCGATGGAAGGAAACGCAGGTGAAGGGCACTCCGAAAGCTTGGTATTGTTGTCCACGTCGCCGCGGGGAACACCCCGGGCAAGGCGGCAGACACCTGGTCCGGGTGGCGGAATGGCAGACGCGCTAGCTTGAGGTGCTAGTGCCCTTTATCGGGCGTGGGGGTTCAAGTCCCCCCTCGGACACAGATTGATCCAGCTGATGCGGGTCGAGGGTTGCCTCGGCCCGCATCAGCTGTTTCCGCGGCCGATTGATCGGTGCAGCCCCCGGGCTTAACCTCACCGCATGGTGCACAGCACGGCAGAGGACGTCGACGGCTATCTCACCGAGGTGCCGGTCGAGCGCACGCAGGCCCTGACGAGACTCAGGGAGCTGTGCCGTGCCGAGCTGAGGGGTTTCAGCGAGGGCATGGCGTACGGCATGCCCACGTACCGGCGTGACGGGGTGGCCGAGATCGCGTTCGCGAGTCAGCGGCAGTACATCTCGTTCTATCTGATGCGCACCGATGTCCGGGACGCGTTCCAGGAACGGCTGGCCGGACAGGACATGGGCAAGGGCTGCTTGCGCTTCCGGAAGCCCGAGAAGATCGATTTCGAGCTGGTGAGGGATCTGCTGCGAGCCACCGCGGCCGGCCCGGGCTCGGTCTGCTGACAGTCCGACCCCGCGGCGGGGCGCGGTCAGTCGTGCTCGGTCGGTACCGGGCTCAGCCCGGAGGGAGGCCCGTGGCCGACAGGGCCCGCGTCGTCCGGGTCCCTCGGCCAGGGACGGCCCGTGATGCGTTCGATGTCCGTGTTGAACTGTCGTAGATCGTCGATGAACCGTTCCAGCCGCTCGGGCGTCCAGTCGGCCACGACCGTGGACAGGCCGGTGACGATCCCCTCGCGTTGTTCGGTGAGGAGCCGCAGGCCCTCCTCGGTGATGCGGAACTTGCGGGCGACCCCACCTGCCGGGTCGAGGGTGCGTTCCACCAGGCCGTTGCGCAGGAGGGCCGAGGTCTGGCGGGTGAAGGTCGACGCCGCGAGTCCGAAGGCCTCGACGAAGTCCGGGATGGACATGGGGCCCTGGTTCTCGAGCCTGGTGAGCAGTACGTAGGCGCTCTGGTCCAGCGGGTCCCCGCCGCGCGGGCCCCTGGGTGCCCTCATCTCCTTGTGACGGGTGAGGATCAGCAGCTCTCGCTCGATGCGTTCCGCGGCCTCTCGGGCGCCCACGCCGATCTCCTTCCCGGCCGCATGGCCACGTCTCCGCATTCCAGGCTCCGGATGCCGAGTCCCTGGGATCACAGCGCCCACCCTACGGTGAGATTGCGCCATACACGGGATGTGCATCATGCACTCTTGATGCATGATGCACAACGTGCGTAACGTGCCGTGCCGTGAACGCTTCCGCGCGCTCACCCACCTCCCCCATGCAAGGTGATGCCCGATGCGCGAGAACGACCTTCTCCGGCTGCCGTTGCCCAGCGACAACCCCTTGGAGCCCCCGGCCGAATGGGCGCGACTGCGCCGACAGTGCCCGGTGAGCACCGTTGAACTCCCCAGCGGCGACAAGGCGATCTATCTGACCCGCCACGACCACGTCAAAGCCCTGCTGTCCGACCCTCGTTTCGCCCGCCCGACCGCTGAGGACGAGGGCGCCGCCCGGATCGCCCCCGAAGGAGCCGGTGGCCCCGCCGCCGACGGAAGCACGACGCTGACCCTGCCCGACCGCGGTGAGCCCCACCTGCGCTGGCGACGGCAGGTGGGCAAGTACTTCACCGCCAAACGCATGACCGCACTGCGCCCCGGCATGGTGCGGACCGCCGAGGGTCTCGTCGACGACATGGTCCGCCAAGGACAGCCCGCCGACCTCAAGGCCGGCCTCGGCTTCCCGCTGCCCGTCTACGTCATCTGCGACATCCTGGGTGTCCCCGCCGCCGACCGGGACCGCTTCTCCCACTGGTCCGACGCCTTCCTCAACGTCAGCCGCTACACCGGTGAGCAGACCCGGGCGGCTTATGAGGAGTTCGCCGAGTACATGTCTGCGCACATCGCCGCGACCCGTGCCGAGCCCGGCGAGGACCTGATCAGCATGGTGATCAGGGAGAGCGAGGGGGAGGGGCAGGGGCTGACCGACGACGAACTGCTCGGTACCGCCATGGGGCTCCTGGTCGCCGGACACGAGACCACCGCCAACATGATCGGCAAGATGGCCGCCATGCTGCTCGCCGACCGCACCCGCTGGGAGCGGCTGCTCGCCGACCCGGGCCTCGTGCGCACCGCGGTGGACGAGGCGCTGCGTTTCGACGCCAATCTCGGCTTCGGCATCCGGCGCTATCTCACCGAGGACGTGGAGGTCGCCGGCGAGGTGCTACCGCGCGGCACGACCGTCGTATGCGGCATGCCCGCCGCGAACCGGGACGAGCGGGTCTTCACCCACGCGGACGACATGGTGCTCTCCCGGTCCCCGAACCCTCATCTGACGTTCGGCGCCGGACCGCACTCGTGCCTCGGGCAGAGCCTCGCGCGCACCGAACTGCAGGTCACCCTCGACGTCCTGCTTCGCAAGCTGCCCACCCTTCGACTCGCCGTGTCCATCGACGAGTTGCAGCGCGTGGAGGGGCTGCTGGTCGGTGGGTTGAGCACCGTGCCCGTGCGGTGGTGACGGTTCCAGGAAGGAAGGAATGCAGGCAGGCAGGCAGGCGGGCGACAAGTCGTGAAAGTCAATGTGGAACAAGGCCGTTGTTGCGGTGCCGGTCAGTGCGTGCTGATCGCACCTGAGGTGTTCGACCAAGGCGACGAGGACGGAATCGTCACGCTCCTCGAACCGAGCCCGGCAGCGGACCTGCACCCGGCGGTACGCGAGGCGGCCGCGGTCTGCCCCGCCTCCGCCATCACGATCGACGAGGACATCGACGAGGACATCGACGACGACCACTGAAAATCAGCTGCTTCGCCAGCGCCCGGCTCCCTAGACTCGCCACACCATCACGCGCCGCCGCACCACTCGGCGGCGCGTCGTCGTGACCAGTCGAGGGGAGCCGGGTCGTGCGTGACCGCACCGCTGCCGTCGTCTCCCCGTCCCGGTACGACCGGTACGACGTGATCCTCGTGTCCTCGTCCGCCCGGTGCCCGCTGCGCGGCCGGCACCGGATGCCCGTGACGAACGCCTGAGAGTGCCCGAGTACGTCGACGCCCCTGCCCTGACCCGGCTCTGACCGGGCGGCAGGTCACGCTCGCGTGCCCGCGCCTACGTACCGTCCCGGAATCGCGCTGACCCCTTTTCGCATCCGGACCACCCGGATCATCCGAAAGGCCACGGGCCGTGCGCACCAACCCGAACCCCAACCCCCTCGCCGTCGTCCGCAACCTCGGCATCCTCGCCCATGTCGACGCCGGCAAGACCACCGTCACCGAGCGGATCCTCTACACCACCGGCACCACGCACAAGCGCGGCGAGGTCCACGACGGCACCACCGTCACGGACTTCGACCCGCAGGAGCGCGACCGCGGGATCACCATCTTCGCGGCGGCGGTGAGCTGTGCCTGGGACGGTCACCTGATCAACCTCATCGACACCCCCGGCCACGTCGACTTCGCCGACGAGGTGGAGCGTGCGCTGCGCGTCCTCGACGGCGCGGTCGCGGTGTTCGACGCCGTCGCGGGCGTAGAGCCACAGAGCGAGTCGGTGTGGCGGCAGGCCGACCGGCACGGGGTGCCGAGGATCGCCTTCGTCAACAAGCTGGACCGTGCCGGGGCCGACCTCGACACGGCCGTCGAGTCGATCCGGGAACGGCTGCATCCGGCGCCGCTCGTCGTGCAGTTGCCCATCGGCGCGGAGGACGGATTCCGCGGCGTCGTGGACCTCGTACGGATGCGGGCGCTGGTGTGGGCCGACGGCACCGACACCGCTGTGGAGCAGGACGTTCCGGAGGAGCTGCGGGAGGAGGCCACCCGGCGTCGACGGCTGCTGGAGGAAGCCGTGGCCGAGCTGCACGCCGGTGCGCTGGAGGAGTTCTGCGCGCGCTCGGTCCTCTCGCCGGGGACCCTTCGGCTCGCCCTGCGCGAGCTGACCCGCGGCGGCGACGGCGTGGTCGTGCTGTGCGGCTCGGCCTACCGCAACCGGGGGATCGAACCGCTGCTGGACGCGGTGGTGGCCTATCTGCCGTCGCCGCTGGACGTGCCGCCCGTACGCGGCCTGCGGGACGGCGCCGACGAGGAGCGGCCCGCCGATCCGCGGGCTCCGTTCGCGGCGCTGGCGTTCAAGGTGAGCGCCACGCCGACGGGCCGGTTCACCTATCTGCGGGTGTACTCGGGAACGGTCGAGAAGGGAGACACCGTGTGGGACGTGGGCGCCGGGCGCACCGAGCGGATCGGGCGCATCCTGCGGATCCAGGCCGACCGGCACGCGCAGGTGGACCGGGCAGTCGCCGGGGACATCGTGGCCGTGGTCGGCCTGAAGTCGGCCCGCGCGGGCTCCACCCTGTGCGCACCGGCCGCGCCGCTCGTCCTCGAACCGCCCGGTGTCGCCGACCCGGTGGTGTCCGTGGCCGTCGAGGCCCGCAGGTCCACCGAGACGGACCGGCTGGCCTCGGCGCTGGCACGGCTGGCGGAGGAGGACCCCTCCCTCGTCGTACGGACCGACGCCGAGACCGGGCAGAGGGTGCTGTCCGGCATGGGTGAACTGCATCTGGAGGTCGCGGTGGAGAAGATCCGGCGCGACACCGGGCTGGAGGTCAACGTCGGACGCCCCCGGGTGTCCTGCCGCGAGACGGTCGGCCGAGGGGTGTCCGGTTTCGTGTTCCGACATGTCAAACAGGACGGCGGAGCAGGGCAGTTCGCGCATGTCGTCCTCGATGTCGAGCCGCTGGACCCGGAGTCCGGTTTCGAGTTCCGCTCGGCCGTCGTCGGCGGCAGCGTGCCGCAGGAGTACGTCCGTGCCGTGGAGGCGGGCTGTCGCGACGCCCTCGCCGAGGGCCCGCTCGGCGGGCACCCGGTGACGGGGCTGCGCGTCACGCTCACCGACGGGGCGACCCATGTGAAGGACTCCTCCGACACGGCGTTCCGCACCGCGGGCCGGCTCGGCCTGCGCGACGCCCTGCGCGCCTGCGCGATGCTCCTGCTGGAGCCGGTCGTCGAGGTCACGGTCACCGTGCCGCAGGACGCCCTCGGCGCAGTCCTCGGGGACCTCGCGGCTCGGCGCGGTCGGGTCTCGGGCTCCGTCACCAGGGCGGGCGCGGCGGTCGTCACGGCGACCGTGCCGCTGGCCGAACTCTTCGGCTATGCGACGCGGTTGCGCAGCCGGACGCAGGGCCGCGGCACCTTCACGGCCCGGCCCACAGGCTATGCGCCGGCGCCGGTCACGACGTCGGTCCCGACGCCGGTCCGGTGACCGACGGGGCGGTCCCACTCCTGCGTGAGTGGGACCGCCCTCGCGGTGTTGCCCGTGCCGTTGCGCTCAGGGATACGCCACCACGGTCGACGGCACCGTGGACGTCCCCGAAGTCGGCGCCCCGGCGTCGTTGATGACGCACTCGTACTGCCCGTTGCCGCCCAGCGAGACGACGAGCAGGTTGTGGAAGCGCACCCCGGGCCGCACGGGGGCGGCGAAGCCGTGGTGCTGCACGATAGACGGGTCGACGTTGTAGTAGCAGT
The DNA here is from genome assembly GCF_055564995.1 of Streptomyces sp. NPDC028907. NCBI lineage: Bacteria > Bacillati > Actinomycetota > Actinomycetes > Kitasatosporales > Streptomycetaceae > Streptomyces > Streptomyces sp. NPDC028907. The sequence continues at coordinate 353,130 of NZ_JBVHVE010000005.1, forward strand.
AACTGCCCAGGCCCCAGCCTTCGTGCGAGGTCACGGTGTCCGAGACCTTGTAGGCGGCGTAACCCTTGATCGCCCCGTTCTGGACGGCGGCCTGGTCCGGGGCGTCGTACGCCTTCTCGTTCTGGAAGAAGATCGTGCGGCCGCGCTGGCCGAACCACTGGACGTCGTACTTGTTGAAGTGCTCCACGAACAGGCCGGTCGCCAGCACGTCGTCGCCGTTGACCACGACGCCGTAGTCGGCCCGGTTGGTCTCCCAGCCGACCCCTTCGCCGTGGTCGGCCCGCCACACCCAGGTGTGGTCGACGATGGTGTGTCTGCTGTTGATCACCATGCTGGTCGTGGCCTTGCCGGCGCCCGCGCCGCCGATGCGGACGAACACGTCCTGGACCGTGATCGGGTTGGCCGAGTGGTCCCTGGAAGCCCCGTGGGGCCCGATCTCCAGCAGGGTCGGGGAGTTGACCGGCCCGGCGTCGACCAGGAACCCGGCGAGCCGGACCCCGTCGACGTCGGCGACCTGGACGGCCGTGGCGCCGCCGTCCGGGATCAGGGTGGCGTAGCCGAGGCCCAGGACCACGGTGTTCGGGCGGTCGATCCGGATCGGCCGGTCGAGGTGGTAGATCCCCGGGGTGAGCAGGAGGTGCAGTCCCTGCGCCAGTGCCTGGTTGAGCGTGGCCGCCGGGACGCCGGGCCGGGCGACGTAGAACCGCGTCAGCGGCAGCGAGGTGCCTCTCGGGGTGCCGTTGCCCCAGGTCACACCGCGGGCGTTCGTCCGCTTCTCCGGCAGGAAGACCCGGAAGTCGCCGCCCTCGACGTACAGGAACGGCTTCTCCCGGGAGACCGGCGTCGTGTCGAGCGTGGTGTACGGGGGGTTCGGGAAGCTCTGTGCCGGGGCGCCCTCGACACCGGAGAACACCATGTTCCACACACCGTTGAGCCAGCTGCCGATCGCGCTGTCGCGGGTGTACCACTGCTGCTGTGAGTACGGTCCGACCTGGCCGTCGATGCGGCTGTCCGCGATGTAGCCGCCGCTCGCCCAGCCGTATCCGGTGGGGGAGAGATTGAGGCCGCCGCGGACATGCATCCGGCGGAAGGGGGCCGCCTGTGCGACCGCCCAGCGGTTGGTGCCGTTCGCGGGGACGAGGGCCAGGTTCTCGGCCGAACGCCAGAAGTTCTGCGTGGCGTTGCCGTTGAACCAGCCGGCGTCGACCGTGACGTCGCCGTTGATGGTGGTGTCGTCGGGGGACAGGCCGAGGCCCGCGACGGAGGTGTAGAAGCCGAGCTGGGCGTTGAGGCCGTGGTAGGTGCCGGGCCTGAACAGCAGCGCGTAGCGTCCGGTGCCGAACTGCGCCGCCTCCTGCCGCCGGAACACCTCGTCGAGGCGGGCCTGGATGCCGGGCGTGGAAGGGTCGAAGACGAGGACGTTCGGGCCGAGGTCGCCGCCGCCGGGGAGGGCACGAGGCTTCTTGCGGGCCGACGGCGCGGCCGACGGTGCGGCGGAGGCCCCAGCGGCCCCGCCGAGCACGACGGGTGTGGCCGCCGCGGCCGCGCCGAGCAGCGTGCGGCGACCGATCGAGGGCGGCCGGGAGTGCGGGGAGGAATCAGACATGGGGCGGCTCTCCTGGTTCAGGAAGTGAACGTGGTGAGGTCTGGGAGCGCTCTCTCGCCGGTGAATGGTTCAACCGCGAAACGAAAGAGTCAAGAGGTTCGACCAGAGTCCGGCGAGTGCGTCAAAAGCCTTGACGCGGGCTCGCCCCAAGGCTTAACTCACGCTCTAAATTAAGCAGCAGTACTCCCGGAAGGGACACCTGGAGCCATGCGCACAACGCGAGCCGCGGCCATAGCCGCCGTCACCATGTCTCTCGTCGTGACCGCCTCGGCCTGCGGAGGCGGTTCGTCGACCGACGGCGGCGGGTCCAACGACTCGCCGAAGACCCTCACGTACTGGGCCTCCAACCAGGGCGCGAGCATCGAGGTCGACAAGAAGGTCCTCCAGCCCGAACTCGACAAGTTCGAGAAGCAGACCGGCATCGAGGTGAAGCTGGAGGTGGTCCCCTGGTCGGACCTGCTCAACCGGATCCTGACCGCGACCACCTCCGGCCAGGGCCCCGACGTCCTCAACATCGGCAACACGTGGAGCGCCAGCCTCCAGGCCACCGGGGCACTGCTGCCCTGGGACGACAAGCACCTCGCCGCGATCGGCGGCAAGGACCGGTTCGTCGACTCCGCGCTCGGCTCGACCGGTGCCGAGGGCCAGGACCCGGCCGCGGTGCCGCTGTACTCGATGGCGTACGCGCTCTACTACAACAAGAAGATGTTCGCCGACGCGGGCATCTCCAAGCCGCCGGCCACCTGGGAGGAGTTCACGGCCGCAGGCAAGAAGCTCGCCAAGGGCGGCAAGTGGGGCATCGGCGTCGAGGGCTCGAACCCCTCGGAGAACATCCACCACGCCGTCGTCTTCGCCAAGCAGCACGGCGCCGACTTCTTCACGGCCGACGGCAAGCCCGACTTCACCTCCGACCAGGCCGTCGCGGGCGTCAAGCAGTTCGTCGACCTGATGGCCAAGGACAAGATCATCGCGCCGGGCAACGCCGAGTACGCCCAGAACCAGTCCGTCAGCGACTTCGCCAAGGGCAAGACAGCGATGCTGCTGTGGCAGTCCGCCTCCGCCAACCTGAGGTCGCAGGGCATGAGCGAGGACGCCTACGGAGTCGCCCCCGTGCCCGTCCAGTCCGGCACACCCGGCTCCGGCACCGGCGTCAACTCCATGGTGATGGGCATCAACCTGGCCGTCTTCAAGAACACCGACAACATCGACGGCGCGACGAAGTTCGTGAAGTTCATGACGAGCGACGAGGAACAGAAAATCCTCAACACCGCCTACAGCTCCATCCCGCCGGTCAAGGGGGCGCAGTCGGACGCGGCCTTCAACACCCCGGCGAACGCGGTCCTCAAGGACACCCTCGCGAAGAGCGCCGTGGCGGCACCGCAGGTCGCCGACGAGTCCCAGTTCGAGACGGCGGTCGGTACGGCCGTCAAGGAACTGTGGGCCGACGCCGCCGCCGGACGCCCGGTGACCGAGGCGTCGGTGAAGGCGGCCCTGGAGAAGGCTCAGCAGCAGATGCCGACGAAGTGAGCACGATGACGACCACGGTCCCCACCGAGGCGGCCGTGCGTCGGAGTTCCCCCGGGACGGCGGACGGCCCCCGCCGCCGTCCCGGGCGGATCCGCCGCATCGGGCTGCCGTACCTGCTCCTCCTGCCCGCCCTGCTCCTCGAACTCCTGGTCCACCTGGTGCCGATGGTCATCGGCATCTTCATGAGCTTCAAGGAACTCACGCAGTTCTACATCCGGGACTGGACCACGGCCCCCTGGAACGGCGTCGACAACTATCGGATGTCGGTGGACTTCAACGCCCCCGTCGGCGAGGCGCTGCTCCACTCGTTCCTGGTCACCGTCGCCTTCACGCTGCTCTCGGTCGGCCTGTGCTGGCTCATCGGCACGGCCGCCGCGATCTACATGCAGGACACCTTCCGCGGCCGGGGCCTGCTGCGGGCCCTGTTCCTCGTCCCGTACGCGCTGCCGGTCTACACGGCCGTCATCACCTGGGTCTTCATGTTCCAGCACGACAACGGCCTGGTGAACCACGTCCTGCACGACCAGCTCGGCCTCACCGACAAGCCTTCCTTCTGGCTGATCGGCGACAACAGCTTCATCGCCCTGCTCACGGTGTCGGTGTGGAAGGGCTGGCCGTTCGCCTTCCTCATCGTCATGGCCGGCCTGCAGAACATCCCGAAGGAGCTGTACGAGGCGGCGGCCCTGGACGGCGCGGGCCTGTGGCAGCAACTGCGCCGCATCACGCTCCCGTCGCTGCGTCCGGTGAACCAGGTCCTGGTCCTGGTGCTGTTCCTGTGGACCTTCAACGACTTCAACACGCCGTACGTCCTGTTCGGCAAGACCGCCCCGGCCGCCGCCGACCTCATCTCCGTCCACATCTACCAGGCCAGCTTCGTCACCTGGAACTTCGGCACGGGCTCGGCGATGTCCGTACTCCTGCTGCTGTTCCTGCTCCTGGTGACCGGCGGGTACCTCTGGCTCACCTCGCGCGGACGGAGGACGGCCGATGTCTAGCTCCCCGATGGCACCGCCCAGGTCCTTCCGCTGGTCCCGGCGGATCTTCCTGACCCTGCTCACCGGCTTCGTCCTGGTCCCCGTCTACGTCATGGTCTCCAGTTCGCTGAAGCCGCTCGCGGACGTCACGGGCAAGTTCCGCTGGCTGCCCAGCGAGCTGACCATCCGCCCGTACATCGACATCTGGTCGACGGTGCCGCTCGCGAAGTACTTCGTGAACTCGCTGATCGTGGCGGGCGCGGCGACGGTCTGCTCGGTGGTGATCGCGGTCTTCGCGGCGTACGCGGTCAGCCGCTACGACTTCCGCGGGAAGCGGGTCTTCACGGTCACCGTGCTGTCCACACAGATGTTCCCCGGCATCCTCTTCCTCCTCCCGCTGTTCCTCCTCTACGTCAACATCGGCAACGCCACCGGCATCGCCCTGTTCGGCTCCCGCGGCGGCCTGATCCTGACGTATCTGACCTTCTCCCTCCCCTTCTCGATCTGGATGCTGATCGGGTACTTCGACTCGGTGCCGCGCGATCTGGACGAGGCGGCGCTGGTGGACGGCTGCGGACCCCTCGGGGCGCTCTTCCGCGTGGTCGTGCCGGCGGCCATCCCCGGCATCGTCGCCGTCGCGGTCTACGCCTTCATGACGGCCTGGGGAGAAGTGCTGTTCGCGTCCGTCATGACCAACGACACCACCCGCACCCTCGCCGTCGGCCTCCAGGGCTACTCCACGCTCAACGACGTGTACTGGAACCAGATCATGGCCGCGTCGCTGGTCGTCAGCGTGCCGGTGGTCGCCGGTTTCCTCCTGCTCCAGCGCTATCTGGTCGCGGGCCTGACGGCGGGCGCCGTCAAGTGACCAGCCGTCCTCGACGGAACAACACCCCCCATTCCGAAGGGATCTCCGTGTCCGACCGCATCGACCTCGCCGCACTCCCGCACGACTTCCTGTGGGGCACGGCCACATCGGCGTACCAGATCGAGGGAGCCGTGGCGGAGGACGGCCGTTCCCCGTCGATCTGGGACACCTTCTCGCACACACCCGGCAGGATCGCGGGCGACGACCACGGTGACGTCGCCTGCGACCACTACCACCGCTGGCGCGAGGACATCGCACTGATGCGTCGACTGGCCACGAACGCCTACCGGTTGTCGATCGCGTGGCCGCGCGTCGTGCCGGGCGGCGACGGCCGGATCAACGAGAAGGGCCTGGCGTTCTACGACGAGCTGGTCGACGGCCTGCTGGCGGCCGGCATCACCCCGTCCGTCACCCTCTACCACTGGGACCTGCCGCAGGCGCTCCAGGACCGCGGCGGCTGGCCCGAGCGGGAGACAGCCGAGCACTTCGCCGCGTACGCGGCCGTCGTCGCCGAACGACTCGGCGACCGCGTCACCCACTGGGCCACCCTCAACGAACCCCTGTGCTCGGCGTGGATCGGCCACCTGGAAGGCAAGATGGCCCCCGGTCTCACCGACCTGACGGCCGCAGTCCGGGCCTCCTACCATCTCCTCCTCGGCCACGGCCTGGCCACCCAGGCGATCCGCGCCGCCGCTCCCGGGGCCGAGGTCGGCATCGTCAACAACCTCTCCACCGTCCACGCCGCCACCGACCGATCCGAGGACGAGGCAGCGGCCCGCCGCATGGACGGCCACACCAACCGCTGGTGGCTCGACCCGATCCACGGCCGCGGCTTCCCGACGGACATGCGGGAGGTGTACGGCGTCGAACTACCGGAGCGTGCGGGCGACTTGAACACCATCGCCGCCCCCCTGGACTGGCTCGGCCTCAACTACTACTTTCCGGCGACCGTCACCGACGACCCCACGGGACCGGCCCCGCGCGCCCGCCAGGTCCGCCGCGCCGGCGTCCCGCGCACCGGCATGGACTGGGAGATCGACGCGAGCGGCATCGAGACGCTCCTGCTCCGCCTCACCCACGACTACGGCGCCCGTCGCCTCTACGTCACCGAGAACGGCTCCGCCTACCCGGACGTCGTACGCCCCGACGGAACCGTCGACGACCCAGAGCGCCAGGAGTACCTGATCCAGCACCTCGCGGCCTGCGCTTCCGCGGCCCGCAAGGGGGCTCCGCTGGCGGGGTACTTCGCGTGGTCGTTGCTGGACAACTTCGAATGGGCGTACGGCTACGCCAAGCGGTTCGGCCTCGTCCACGTCGACTACGGGACACAGGTCCGCACCATCAAGGGGTCCGGGTACCGGTATGCGGAGGTCATCCGCGCGCACGGGGCATGGGCCGAGCGCGCGGCCTGACGGTCAGCAGTCCCGGAACTCCGGCGACTGGTTCAGCACCTGCGACCGCACCGACGTGAACCGCGTATACGTCTCCCCGTCCCGTGCCTCCGGCCGGAACGCCGCCACCCGGTGGCAGTTCTGGAAGGCGAGCGTCACGCCGAAGTGCCGTTCCAGGCTGCCGCGGATCGCGTCGCTCGCGAGGGCGCGCAGGAGTTGGCCGCGTTCCTTCTCGGACGGGGGAGGGGTCTGGTTGTCCGTGAAGTCGGCCGTTCCCTCGCGGAGTTCGATCGCGAGGGAGGCGATCAGGTCGTAGGCGTACGGCAGCGAGGTGCGGACGGTGTCCACGAAGTCCTCCTCGCGGATGTCACCGTGTTCGGCTTCGGCGAGGAGCTTCGGGGAGACGTCGAGGGACATGGGTGTGCGTTCCTGTTCGTGAAGTGGTGCGAGGAGTTGTGGTGGAGGCGTCAGGCCAGGGCCGGCGGGCCCGGCACGAAGTCCGGGTCGACCTGGGCGGCCAGGTCACCGCCCGTCCGGTCGTCCGCCCACGCGCGGGCGTTGCGCAGATGGAACTCGACGGCGTGGCCGTGCGTCGTGGCCCAGTCCTTCGGCAGTGCGTCGACCGTCTCGCGCAGGATGTTCAGGGCGTGGACGTTCTGGTACTCCAACTCGCCCTGCTCCCGGCCCTGTTCGGCCGCGCGGACCCAGGAGGAGTGGACCAGGTGGGTGAGGAGGTCGTCGCCGACCTCCTCCTTGAGGAAGAGCAGGTCGTCCTCGCCGGTCACCTTGTTGCCGATGACCGCGATGCGGATGCCGAACTCGCGGGCGTGGTCGCGGTACTGGCGGTAGACCGAGACGCCCTTGCGGGTGGGTTCCGCCACGAGGAACGTCATGTCGAAGCGGGTGAACAGGCCCGAGGCGAAGGCGTCGGCGCCGGCCGTCATGTCGACCACGACGTACTCGCCGGGGCCGTCGACCAGGTGGCCGAGGTAGAGCTCGACCCCGCCGAGCTTGGAGTGGTAGCAGGCCACTCCGAGGTCGCTCTCGTCGAACTCGCCTGTGACCATCAGCGGTACGTCGCCGACGCGCCGGACGTGCCGGGCGTGCAGTTCGTCGTCGCCGAGCAGGGTCAGCAGACGGGAGCCGCGGCCGGGCGGAGTCGTCTTGATCATGGCGTCGGCGGAGGGGATGCGCGGGTTGCTGCCGCGCAGGTACTCCTTGATGTCCCGCAGGTGGGCGCCGAGGGGCGGGGCGTCCAGGGAGTCGCCGTCGTGGCCCAGTGCCTCGGCGAGGTGCTGGTTGATGTCGCCGTCGATGGCCAGCACGGGCGCGCCGGAGCGGGCCAGGTGGCGGGTGAAGAGCGCCGACAGGGTGGTCTTGCCGCTGCCGCCCTTGCCGACGAACGCGATGCGCATCAGCGGCACCCCGCCTTCGCCGCCAGGGTACCCTTTTTGAAAATGGATGTCATGTGGCAAGGTTGGCGTTGATCTTCGAGCACTGTCAAATCGCGTGAGACGTAAGGGTGTTGTCCGGGTGGGCGGGGTGGGCGGAAAGGCCTTTCGCCCTTGATGCATATGATGTGCAAGTGCACGACTACAGCATCAGGGCGGCGAGCCCGGACGACCTCGACGGTGCGCGAGCCCTGATGCTCGACACCGTCTACCACGACTTCGGCACCGGCTATGTGCCGCGCTGGCACGCGGACATCATCGACCCGGCCGCCGCCTATCTCGCCTCGCCGCGCCACACCCTCCTCGTCGCCGTCGACCCGCACGGCAACGGTGTCGTCGCCACCGCCGCCCTCGACTCCCGCGGCCCGGCCCACCCGCCGAACCCGCGCGACCTCGCCGAGCGCTACCCCTCCGGCGACACCGCGCAACTGCGCCGCGTCTACGTCCGGGCCCAGCACCGCAGGCGCGGCCTCGCCGGGCGGATGGTCGACGAGCTGCTCGCCTTCGCGGCGGCGGACGGCGGCTACCGGGCCGTCTATCTGCACACCGACCCGAATGTGCCCGGCGCCGAGGCCTTCTGGCGCTCGCGCGGCAAGGTCGTGCTGGACGAGCGCGTGGACCCCGACGGCGCCTTCGGTGTCGTCCACTTCGAGATACCGATGGAGCGATAGCCCGTGCGACGCCGACTCCGCCCGCTCCTCGCCCTCGTGCTGGCCCCGGTCCTCGCCGGCTGCTTCGCCTCGGGCGGCGGGACCGACTCCGCCGACAGCGCCGACGGCGGCTCCCGCCTCCGCGTCGCCCTCGCCTTCCCGCCGGCCGAGAACCTCTCGCCGTACGGCGCCGACTCCACCATCCTCAGCCGCCTCGGCGTCACCGAGGGCCTGACCGCGCTGGACGCCAACGGTGCCGCGGTTCCCGCCCTCGCCGCCTCCTGGCGCCAGGAGAACGACCGCACCTGGCTCTTCAGCCTGCGTGAGGCCACGTTCCAGGACGGCTCCACCGTCACCCCGGCCGCCGTCGCCACCGCGCTCACCCACGCCGCACAGGCCAAGCCGGCCCCCGCCGCCCTCGCCGGAGTCACGTTCACCGCGAAGGCCGACGGCAGCACCGGCGTACGGATCACCACGAAGACCCCCGACCCCGTGCTCCCGCTGCGTCTGTCCAGCCCGTCCCTCGCCATCCTCTCCGGCAAGGCGTACGGCACGCAGGACAAGGTCGACCCCGTCGGCACCGCCACCGGACCCTTCGAGCTCACCAAGGTCCTCGGCTCCACGGCCGTCACCCTCGACCGCTACGACGACTACTGGGGCGGCCGCGCCCAGGCCCCCGGCATCGACGTCAAGTTCGTCGCCGACGGCACCGCGCGCGCCAACGCCCTGCGCACCGACCAGGTCGACCTCGCCGAGGCGATCCCCGTCGCCCAGGCCGCCACCCTCGACAAGGACACGGTCGAGGCGACCGCCACGACCCGCACCACGAGCCTGCTCCTCAACACCGAGAAGGGCGCCTTCAAGGACGCCGCGCTACGGGCCGCCGCCCGCGAGGCCGTCGACACCTCCACGCTCGCCAAGGGCGTCTACGAGGGATACGCCGACCCCGGCGCCGGCATCTACGGCCCCGCCGTCACCTGGGCCGCCGGCAAGCGGACCGAGCCGGCCGGACGCGCGAAGGCCGGCCGGCCCGACGGGACGCGCATCACGCTCGCCACGTACGACAACCGGCCCGAACTGCCCGAGGTCGCCCAGGTGCTGAAGCAGCAGCTGGAGAAGGCGGGGTTCGAGGTCACGCTGGAGGTACGCGAGTACGCGCGGCTGGAGAGCGACGCGCTGGACGGCAAGTTCGACGCGTTCGTCGGCGCCCGCAACAGCCTGGTCGACACCGGCGACCCCGTCGGCGTCCTCGCCGGCGACTACACCTGCGACGGCAGCTACAACCTGGCCCTGCTCTGCGACAAGAACGTCGACCGGGCCGTGGCCAAGGCCGCGGACATCGCCGACACCGCCGAGCGACAGGACGCGGTGATGGCGGCCGAGGCCGAGATCCTCGGCACCGACGCCGTCGTACCGCTCGTCCACCAGCGCATCATCACCGGTGTGGGCGGCTCCGTCCGCGGCGCGCTCCTCGACCCGTACGAGCGCACCCTCGTCGGCATCGGCACCCGGCGCTGACCCGTGCGACGCCAGGCAGTCACGCTCCTGTGGCGTGCGGGGATCGCGGCCGCCCTGGTGTGCGCCATCGGCGTACTGCCCTGGCTCACGCACACCGACCCGGCGCTCACCGTGCTCAAGGCCCGCTCGGCGGACCGCGACCCCACGCCCGAGGTGCTGGCGGACATCCGCGCCCAACTCGGCCTGGACCAGGGCCCGTTCCAGCTCCTCGGTGACTGGCTGGGCGGGCTGTGGCACGGGGACGCCGGCCGGTCCTGGATCTCCGGCAACGAGGTCACGCCCGCCGTCCTCCAGGCCCTCGGCGTCTCCCTGCTGCTGATGGCGGTGGCCCTCGCGGTCGCCGCCCTCACCGCCGCACTGATCTGCGCTCGCACCCTGTGGCTGGGCGCCCACCGCCGACTCGACGGACGGCGCGCGGGAGGCAGCGGCTCCGCGGTCCTCGCCGCACTCCCCGAGTTCCTCACCGCGTCCGTACTCGCCACCGTCGTGGGGGTCCAACTCGGCTGGCTTCCGGCCCTCGGCTGGTACGGCCCCCAGTGGACGATTCTCCCCGCACTGGCCCTCGGCCTGCCCGCCGGCGCCGTGCTGGGCCGGCTCCTCGACGACCTGCTGCCCGGTGCCTTCGCCGAGCCCTGGGCCCTGGCCGCCACGGCGCGCGGACTTCCGGGTCGCAGCGTGGCCCGCCAGGCCCTGCGCCGCTGTCTGCCAGGACTCCTCCCCAACACCGGCCTGTTCGTCGTAGGCCTGACGGGCGGATCGGTCACCGTCGAGCAGATCTTCGACATCCCCGGCCTCGGCCGCACCACCCTCCAGGCCGCCCTCGCCCAGGACCTGCCCGTCCTCCAGGGCGGCACCCTGGCCCTGATCCTGCTCGCCGCGGTCGCCGCCGGACTGGCCCACACCCTCGCCCATCTGCTGATCGGCCCGGCCCTGCGCGACGGCGCACTGCCGTCCCTGCACCGCCCGACACCGCCCGCCCGCACCGTCCTGCCGTTCGTCCACGCGGGCCTGCTCCTCACCGTCATCGCCCTCGGCCTGCCCCGCGACCCACTGGCCCTCGACACCACCGAACGCCTGGCCGCGCCCTCCCCGTCCCACCCGTTCGGCACCGACGCCCTCGGCAGGGACGTCCTCGCCCGCATCGCCCACGGGGCCCTCGACACCCTGCTGCTCGCCCTCGCGATCACCGCCGCCACCCTGCTCACCGGCTTGGCGCTCGGCCTGCTGCCCCGGCTGTCCGGCCCGCTCGTCGACACCGCCACCGCGCTGCCGCCGGTCCTCGTCGCCCTGCTGGTCACCGCGGTCGTCGGCAGCGGAACCGCCACCCCCGCCCTCGCCGTGGCCGCCGTGGCCTGGGCCCCGCTCGCCGCCCACACCTCCGCACTGCTCCGACAGGAACGCGCCGCCCTCCACCTCACAGCCACCCGAGCGCTGGGCGCGGGTCCCTGGTACCTCCTACGCCACGAACTCCTCCCCGCTGTCGTCCCACCCGTCACCCGACACGCCCTGCTCCGCCTCCCCGGCATCGCCCTCGCCCTCGCCTCCCTCGCCTTCCTGGGCCTCGGCGCCCAGCCACCCTCGCCGGAATGGGGCCTGCTCCTCGCCGAGAACCAGCCCTACGCCGAGCGCGCCCCCTGGGCGGTCCTCGCCCCGGCCGCCGTACTCGCTCTGCTGGGCGCGCTGGCGGTGACGACGGCCGGAGGCGTAGGGCGCCGACGACGGTCCGATGCCACCGAAACCGCGCCACCGTCCCAAACCCGCCCACCGGCCAGGGAGCTGGTGAGAACCGGATGACCTCCCTCGTGACACGCGGCCTGCGTCGCAAGGCGCCGCACCACCGCCCCCTGTCTCCTCTCCTCCGCCTCCTCATCCTCACCCAACTCGCCTTCAACATCGGCTTCTTCACCGTCCTGCCCTTCCTCTCCGAACACCTCGGACAGGCCGTCGGCATGGCAGGCTGGATGGTCGGGTTCGTGCTGGGGCTGCGGACCTTCAGCCAACAAGGCCTGTTCGTGGTGGGCGGGGCGCTGGCCGACCGGTACGGCATCCGGCCCGTCGTCCTCACGGGCTGCGTCCTGCGGATCGCTGGGTTCGCATGGCTCGGGTACGCACGCGAGACCTGGGCGGTCATAGGTGCGGTGCTGCTGATCGGGTTCGCCGCAGCGCTGTTCTCACCGGCCGTGGAGTCCGAGGTGGCCCGGCAGGCGGTGCTCTGGGAGGAGTCGGGGGCCGGTTCCCGCACCCGCGTTCTCGCGCTGCTCACCGTGGCCGGACAGGCGGGCGCGTTCGTCGGACCGCTGCTCGGCGCACTCCTGCTCTCGGTGGACTTCCGCACGGTCTGCCTCGCCGGCGCCGGCGTCTTCGTCCTCGTCCTCGCCGGGCACGCGTGGCTGCTGCCGCAGCGCATACCCGGGCGGGGCGGCGTGAGGTTCCGCGGCGGTATGGGGAATCTGCTGCGCAACCGCCGCTTCCTCGCCCTGTGCTGCGCGTACGGTGCCTACCTCCTGGCCTACAACCAGCTCTACCTCGCCCTCCCCGACGAGGTCGAGCGTGCCACCGGGTCCCAGGCTGCCCTGGCCTGGCTGTTCGCCCTGTCCTCGCTGCTGGTGGTGACCGCCCAGCTGCCCGTCACCCGGTGGGTGGGGGAGCGGCTCACTCTGCGCCGGTCCATGGTGGCCGGGCTGGTGCTGATCGCGGCGGGCTTCACCGTCGTGGCCGCTGCCCGGCCCGCCGGCTGGACGGGCCCGGCAGGTCTGTTGCCCGCGGCCGGCTTCGTCGTCCTGCTCACCCTCGGCCAGATGCTCGTCGCCCCGGTCGCCCGGGCGTGGGTCGCCGACCTGGCCGAGGAGGGGCGAGTCGGTCTCTACACCGGCGCGTTGTCCTCGGTCTCCGGTCTCATCGTCCTCATCGGCAGCTCGGCGACCGGCACGCTGCTCGACCCCGGCCTGCCGGCGGTTGTCCCCTGGCTGGTGCTGGCGGTTGTGCCGGTGGCTGCGATCGGGTTGCTGCCGCGCCGATGAGCCAGCCCACACCAGGTCTCCTCCTGACCGTTCCTCGCCCCCGCCGCCCCTACCCGTCCCATCCCAGGGGCTCCGCCCCTTCGACCCCGCCAGGGGGCTGTGCCCCCCGGACCCCCTCTATCGGCCCTCCGGGCCTCGTCCTCAAACGCCGGACGGGCTGAGAGTGTCTGGGCCTTTGTGGGTGGGTGGGGGCTTGGGGTGGCGGGGCGTGTCCTCGGGCGCGGGGCGGGTTGAGAGTGTCTGGGCCTTTGTGGGTGGGTGGGGGCTTGGGGTGGCGGGGTCTGTCCTCGGATGCGGGGCGGGTTGAGAGTGTCTGGGCCGGCGCCAAGAGTGGGCCGTGAGGCCGAGGCCCTCTGTGGGGCCTCGCGGCCGGACGGCGTACCCCCGCGAACCCGCGGTCGCCGACGGGGCGAAGGGGACGTGTCGGGGGTGTCCGCCCGCAGAGTCCGGTGTCAAGAGACAGGGTCTCTCGCGCAAGTCCGAGCACCGGACCGAAGACGGACACCCCCCCCGGCGCGGCCCCGACCCACCAACCCACCGAACCGCGCTAGGCGAACCCCCACCAGACAGCCACGGGCCGCCGCAGGCATCTCACCGCAAGCCTCAGGACGCCACCAGCTCCCGAACCTCCGTCACGCGCGCCCCCCGCCGCGTACGCGACGTGCGGTACAGCCACAGCACATCCCGGCCGAACGACCAGATCAGCGCCGCCAGAGCCGTAGCGGTGACCGCGAACGTCGCCGCGTACGGGAAGAAGCCGGACGCGGCCAGCAGCAGGAACACGCCCTGCATCGCGGCGACGGTCTTGCGGGCCGTGCTCGGCGGGAGCGGGGCGTTGAGCCAGGGCCACACGCGGGCGGCGGCGACGAAGGCGTAGCGCATGGCGCCGATCAGGAGGACCCAGGGACCCAGCGACATCGAGACGTACACGCTCAGCACCAGGATCAGGAACGCGTCGACCTCCATGTCGAAACGCGCGCCCAACGCCGTGGACGTACCCGTGTGCCGGGCCACCTTGCCGTCCACGCCGTCGAGGATCAGAGCGACCGCCGTCAGGCCGACGAACAACGTCACCGGCGGCGAGCTCTCGAAGGAGTCCGCGACCAGTGCGGTCACGCCGCCCACCAGCGTCGCGCGACCGAGGGTGACCCGGTTCGCCGGACCGAAGGAGCGGAGCCCGGACCGGTGCAGCGCCAGCGAGAGCATCGCCCATGTGGCGATGGCGAAGACGAGGCCGGTCAACCAGCCCGCCGGCCCCATGCCGATCGCCGAACCGAGCAGGGCCAGCAACAGGATCTGCACGCCCGCTCCCACAGCGGTCTCCTGCTGGACCAGCCTTGCTTCGTACGTGTTGTTCAGGGCCACCGCACATTCCTCCGGCCAGATGACAGAGTCGATCAAGGCCGCGTACTGTGCGCGACCTGTGCACACCTCGGTACGTGAACAGCTTCCCGATCGTTCAGGAGGATTCCGATGAACCGCACCGCACGTGCGTTCTGGCTCAGCTCTCCGGGTGAAGGAGAGATCCGGGAGGTCACCCTGCCGGAACGGGGCGAGGACGACGTCCTGGTGCGGTCGCTGTACTCCGGAGTCAGCAGGGGCACGGAGACGCTGGTGTTCCGCGGCGGCGTCCCCGAGAGCCAGCACGCGGCCATGCGGGCACCGTTCCAGGAGGGCGAGTTCCCCGCCCCGGTGAAGTACGGGTACCTGAGCGTCGGGGTGGTCGAGGAGGGCCCCACGGGACTCCTCGGCCGTACCGTCTTCTGCCTCTACCCGCACCAGACCCGCTACGTCGTCCCCGCGAGCGCCGTCACCGTCGTACCGGACACCGTGCCCGCCGAACGGGCCTTCCTCGCCGGCACCGTCGAGACCGCCGTCAACGCCCTCTGGGACGCCGCGCCCCTGGTCGGCGACCGGATCGCCGTGGTCGGCGGCGGCATGGTCGGCTGCTCGGTGGCCGCGTTGCTGGCCCGCTTCCCGGGCGTACGGCTCCAGTTGGCCGACGCCGACCCCGGCAGGGCCGACGTCGCCAAGGCACTCGGCGTCGCCTTCGCCTCGCCCGAGGAGGCGCTCGGCGAGTGCGACCTGGTCGTCCACGCCAGCGCCACCGAGCAGGGCCTCGCACGGTCCCTCGAACTGCTCAGGGCAGAGGGCACGGTCCTCGAACTCAGCTGGTACGGCGACCGGCGCGTCGGCCTGCCCCTCGGCGAGGCCTTCCACTCCCGGCGCCTGAACATCCGCAGCAGCCAGGTAGGCACCGTCTCCCCGGCCCGCGGCGGCAGCCGCACGTACGCCGACCGGCTCGCCCTGGCCCTCGATCTGCTCGCCGACCCCGCGCTGGACGCGCTCGTCACCGGGGAGAGCGCCTTCGAGGAGCTGCCCGGGGTGATGCCGAAGCTCGCCTCCGGGGAGATCCCGGCGCTCTGCCACCGCGTCAGGTACGCGGACACGCCCTGACGGACTCGTTCAATTGGGGACGAGCAAGAGCGCCTGACCTGAGAAAAGAGTGAGAGACGGCTGAACACGGGGAAGCGAAGAGCCGTACTACACGGCATCCCCGGCAGCGATGAGCCGGGGACTAGGCGTACCGCACCTGGAGGGTCGTCCGTTGTTCAGCATCACCGTCCGCGATCACATCATGATCGCCCACAGCTTCCGCGGCGACGTCTTCGGCCCCGCGCAGCGACTGCATGGAGCGACGTTCCTGGTGGACGCCACGTTCCGGCGCGAACAGCTGGACGACGACAACATCGTCGTCGACATCGGTCTGGCCACCCGGGAACTCGGCGCCGTCGTCGGTGAGCTGAACTACCGGAACCTCGACAACGAGCCCGACTTCGCCGGCGTCAACACCTCCACCGAGTTCCTGGCCAAGGTCATCGCGGACCGGCTCGCCGAGCGCATCGAGAAGGGCGCGCTGGGCGAGGGCGCCAAGGGCCTCGCGGGTCTCACCGTCACGCTGCACGAGTCGCACGTCGCGTGGGCGAGTTACGAGCGTGCCCTGTGACCGACGCGACCCTGGAGAAGAGGGCCCTGCCCCAGCCCGGCCCGGAGAAGAAGACGGGGACGGCCGAGAAGGCCAAGCTCGGCTATGTACCCGTCCAGCACTCCGTCCTGAAGAACGCCGAGATCATCCCCATGTCCCTGCGCTCCGTGCACTTCGTGATGCCGGGCGGCGTCGACGACCCGACCGTGCCGAGCGGCGGCAACGCCTATGACCGGCGCGTGAGTCTGGACCTGCCCGGTTTCGGCTGGCAGGTGCACAAGCACGCGGTCGACGGCGACTGGCCCCGCCCCGACGCCGCCGCCCGCACGGAACTCGCCCGCACACTGCGGGAGTTCCCGGACGGCACCCTCGTCCTGCTGGACGGGCTCGTCGCCTGTGGCGTGCCCGAGATCATCGTCCCGGAGGCCGAGCGGCTGAACCTCGCTGTCCTCGTCCATCTCCCGCTCGGCGACGAGACCGGACTCGACCCGGCGGTGGCCGCGGAGCTGGACGCCCGGGAACGCACCGTGCTCCGGGCCGTGCCCGCGGTGATCGCCACCAGCGACTGGGCGGTCCGCCGCCTCGTCTCCCACCACGGCCTCGCCCCCGAACGGGTCCACGTCGCCGCCCCCGGCGCCGACATCGCGCCCCTCGCGTCCGGCACGGACGGTGTGTCGCGCCTGCTGTGCGTCGCCGCCGTGACCCCGCGCAAGGGACAGCACCGGCTGGTGGAGGCCCTGGCGACGGTGACCGACCTGCCGTGGAGCTGCGTGTGCGTGGGCGGGCTGAACCAGGATCCCGAGTACGTGGCCGAACTGCGGTCGCTGATCGCACGGCACGGCCTCCAGGACCGGCTGATCCTGGCCGGCCCGCAGGCGGGCGCCGAACTCGACGCCAGCTACAACTCCGCCGACCTCATGGTGCTCACCTCCTACGCCGAGACCTACGGCATGGCGGTGACGGAAGCACTCGCGCGAGGCATTCCCGTACTGGCGACGGATGTCGGGGGAGTGCCGGAGGCGGTCGGCCGGGCACCCGACGGAGGCGTCCCCGGCATCCTCGTCCCGCCGGAGAACCCCGCCGCCATCGCCGCCGAACTCCGCGGCTGGTTCGGCGAGGCGGACGTACGACGCCGACTGAAGGCGGCGGCCCGCGGACGCCGGGCCGCCCTGAACGGCTGGGCCGGCACGGCCCGCAGCCTGGCCGCGGTACTGGGCCGACTGCCGAACGAACCCCGGAGGGCGGCATGAGGAAGACGGCTACGACACCGGTCGGGGGGACCATCCCGGCCCAGCCGGGACCGAGGGACGCGACGGATGCGGCGCAATCGCCCGAGCCGCAGCGCGGGATCGTTTCGGCGGCGGGCGCGCAGGGTGCGGAGGGCGACATGAGCGGCGTGTCCGGACCGGCGGGACCCGACACGGACGCGGTGATCCTCGGAGCCGGGCCCACCTTCCGCCCCGAGGAGCGGGCCACCGTACGCCTCCGGGACGCCGGGCCCGACGACCCGCCCCGCTACGCCCCCGAGTGGCTGGAGCTGCGCGAAGGAGCCGACGCCGCCGCGCGGGCCCACGACCTGCTCGATCCGCTGCGGATCCGCCTCGCCAACCTGCCTGGACGCGCCGGTCTTGTCATCCACGACGTGGGCTGCGGCACCGGCTCCATGGGCCGCTGGCTCGCGCCCCATCTGGACGGCGCCCAGCACTGGATCCTGCACGACCGCGACCCCTACCTGCTGCACTTCGCCGCCGTGGCCTCCCCGCGTTCCAGCGCCGACGGCAGCCGCGTCACCGTCGAGACCCGCCGCGGCGACATCGGCCGCCTCACCCCGGACGCCCTCAAGGGCGCCTCGCTGGTGACCGCTTCCGCGCTGCTCGACGTCCTCACCCTTGAGGAGGTCGGCACCCTCGCCGCCGCGTGTGCGGGCGCGGGCTGCCCGGCGCTGCTGACGCTCTCCGTCGCGGGACGGGTCGAGCTCACCCCGTCCGACCCCCTGGACACGGAGATCGCCGAGGCGTTCAACGCCCACCAGCGCCGCTCGGGCATGCTCGGACCGGACGCGATCACCGCGGCGGCCGAGGCGTTCGCCGAGCACGGCGCGACCGTGCAGGTGCACCCGAGCCCCTGGCGGCTCGGCCCCGCCGAGTCGGCGCTCACCGCACAGTGGCTGCGCGGCTGGGTCGGCGCGGCGGTCGAGGAACGCCCCGAACTCCGCGAGCGCGCCGAGCGCTACCTGTCCGAACGGCTCGCCGCCTGCGAGGCCGGCGAACTGCACGTCGTGGTCCACCACAGCGACCTGCTCGCACTGTGCCGGCCGACGGGCGGAGCGTCATGAGCGTGGAGACGGTGGCAAGGCTGCGGGTCACGCGCCCCACGGCGGCACCTACGGCGGCCCCCGCCCCGGCCCCCGCGTCTGCCCTGGCCCTCGCGCCTTCCCAGGCCCCCGCCCCCGCCGCCCTGGCCGTATCCCCCTCCCGCATCGGCGTCGTCGTCACCGAGCCCCGCCCGGAAGCCGACCCGCCGACCCCCCGCCCCCGTCCCCTCCGCGCCCTGCTGACCCGCCTCAACACCCCCGCCGTCCGCACCCATCTGGGCACGGCCGTCGGCGTCGCCATCCTCGTCGTGCTGTTCTGGCGGCTCGGCACCGGCGTCTTCCTCGACGGGCTGCGGCGGATCGACGCGACGGCACTGGTCGTCGCCCTCGGGATCGGGGGCGTCACCACCGTGTTCAGCGCCTGGCGTTGGCAGTTGGTGGCCCGGGGCCTCAGGATCCGGCTGCCGCTCGGCGCGGCCGTCGCCGACTACTACCGCGCCCTGTTCCTCAACGCGGCCCTCCCGGGCGGCGTCCTGGGCGATGTGCACCGGGCGGTGCGGCACGGGCAGAGCGCCGGTGACCTGGGGCGCGGTGTCCGCACGGTCGTTCTGGAGCGGACGGCCGGTCAGCTCGCCCTCGCGGTCGTCGGCGCCGTCGTGCTGCTGACCATGCCGTCGCCGGTGCTGAACGAGGCCCGCGACCTCACTCCGCTCGTCCTGTTCGCCGCCGTGGGCGCGCTCGCCGTCGTGGCGGCCGTCCGCATGAACCGTGCGCCGTCCCGCCGCGACCGGACGAACCCGACGGCGCTGGGCGCGACCCTCCGTGAAGCACGCGAGGCCCTGTTGTCCCGTCGCAACGGCCCCGGTGTCGCCGTCTCCTCGGTCGTCGTCCTCGCCGGCCATCTCGCGATGTTCGTGCTCGCCGCCCGGATCGCCGACTCCGCCGCCTCCGTGGCCGCCCTGCTGCCGCTCGCCGTCCTGGCTCTGCTCGCCATGGGACTGCCCCTGAACATCGGCGGCTTCGGCCCCCGGGAAGGCGTCACCGCCTGGGCGTTCGCAGCCGCCGGCCTCGGCGCCGACACCGGGTTCGCCGTCGCCGTCGTGTACGGCGTCCTCAGCTTCGTGGCCGCCGTGCCCGGCGCCCTCGTCCTCGTCGCCCGCTGGTACACCGGCCTGCGCACGGACTCCGGATCCGCCGTCACCATGGCGGACCCGGAACCCAGCCGCTATTTTCGTGCGTCTCCCGTGTCCCGTACGGAATCGTCCGCGGAGGTCAGCAGTGACACATACGCGCCGAAGGAATCCGCGAGGCTCGCCAGCAGCCGCTTCCCCTTTTCCGCGGAGCCCAGCGAAGGACGTCCGATGACACCCGAATCGGTATAGCCGGACATACCGAGGGTGAGCAGATGACGGCGGTCGTCCGATACGAAATCGGAAGTCTCATAACCGGGTCGGATCAATTCGGGATGAGCGTGCAGAAGGATGGAGGTCTCGATTTCTCCCGCGTGCATGTCGGTCAGCAGCGAGGTCTCCACCCCCGCCCGCTCCAGGGCCGCCTCCCAGTCCTCCGGGGCCGGGAACAGCGCCATCCGCTCACCGCGCGCGGAGGACTCCTGAACGACGTTGCCCAGTACGTAGTTTCCGCCGTGTCCGTTGACCAGTACCAGGGCGTCGACACCGGACCGGCGGAGCGAATCCGCTATGTCCCGTATCACCGCATGAAGGGTCACGGAGGAGATGCTGACGGTTCCCGGCCAGGCCGCGTGCTCGTGCGAGCAGGAGATCGTCACCGGCGGAAGGAGGTGCACCGGGTGCGCCGCGGCTATCTCGCGCGCGACCGCGCAGGCCACCAGCGTGTCGGTCGCCAGCGGGAGGAACGCGCCGTGCTGCTCGAAGCTTCCGACGGGAAGGACCGCGACCTGCCGTGAAACGCCCGCTCCTCGCGTCCGTACGTCTTCGGTGGTGTCCGCCGGCACCAGCGAGTGTGCCGCCGGCCGCTTTTGTGAACCACTCATCTTTTCACGGCCTTTCGTCTCTGCTTAGGAACTGAAGAATCATGACAGAAAAAATTGGCGTACTCGGCAAGAAGTCCGGCCAGCGGACGCAGCGTTCCGGTGTGGAGCGTGTGGTGAATGCCCCCCTGCCCACCGTGTACGGGGAATTCCGGGCGATCGGCTACCTCGACCATGACCGCGGTGACGAGCAAGTGGCCCTGGTGTACGGCGAGACAGGCACGGACGACGTCCTGACCCGGCTGCACTCCGAATGCCTGACCGGCGACGCGTTCGGCTCCCAGCACTGCGAGTGCGGCGACCAGCTCGCCTCCGCGCTGCGTGCCGTCGTCGCGGAGGGCAGCGGCATCGTCGTCTATCTGCGGGGCCACGAGGGGCGCGGCATCGGTCTGCTCGGCAAGCTGCGGGCGATGGCCCTCCAGGCGGAGGGCCTGGACACCGTCGAGGCCAACCTCGCGCTCGGTCTGCCCGTGGACGCCAGGGACTACGGCGTCGCCGCCGGGATCCTGCACGACCTGGGTGTGAACAGCGTCCGCCTGATGTCGAACAACCCGCGCAAGCGTGAGGCGTTGGTGCAGCACGGCATCCAGGTGGCCGAGCAGGTACCGCTGCTGATCCCGCCTTGCGAGAACAACATCACCTATCTGCGCACCAAGCGCGAGCGCCTCGACCACCACCTGCCCCATCTGGACGCGGTCGCGCACCTGTCCTGATGATGTGCTCCATCAGGCATCCGTGACGGCCTCGTTCACGAGCCGCTTGAGGTCCTGGAACAGGGTGTGCGAGGTCTTGGGCCGGACCTGTGTCATGAACTGCACCGTCAGGTCGTGGCGCGGGTCGACCCAGAACGTGGTGGTCGCCACCCCGCTCCAGCCGTAGGCGCCGAGGACGGTCGGGGTTTTCGTGCGCGCCGGGTCGATCACCACCGAGACGCCCAGACCGAAGCCCATGCCGTCGTTGCCGGCCTCGTCATGGGCCGGGCGGCTGCCGAAGGAGCGCATGTCGACGCCGCCCGGAAGGTGGTTGGACGTCATCAGGTCCACGGTCTCGGGGGACAGCAGACGGGTGCCGTCGAGCTCACCGCGGCGGCGCAGCAGTTCCATGAAGCGGTGCACGTCGTGCGCGGAGGCGGCCATCCCGCCGCTGCCGGACAGGAAGCGGGGCCGGCCGCGCAGCGGGAGGCCGGGGATCGGCTCGATCCCGCCGTCCGCGGTCCCCCCGTACAGCTCGGCGAGCCTGTCCGCCTGCTCGTCGCTCACGCGGAACCCGGCGTCGGTCATCCCGAGCGGCCCGAAGATCCGTTCGGCGAAGAACTCGTCCAGCGGCTGTCCGGACACGACCTCGATGACCCGGCCCAGGACGTTGGTGGCGACCGAGTAGTTCCACTGCGTCCCCGGCTCGAACTGCAACGGCAGGCTCGCGTACACGTCGACCGTCGTGGCCAGGTCGGAGCCGGGCAGCACGGCCGACTCCAGGTTGGCGTCCCGGTAGAGGGCGTCGACGGGGTGCGTGTGGTAGAAGGCGAAGGTCAGTCCGGCGGTGTGGGTCATCAGATGCCGGACGGTCATCGGCCCTTCGGCGGGGCGGGTCACCGTGTCGGCGCCGGATCCGCTGACGTACACCCGAGGCTCGGCGAAGGCCGGCAGATGGCGGCCGACCGGGTCGTCGAGCGACAGCTTGCCCTCCTCCACCAGCAGCAGCGCGGCGACCGTGGTGACCGGCTTGGTCATGGAGTAGATCCGCCACAGCGTGTCGGCCTCGACGGGCAGCCCGGCCGCGAGGTCCCGATGGCCGTGCGTGGCCAGGTGGGCGACGCGTCCACCGCGGGCGACGGACACCAGGTAGCCGGGTATCCGCCCCTCGTCGACACAGTGGGCGAAATGCCGGTCGAGGCGGTCCAGCGCCTTCGCGTCCAGCCCGACCTCACCGGGGTCGACCTCTTGTGTCAGCAGTGCCATCGCTCTCCTCCGCATACGTACGACGAGGGTGCGCTCCGGCATACCCCGACGGAACGGCCTCTGATCTCATCGTCGCGCAGGAACACGTGTACGGTCCCGCGATTGGCCATGATCGTCGATCGTCGAGGCCCGCCGCCCGGGAAGGGCCCGAGCCAGCCCCGCACCTGCCAGGGCGAGGGCGGCGAAGACCCCCAGCGGCAGCCCGGAGCCGCCGGCCGCTCCCATGAGGGCGGTCGCGGCGGCCACGCCCAGCACCGGCCCGACGTTCATCGCGGTCTGCTGGAGCCCGCCCGCCACCCCGGCCGACTCGACGGCGGCCTCCCGTACGACGACATGGGTCGCCGCCACCATCACCGTGCCGAACCCGGCCCCCACCAGGGCGAACCCGGCACAGAGGGCGGGCACGGCCGACGCGCGGGAGAGGACCAGGACCCCGAGCGCCAGGACCGCCATCGCCGCCATCGTCGTACGGCGTGCCCCTGCCCGGCGCAGCAGAACCGCGCAGGTCGGCGCCGCGAGCACCATCAGCAGGGCCAGCGGCAGACTCACCAGGGCGCTGCGGAACGGGTCCAGACCGAACGGGCCCTGCAGCAGGAACGTGCCGACGAACAGCGTGCCCGACAGCGCCGCCGACGCGGCCACCAGCATGCCGAGCGCCGATCCGACGGCCGCCGATCCGATGGTGTCGGGCGGCAGCAGCGGGCTCGCGGTACGGCGCTCGTGCCGGACGAAGGCCACGCCGGTGACCACGGCGGCCGCGGCGGTGAAGGCCCGGCCCGGCATCGCGACCAGAGCGTGCACGAGACCGGCCAGGGTCACCGCGAGCAGGAGTGCTCCGGGCAGGTCGAGCCGCGCGGGGGAGGCCGTGCGCGGGGGCCGTACGGTGAGGGCGAGCAGGCCGAGGACGAGGGCGGGGGCGACATTGAGCAGGAACACGGCCCGCCACCCCGGCCCCGCCACCAGCGCACCGCCCGCCACCGGCCCGACGGCGGCCGCCACCCCGATGGCGGCGGTCCGCACGGCGATCGGCGTCCGCAGCCGCTCCGGCGGGAACGCGGCCCGCAGCATCCCGAGCGTGGCCGGTTGCAGCAGCGCACCGAACACCCCCTGCACGACCCGCAACCCGATCACCCAGCCCACGCCGGACGCCGCCGCGATCCCGGCCGACGCGGCGCCGAACCCGAGCATGCCGATGCCGAAGACCCGATGGTGCCCGAACCGGTCGCCGAGTCGCCCGCCGAACACCAACAGGCCCGCCACCGCGACGAGATAGCCGGTGCTGGTCCACTGGACCTGGGCGAAGGAGGCGTCCAGGTCCCGTCGCAGGGCGGGCTGGGCGACGGTCAGGACGGTGCCGTCCAGCGCGACGATCACGGCCCCGACGACACTGGCGGCGAGAGTGAGCCGCGGGTTCACTCGCCGCCCACCGGCCCGAGGTGAGCGTCCACGGCCGACCGCAGCAGGGGTGCGAAGTCATCGGCGCCCGCGGCGAGTTGGAGACTTCCCCAGCACCACAGCTGCGCGATCCCGTGCAGATTGGCCCACAACGCGCCCGCGACAAGCCGTGCGTCGACGTCCGGGCGCACCTGGCCGACCAGGTCCACCAGTCGTCCGAAGAGGGGAAGGCTGGTGTCTCGAAGGCCCAGATGACCACTCTCCAGCAAATCATGACGGAACATCAGCTCATACATGCCGCGGTTGCCGAGGGCGAACTCCAGATAGACCCGTCCCAGCGCGGACACCTGTGCCCGCTCACTCGCCGTACCGTCCTCGACCGCCGCCGTCGCCCGCCGCCCCAGCTCCTCGAAGCCCCGGCCCGCGATGGCCGACAGCAGCTCCAGATGGGTGGGGAAGTAGCGTCGCGGGGCCCCGTGCGAGACGCCGGCCCGGCGGGCGATCTCCCGCAGGGTGAGTGCCTGGACGCCCTCGCGGGCCACGAGATCCACACCGACGTCGATCAGCCGGGCCCGCAGCCCGGTCGCGTTCTCCTGCATAGACAGTGTCTACCATGATCGAGTAGACAGTGTCTACGTAGGGGGGCGGGGATGGGGAGCGCAAGGTGGGGAGTCCGGGAATGGCCGGACTGCCCGGCACCGTTGCTCCAGACATGACTCAGGACGCCACCCAGAACGCACTGCTCGCCCTGCTCTCCGAGGGCCACGGCGGGGTGCTGGTCACCCTCAAGCGCGACGGCCGGCCGCAGCTGTCGAACGTCGGCCACGCCTATTACCCCGACGAGCGGATCATCCGAGTCTCGATCACCGACGACCGCGCCAAGACCCGCAACCTGCGCCGGGACCCGAGGGCGTCGTACCACGTCACGTCCTCCGACCGGTGGGCGTACACCGTCGCCGAGGGCACGGCCGACCTGTCGCCGGTCGCGAAGGACCCGTACGACGACACGGTCGAGGAGCTGATCCGCCTCTACCGGGACGTCCTGGGCGAGCACCCCGACTGGGAGGACTTCCGGGCCGCGATGGTCCGCGACAGGCGGCTGGTGCTGCGGTTGCGGGTGGAACGGGTGTACGGCATCCCGAAGGCCGCCGACCGGGACTGAGCCTCCGTCACCTCCCCTGTCTGCCGCTAGGGTTGATCACCTGAGAGTGAACGGGGGACCACCGACGGGGAGTGCGCGGCAAGTTGGATCCGATTTCGCTGGGCGCGATCGGCGCGGTGCTCGGAGCGGTCGGATCGGGCATGGCGAACGAGGCCGGCAAGTCGCCGCCGCACGCGACGAACGCGCCGCCGGACACGTACGGGGCCACGCCTCCGCCGTCGAGTTCCTCGGCCTGCTGCGCCCTCCCGTGCCCGCCAGCAACTCGGCGACCCCCGCCCGGAACGCCGACGACCCCTGACACGTCGCCAGCAACTGCACCCGGAGGTCGTCGTGGAACAGCGGAAGTACGTCCAGCAGCCGGGTCGCGGCGGTCACGTAGTGGACGACCAGGAGGACCTTCGCGGTCTTCCCGCGAGTCGCCCAGCGCGCCGCGTCGTCGCCGACCGGCACCCGTATCCACCCGGCCGCCGCCACGTCCCGTCCGCCTCTCGTCCCCGGTCGAATGATCGGGCAACGATAGTCAACGCCCACTTCGCGCACGCCGGCCGCCCCTGAATCCGGCCGGTGCACGCGAAGCCCATTTGTGCCGTTCTTCTCTGTTCGTTCTGGCCGATGTTCATGCGTGCGACGTCAACTGTCAACGGGGCCCATGGCCGACGACGGGACCTAGGGCGCCGGGCGGAGGGCCTATGGCCGATGGTTCCGGCGCACCCGGGCCGCCTACGCTGCCGAAGGGATCAACGCAGATCAGGACGTCACGCGCAGGGGGACGACATGCCGGTCGACGGCAGCAGCCACATCCGTATCGCCCGTCCGTCCCGGGACCTCGCCGCCGCGGAGCGGTTCTGGCGCGAAGGGCTGGGACTCGCCGTCGTATGGCGGGCGGAGGGTGGTCCGGAACCGGGTGAGCACGACCTGTTGATGCTCGGCCGGCCGGACGCCGGCTGGCATCTGGAACTCGTCCACGAGCCTGCCCGCCCGGTCGAGCCCCGGCCGACCGAGGAGGACCTCCTCGTCGTCTACCTGGACGGCCCCGTGCCGGACGACCTGGTGGCCCGGCTGGAGCGGCACGGCGGCAAGCGGGTCCTGTCTCCCAACCCGTACTGGAACGAGTGGGGCGTCACGATCGAGGACCCGGACGGATACCGGCTGGTGCTGTGCAGGAGGGGCTGGTCGAACCTGGTGCCGCCACCCGTCGAGCCCGGCCTGGCGTGACTCAGGCCTCAGGCCCCCGGAGCCGCCTGGGGTCCGAGGGCCTGAGTGACCAGCCGGGGAGAGGTCAGGCCGCGACCGTCTCCCGCTCGGCAGTCTTGCCGGAGGCCCGTTCGCCGAGCTGTTCCGTCGGGACCTTGGCGGTCTCGCGGGCGGAGAGGGCGGCCACGACCGGCGGCACGCACAGGGCCGCCGTAAACAGGGCCACCGAGAACCAGTCGTCGCCGTCCGGGCCGGCGATCTGCGCGGCGAAGGTGACCGCGAAACCGGCGACAGCGAAGCCGATCTGGGTGCCGATGGCCATGCCGGACAGCCGGACCCGGGTGGAGAACATCTCGCCGTAGAAGGAGGGCCACACGCCGTTGGCGGCGCTGTAGACCACACCGAAGGCGATGATGCCGAGCAGCAGGGTCAGCGGGTAGGAGCCGGTGGAGATCGCCCACAGGTAGAGGAACATCGTCACCGCGCTGCCCGCCGCGCCGATCAGGTACACCGGGCGACGGCCGATGCGGTCCGACAGCGTGGCCCACAGTGGGATCGCGGCCAGCGCGACCAGGTTGGCGAGCGCGCCCACCCACAGCATCGCGGACCTGTCCATCCCGACGGCGTCACTGGTGGCGTACGACAGCGCCCACACCGTGAAGATCGTGCTGACCGAGGCGACCAGCGCACCGGCGATCACCCGCAGCACATCAGCCCAGTGCTCCCGCACCAGCACCGCGAGCGGCAGCTTGACGACGCCCTCGGCGGCCGCCTGCTGCTCGAAGGCCGGTGTCTCGTCGAGCTTGCGGCGGATGACGTAGCCGACGACGGCGACCGCGATGCTCATCCAGAACGGCACCCGCCAGCCCCACGACAGCAGCTGCTCCTCCGGCAGCGCGGCGACCGGGATGAAGACCAGCGTGGCCAGCAGCTGCCCGCCCTGGGTGCCGCTCAGCGTGAAGCTGGTGAAGAAGCCGCGCCGGTTGGGTGGCGCGTGTTCCAGCGTCATCGAGTTGGCGCTGGCCTGCTCACCCGCCGCCGAGATGCCCTGGAGAACACGGCACAGCACAAGGAGTACGGGCGCGAGGGTGCCGACCTGGTCGCGAGTCGGCAGACAGCCGATGAGGAACGTCGACACGCCCATCAGGATCAGCGTGAAGACCATGATCTTCTTACGGCCCATGCGGTCACCGAAGTGGCCGAGGAACAGCGCGCCGACCGGCCGGGCGGCGTACGCCACACCGAACGTGGCCAGCGACAGCAGGGTGGCTGTCGCCGGGTCGGACTCGTCGAAGAAGACCTCGGGGAAGATCAGCGCGGCGGCGCTGCCGTAGATGAAGAAGTCGTAGTACTCGAGGGCGCTGCCGATCCAGGCGGCGGTGGCGGCCTTCTTCGGCTGCCCGGGCGGGGACGGGGAGACGGGGACGGACACGGCGTGCTCCTTCGAGGGGGCTCCAACATAAGCGGAGTGCGGATGTGAGCGGCGGGGAGAGGAGCCGGATCGCGGCTAATTAACCCACTGGATAGTTAGTACGTGGTGGGTAGGGATGTTGCGCTCACGTTTCCCGGGTGTCAAGAGGGTGCGCCGAGCAACCCCTGCGCCGCTCAGTCCGCGGCGCGGTCAGCCGTCAGGTACGCGATCACCATGTCGCCGAGCATCGCGCGGTAGTGCTCGCGCTGCGCCGGATCGACCAGGTCGCGGCCGAACAGGGCGCCGAAGGTGTGCCGGTTGGCGACCCGGAAGAAGCAGAAGGAGCTGATCATCGCGTGCAGGTCGACGGCGTCGACGTCGGCCGTGAACAGGCCCGACCGCTGTCCCGACTCCAGGATCCGGCGGATCACGTCCAGCGCCGGTGAGCCGATCCTGCCGAGCTTCTCGGAGGCGGCGATGTGCTCGGCCCCGTGGATGTTCTCGATGCTGACCAGGCGGATGAAGTCGGGGTGCTGCTCATGGTGGTCGAAGGTCAGCTCCGCCAGCCGGCGGATGGCCGCGACCGGGTCCAGGTGCTCGACGTCGAGCTCCTGCTCGGCGTCGCGGATCACTCCGTACGCCCGCTCCAGCACGGCCGTGAACAGTTGCTCCTTGCCGCCGAAGTAGTAGTAGATCATCCGCTTCGTGGTGCTGGTGCGGGCGGCGATGTCGTCGACCCGCGCCCCGGCGAAGCCGACCCGGGCGAACTCCTGCGTCGCGACGTCGAGGATCTCGGCCTGGGTGCGGGCGGCGTCACGGGTCCGCCCGTTGCTGCGTGCCGGCTCTTCGACGCTGGTCATCGGCTTCCTTCGGCGAGGGGCGGGCGCGCCCCGGTGGCCCACCCGCGTGCCGGTGATTGTAGAAGCCCGGTCGCCGGGTGTGCCGGGACGGGCCTTCCCAAGCTCCGGTCCACCTGCTATTACTAACTCACCAGTTCGTACATTAGTGAGCCGCTCAGGAGGTCCCCCGGTGGCCAAGGAGACCAACGACTCGTATCTCGTCGGGCTGATCGGCTCCGGCATCGGACCGTCGCTCAGCCCGGCGCTGCACGAGCGGGAGGCCGATCGGCAGGGGCTGCGCTATCTGTACCGGCTCATCGACATCGACACGCTCGGTGTCCCGCCGCGGGCGGTGGGAGACCTGGTGCGGTCCGCACGCGACCTCGGCTTCGACGGGCTCAACATCACCCACCCCTGCAAGCAGCTCGTCATCGAGCACCTGGACGCGCTCGCCCCGCAGGCCGAGGCGCTGGGCGCGGTCAACACCGTCGTCTTCGAGGACGGCCGGGCCATCGGCCACAACACGGACGTCACCGGATTCGCCGCGTCGTTCGCGCGAGGCCTGCCCGACGCGCCGCTGGAGCGGGTCGTGCAGCTCGGCGCGGGGGGCGCGGGAGCGGCCGTCGCGCATGCCATGCTGACCCTCGGCGCCGAGCGGGTCACCGTCGTGGACGCGCTGAGCGACCGGGCCGTCGATCTCGCCGCGTCCCTGAACCGGCACTTCGGCGCCGGCCGGGCGGTCGGCACCACCCCGGACGCGCTGCGCACCCTGATCGGCCACGCCGACGGCCTCGTCCACGCCACCCCCACCGGTATGGCCGCCCACCCCGGCCTGCCCCTCCCGGCCGAGCTGCTCCACTCGGCGCTGTGGGTCGCCGAGGTCGTCTACCGTCCGCTGGAGACGGAGTTGCTGCGCACGGCCCGGGCACTGGGCTGCGCCACCCTCGACGGGGGCGGCATGGCGGTCTTCCAGGCCGTGGACGCGTTCCGCCTGTTCACCGGGCGCGAGCCCGACAGCACCCGGATGCTCGCGGACATCGCCGAGCTCGCCGAGCGCGCGGGCACCGTGGGAACCCCCAGCTAGCAGAGGCAGGAACAGGAAGAGGTACCGGCATGCGCACGTCCATCGCCACCGTCTCGCTCAGCGGATCCCTCACCGAGAAGCTGACGGCCGCCTCCCGGGCCGGCTTCGACGGCGTGGAGATCTTCGAGAACGACCTGCTGGCCAGCCCGCTGACCCCGGAGGAGATCCGGGCGCGCTGCGCGGATCTGGGGTTGAGCATCGACCTCTACCAGCCGATGCGGGACATCGAGGCCGTGCCCGCCGACGAGTTCACCCGCAATCTGCGGCGCGCCCGGCACAAGTTCGAGCTGATGCGGCGGCTCGGTGCCGACACCGTCCTCGTCTGCTCCAGCGTCCACCCGCTCGCCGTGGACGACGACGCGCTGGCGGCGTACCACCTGCGCCAACTCGCCGACCTCGCCCAGGAGTTCGGCATCCGGGTGGCGTACGAGGCGCTCGCCTGGGGCCGGCACGTCAGCAGGTACGACCACGCCTGGCGCATCGTCGAGGCGGCCGACCATCCCGCGCTCGGCACCTGCCTGGACAGCTTCCACATCCTCTCCCGCTGCGCCGACCCCAAGGACCTCGAAGGCATCGCGGACATCCCCGGCGAGAAGATCTTCTTCCTGCAGCTCGCCGACGCCCCCCTGCTCGCGATGGACGTCCTGCAGTGGAGCCGGCACTACCGCTGCTTCCCCGGCCAGGGCGGCTTCGACGTCGCCGGACTCGTTCGCCACGTCCTGCACACGGGATACGACGGCCCCCTCTCCCTGGAGGTCTTCAACGACGTCTTCCGCCAGGCCGAGGCCGGCCCGACGGCCGTGGACGCGCTCCGCTCCCTCCTCGTCCTCCAGGAGACGCTCGCCGTCACCACCCCGCCCGCACCCGTCGTCCCCACCGGCGTCGCCTTCGCCGAACTGGTCACTCCCGACGCCGAACCGGTCTCAGCCGTACTCGGCGCCCTCGGCTTCGCCCGCACCGCACGGCACCGCGGCAAGCCGGTCGACCTCTGGCAGCAGGGCGGGGCCAGAATCCTGGTCAACACCTCGGGCGCCGCCCGCCGCGACGGCACCGGACTCGCCGCGATCGGCCTGGAGTCACCCGACCCGACCGGCGCCGCCCGCCGCGCCGAGGCCCTCCTCGCCCCCGTCCTGCCCCGCCGCCGCGCCCCGCAGGACGCCCCGCTCGACGCGGTCGCGGCACCCGACGGTACGGAACTGTTCTTCTGCGCGACGCAGCTCGACGAACTGCCCAACTGGCGCGCCGACTTCACGGACGTCCCACACGAGGCGGGCACCCCCGGCGTCAAGGGCATCGACCATCTCGCCCTCACCCAGCCCTGGCACCACTTCGACGAGGCGACCCTCTTCCACCGCAGCGTCCTCGGCCTGCACGCCCAGGAGAGCGTGGACGTCGCCGACCCGTACGGCCTGATGCGCAGCCGCGCCGTCACCAACGCCGACGGAAGCGTGCGGATCGCGCTGAGCGTGGGTGCGGCGCCGACCGACGACACGGTGCACGCCCAGCACATCGCGCTGGCCACGGACGACGTGGTCGCCGCCGCGCGCCGCTTCCGGGACGCCGGCGGCCGACTGCTGCCGATCCCCGCGAACTACTACGACGACCTGGCGGCGCGGTACGCGTTCGCGGACGGCGAGCTGGAGACGTACCGCGAGCTGGGCATCCTCTACGACCGGGACGCGCACGGCGAGTTCCGGCACTGCTACACGGTGACGGTCGGCCGCGTGTTCTTCGAGCTCGTGCAGCGCGACGGGTACCGGGGTTACGGCGCCCAGAACGCGCCGGTGCGGCTGGCCGCCCAGCACGCCGGGCGGCCGGCGCGATGACGGGAGCCGTGGGAGTCACTGGCGGCTGACGGTCCGGGTGACGCCGGCGATGACCGTGGTGGCCAGGATCCAGCCGGTGAGGACGAGGACATAGGCCAGGGCCTGCTGCCCGCCCTCCGGGGCGAACGCCGGTTCCTGGCCGAAGGAGATCACCGGCAGCAGCAGGTCGAGCGTGTAGAACACCGGGTTGAACTGCGGTGCCTCGTCCGCCTTCAGCGGCGGGGGAGCGTCCAGCGCGAAGGCGACGGAGCCGACGGCGAGCAGCGACAGCAGCCAGCCGAGCGCCCGCATCGGCCGGAACCCGTAGCCGACGGTGGCGTCCTGGACGTGGCCCCACAGACGGCCGTACCAGGGCAGGGTCCTGCGGTGGCGGCGCTGCTTGGCGAGCTGGACCAGGCGGGCGGCGTGGTCGTCGCCGGTGCGCCGGTAGGCGGCGGTCAGCTGCTCGTATCCGTGCGGGTCGAAGGTGTCTCCGTCCCGCGCCAGCATGGGCAGCCGCTGCTCGGGCGGCACGTGCGGCGTCAGGGAGACGTAGGTGAGGTCGAGTATGCGGACCTGGTCCGACAGCATCTCGGGTGCCAGGTTCAGGTGGTCTATCTGGGAGCGCCGCAGGTTCAGCATGCCCTCCATCGAGGGGCCCTTGCGCAGCCACACCTCGCCGATGACACAGCTGCTCGCGTGCAACGCGGTGCCGCCGGGGTTGGACAGGCGGCTGTAGAGCAGGTCGAGGAGACCGGGTATCCGGGCGCCGCGCAGATCGATCCGGCCCTGCGCGCTCAGGCGTCTGCACATGACGTTGGCGCCCACCTCCAGCGCTTCGGCGTGGAGCACGAGGCCGCCGGGACGCCGCAGGTCGGCGTTCTGCAGGCGGAGCGAGCCGCTCACCGTGGCGCCGTCGAGCCGGATCTCCCCGAGGGTACGCAGACGCGAAGCGCACAGGTCTTCCCCGACGGTCACCTGGTGGAGCTGGAGCACGGGATCCTCGCTCCCCTCGGGCGCGACGACCTCCGCACCCTCCAGATACAACGCCCCGGCGATCTGCGCCCCACCGAGCCGCACCCGCCCCGCGAACCGGCAGTTCGTCAGCCGCAGCCCTCCGTCGACCCGAATCCGCGCCGCCCCCAGCCCCGGCAACCGCGACCCGCTCAGATTGAGGTACTTCAGCTGGGCGCCGGAGAGGTCGGGAACCTCCTCGAAGTGACAGTGACTGAGCCGGGCCACACTGTCGATGACCGCGTACCGCAGGTCCAGTACGCCCGTGACGCGTGCCCCTGCCACCTTGAGAGCGGCCACTTCGCCGCTCTCCACCGGTCCGTCGAGCAGCAGTGCCCGCAACACCGTTGCCCGTACCGTGCGTTCGGACCCCCAGTCGGCGCCCTCGACCGCGCCCTCGCCCTCGCCCGTGCGGAAGTCCACGGCCTCGCCCTTGGGAAAGGCCTGCCACACCCGCAGTTCGGCCGGCGTCAGATCGTTGATCTCCATCAGCGGGGACTCTGACGCCGGCCTGCCGAAACTGTCAACTCCGCCAGGGAGTCAGGGCCGGGCGTTCCACGCCGCGATCACCGGCCGCCCGTGTTCCGTCGACAACCGGCTCACCGTGCCCGTCGCCAGCTGGAACAACCGCCCCTCGGCCGGGGCGAGCCCCAGTCGGCGCGCCGTCACCACGCGCAGGAAGTGCCCGTGGGCGACGAGGACGACGTCGCCGTCGAGCAGCGCCACGTCCACCCGGGACAGCAACCGGTCGGCACGCGCGCCCACCTCGGCCGGGGATTCCCCGGGGTGACCGTCCGGGCCGGGTGGCACTCCGTCGGTCCACAGGTACCAGTCGGGGCGGGAGCGGTGGATGGTGTCGGTGGTGATGCCCTCGTAGCCGCCGTAGTCCCATTCATGCAGGTCGGCGTCCGCTACGGCGCCCGTCACGCCCGCCAGTTCGGCGGTGCGGACGGCGCGGCGCAGCGGGCTGGTGAGGGCCAGGGAGAAGGGGCGGCCGGAGAGGAGCGGGGCCAGGGACTTGGCCTGTTCCTCGCCGGCCTGGGTGAGGGGCAGGTCGGTCCAGCTGGTGTGCTGTCCCGACCTGCTCCACTCCGTCTCTCCGTGGCGGACCAGTAGGAGATCCCCCACGGCGGGCTACTCCTTCGACTCGACGGCGTGACCGCCGAACTGGTTGCGCAGTGCCGCGATCATCTTCATCTGCGGGGAGTCGTCCTGACGGGACGCGAACCGTGCGAAGAGGGACGTGGTGATCGCGGGCAGCGGGACGGCGTGGTCGATGGCGGCTTCCACCGTCCAGCGGCCCTCGCCGGAGTCCTGCGCGAAGCCCTTCAGCTTCTCCAGGTGCTCGTCCTCGTCGAGGGCGTTGACCGCGAGGTCCAGCAGCCAGGACCGGATGACCGTGCCCTCCTGCCAGGAGCGGAACACCTCCCGGACGTTGTCCACCGACTCGACCTTCTCCAGGAGCTCCCAGCCCTCGGCGTAGGCCTGCATCATTGCGTACTCGATGCCGTTGTGGACCATCTTCGCGAAGTGCCCGGCGCCCACCTTGCCCGCGTGGACATAGCCGTACGGCCCCTCCGGCTTGAGCGCCTCGAAGATCGGCTTGAGCCGGTCGACGTGCTCCTTCTCGCCGCCGACCATCAGGGCGTAGCCGTTCTCCAGGCCCCACACGCCACCGGAGACGCCCGCGTCGACGAAGCCGATGCCGTGCTTGCCCAGCTCCTGGGCGTGCTTCTCGTCGTCCGTCCAGCGGGAGTTGCCGCCGTCGACCACCGTGTCGTACGGCTTGAGCAGGCTCCCCAGCTGGTCGATGACGAGCTGGGTGGGGTGGCCGGCCGGGACCATGACCCACACCGTGCGCGGCGCGTCGAGCTGGTCGACGAGGTCGGCCAGGCTCGCCACGTCGGACAGTTCGGGGTTCGTGTCGTAACCGACGACGGTGTGGCCGGCGTTGCGCAGACGCTCGCGCATGTTGCCGCCCATCTTGCCGAGACCAACAAGACCGATCTGCATGTCAGTTCACTTCCTTGAGTTCACGGTAGGCGGTCACGAGGGCGGCGGTGGAGGGGTCGAGGCCGGGGACCTCGGTCCCTTCTGTCAGGGCGGGCTCGACCCGCTTGGCGAGGACCTTGCCCAGCTCGACGCCCCACTGGTCGAAGGAGTCGATGTTCCAGACGGCGCCCTGCACGAACACCTTGTGCTCGTAGAGGGCGACCAGCTGGCCGAGGACCGACGGGGTCAGCTCGGGGGCGAGGATCGTGGTGGTGGGGTGGTTGCCGAGGAACGTGCGGTGCGGGACCTGCTCCTCGGGCACACCCTCCGCGCGCACCTCGTCCGCGGTCTTGCCGAAGGCGAGCGCCTGGCCCTGCGCGAAGAGGTTCGCCATCAACAGGTCGTGCTGCGCCTTGAGTGCGTCGCTCAGCTCGGCGACCGGACGGGCGAAGCCGATCAGGTCGGCCGGGATGAGGCGGGTGCCCTGGTGGATCAGCTGGTAGTAGGCGTGCTGCCCGTTGGTGCCGGGCGTGCCCCAGACCACCGGACCGGTCTCCCAGCCCACGACCTGGCCGTCCCGGTCGACCGACTTGCCGTTGGACTCCATGTCGAGCTGCTGGAGATACGCCGTGAATTTCGACAGGTAGTGCGAGTACGGCAGCACCGCATGGGACTCGGCGCCGAAGAAATTGCCGTACCAGATGCCCAACAGACCCAGGATCAAGGGGGCGTTGGCCTCGGCGGGCGCGGTGCGGAAGTGCTCGTCGACGGTGTGGAAGCCGTCCAGCATCTCCCGGAAGCGGTCCGGTCCGATGGCGATCATCAGGGACAGGCCGATCGCCGAGTCGTACGAGTACCGCCCGCCGACCCAGTCCCAGAACTCGAACATGTTGTCCGGGTCGATGCCGAAGTCCGTCACCTTCTCGGCGTTGGTCGACAGCGCGACGAAGTGCTTGGCGACCGCCTTGTCCTCGCCGCCGAGCCCGGCCAGCAGCCAGGTGCGGGCCGAGGTGGCGTTGGTGATCGTCTCGATCGTGGTGAACGTCTTGGACGCCACGATGAACAGCGTCTCCGCCGGGTCCAGGTCCCGCACCGCCTCGTGCAGGTCGGCGCCGTCGACGTTGGACACGAACCGGAACGTCAACTCGCGTGCCGTGAACGGGCGAAGTGCCTCGTACGCCATCGCGGGCCCGAGGTCGGAGCCGCCGATGCCGATGTTGACGACATTGCGGATACGGCGGCCCGTGTGGCCGGTCCACTCGCCGGAGCGGACGCGGTCCGCGAACGCGCTCATCTTGTCGAGCACCGCGTGGACCTTGGGGACGACGTTCTCCCCGTCGACCTCGATCACGGCCTCGCGCGGCGCCCGCAGCGCGGTGTGCAGCACCGCCCGGTCCTCGGTGACGTTGATCCGCTCGCCGCGGAACATCGCGTCCCGCAGCCCGAACACATCGGTCGCGGCGGCCAGTTCCCGCAGCAGGGCGAGCGTCTCGTCGGTGATCAGGTGCTTGGAGTAGTCGAGGCGCAGATCACCGACGCGCACGACGTACCGCTCGGCGCGGGACGGGTCGGCCGCGAACAGCTCACGCAGCCGGGGCCGCTGCAGCGCCTCCGCGCGGTGGTCCTCCAGAGCCGCCCACTCGGGGCGCCGGGTGAGCCGGGGGGTCTCAGACATGGGAGGGCGTCTCCTTGGTGACCTCGCCGCGCAGGGCGATGGCGTACATCTCGTCCGCGTCGAGGCGCCTGAGCTCCTCGGCGATGAGTTCGGAGGTGGTGCGGACCTTCAGCGCCAGGGTGCGCGACGGCTGGTCCGGCAGGGACAGCGTGGCCAGCGGGCCCTCGGGGCGGTCGATGACGATCTCGCCGTTCTCGGTGCCCAGGCGCACACCGGTGACGACCGGTCCGGCGGTGACGACCCGCTCGGCGGTGACGTGCAGACGCGCCTCCAGCCAGCGGGCCAGCAGTTCGGCGGCCGGGTTGTCGGCCTCGGCCTCCACGACGGCCGAGATGATCGGCACCCGGGCCTGGTCCAGGGCCGCGGCGAGCATGGAGCGCCACGGGGTGAGCCGGGTCCAGGCGAGGTCGGTGTCGCCGGGCGCGTAGGAGCGGGCCCGGGCCTCCAGCTCCACCTGCGGGTTCTCGGTCGTGTACAGGTCGGTGATCCGGCGCTGGGCCAGCGCGCCCAGGGGGTCCTTGGCCGGGTTCTCCGGCGCCTCCACCGGCCACCACACGACGACCGGCGCGTCCGGCAGCAGCAGCGGCAGCACCACCGAGTCGGCGTGCTCGGAGACCTCGCCGTACATCCGCAGCACCACGGTCTCGCCGGTACCGGCGTCGGCGCCCACCCGGACCTCGGCGTCGAGGTGGGAGCGGGTGCGGTCGCGTGGGGTGCGGGCGTGCCGCTTGATGACGACCAGGGTGCGCGAGGGGTGCTCGTGCGAGGCCTCCTCGGCCGCCTTGATCGAGTCGTAGGCGTTCTCCTCGTCCGTGACGATCACCATCGTCAGGACCATGCCCACGGCCGGCGTGCCGATCGCGCGGCGGCCCTGCACCAGCGCCTTGTTGATCTTGCTTGCCGTGGTGTCGGTCAGGTCGATCTTCATGGCCTGCGCCAGCTCCGTCCGTCTCGTGCGAGCATCTCGTCGGCTTCCTCGGGTCCCCAGCTCCCGGACGCGTACCGCGCCGGCTTGCCGTGCGTGTCCCAGTACTCCTCGATCGGGTCGAGGATCTTCCAGGACTCTTCCACTTCCTGGTGACGGGGGAACAGATTGGCGTCACCGAGGAGGACATCCAGGATGAGCCGCTCGTACGCCTCCGGGCTGGACTCCGTGAACGACTCGCCGTAGGCGAAGTCCATCGTCACGTCCCGGATCTCCATCGAGGTGCCCGGCACCTTGGAGCCGAACCGCACCGTCACGCCCTCGTCCGGCTGGACGCGGATGACGATGGCGTTCTGGCCGAGCTCCTCGGTGGCGGTCGAGTCGAACGGGGAGTGCGGCGCCCGCTGGAAGACCACCGCGATCTCGGTGACCCGCCGCCCGAGCCGCTTGCCGGTGCGCAGATAGAACGGCACGCCCGCCCAGCGCCGGTTGTCGACATTCAGCTTGATCGCGGCGTACGTGTCGGTCTTGGACCGCTTGTCGATGCCCTCCTCCTGGAGGTACCCGAGGACCTGCGCGCCGCCTTGCCAGCTCGCCGCGTACTGCCCGCGCACGGTGTGCTTCCCCAGGTCCTCCGGCAGCTTGACCGCCTTGAGCACCTTCAGCTTCTCGGTGAGCAGCGAGGCGGCGTCGAACGCGGCCGGCTCCTCCATCGCGGTGAGCGCCATCAGCTGCAGCAGATGGTTCTGGATGACGTCACGGGCCGAGCCGATGCCGTCGTAGTAGCCCGCCCGGCCGCCGATGCCGATGTCCTCGGCCATCGTGATCTGTACGTGGTCGACATACGACCGGTTCCAGATCGGCTCGAACATCTGGTTCGCGAACCGCAGCGCCAGGATGTTCTGGACGGTCTCCTTGCCCAGGTAGTGGTCGATCCGGAAGACCTGCTCCGGGTCGAACACGTCGTGCACGATCGCGTTCAGCTCCCGGGCGCTCGCGAGGTCGGAGCCGAACGGCTTCTCGATGACCGCCCGGCGCCACGAGCCCTCCGGCGCGTCCGCCAGGCCGTGCTTCTTCAGCTGCCGCACGACCTCCGGGAAGAACTTCGGCGGTACGGAGAGGTAGAAGGCGTAGTTGCCGCTCGTACCGCGCGCCGCGTCCAGCTCGTCCACCGTCTGGCGCAGCTGCTTGAACGCCTCGTCGTCGTCGAAGGCACCCGGGATGAACCGCATGCCCTCGGCGAGCTGCTGCCAGACCTCCTCGCGGAACTCGGTGCGGGCGTGTTCGCGCACCGAGTCGTGCACGACCTGCGCGAAGTCCTGGTCCGCCCAGTCCCGGCGGGCGAACCCGACGAGGGAGAAGCCCGGCGGCAGCATCCCGCGGTTGGCCAGGTCGTACACGGCCGGCATCAGCTTCTTGCGGGACAGGTCGCCGGTGACCCCGAAGATGACGAGCCCGGACGGGCCGGCGATCCGGGGCAGACGGCGGTCGCGCGCGTCGCGCAGGGGGTTGTCCCAGTCGGAGATCATTCTGCGTCAGCTCCCTTGCTGCCGAGCGACTTCTTGACGGCGTCCAACAGGTCCTGCCACGCCACCTCGAACTTGGCGACGCCCTCGTCCTCCAGTCGGGTGACGACGTCGTCGTACGAGATCCCGAGTGCTTCCACGGCGGCGAGGTCGGCGCGGGCCTGCGCGTAGCGGCCGGTCACCGTGTCGCCGGTGATCTCGCCGTGGTCGGCGGTGGCATCGAGCGTGGCTTCGGGCATCGTGTTGACAGTGCCCGGCGCGACCAGCTCATCCACGTACAGCGTGGACTTGTACGCCGGGTCCTTCACCCCGGTGGAGGCCCACAGGGGGCGCTGCTTGTTGGCCCTGGCGCCGGTGAGGGCGGTCCAGCGGTCGCCCTCGAAGATGTCTTCGTAGGCCTCGTAGGCCAGGCGGGCGTTGGCGAGCGCGGCCCTGCCCTTGAGCGCGAGGGCCTCGTCCGTGCCGATCGCGGTCAGCCGCTTGTCGATCTCGGAGTCGACGCGGGAGACGAAGAAGGACGCCACGGAGTGGATGCCGGACAGGTCCAGGCCCCGCGCGGCGGCCTTCTCCAGACCGGCCAGGTAGGCGTCCATGACCTCGCGGTAGCGCTCAAGGGAGAAGATCAGCGTGACGTTGACGCTGATGCCCTCGGCGATGACCTCGGTGATGGCGGGCAGGCCGGCCTTGGTCGCCGGGATCTTGATCATCACGTTGGGCCGGTCTACCAGCCAGGCCAACTGACGGGCCTCGGCGATCGTTGCGGCGGTGTTGTGGGCGAGCCGCGGGTCGACCTCGATGGAGACCCGGCCGTCCCGGCCGGCGGTGGCGTCGTACACGGGCCGCAGGACGTCGGCGGCCGCACGGACGTCGGCGGTGGTCATCATCCGTACGGCCTCGTCGACCGTCACGCCCCGCACCGCGAGGTCGGCGAGCTGCTCCTCGTAGCCCTCGCCGGAGCCGATGGCGGCCTGGAAGATGGACGGGTTGGTGGTGACGCCCACGACGTGCTTGTCCGCGACGAGTTCGGCGAGGTCGCCCGACTCGATCCGCTTGCGCGACAGGTCGTCCAGCCAGATCGAGACGCCTTCGTCGGAGAGGCGCTTCAGGGTTCCGGCGGTCGCGGTTGCTTCGGTGGTCACTGTGCTCAACTTCTCTCTGGCGTTCGGATCAACCGCGGGCGAGGGCAAGGGATTCCCTCGCGGCGGCGACGACGTTCTCGGCGGTGAAGCCGTACTCGGCGAACAGGGTCTTGGCGTCCGCGGAGGCACCGAAGTGCTCCAGGGAGACGATGCGTCCCGCGTCTCCGACGAACCGGTACCAGGTGAGCCCGATCCCGGCCTCGACGGCGACGCGCGCCTTCACGGCCGGCGGCAGGACGCTCTCGCGGTACTCGCGCGGCTGCTCCTCGAACCACTCGACGGACGGCATCGACACCACCCGGGTACCGATCCCGTCGGCCTCCAACCGCTCCCGCGCGGCAACGGCGAGCTGGACCTCGGAACCGGTGGCGATGAGGACCACGTCGGGCGTCCCGGTCGAGGACTCCTCAAGGATGTAACCGCCCTTCGCCGCATCGGCGTTGACCGGGAGCGTCGGCACTCCCTGGCGGGTGAGCGCGAGGCCGTGCGGGGCCGGGTCGGTGGAGTGCCGCCTGAGGATCTCGGCCCACGCGATGGCGGTCTCGTTGGCGTCGGCGGGGCGGACGATGTTCAGGCCCGGGATCGCCCGCAGCGACGCCAGGTGCTCGACCGGCTGGTGGGTCGGGCCGTCCTCGCCGAGACCGATGGAGTCGTGCGTCCACACGTACGTCACGGGCAGCTGCATCAGCGCGGACATGCGGACCGCGTTGCGCATGTAGTCGGAGAACACCAGGAACGTGCCGCCGTAGACACGGGTGTTGCCGTGCAGGGCGATGCCGTTCATCTCCGCGGCCATCGAGAACTCGCGGATGCCGAAGTGGATGGTGCGGCCGTACGGGTCGGCCTCCGGCAGCGGGTTGCCCTTCGGCAGGAACGAACTCGTCTTGTCGATGGTGGTGTTGTTGGAGCCGGCCAGGTCGGCCGAGCCGCCCCACAGCTCCGGGACGACGGCGCCGAGCGCCTGGAGCACCTTGCCGGAGGCGGCGCGGGTGGCGACGGACTTGCCCTCCTCGAAGACCGGCAGGGCGTCCTCCCAGCCCTCGGGGAGCTGGCCCGCGACGATTCGGTCGAACAGGCGGGCGCGCTCGGGGTCGGCGGCACGCCAGGTGCCGAGCTGCTTGTCCCAGGCCGCGTGCGCCTCGGCGCCCCGGTCGAGGGCGCGGCGGGAGTGGGCGAGGACCTCGTCGGCGACCTCGAAGGTCTGCTCCGGGTCGAAGCCGAGGAGGCGCTTGGTGGCGGCGATCTCGTCGACGCCGAGGGCGGAGCCGTGGGAGGCCTCGGTGTTCTGCGCGTTCGGAGCGGGCCAGGCGATGATCGTGCGCATGGCGATGATCGAGGGGCGCTCGGTCTCGGCCTGCGCGGCCTTGAGCGCCGCGTACAGCGCGTGGACGTCGATGTCGCCGCCCAGCGCGGGCTCGATCCGCTGCACGTGCCAGCCGTACGCCTCGTACCGCTTCAGCACGTCCTCGGAGAACGCGGTCGCCGTGTCGCCCTCGATGGAGATGTGGTTGTCGTCGTAGAGGAAGACCAGGTTGCCGAGCTTCTGGTGGCCGGCGAGCGAGGATGCCTCGGCGGAGACGCCCTCCTGAAGGTCGCCGTCGGAGACGATCGCCCAGATGGTGTGGTCGAACGGGGACTCGCCCTTTGGGGCGTCCGGGTCGAACAGGCCGCGCTCGTAACGGGCGGCCATCGCCATGCCGACGGCGTTGGCGACACCCTGACCCAGCGGACCGGTGGTGGTCTCCACGCCCGCGGTGTGCCCGTACTCGGGGTGACCCGGCGTCTTCGAACCCTGCGTCCGGAACGACTTGAGGTCGTCGAGCTCCAGCTCGTACCCGGCGAGGAAGAGCTGGGTGTAGAGGGTCAGCGAGGTGTGCCCGGGGGAGAGGACGAAGCGGTCACGCCCGGTCCACTCGGGGTCGGCCGGATCGTGCCGCATCACCTTCTGAAAGATCGTGTACGCGGCCGGGGCAAGGCTCATCGCGGTGCCCGGGTGGCCGTTGCCGACCCGCTGTACGGCATCGGCCGCCAGGAGGCGGGCCGTGTCGACGGCACGCCGGTCGAGTTCGGTCCATTCGAAGCTGTCCGGTGTCTGCGTGCTCATCTTCAGAAGTCCTCGATCGCAGCGAAGTGGCTGGTCCAACGCGTTCAAAAGTAAAAGTCTGACTTTTACTAGGGAAGGTCGGGGTGTGTCACGCTGTGGTGAAAGTGGGACACCGCGAGGAGTGCCGCGCACGGCTGAGCGCGGGGCGCGCACGAGTGAGACGGTATGAGACGGACATGGCGGATATGACGGATGCGAGGGCCGAAGGCGGCGACGGGATACGGACGTTCCCGTTCCCGGTCGATCTGAGCGTCCTCGGCGTCGGCATGCAGGTCGGCCAGATGGGCACGGGGCGCACTTGGCACGCCGCCGACGCGCCACTGGAGCGCGTGCACCGCATCGATTTCCACGTCGTGATGCTCTTCGACAGGGGTCCCGTACGCCACATGATCGACTTCGCCGAGTACGAGGCGAACGCGGGTGACGTGGTGTGGATCCGGCCGGGTCAGGTGCACCGCTTCTCCGGGACCGGCGACTACCGGGGCACCGTCCTGACCATGCAGCCGGGCTTCCTGCCCCGCGCCACGGTGGAGGCCACGGGGCTCTACCGCTACGACCTGCCGCCTCTGCTCCACCCCGACGAGGCCCAGTCGACCGCTCTGCGTGCGGCGCTCGCCCAGCTCCAAGTCGAGTACGAGGACACGGCGACCCTGCCGTTGAGCCTGCACACGGCGGTGCTGCGGCACTCGCTCACGGCGTTTCTGCTGCGGTTGGCCCATCTCGCGGCGAGTTCGGCGGAGGCCGCGCGGCAACAGGGGGACACGACGTTCACGTTGTTCCGGGACGCGGTGGAGAAGGGGTTCACCACCAACCACAGCGTCAGTGCGTACGCCGATCAGCTCGGGTACTCGCGGCGGACCCTTGTCCGCGCGGTGCGCGCCGCGACCGGGCTCACGCCCAAGGGGTTCATCGACAAGCGGGTGATCCTTGAGGCGAAGCGGCTGCTTGCCCATACGGATATGGCGATCGGGCGGGTGGGGGTGGCCGTCGGGTTTCCGGATGCCGCGAACTTCACGAAGTTCTTCCATCAGCACACGGAGGTCACGCCCGCGGTGTTTCGGGCGGAGATTCGTTGAGTCTTCGGGTTCCCCGGCCTCCGCGGGTCTTCTTGACAGGGGTGGCCCGGTTGTCTACGAGTGCTGGATGACCGACCACGAGGAGAACCCCGCCGTCGCGACGCATGCCGCGGACGCGCTTTTGGAACACCTGGCCGACAGACTCGGTGGCAGTGCCTCGGTCACCGCCGTCTACGGCGAACCCGTCACCGCTGACGGCGTCACCGTCATTCCGGTCGCCAGAGTCGCCTTCGGGCTGGGCGGCGGAGCCGGGTGGGCCGGTGAGGCCGGAGGCCGTGAGGGCGGTGGTGGTGGGGGAGGGGCGGACGCCAGACCGGTCGGCTACATCGAGATCAGCAACGGTGTCGCGACGTACCGGTCCATCCGCCACACGTGGACCGACGTCGCGTTGCCGCTGGCCGCGCTGGTTCTCGGCGTCGCGCTCCCGAAAGCCGTCCGGATGCTACGCCGACGACGATGACCGTGACGGTGCCCCGCAAGGGCCGGTGGGCTCTCGCGGGGCATCGACCAGGCGGAGATGTCGGGGCAACGCGCCTGTCAGCGGCCGAAGTTGAACCAGTTCACGTTCACGAAGTCCGACGGCTGGCCGCTGGTGAAGGTGAGATAGACGTCGTGCGTGCCGGTCACCCCGCTGATGTTCGCCGGAATGGTCCGCCACGACTGCCACCCGCCGGTGTTGCCCACCGCGAAACTGCCCACGGGGGAGTTGCCACGGCTGTCCAGGCGTACTTCGACCAGGCCGCTGACGCCGCCCGCCGCGCCGCTCGCCACCCGGGCGACGAACTGGGTGGCCGCGGTGGAACCGAAGTTGACGCCCTTGTACAGCGCCCAGTCGCCGTTCGCCACGGCACCGATGTTCTGCCCGCCGCCCGAGTCGGAGGTGGTCTCGGCGCTCACGCCGCTCTGGCTGTCGTACGACTCGGCCTGGATGGCGCTGTAGGCGTCCCGGTTGCCGGTCGGCGGGGGCGTGGTACCGCCCCCGGTGGCCGAGAGCACCTGGACGTAGTCGACGACCATGGCGTGCCCGGGCTGCGTTCCGCTGTCCGGGCCGCCGCCGAAGGCGTCCGGGAAGGCGCCGCCCATGGCCACGTTGAGGATGATGAAGAAGCCGTGGTTCGTGGCGTTCGCCCAGGTCGTCGCGTCGACCTGGTTGGCCCGCACGGTGTGGAAGTTGGTGCCGTCGAGGTAGAAGCGGATCTCCTCGACACTCGTCGAGCGGTCCCACTCCATCCGGTAGGTGTGGAAGCCCGCCTGGCAGGTGGCGCCGGAACAGGTGGTGTTGCCGCCGATGCCGCTGGTCTCGTTGCAGGGGCCGCCCGGTGAGGTGCCGCAGTGCATCGTGGCGAACACCGTG
Source organism: Streptomyces sp. NPDC028907 (assembly GCF_055564995.1). Classification (NCBI taxonomy): domain Bacteria; kingdom Bacillati; phylum Actinomycetota; class Actinomycetes; order Kitasatosporales; family Streptomycetaceae; genus Streptomyces; species Streptomyces sp. NPDC028907. Next base: position 397,099 of record NZ_JBVHVE010000005.1, read on the forward strand.
TTCATGCCCTGTGTGTTCTCCATGATGTCCAGCTCGCCGACGGCGGGCCAGTTCCAGTAGTTGCCCCGGTAGGGCGCGCCGAGCATCCAGAACGCCGGCCAGTACCCCTTGGCGGCGGCCCCGGTCACGTTCGGCACCTGGATCCGCGCCTCCACGCGGAGCTTGCCGCCCGCCGGGGGCTGGAAGTCGGTGCGGTTGGTCTCGATGCGACCGGAGGTCCAGTTGCCGGACGCGTCCCGCCGCGGGGTGATGCGGAGGTTGCCGTTGCCGTCGAGCGAGACGTTGTCGGTGCTGTTGGTCATCGTCTCGATCTCGCCGGTGCCCCAGTTGGCGGGACCGCCGGGATAGCTCTTGCCGGTCGCGTACTGCCAGTCGGCGGTGTTCACGCCGGTGCCGGCGGCGCCGTTGAAGTCGTCGAGGAACACCTGCGTCCAGCCCGACGGCGGCGTGGGCGCGGAGGCGTTGGCGGAGGGGACGGCGGCGGTGGCGGCGGCCGCCGCGAGGCCCAGGGTGCCGAGCAGGGCGACGAGCGTCCGCCTGAGGGAGCGGTGTCTGCGGTGTATGCCGGAGGGTTCACTCATGGGGGTGCTGCCTCTCGGTGTACGGGGTGGGGATGCGGGGTGCCTTGGGCGTTGAGAGCGCTCTCAAAGTGTCGCCAATGTGCTCCCCGTCCCTCCGGTCGTCAAGAGGTGAAGCACAGAAAACCCTTCCCGCACAGGGGAGTTCACCCTGTGAAAGCGGAAATGTGCGCATCGAACTCTCGTGACCCGCGCCCTTCAGCCCCTACGCCCCCTTCTCCGGGCGCCACCCCAGCCCTCGTGAGATCCCGCGCGCCGCGAGCCGCACCGCAGGTACCAGGACCGGGACCTGGGCATCGGCCTGGGGTACGACCACGGACACCGCGGCGGTGACCGGACCGCCCGGGCCGCGGATCGGGGCGGCCACCGACAGGGCGTCGTCGGTGACCTGGCGACTGCTGACCGCAACGCCCGTGCGGCGCACGTCGGCCAGCATGCGGCGTAGGCGGGCAGGTTCGGTGACGGTGTACGGGGTGAAGGAGGCGAGGGGGCCCGCGCAGTACTCCTCCTGGAACTCGGGGTCGCTGTGCGCGAGCAGGGCGAGCCCGACCCCGGTGGCGTGCAGCGGCCAGCGCGCCCCGACGCGGATGTGCACGCCGACCGCGGAGCGTCCCGACAGCCACTCGATGTAGACGACCTCGGCTCCGTCCCGTACCGCCAACTGCACGTTCTCGTGCGTGGCTTCGTACAGGTCCTCCAGATACGGCAGCGCGAGCTGCCGCAGCGCCGGCCCGCGCGGCGCCAGGGCCGCGAGCTCCCACAGTCGCAGCCCGACGTGGTAGAGACCGGAGTCGTCCCGCTCCAGGGCGCCCCACTCGGTGAGGGCGTTCACCAGCCGGTGCGCGGTGCTCAGGCTGAGCCCGGCCCGGCGGCTGATGTCCGTCAGACACAGCGCGGGATGTCCGAGGTCGAAGGCCCCGAGCACGGACAGCAGCCGGTCGGGTGCGGAACGCGTCCCTTTGGCCGGCCCGGACGGCGCGGGCGGCGTGGACGGCACTGCGTCGGAGGTCATCGGCACCTCATCGCCCGGTCACCCCAGCCCGGACTCGGTGACCCGCTGAAGCAGCCCGTGGAGCTGCTCCCGCTCGGCCGGGCCGAGGGGCTGGAGGAGTTCGTTGGTGACCCGCTGACCGGCCTCGTCGGTGTCCCGCAGGAACGCGCGGCCGCCCTCGGTCAGGACGATGATCCGGCTGCGGCGGTCGTCGGGGGAGGGGCGCCGCTCGGCGAAGCCCAGCTTCTCCAGGTCGTCGACCAGACCCACGATCGCGCTCGGGTCGTAGCCGAGCGACGCGCTCAGCTCGCGCTGGAGGGCGCCCGGGGACGTGGCGAGGAACCGCAGCACCGCGTAGTGGCGCAGCCGCAGCCCCGACTCCTGGAGGAACGTGTTGAACAACTGACCCGAGCGCAGACCCAGGCGGTACAGCAGATACCCCGTGTCCGCGTGCAGTCCGCGCATCCACGGTTCGTTCGCGTCGATGAGTGCCGGGTTCGTGGCGTGCTGGCGGGCGATGGCGGACTCCCTGGTCTCGGCCCCCGGTGGGGGTTCCTCTGTGCAGATTCCAGCATGACGCACCCGAAGGTCACCAACAACTATTGACGACAACAATTATTGCTCTTAACTTCGATCTCGTAGCCGCACTCCCGCGTCGAAGCAGCCCATGGCGCAGCACCCCACGTCGAAGGGACCCTCCCGTGCCCAGCATCGATCTCACCGGCAAGGCCGCCGTCGTCACCGGCAGCGGCCGGGGCCTCGGCCTCGCCTACGCCCACGCCCTGGCCGCGCACGGCGCCTTGGTGGTCGTCAACGACGTCGACGAGGCCGTGGCCGAGGCGGCCGTGAAGTCCATCACCGAGGCGGGCGGCACCGCCGTCGCCGAGGTCGTCCCGGTCGGCACGACGGAGGCCGCGGAGCGGCTGGTGAACCGCGCGGTCGAGGAGTTCGGGCGGCTCGACATCCTGGTGACCAACGCGGGCATCCTGCGCGACAAGGTCCTGTGGAAGATGACCGACGACGACTTCGACGCGGTGATCACCACCCACCTCAAGGGCACCTTCACCTGCGCCCGGGCCGCCGCCGTCCGCATGCGCGAGCAGGGCGAGGGCGGCACCCTGGTCCTGGTCGGCTCCCCGGCCGGCCAGCGCGGCAACTTCGGCCAGACGAACTACGCCGCCGCCAAGGCCGGCATCGCCGCCATGGCCCGCACCTGGTCCATGGAACTGGGCCGCGCGAACATCACCGTCAACGCGATCGTGCCGGTCGCCGCGACCGCCATGACCGAGACCATCCCCGCCTTCGCCCCGTACATCGAGGCCATGAAGAACGGCGAGCCGCTCCCCGACTTCCTGCGCAAGGGCGAGGGCTTCGGCACCCCCGAGGACTGCGCGGCCCTCGTCCCCTTCCTCGCCTCCGAGGCGGCCCGGGGCATCACCGGCCAGGCCATCGGCGTCGGCGGCGACAAGGTGGCACTCTGGTCGCATCCGCAGGAGATCGCGGCCGCGTACGCCGACGGCGGCTGGACCGCCGAGACCCTGGCCGACGTCTGGCCCACCTCGGTCGGCACGGCACTCCAGTCGGTCGGCATCCCGGCGCCCAAGTTCCCGGAGGCGTGATGGCCCCGTCCATGAACCCCGACGAGCTGGTCGCGATCGACGTCCACACCCACGCGGAGGTCTCCTCCAAGGGCCACGCCTCCCTGGACGACGACCTGCACGAAGCCTCCTCCGCCTACTTCAAGGTCGAGGGCAAGCGGAAGCCGACCCTGGAGGAGACCGCCGCGTACTACCGCGAGCGGAAGATGGCCGCCGTGATCTTCACGGTCGACTCCGAGTCCGCGACGGGCACGCCACCGGTCCCGAACGAGGAGGTCGCCGAGGCGGCCGCCGCCAACGCGGACGTACTGATCCCCTTCGCCTCCATCGACCCCTTCCGCGGCAGGGCGGGCGTGAAGCAGGCGCGCCGCCTGGTCGAGGAGTACGGGGTCAAGGGCTTCAAGTTCCACCCCAGCATCCAGGGCTTCTTCCCCAACGACCGCTCGGTGGCGTACGCCCTCTACGAGGTGATCGAGGAGACCGGCACGATCGCCCTCTTCCACACCGGCCAGACGGGCATCGGTGCCGGAGTGCCGGGAGGCGGCGGCATCCGCCTGAAGTACTCGAATCCGCTGCACGTGGACGACGTGGCGGCCGACTTCCCGCACCTGAAGATCATTCTGGCGCACCCGTCCTTCCCCTGGCAGGACGAGGCCCTCGCCGTCGCCACCCACAAGCCGGGCGTCCACATCGATCTGTCCGGCTGGTCGCCGAAGTACTTCCCGCCGCAGCTGGTGCAGTACGCCAACACGCTGCTGAAGGACAAGGTCCTCTTCGGCTCCGACTTCCCCGTCCTCACCCCCGACCGCTGGCTCGCCGACTTCGAGAAGCTGTCGGTCAAGGACGAGGTCAAGCCGAAGATCCTCAAGGAGAACGCCGCCCGGCTGCTCGGGCTGACGAAACCGTAAGGGGCGTGACATGCGCAACGAGGGACTGGGGTCATGGCCCGCACGCCGGGCCCGCAAGACCCCGCACCGCACCGCCCTGATCCACGGCGGGACGTCCATCGACTACCGCACCCTGCACCTGCGTACCACCCGTCTCGCCCACGCCCTGCGTGAGCGAGGCGTCCGCCGCGGCGACCGCATCGCCTACCTCGGCCCGAACCACCCCTCCTACCTGGAGACCCTGTTCGCGGCCGGCACGCTCGGCGCGGTCTTCGTCCCGCTCAACACCCGCCTCGCCGGCCCCGAGATCGCCTACCAGCTCGCCGACTCCGGAGCCAAGGCCCTCGTCTACGGCCCCTCCCACGCCGGGCTCGTCGCCGGACTGCCGGGCAGCACGGACGTCCGTACCTACGTCGAAGTGGGCGCCGAGTACGAGGAGGCGCTCGCCGCGGCCGCCGAGGAACCCGTCGACACGCCGGTCACCCCGGACGACACCTGCATCATCATGTACACCTCGGGGACGACGGGCCGTCCCAAGGGCGCGATGCTCACCCACGGCAACATCACCTGGAACGCGCTCAACGTCCTCGTCGACACCGATCTGATCGCCGACGAACGCGCCCTGGTCTCGGCCCCGTTGTTCCACACGGCGGGCCTGAACATGCTGACGCTCCCGGTCCTCCTCAAGGGCGGCACCTGCGTCCTGGTCGAGGCCTTCGACCCGGACGCCACCTTCGACCTGATCGAACGGCACCGGATCACCTTCATGTTCGGCGTACCGACCATGTTCGACCAGATCGCCCGCCACCCCCGCTGGCCCGACGCCGACCTGTCCTCCCTGCGCATCCTCACGTGCGGCGGCTCGCCGGTACCGACCCCGCTCATCGCCGCCTACCAGCAACGGGAACTGACGTTCCTTCAGGGCTACGGCATGACCGAGGCCGCACCCGGCACCCTGTTCCTGGACGCCGAACACGCCGTGGACAAGGCCGGTTCGGCGGGCGTGCCGCATTTCTTCAGCGACGTACGCGTCGTACGGCCGGACCTGGCGCCGGTCGATGTCGGCGAGACCGGCGAGGTCGTCGTCAGCGGCCCGCACGTCATGCCCGGCTACTGGGGGCTGCCCGAGGAGACGGCCGCCTCCTTCGCGGACGGCTGGTTCCGCAGCGGGGACGCGGCCCGGATCGACGAGGACGGCTATGTCTTCATCGTCGACCGCATCAAGGACATGATCATCTCCGGCGGCGAGAACATCTACCCGGCCGAGATCGAGGACCTCCTCCTCGCCCACCCGGACATCGTCGAGTGCGCGGTGATCGGGGTGCCGGACGACAAGTGGGGCGAGGTGCCGCGCGCGGTCGTCGTCCCGCGCGAGGGAACCACGCCGGACCCCGACGCGATCCTCGCGTCCCTCGCCGGCCGCCTCGCCAAGTACAAGATCCCGAAATCGGTGGTCCTCGCGGACGAACTCCCGCGCACCGCCTCAGGAAAACTCCTCAAGTCCCGCGTCCGTACCCGGTACGGCAACAGTTAAGGATCCCCATGAGCATCACCGTGAACGGCCTCGACGAACTGAAGAAGCTCGCGGGCAGCGACCTCGGCACCAGCGAATGGATCGAGATCACCCAGGAGCGCATCAACACCTTCGCCGACGCCACCGGCGACCACCAGTGGATCCACGTGGACCCGGAGAAGGCGGCCGAGGGCCCGTTCGGCGCCCCCATCGCCCACGGCTATCTCACCCTCTCCCTCTTCATCCCCCTGTTCACCGAGCTGTTGGACGTCCAGGGCGTCACCACGAAGGTCAACTACGGCCTGAACAAGGTGCGTTTTCCCTCGCCGGTGAAGGTCGGCTCCCGGATACGGCTGGTCGGGAAGCTGGCGGAGGTGGAGGAGGTGCCGGGCGGGGTGCAGATCACCGTGGACGGGACGGTCGAGATCGAGGGCGGTGGCAAGCCGGCGGCGGTGTTGCAGAGCCTGTCACGGTTCTACGCCTGATCGGCACCGAGGTGGTGCGGCTGGGAAACTGACAAACCGTTGTCCATCGTCCCTCGTGCCCCAGATCATCCGGATGCGCGGGTGCCTCCGGGGCTCGATCAGCTCGTGACCTGCTGATACGAGTACACGGCCGTCCCCGCCGCGCACACCCCGGGCGGAATCATCTGGGCGCGCAGAGTGCCGCTGTTCGGGTCGTAGTCGACGCCCTCCGTCTCGAACGTGCCGAACGAGCCCGCACAGATGCTGCGCTGCGGCAGCGCGAACAGACTCGTCACCGCTCCCGTGATCGGCTGCCCGTCCACCTTGTGCGGCAGGTCGACCTGGAGCAGCGGGCGGATCTCCGGGAAGAGCGTGCCCGAGGCGTCGTTCGAGGCGCACACCAGGCGGGTGTCCGTCACGAAGTCACAGCCCTGGATGTCGCGGACGGGCTTGTCCAGGGTGATCTGCCAGGCCTCCTTGAGGTCGCCGCCGGACTGCGGGGTGGACGGGTTGAGCAGGGGTGCGGGAAACACCTGGAGTCTTCGCTGCTCACCCCACTCGCCCGACACCAGCCACTGCCCGTCGGGCGAGACGGCCGCGAAGGAGTTGTTCAGCTTCTCGCCCGGGTTGAGCCGATGCACGTACTCGTAGCGCTGCCCGGCCGGGGTCGTCACCGCGAACATCTTGGACGTGGCCGTGTCCGGGCCCTGGTAGGCGTCGAAGACATGGCCGCGTGCGATGTCCGGGTCGCCGACGTGGTTCCAGCCCTTGATGCGCAGGTCCAGCGGAATGGAGGCGAGCCCGCGGTACAGCAGTGAGCCGTCCGCGCGGCTCGCCAGGCCCTGTCCGCCGCCGAGCGTGTCCGTGTACGCCGTGCCGGTCTCCGCCCAGCGCGGGGCGCCGGCGGCGGACGCCGTCCCCGCGCCGAGGGTGAGAGCACCCAACAAGCAAGCGAGAGTGCTTAGATGACGCTTCATCAGGCTCCTGCCACGTCGACGAATACCGGGTTCGAATAGAACCACGTATCCGTCCACGGGTCACCGTCTCCGGGCGCGTGCGGGATCGGCCCGTGCGGGTCGACCGACGCGCCGAGGTAGCCGGCGCCGTTGCGGTTGCCGTCGCTGCCGCGCAGCCGCACGTAGAAGGACTCGTCCCCGGCGGTCAGCGGGATGCGCAGGGTGTACGTCCCCTTGCGGCCGCTCACGTCCGCCGTCCGCACGACCCTGGTGTCGGGGGCCCGCCAGGTGTCCCGGTCGGTCACCGGGCCGCGCACCGCGCCCCGCACGACGTCCACATGGGCCAACTCCGGCAGGATTCCCTGGGGGTTGGGCCGGGAGGCCGTCGTGACCGTCACGTTGAGCGTGAGCTTCTCGCCCTTGCGCACGCGCAGTCGGCCGCCCAGCGTGACGCCCCGGCCGTGGTCGCAGTCCCGCTTGAGCCGGACGTCGAGGCCGTCGAGCAGATGCCCGTGGTCCAGCCAGACCCGGCCCGCGCGCAGGCCCGCCATCACCGCGAGGTAGCCGTAACGGGTCACGCCGACGTGGGTGCGGCTGAACTGGCCCGGCCAGAAGTCGCTGCCCGGCTGCGGGGTGGTGGTGTTCACCGGGTCGGGCAGCTTGCCGGTGGTGTCGAAGTTCTGGCCCGCCGGCCAGTCGCCGTTCTTCCAGGTGTCGAAGACGATGCGGTGGGCGTCGGAGTTCGTGGTGATCGAGAACAGGCGGCCCTCCGCCAGCATCGAGTCCCACAGACCGCCGACCGTCGCCGTCGACCAGTCGAAGCCGCCGTACGTCAGATACGCGTCCGCGGGGTAGCCGGCCCAGGACTGCGCCGACGGCTTGTTCTCGTACTCGCCGCGGATCGAGTTCGCGCCGCGCCAGCCGGGGATGGCCGCGCCCTGGGCGCCGGGCGCGCCCTCCATGCCGATCATGATCTCGGGGGCCGCGTCCCGCCAGGCCCGCATCTCGTGCGGGGAGTCGATACCGAGGCGCATCGGGTGGTTGGCGAGGACGAGGACGTCGTCCACGTAGCGCCTGCGGCGCTGTTCGGCCAGCCACTGGATGGCCTTGACCGCGTGGGCCTCGTTGCGGGCGGTGTCCGCGTCGGCCGCGCCGCCCTTGTCGTAGCCGAGCAGCTTGCCGTCGTAGGCGCTCTCGAACCGGGTCAGCAGGTCCACCTCGTGGCGGCCGGGCGCCGCGAACACCGTGCAGTGCTCGGCGGCCGGGATGTACCACTCCAGGCCCTGGAAGATGAGCTGGCGCGGATTCTCGGCCCGCGCCCTGAGGATCTCCTCGTGCTCCAGCGCGGCCCCGAACTTGGCGTGCCCGAAGTTGGAGTGCTCGGTGAACACCATCCAGTCCAGGCCGAACTTGGCGCTCGCGGCGGCCAGTTGGGAGAACGTGTACTTGGCGTCGTGGCTGTAGACGGAGTGGACGTGGTGGTCACCCACGAGATAGGCCAGGCGCGGGTCGTCGCCGCCGAGACGCCGGTCGGAGGCGGCCGAGGCCGGTCCCGCCAGCGCGGGTACGGCCGTGCCGCCCAGCGCGAACGCGGCGCCGAACAGGCCCGCGCGGCGCAGGAGGCCGCGCCGGGAGACGCCCTGCGGGTCGAGGTCGGCGGGGGAGACGGACGGGTCGGCCCAGCTGGGCAGCTGCTGCTCGGTCATGGTGATGGTCCCCTGAAGGTCAGTGGTTCATGAAGGACTTGACGGGCAGCGCCCGCGCGACGATCCGGACGTCGCCGAGGCGGCCGTGGAGGATCTGGTCGATCTTGCCGCCGTACTCGTAGCCGCCGAGCAGCCACGGCAGCCCGACGGACGTGATGCCGGTCGAGCGTGCCTTCGGGTTGCGGACCACCGGGCAGCCCTCGACGTACATCGTGGTGTGCTCGCCGTCGTTGACGACCGCGAGGTGCCACCAGGTCTTAAGCGGGGTCTCCTGGGCCCAGTTGGTGGCGATGCCCTCCTGGTTCAGTGGGCGCATCGCCCACTGGGGCTCCCGGTCGTTCGACAGGGAGAGCGTGGCGAGCGGCTCGTCCGGGTCGTCGGCGGTCTTGCCGGCGGCGCCGCCCGTGCCGGTACGGCTCACCAGGCCGGACCAGGCGTGGTGGGCGGGATCCCAGTCGGCGGGGAGACGGTAGAAGGCCTCGATGGTGTAACCGTCCCTGAACGTCGCCGAGTTGAGCGGCGCCCCGTCGACCGTGCGCAGGTACGCGCCCTTCAGCGGGGACTTGAAGCCCTCGAACTCCAGGCTGCCGTGCCCGGGCTGGTCGGGGTGGTGGTCGGCGGACCAGCCCAGCTCGCCGCCGCCGACCGAGACGAGCGAGAGGTCGTTGCCGTGCCCGGAGACGTCACGGACCGTGCCGCCCGCCACCGGCTGCTCGAAGCGCCAGTACGCCACCGTGCCCGGGATCAGCAGCCGCGACGCGGGGCGCGCCGGGCGCGCGGGCACCGGGGCGAAGCCGGTGAAACGGTCGCCGAAGTCGATGTCGACGCTGAACCGGTCGGTGTCACCGCTGAGTTCGATCTCCTGCCGCTCCAGCTCGTTGAGCCCCTTGGCGGCCCGGCCGAGGATCCACGGGGACACCGTCTCCACGTCGATGACGTTCCGGTCGAGGTCGAAGCGGTACAGGCGGATCATCGCCGCGCCGCCGAAGTAGCGGTTCTGGTAGTTCGTCAGATGCAGGTGGACGTCGTTTCCGGCGGCGTTCTTGCGGATCGCCCGGCCGGCCGGCCAGTAGTGCCCGTTGAGGGTGAGGAAGATCTGGTCGTGGTCCTCGATCAGCTGGTCCCACAGCTGCTGCCCGTACGACGACAAGGTGTCGTCCTCGACGACCAGCTCATGGGTGGTGAGGACGACCGGCGTCCTCGGATGCCGGGCCAGGACATCCTTGGCCCACGCGTAGCCCTTCGCCGACAGCCGCCAGTCCAGCGCGAGCACCATCCACTCACGTCCGGCGGCCTTGAACAGGTGGAAGGTGTTGTAGCCATCGGGGGAGGCGCCACCGAAGGTCTTCTTCCCCTGGAACCGCTTCGGCCCGAAGGCGTCCAGATACGGCGTCGTCCCGCGCTGGTCGTCCGTGGACGACTTCACGTCGTGGTTGCCGGCGAGGACGCTGTAGCCCACGCCCCGCCGGTCCAGGAGCCGGAACGCCTCGCTGATCGCGGCGACCTCGGGCCGAGTGCCGTTCTGGGTGAGGTCGCCGAGGTGCGACAGGAAGACGATGTTCTCCTTCCGGGCGTGCTCCAGCAGGTACCGCAGCGACGCCTCGACCGGCGCCTTGTCGATGCTCGGCCCGTCGAAGAGGTACTGGGTGTCCGGCATCACGGCGAGCGTGAAGCGGCGGCTGTCGGAGTCGGGCCGCCAGTCGGAGGCCGTGGCCTCGGCGGGCGCGGCTTCGGCGACCGCGGGCATGGCGACCGCGGCGGTGGCGGCGGCGCCCATCAGCGCCGTTGCGCGCAGGAAACCGCGTCTTCCGGCGGCGGCCTGCGCGGCCTCGCCCTGGTCGTGGGCATGCGAAGTACACATGGGTGCTCCATGGAGAGGAGGGAGGGGAGGAGGAGTTCAGAGGACGCGCAGGGTCCAGCTCCAGCGGTGGATGCCCGGTGCGACGCGGTACGAGGGGAAGGTGTCGGGGCCGCACGACGCCGTGCCGAGGCCCCGGTGCGCCGCGTCGAGGTGGACCACGCAGCCGGGGCGCGGCACCAGTTCGTCGTGGTGTGTGGCGGCCGTCAGATCCTCGGCACGGTAACGGGTGACGCAGACCTGACGCGGCTCGTCCAGCGCCACCGAGAGACCGGTGGCGTCCGGCGCGGACAGCGTGAACCGCCGTACGCCGTGCCGGCCACCGCTCTCCTGCGGGCGCAGATAGGGGGTGAACAACTCGTCGACGGGGACGGAGTGATGGCCGACGGGCGCACCCGCGCGGCGATCGGGGTACGACTCCCAGGGCCCCTGCCCGAACCACTCCAGCAGGTCGAGCCCCGCGACCGTCTCGAAGACCGTGCCGACCCGCGCCACGTCGTCGAACGCCTCCGGCAGCTCGGCCTCCTCCTCGACGCGGACGCCGCCCTCGACGGGCGTGAGCACCTGCCGGTGCCGTACGACACCGGTGGTGCCCGCGTACTCGGACCGCACGGTCACCTGTCCGGCGTCCTCACGCACGGACACGACCTTGCGCACCAGCGCGTCGAGCCCCCAGCTCCGCCAGCGACCCGCCATGCCGCCCAGCTCGTCGTTGTCGGTGGGCGCACGCCACAGCGAGAGGGCGGGTGCCACCGTCAGCAGCGGGTGGACGAGGAACCCCTCGCCGTCGACCTCCACCGAACCAGCGGCGACCGGCTCCCGCCGCACGTCGGCCGCCCGCAGCTGTATCTGCGGCACGCACACCTCCGTGCCGCGCGGCGCCCACGGCAGGTCCCGCGCCGTCGTCACCCGCAGTGTCAGCCACGCCTCGCCGCCGTCCTCCGGCAGCGCGAACGGCAGCGGCACCGCCGCCGTCTCACCCGGACACAGCTCGGGCAGTTCGGCCGACGCGGTCACCTCGCGACCGTCCGCCAGCGACAGCTCCCATACGGCGGCCAGCCAGTCGAAGCCGCGGAAGTGCTGGTGGTTGGTCAGGACGACGCCCTCGTGCCGGTAGCGCTCGATGCGCACCGGCGCCGCGATCTCCCGGTGCTCGTACATCGCCGGCTTGGGCGTGCGGTCGGGAAACACCACGCCGTCCGCGATGAACGCGCCGTCGTGGATCGTCTCGCCGAAGTCACCGCCGTACGCCCAGCGGTACCCGGGCGCGGCGACACCGTTGTCGTACAGCCCGGCGCCCCCACGCCCGGCCGGTCTTCCGTCGCTCACGCGTTGCAGAATCCCGTGGTCCCAGAACTCCCAGATGAACCCGCCCTGAAGACCCGGGGTGGCCTCGATGGCGGCCCAGTGGTCGGCCAGCGTGCCGTTGCTGTTGCCCATGGCGTGCGAGTACTCGCACTGGATCAGCGGCTTGGTCTGCTCACCGGAGACCGCGTGGGCCACGCAGTCCTCCAGCGGCGCGTACATCGGGCAGGCGATGTCGGAGGCGAGGCCCGGGTCCGCCCAGCCGAGTTTGGCCGCACCCTCGTACTGGATCGGCCGGGTCGGGTCGTGCCGGCGCACCCAGCCCGCGGCCGCGTCGTGGTTGGCGCCGTAGTCGGACTCGTTGCCCAGCGACCAGATGATGACCGACGGATGGTTCTTGTCGCGCAGCACCATCCGTGAGACCCGGTCCACGAAGGCGTTCAGATAGCGCGGGTCGTCGGCGATCTCGTGTGCGTGGTCGTGGGACTCGATGTCCGCCTCGTCGACGACGTAGAACCCGAGCTCGTCGGCCAGGTCGTACAGCGTCGGGTCGTTCGGGTAGTGGGCGGTGCGGATCGCGTTGAAGCCGAAGCGCTTGAGCAGGACCAGGTCGGCGCGCATGTCGTCGTACGACACCGTCCGGCCGGTCAGCGGGTGGAAGTCGTGCCGGTTCACGCCCCGGATGAACACCCGCTCGCCGTTGACCAGCAGGTCCCGGCCGGCGATCTCGACGTCCCGGAAGCCGATCCGGTGGCGGGAGGTGTCGGCGACCGTGCCGTCGGCGCGGTGCAGCCGGACGGTCAGGTCGTACAGCTCGGGCGTCTCCGCGTTCCAGGTGCGCACCTCGGGGACGGTGGCCAGCAGCCGTGCCTCGCCGAGGAAGTCGGAGACGCGCTCGTCCTCGGCGTTGGCACGGTCGAACTCCGCGTCCTGCGCGAGCGGCCGCCCGTCCAGGTCACCGGTGAGACACCACCCCTCGGGCAGCGCACCGCCCGCGTCCCGGACCCGGCAGTCCACGCGCAGCTCACCGCTGTACCGGGCGCGCACGGTCACGTCCGCGAGATACAGCGGGTCCGTCGCGTACAGCAGCACCGAGCGGGTGATCCCGCCGTGCCACCACTGGTCCTGGTCCTCGATGTGCGAGGCGTCGGACCACTTGACGACCGTGAGCCGTACGGTCGCGGACGCGCCGGGGCGTACCAGTGCCGTCAGATCGAACTCGGCGGCCAGATGCGAGTCCTTGGACACGCCCACCGGCCGCCCGTCCACGTGCACCAGCAGCACGCTCTCGGCGGCCCCCACCTGGAGCACGATCCGGCGTCCGGCCCAGTCGGCGGGGACGTCCACCTCGCGCTCGTACACGCCCGTCGGATTCGCCGCAGGGGAGGCGGGCGGGTACTCGGGGAACGGCATCCGGACGTTGGTGTACCGCGGGAGGTCGTCGGTGCCCTGCACGGTCCAGACGCCGGGGACGTGCGACGTCGACCAGGCACCGCCGACCGGCGCGTCCGGAGCGGACAGCAACTCAAAGCGCCAGTCGCCGTCCAGGGGGAGTGCTCCGTCGCGCCGGTCGACGGCGTTCATGGGGAGTCGCCCCAAGGAGGTCACCTCGGGTGCCTCCCAGGGGCGCAGGGCCAGCAGCGGATCGCTGGTCATCCGCGGACGGCTCCCTTCGCGAGGTCGCCGATGATCTGCTTGGCGCCGATCGCGAACACGATCAGCAGCGGGATGAGGGCGAGCAGGGCACCGGTCATCACGATGCCGTAGTCGGTGGTGCCGTGGGTGCCGTTGAGCTGCGACAGCGCGACCTGGAGGGTGACGTTGTCGGGGTTGGTGAGGGCGATCAGGGGCCAGGCGAAGTCGTTCCACTGGCCCATGAAGGTGAAGATGCCGAGGAAGGCGAGGCCCGGCCGGACCACCGGGAGGGCCACGTGCCAGTACTGGCGCAGGAAGTTCGCGCCGTCGAGCTTGGAGGCGTCGAGCAGCTCGTCGTGGATGGCTGTCTTCATGTACTGGCGCATCCAGAAGATGCCGAAGGCGTTGGCCGCGGCCGGCACGATCAGCGCGGTCATCGAGCCGATCCAGCCGATCTTCGCCATGACGACGAACTGCGGGATGACCGACAGCTGCGCCGGCACCATGAAGATGACCATGAGCAGCCCGAACAGCAGTCCCTTGCCCGGGAACTCGAACTTCGCGAAGACGAAGGCCGCGAGGGAGTCGAAGAGCAGGACCAGGAAGGTCACCGCCGTCGCGACCAGCAGCGAGTTCCACATCGACCCGAAGAAGTCGATCGCGTCGAACAGGCCCCGGACGTTCTCCAGGAAGTGCGTGCCCGGCAGCAGCTTCGGCGGGTAGGAGAAGATCTCCGAGGAGCTGTGCGTCGACATGATCACGGCCCAGTAGAACGGGAAGGCCGAGATCACCGTGCCGACGAGCAGCGGGAGGTGCAGCGCGATCCCTCTGCGGCGGGACCCCTTGACGGAGGTGCGGGACTCCTTGATGGATGCCATGATGCGCGCCCTTCCTAGTCGCCGCGGCGCTGCACGAGGCGCCAATTGATGATCGAGAACAGGACGACGACGAGGAAGATGCCCCAGGCCACCGCGGCGCCGTACCCGAAGTCGTTGTTGTCGAAGGTCTGCTGGAAGAAGTAAAGGACCATCGTCTGGCCGGAGTGGCCCGGCCCGCCCGCGAACGTGGAGTCGTTGGACGAGGTCTGGAGCAGGACCTGTGGTTCGGAGAAGCTCTGCAGGCCGGTGACCGTCGAGACGACCAGCACGAACAGCAGCGTGGGCCGCAGCAGCGGCAGCGTGATCCGGAAGAAGGTCTGGATCGGTCCGGCGCCGTCCATGCGCGCCGCCTCGTACAGGTCGCTCGGGATGGTCTGGAGTCCGGCGAGGAAGATGATGGCGTTGTAGCCGGTCCACTGCCAGGTCATCAGGGCCGCGATGGTGACCTTGATGCCCCAGGGCGTGTTCAGCCACGCCACCTGGTCGATGCCCACCGCGTTCAGGACGGCGTTCACCATGCCGGCGTTGGTGGAGAAGATCGAGCCGAAGACGATCGCGATGGCGACGACCGAGGTGACGTTCGGCAGGAAGTACGCCACCCGGTACAGGCCCTTGAACCGGACCGCGGAGTTGAGCATCACGGCCGTGACCATCGCCAGGAAGATCATGGGGAAGGTCGCCAGGGCCCAGATGACGACCGTGTTGCCGATCGAGTTCCAGAAGTCGGTGTCGCTCAGCAGGTACTGGTACTGCGAGAGCCCGGCCCACTCCATCGAGCCGAGGCCGTCCCAGCGGTGGAAGGACAGGTAGAGCGAGAAGCCGACCGGGAACAGGCCGAAGCCGAGGAAGATCAGGTAGAAGGGGGAGATCGCGGCGTAGAGGTGCCAGTACTTGCGGAAGCCCTTCCTGGGCTGCGTGGGCGAGGGCTGTGCCACGGCGGGCCGGGTCTGCTCCAGGACGGCCATCAGTAGCTCACCCCCAGGTGCTTCGCGATGCGACGGCACTTGCTCATGGCGTCACTCCAGGCCTTCTTCGGGTCCTTGCCGAGGACGCCGACGTTCTTGATCTCGTCCTTGAGGGGCTGTCCGAGCGCGATGTCGAACGGGCTGTTGTAGGCGACCGCGATCTTCTGCGCGGCGGGCCCGAAGACATCGGTCGTGACCTGGCCGCCGAAGAACTCGTCCGGCTCCTGCATCTGCTTCAGGCCGTACGAGGCGGGCGTCGAGGGGAAGAGGCCCGCGTCGACGTAACCCTGCGCCTGGTTGGCCGCGTTCAGGATCCAGGTGATGATCTCGAAGGCCTGCTCGGGCTCCCGGCACGCCTTGGTGATCGACAGGAACGAACCTCCGCTGTTGGCGGGCCGCACCGGCATCTGCGCCACCCGCCACCTGCCCTTGGTCTTCGGCACGCCGTTCTTGATGTCGAAGGAGGCCCAGGAGGCGTTCAGTTGGCTCGGCAGCTTGCCGTCCTGGACGGCCGACTGCTGGTCCGGGGTGCCGCTGACCAGGTCCGAGACGATCCCGCGCCGCTTGGCCTCCACGGCGAGCGCCCAGGCCCGCCGCACATGCTCCTGGTCGCCGATGAAGTGGCGGTCCTTGTCGACGTAGCGCTTCGCCCCCTGCTGTACGACGTTCTCGAAGACCGAGTTGACGTCGGTGAGCAGCTTGGCGTGCGGCACCCGCTTGCCGAGCCGCACGCCCGCGTCGAAGAACTTCTCCCAGGTGTTCAGCTCGTTCGTCACGTCGTCGGGCTCGTACGGCAGCCCGGCCCGGCGGAAGATCTCGTACTGGTAGTAGTGCGCGACCGGCCCGCAGTCGATCGGGAAGCCGACCATCGTGCCGTCGTCGGCGATGCCCTGGTCCCACTTCCAGGGCAGGTACTGGCTCCGGTACTTCTCCGCGCCCAGCGTCCGCAGATCGATGAACTGGTCCGCGTTCGGCAGGTAGGCGGCCATGTCCTCGCCCTTGAGCCCCGCGATGTCGGGGATGTGGGCGCGGCCGGTGATGGTGGTGATGAGCTTGGAGCGGTACTGGCCGCCGATCTGGATGGCGTCGAGGGCCACGGAGTGGTCGTAACGCGCCTTGGCGTTCTTGACGACCGTGTCGCTCAGACCGCCGCTCCAGTACCACAGGACCATGTTCCGGCCGGTCGAGCCGGTCGGAACGGCACAGCCGGACGCCAGGCCGCCGAGCGCCGTGGCGGCCGTACCGGCCAGGCCCGCGCGGAGCAGGCCTCTTCGTGAGAGCCGCACAGCTCCCACCGCCTTTCGGATCTTTTCGGGACTTCGCATGAGAGGGGCGTGGGGGGGGAGGTCGTTCAGTTCTGCCGTGCGGGCGGGGTCACCGGGGCGTACGCGACGGGCGGCCCCGGGTCGTCGGGGAGCCGGTCCGCCAGGAAGCCGTACGACCGCTTCAGTTCGGGGTCGGTCAGGGAGCGCCACCAGCGGTCGACGCCGTACCAGCCGGGGGCGGCCAGCGCCCCGCCGTGCCGCCCGACCGACAGGCCGGCGGCCAGGACGGCGAACCTGAGCCGCTCCTCCAGGGGCCAGCCGTCGAGCGAGGCCGCGACGAAGCTCGCCCCGAACACGTCACCGGCGCCCGTCGCGTCGAGGACGTCGACGTCGAGGGCGGGGACCTCGGCGTACTCGCCGGTCGTCTGATCGACGGCGACGGCGCCGTCCCTGCCGCGGGTCACCACGGCCACCGGCACCAGTTCGCTGAGCGTGCCCAGGGCCGCGGCCGCGTTGTCGGTGCGGGTGTAGGCCATCGCCTCGGTCTCGTTGGGAAGGAAGGCATGGCACAGGCGGAGCTGTTCGAGCAGGTCGGTGGACCACCGCTGGGTGGGGTCCCAGCCGACGTCGGCGTAGATGCGGGTGCCGTTCGCGGCGGCCTTGGCCAGCCATGCGCGGGGTTCGGCCTCGATGTGCACGAGGGCCGTGCGCGCCTCGGGCGGGTCGCCCATCAGTGCGTCCTGCGAGTAGGGGGGTTCCTGGCCGTGGGTGACGAGGGCCCGGTCGTGGCCGTAGGCGAGGGAGACGGTGACCGGGGTGGGCCAGCCGTCCGCCGTGCGGGAGAGCGAGAGGTCGATGTCCTCCTGGTCGCACAGGACGTCCCGGCAGTACTCGCCGTAGAGGTCGTCGCCGAACACCGTGGCCAGCGAGGTCCGCAGACCGAAGCGGGCGGCGGCGACCGCGAGGTTGGCGATGCCGCCCGGGCCGCAGCCCATGCCGCCCGTCCAGATCTCCTCGCCCGGTGTGGGCGGCTTCCCGAGCCCCGTGAGGACGAGGTCGTAGAAGAGCAGCCCGGTCAGCAGCACATCGGGCCGGTCGTCGTCCACGGCTGGGTCCTCTCGTCAAAACTCTTCATTTCGGTGAGCGGAATCGTGCGCCGATCGGGGAGATTGGTCAATACCCGAGCAGAAATGAGCATGGCGATGATTGAAGATGACGAGTAGTGTTCACGTCGTGCTGGCAGAACGACGACACCAACTCATCCTGCGGGCCCTGCGCGCCGGTGGCCCAGCGGCCGTGACCGATCTCTCCGAGCAGCTGGGTGTGAGCCCGGCCACGATCAGGCGTGACCTGGTCAAACTCGAGGAGGACGGCCTGCTCACACGGGTGCACGGCGGGGCGGTCGTGGAGGAGGGCGACCAGCCCTTCGCCGAGGTCGCCGAGATGCGCGTGCCCGAGAAGGACGCCATAGCCGCGCATGCCGCCGCGATGATCAAAGATGGTCAGTCGGTGCTGCTCGACATCGGCACCACCGCCTTCCGGCTGGCCCGCCAGCTGCACGGCCGCCGTCTGACGGTGATCACCAGCAACCTGGTGGTCTACGAGGAGCTCGCCGACGACGAGGGCATCGAGCTGGTCCTGCTCGGCGGCATGGTCCGCCGCGAGTACCGCTCCCTGGTCGGCTTCCTCACCGAGGACAATCTGCGCCAGTTGCATGCCGACTGGCTGTTCCTGGGCACCAGTGGAGTACGGCCGGGCGGTCAGGTGATGGACACGACGGTCGTCGAGGTGCCGGTCAAGCGGGCCATGATCAAGGCCGGCGAGAAGGTCGTGCTGCTCGCCGACGCGGCGAAGTTCCCGGGTACGGGGATGGCGAAGGTGTGCGGTCCGGACGACCTGGACGTGGTGGTGACGAACGCGCCGGTCGACGCGGCGACCAGGTCCTCCCTGGAGGAGGCGGGCGTCGAGGTGGTCGTGGCAGGAAAGGTGCAAGAGTGAAACTGACGATTCTGGGCGGCGGCGGATTCCGCGTGCCGCTCGTGTACGGGGCGCTCCTGACGGACCGCGCCGAGGGCCGGGTCACCCGGGTCGTGCTGCACGACCTGGACGCCGGCCGCCTGAAGGCCGTGACCCGTGTCCTCACCGAGCAGGCGGCCGGGGTGCCGGGCGCGCCCGAGGTGAGGGCCACCACCGATCTGGACGAGGCGCTGCGCGGCGCCGACTTCGTCTTCTCCGCGATCCGCGTGGGCGGCCTCGAAGGCCGGGCCGACGACGAGCGGGTCGCTCTCGCCGAGGGCGTCCTAGGCCAGGAGACGGTCGGCGCGGGCGGCATCGCCTACGGCCTGCGCACGGTCCCGGTCGCCGTCGACATCGCCCGGCGCGTCGCCCGCCTCGCGCCCGACGCCTGGGTCATCAACTTCACCAACCCCGCCGGCCTGGTCACCGAGGCCATGTCCCGCCACCTCGGCGACCGCGTCATCGGCATCTGCGACTCACCGGTCGGCCTCGGCCGCCGCATCGCCCGGGTGCTCGGCGTGAAGAACCCCGGCGAGGCGTGGATCGACTACGTCGGCCTCAACCACCTCGGCTGGGTGCGCGGCCTGCGCGTCGCCGGCCGCGACGAACTGCCGCGCCTGCTCGCCGACCCCGACCTGCTCGGCTCCTTCGAGGAGGGCAAGCTCTTCGGCGTCGACTGGCTCCAGTCCCTCGGTGCGATCCCGAACGAGTATCTGCACTACTACTACTTCAACCGGGAAGCCATCCGCGCCTACCAGCAGGCCGACAAGACCCGCGGCGCCTTCCTCGCCGACCAGCAGGCGCACTTCTACCGCGAGGTCGAGCGGTCGGACGCCTCCGCCCTGGAGATCTGGGACCGCACCCGCGCCGAGCGCGAGGCCACCTACATGTCGGAGAACCGGGAGACGGCCGGCGCCGGCGAGCGCGACGCCGACGACCTCTCCGGCGGCTACGAGAAGGTCGCGCTGGCCCTGATGCGAGCCATCGCCCGCGACGAACGCACCACCCTGATCCTCAACGTCCGCAACCGGAACACGCTGTCGGTGCTCGACTCCGAAGCCGTGATCGAGGTGCCTTGCCTGGTCGACGCCAACGGCGCCCACCCGGTCGCCGTCGCCCCTCTGCCCGACCACGCCACCGGCCTCGTCTGCTCGGTCAAGGCGGTCGAGCGCGAGGTGCTGGCCGCCGCCGAGTCAGGCTCCCGTGCGACCGCCGTGAAGGCCTTCGCGCTGCACCCGCTGGTCGACTCCGTGGGCGTCGCCCGCAGGCTGGTCGAGGGATACAGCTCGGTCCACCCGGGCCTCGCGTACCTTAAGTAGCGCCCGCTTCCTGGAAAGCGTTTTCTCGAGCTCTTCCGCCCCCTCTGGAGACCTTTCATGCACGACGAACGCACCCGCATCGAGGAGCGCGTCCAGCGCGCGCACGACCAGCGCATCAAGCCCGCGATCTACGCGGCCACCGTCCCCTTCGAGGTCGAGGCGTGGCAGGCGCCGGGGGAGCCGGTCTCCTTCGAGGAGGCCGCGGCAGCCCGCTATGAGCCCTTCGCGATGAACACCCCGTGGGGCCCGCCCTGGGGCACCACCTGGTTCAGGATGCGCGGTCAGGTGCCCGCGGAGTGGGCCGGCAAGCGCGTCGAGGCCGTCATCGACCTCGGTTTCGTCGGCGACTGGCCCGGCAACCAGGCCGAGGCCCTGGTCCACCTGGCCGACGGCCGCCCCCTGAAGGCCGTGAACCCGCTCAACCAGTACGTCCCCATCGCCAACCCGGCGACCGGTGGTGAGCAGATCGACTACCTGGTCGAGGCCGCCTCCAACCCGGACATCCTCAAGGACAACTTCTCGAAGATCACGCCGATGGGCGACAAGCTCACGGCCGGTTCCGCGCCGCTCTACACCTTCCAGCGCGCCGACCTCGCGGTCCTCGACGAGGAGGTCTTCCACCTCGACCTGGACCTCCAGGTGCTGCGCGAGCTGATGGTCCACCTCCCCGACCACGAGCCGCGCCGCCACGAGATCATGCACGCCCTCGACCGGGCCATGGACGTCCTCGACCTGGACGACGTCTCCGGCAGTGCGGCCGCCGTACGCGAGGTGCTCGCCCCGGTGCTGGCCCGCCCCGCGCACGCCAGCGCGCACACGATCTCCGGTGTCGGCCACGCCCACATCGACTCCGCCTGGCTCTGGCCGATCCGCGAGACCAAGCGCAAGACGTCCCGCACCTTCTCCAACGTCACGTCCCTCGCGGACGAGTACGAGGACTTCATCTTCGCCTGCTCCCAGGCCCAGCAGTACGAGTGGGTGCGCGACAACTACCCGCACGTGTGGGCCCGGATCCAGGAGTCCGTGAAGAAGGGCCAGTGGGCGCCCGTCGGCGGCATGTGGGTCGAGGCCGACGGCAACCTGCCCGGCGGCGAGGCCATCGCCCGCCAGCTGATCCACGGCAAGCGGTTCTTCATCGAGCACTTCGGCGTCGAGACCAAGGGCGTCTGGCTGCCGGACTCCTTCGGCTACACCGCCGCCTACCCGCAGCTGGCCAAGCTGGCCGGCAACGAGTGGTTCCTGACCCAGAAGATCTCCTGGAACCAGACCAACAAGTTCCCCCACCACACCTTCTGGTGGGAGGGCATCGACGGCACCCGCATCTTCACCCACTTCCCGCCCGTCGACACCTACAACGCCCGCTTCAGCGGCGAGGAGATGGACCGCGCGGTCCGCAACTACTCCGAGAAGGGCGGCGGTACACGCTCGCTGGCACCCTTCGGCTGGGGAGACGGCGGTGGCGGCCCCACCCGCGAGATCATGGAGCGGGCGCGCAGGCTCGCCGACCTGGAGGGCTCGCCCAAGGTCGTCGTCGAGCACCCGGACGAGTTCTTCGCCCAAGCCCGCGAGGAGTACCCGGACGCCCCGGTCTGGGTCGGCGAGCTCTACCTTGAGCTGCACCGCGCCACCTACACCTCCCAGGCCCGTACCAAGCAGGGCAACCGCCGCTCCGAGCACCGGCTGCGGGAGGCCGAGCTGTGGGCGACGACGGCCGCGCTGCACGCGCCGGGCTACTCCTACCCGTACGAGAAGCTCGACCGGCTGTGGAAGACGGTCCTGCTGCACCAGTTCCACGACATCCTGCCGGGCTCCTCGATCGCCTGGGTGCACCGCGAGGCGGAGGCCGAATACGCCCGTGTCGCCGAGGAGTTGGAGGCGCTGACGGCCGAGGCGGTCGCGGCGCTGGGCGCCGGAGGCACCCGGGTGTTCAACACCAGCCCGTTCGACCGGGCCGAGGTGATCCGTACGGCGGACGGGACCACGGCATACGTGAAGGTCCCCGCGAGCGGCAGCGCGCCGCTGACGGACGCGGAGCCCGCCCAGTCCGTGAAGACCGAGGGCCGAGTCCTCGACAACGGCCTGGTGCGCGTGGAGGTGGCGGAGGACGGCACCCTGTCCTCGGTCCTCGACCTGCGCGCCGGGCGTGAAGTCCTCGGCGACAAGGGCAACCTGCTCCGCTTGCACACCGACCTCCCGAACTACTGGGACGCCTGGGACATCGACAAGCACTACAAGAACCGCTACACGGATCTTCTGGAGCCCACGTCGATCGAGGTCGTCTCGGACGACCCGCTGCTCGGCGCGATCCGTGTGACGCGCGCCTTCGGCAAGGGCTCGACGATCACCCAGACCATCACCCTGCGCGCCGACAGCCCCCGTATCGACTTCGAGACCGAGATCGACTGGCACGAGGCGGAGAAGATCCTCAAGGCCGCCTTCCCGGTGGACGTCCGGGCCGCGCACTCCTCCGCGGAGATCCAGTTCGGCCACATCCAGCGGCCCACCCACACCAACACCAGCTGGGAGGCGGCCCGCTTCGAGGTCTCCGGCCACCGCTGGGTGCACGTCGGCGAACCCGGCTACGGCGTCGCGGTGCTGAACGACTCCACCTACGGCCACGACGTCTCCCGCACGGTCCGCGACGCGAGCGAAGCGAGTTGGGGGTCCCCCCGGCCGGAGGCTGGGGGAGGTACGACGACCACGGTCCGGCTCAGTCTGGTCCGTGCCCCGCGCATCCCGGACCCGGAGGCCGACCAGGGCAGGCACCGCCTCACCTACTCGCTGCTGCCCGGCGCGAGCATCGAGGACACCGTCGCGGAGGGCTACTCCCTCAACCTGCCGCTCCGGGTGGCGGACGCGGCCGGCGCACCCGAGCCGGTCGTCTCCGTCGACGGCCGGAACGTGACGGTCGAGGCGGTCAAGCTCGCCGACGACGGGTCCGGTGACGTCGTGGTGCGGCTGTACGAGTCGGGCGGCGGCCGCGCCCGGGGCGTGCTGCGGACCGGGTTCCCGCTGGCCGGCGCCCAGGTGACGGATCTGCTGGAGCGGCCGCTGGACGAGAGCGTCGAGGTCTCGGACGGCGCGGTGGCGGTGTCCCTGCGGCCCTTCCAGGTGCTGACGCTCCGGCTCCGGAGGGGCTGACCCCGTGCCCATGCAACCCTGGTTCACCGACGCCAAGTTGGGGATCTTCATCCACTGGGGCATCTACGCCGTGGACGGCGTGCAGGAGTCCTGGTCGTTCTACGACGACATCGTCCCGTACGACCGGTACATGTCCCAGTTCGACCGCTTCACCGCCTCCCGCTACGACCCGCGCGACTGGGCGAAGCTCTTCGCGCGGGCCGGCGCCAGGTACGCCGTCCTGACCAGCCGGCACCACGACGGCGTGGCCCTGTGGGACACGGCCCACGGCGACCTGAACGTGGGCCGCGACCTGATCGGCGGCTACGCGGACGCCCTGCGCGAGCAGGGCCTCAAGGTAGGCCTCTACTACTCGCACTCGGACTGGAGCCACCCCGACTACGCCTCCACGCGCAAGCCGGGCCGCCCGCCGGAACTGGAGGACAACCGCTACTCGGAGGTCGCGGCCGAGGACGAGGACCTGGACGCCTGGGAACGCTTCCTCGCCTACCGGGACGGCCAGATCCGGGAACTCACCTCCCGCTACCGGCCGGACCTGCTGTGGTTCGACGGCGAGTGGGACCGCAGCGAGGAGCAGTGGCGGATCCCCGAACTCGCCGCGCTGATCCGCTCCGAGGTCCCGGACGTCGTCTTCAACGCCCGCATGCTCAGCGAGGGCGACTACGCGACGCCGGAACAGGGTGCCCCGGTCGTTCCGCCCGAGGGTCCCTGGGAGCTGTGCCTGACGATCAACGACTCCTGGGGCCACCAGCACCACGACCACAACCACAAGTCGGTCGACCAGCTGATCCGCTACTTCACCGAGACGATCGGCGGCGGTGGCAACCTGCTGCTCAGCGTCGGGCCACGCGAGGACGGCACGATCCCGCGTGAGCAGTCCGAACGCCTGGAGGGGCTCGGCGACTGGATCGCCAAGCACGCGGAGGCGGTGTACGGCACCCAGCGCGGTCTCCCGCCGGGCCACCACTACGGCCCGAGCACCCTCTCCAGGGACCGCCGCACCCTGTACCTGATCGTCTTCGACGCCCCGCGCGCCGAGATCAACGTACGCGGACTGCTCGGCTCGGTACGCCGGGTCACGGTCCTCGGCAGCGGCACCGAACTGGCCCACCGCGTCACCGGCGGCCTGCACGAAACACCCGGCGTCCTCTGGATCGAACCGCCCACCGGAGCCGACCTCGACCCGCACGCCACGGTGCTCGCCGTCGAACTGGACGGGGAACTGGAGCTGTACCGCGGCGCGGGCCGCTTCTGACGACCCCGCAACGCACCTTCGGGCCGGCCGGCCGCCACCCCCGTGACAGCGCCGGCCGACCCGAAGCCCCCGTACATCCCCCGTGGTGGTGCTTCCCCCATGGCCCCCTCGTGGATCCCCCGTTGATCCCCGTGGGTTGCCCCGTTCCCTTTCACGCTTATGAGCACGCGGTCCGCCCCCTGATACACCCCTCGCTCAATTCTTTTGGCGAACCCACGTCACAGATACCCGTCCCGCCCTCCGGCCCGCTCGCGCCGGGCCTCTCGGCGCGCCTGTACGAACTCCGCGAGGGGAGCGCGGAACGCGTAGAGAGCCAGCAACGCGGCCGCGACACTGCCGAGGGCGATCAGCCAGTTCCGCATCGAGTCGAGGCGGTTCGACCAGGTGTTCTCGATCTGGAGGCGCACAGTGATGGGCGGGGTGAGCGTGTCGAGCGCTCGGTCCGAATCCCCTTGGTACGTGGTGAGGCTCAGCACGAGGTCGTAGGAGCCCGGCTCGCTCGCGGTCAGGCCCCAACGCCATTCGACGGTGTCCCCGGGTTCGGCGATGACCTGGCGCGTCTTGATGTCGGCGAGGCGGACGACCCGGACCTGACCGCTCGCCGAGGTGAGCGAGGCACCCTCCACACCGCCCACCTGGAACGCCCTGGTCTCTGTGGCCCGCTCCGGATTCACCCTCCGCGAGGCGTCCTCGCCCAGCGCCGTGAGCTTGATCGAGTAGGTGACGGACTCGCCGACCGGGGCCGAGACCCGGGACCGGTAGCTCAGGCTCCCGTCGAAGAGCTGTCTGCGGTCGTCGACGATCTTGGCCTGGAAGTCGGCCTGGTCGGGCCGCCCCGGCTCCTCCCCGGTCCCCAGCATCAGCGTGAGAGTGACGCTTGTGGCGACAAGGAGCGCGAGGCCGACCAGGAACCCCAGGCATCCCCCGAAGTAGGACCTCACGCGAATGCCGCCTCGACCCCGAACCGCCCCCGCACCGCCACCCTCGCCGCCTTCCCCCGACCCAACGGCAACCCCCGCACCGGGGCCGCGTCTTCAGCGCGACGATTCTTCCCGATGCGGGGGGCTGCCGACGGCTCTTTCGGCTCGGTGCGCCGCTACCCGGTGAACCCGGCCGTGATCGACGTGAACTGCCAGTTGTCCTGACTGATCCCGGAGCAGTTGCTCGTCACGCCGCCGCCCGGGCAGGGCCGGTCGCGGTTGACGGACCAGAACGCGAGACGCGCGATGTGACGGGAGTTCGCCCAGTCGCGGATCTGCGTCCAGGTCGCGGGCGAGGTGAGCTCCTGCTGGTCGGACAGGCCGTTCATGCCGGAGATGCCGATGTGGGCGTAGGCCGTGGTGTCGTCCCAGCCGAACGTCGACTTCAGCTTGGTCTTCAGCCCCTCCGTGGCGTTCACGGTGTTGCCGTACATGTCGGCGCCGCCGCCGAAGTCGAACGGCATGATCGTGAAGACGTCGATGTCCGCGTTCAGCGCCTTGGCCTGCTCGATGAGCCGGTTGCCCCAGTAGTTCGGGCCGGTCGTCGAGGTACCGAAGGTGACGATGGTGCGCAGCCCCGGGTTGTTCGCCTTGACGATCTTCAGGGCGTTCAGGATCCGGTCCTGCACGGTCGCGTTCTCGAACTCGTCGGTGTTCTCGATGTCGACGTCGATCGCCTTCAGCCCGTAGGCGTCGATGACCTTCTGGTACGCCCCGGCCAGTGCCTCGGCGCTGGAGCAGTTCGGCCCGAGCTTGTTGCCGCTCCAGCCGCCGATCGACGGCACGATGTCACCGCCCGCGGAACGGATGGAGTTGATGACGCTCTGATCGTTTCCGCCGGTCAGCGGCCGCGTCCCGTCCCAGGCGGGGTTGCAGCCGCCGGAGGAGAGGATGAACGCCATCGTGTACCACTTGACGCCGGTCGCGCTCATCACCGACGTGGCGCTCGGCGGATCGCCCCAGCCCAGGTAGAGATAGGGCGCGGCCTGCTTGAAGCCGGTGCCGCCACCGCCGCCCGCGTCCGTCGTGACGCTGACGGCGTTCGACGCCGCCGAGACGTTCCCGGCCGCGTCCCGGGCCTTCACCGTGAAGGAGTAACCCGTGCTCGGCGACAGCCCGCTGACCGTGGCACTCGTCCCGGGCACGCTGAGCACCTGACTGGAGCCACGGTAGATGTCGTACGCCGTCACCCCGACGTTGTCCGTCGAGGCGTTCCACGACAACGACACGCTCGACGACGTCTTGCCGGTGGACCGCAGGCTGCCCGGCGCGGACGGCGCCCGGCTGTCCGAACCGCCCCCGCCGGGGCCGTCGAGGCTGATGTCGTCGGCGTAGTAGGTGCCCTGGGCGTACCAGCCGTGGACGTAGACGGTGGCGCTGGTCTGGGAGGCGCCGGTCGTGAAGGCCACGGTGAGCTTGCTGTACACCGACGGAGACGACGTCCACGTGGACGCGCCGCCGTTCACACCGAGGTAGACGTACGACCCGCGCACCCAGCCGCTGAGCGAGTACGTCGTGTTCGGCTGGACCGGGACGGTCTGGGTGCACCGGGCGATGTCACTCGAACTCACCGCCCCCGCGAGGGCCTTGGACCCGGCGTGCGCGGGGGAGGACACGACCGAGCCGAGGCCCCCGCCGCAGGACCACGGCGTGAGCGCGCCCGACTCGAATCCGGAGTTGTTCAGGAGGTTGGCCGCGTGGGCCGTACCGGGCAGGGCGACGGCTCCGGTGACCGCGAGGGCGGCGGAGCCGAGCAGGGCGAGAAGACGACGTCTGAGCCGTCCGAAAGGTTGGTTGCGCACGCGATCTCCCTGGGGAATGTGGGGTGTTCGGGAGTGCACGAAATGCTGAGCGGTGCGGAGAGGTGCGGAAGAGGTACGGAAGAGGTGCGCAGACCAAGTTGGTATGGACCAATCCCGGTGTCAAGATGTGACACCGGGATTGGTCCATACCGGAGGTTCTTACAGCGGCAGGGCCTGGGCCGCCCCGCTCGCGACGGAGTCGACCGGCGCCGGTGCGGGCACCGCCGGCAGCAGCGGTCCCTCGACCTCCGCCCGCTGCTGCGGAATCGACACCGGCCGCAGCGGCCGTGGCCCGGAGACCACCGTGTAGTCCTGCCCCAGGAACGGCGGCGCCACCTCGCCCGGATCCTCGCCGAGCGCCAGCTGCACAGCCAGCCAGGGCACGTTGACCCCGCACAGCGACAGCTGATGCAAGCCCCCGGCGGGCCGCGTGTTCACATCCATCAGCACCGGCGTCTCCCCGAACATCCGGAATTGGATGTTGGACAGATAGTGCAGCCCGAACCCCTCCGCGATCAGCCGCGCCGGCTCCAGCCACTGCTCCTGCAGCGTGAACCCACGGCGACGGCCGTTCTTGAGCCGGCCGATCGCCAGCCGCACCCGATTGTCCGGACCGGTGAGGCAGTCCACCGACACCTCGGGCTGCTCAAGACGCGGCATGACCAGCCAGTCCACCGGTTCCTCGGCCCGCCGCAACGCGTCCACGACAAGGTCCAGCTGCACGTACGGAGTCGGGAACCCGCTGAGGTGCATGAGCGAGAAGGGGGCGCGCGTGATGACCCGGAAGCCCACCCCGCCGGCGCCGGACGCCGGCTTGAAGCAGGCCTTGTACCCGCCCGCCTCCAACTCCTCGACCGCGGCGACCAGTTCATCGGCGTCCCGCACCCGCCACCACGGCGGCACCGGCACGCCGATGGCCTGCACGGCCTCGTACGCGATCACCTTGTCCTGGAAGACCGCCACGGCCTCCGGCGGCGGCGCCAGCAACGCCGTACCGGCCGCCTCGAACTCCGCGCGGTGCGCCACGATCGCCGACTGGTGCAGCCGCGGCACGAACACGTCGATTCCCCGGCGCTGGCACTGGTCCAGCGCGTACTCGACGTACGCGGCCGGGGACAGGCCCTCCGGCTCCAGCTCGGCGGTGTCGGCGGCGGCGAGCACGGGCGAGTCGGCGTCCCCGTGCGTCGCATGGATCTCGACGGCCCGATCGCTGGGATTTCTCCGCAGCTGATCCATGAAGAACACGTTCTCCGCGTACGTGCGGTTGAGCCAGACGCGTACGCGAGAGACCATGCAGGGCCGTCCTTTCGGGGTTCGCGGGCAGGGCGAAGCAGGCCCGTGCCCGGGCAGGGTGGTTGGAGGGACACCAAACCGCCCCTTGCGAAGGGAAGTTCCGGCGGTGGTGTTGGGGCGATCATACGGCTTTCAAAGGGTGCCGCGTGCAACGTACGTGTTACGGAATCGCGGATCATTCCTGACCGTCCCGCCCGCCCCGGGCAGCCCCCGCCGGGCCGCCGCGTGTCCCCCTTGTACGGTGAACACATCCTGTGTTCTCGTGGTGTCATTCGTGTGATCGAAAGGGGCGAGGGGTGACGTCGACGGTCGGCGGTGCCGGGCAACTGCTGGCCATCAGTGACCTGCACATCGGGTACGACGAGAACCGCGCCCTGGTCGAGAAGATGCGGCCGGACTCCGACGACGACTGGCTGCTCGTCGCCGGTGACGTCGCGGAGACCGTGGCCGACATCCGCTGGGCGCTGAAGACGCTCGCCGGCCGCTTCCGCAAGGTCGTCTGGGCACCCGGCAACCACGAACTGTGGACCCACCCCAAGGACACCGTCACCCTGCGCGGCGTCGCCCGCTACGAGCATCTGGTCGAGATGTGCCGGGAACTCGGCGTGACGACCCCCGAGGACCCCTACCCCGTCTGGGACGGCCCCGGCGGCCCGGTCGCCGTCGCTCCGCTGTTCCTGCTGTACGACTACTCGTTCCTGCCCTCCGGCTGCACCACCAAGGAGGAGGGGCTGACCTACGCCCACGGCACCGGGATCGTGTGCAACGACGAGTACCTGCTGCACCCCGACCCGTACCCGTCCCGAGAGGCCTGGTGCGAGGCCCGGGTCGCCGAGACCGAGCACCGGCTCGCCGCACTGCCCGAGGACCTGCCCACCGTCCTCGTCAACCACTATCCGCTGGACCGGCACCCGACCGACGTGCTGTGGTACCCCGAGTTCGCCATGTGGTGCGGCACCCGGCGCACCGCGGACTGGCACCGCAGGTTCCGGGTCGAGACCATGGTCTACGGCCATCTGCACATCCCGCGGACCACCTGGCACGAGGGCGTCCGCTTCGAGGAGGTCTCGGTGGGCTACCCCCGCGAGTGGCGCAAGCGGCCGGGCCCGCCCGGACGGCTGCGCCGGATTCTGCCCAGGGAGGACGGGACCCGTTGATCGAGGAACTGCTGCCGGCCTCGGTCGTCACCGTCGAGGCGTACGGCGACGAGGAGCCCGCGGACACGGCCCTGTACCCGCAGGAGGAGGCGGTCGTCGCCCGGGCGGTCGGCAAACGGCGTCGGGAGTTCGCCGTCGTCCGCTCCTGTGCGCGCCGCGCCATGGAGAAGCTCGGAGTGCCGCCCCAGCCGATCCTGCCGGGCGAACGCGGCGCCCCGACCTGGCCGGCGGGCCTGACCGGCAGCATGACCCACTGCGACGGCTACTGCGCCGCCGCCCTGGTCCGTGCCGCCGATCTGGCCTCCCTCGGCATCGACGCCGAACCCCACCAGCCCCTCCCCGACGGCGTCCTGCCCGCCGTCGCCCTGCCCGCCGAGGCGGAGCGGCTGCGCGGGCTGTCCGGCGAGAACTGCGGCATCCACTGGGACCGGCTGTTGTTCAGCGCCAAGGAGTCCGTCTACAAGGCGTGGTTCCCGCTCACCGGAAAGTGGCTGGACTTCACCGAGGCCGACATCGAGATCTTCACCGACCCCGGTGAACAGCGCGGCGGCGGCTTCCGCGCCCGCCTCCTCGTGCCGGGCCCGTGGGTCGGCGACCGTCGGCTCGACCGGTTCGAGGGGCGGTGGACCGTCCAGCGGGGGCTGGTGGCGACAGCGGTGAGCGTGCCGCACAGCTGAGCCCCCGCGGGACAGGCGCGCGTTCCGCTACGGCTCCGCCGGGCACCAGCTGCGGAGCATCCGGAAGAACTCCTCCTCGTTGCCCGTCAGTCCCGCGTCCGCCAGGGCCTGTTCCGCCTCGGCGAGGACGGCGGGCGGCACGACGGTGGGTCGGCCGCCCCCGGGAGGACCGTCGAACGCGGCCCGTACGGTGTGCAAGAGCCGCAGATAGGCCTGGACGGCGGTGCGCTCGCGGTCGGTCAGTACGGCGGTGGGCATCGGTCGGCTCTCCCCGGGTCGGCGTCTTCGCGTCACGCCCCGCACATGAGGGCGTACCACCAGCTTGCCGTCCACCACTGACAATCGGTCCTCAACAGGGCGGCGGGTCAGCCCTGTGGCCCCAGGTAGCCCAGTGACGCCTCGATCCGCCCGGCCAGATGGTCACGCTGTCCACGTGCCGAGGAAACCGCCAGCCAGGTACGGCACTTGCTGGCGAGCAGCAGGCCGAAGCTCTCGGCCTCCTTCTCCTCGGCCTGGTCGAAGTGGTCGCGGGCGGCGACCTTCAGGACCGTCGACCGTAAGTCGGCGTCGTCGTTCAGGAGCCGGGCCGCCACGGTGGCGCCCTCTACACTGTGGCGGCCGTGGCCAGCCTTCATGTGCCACAGCTCGTGGCCGAGGATCACCAGCTGGTGGTCGGGCGCGGTGCGTTCCTCGATCACCACGAGGTCCTGGTCGGCCATGTCGAGCCACAGTCCGCTGGCGGTGCCGGGCGGGAAGGCGGCCGTACGGAAGTGGACGGGACGGCCGCGGCGTCTGCTCATCGCGTCGCACAGCGCGCGGTACAGCTTCTCCGGCGGGGCGGGCGCCGACAGCGCCAGCTCCGCGACCAACTCGCCGCACAGGCGGCGCATTTCCCTACCGATGCCCACTGGTCTCCCGTTCTCCCCGGTTTCACGACTCTGGCCGCTTGACGCTCTCCAGGAGCATGTCCAGCCACTCAGCGACCTTGTCGCGATGCTGGTCGGTGGGCAGTTGGGCGGCCCGCCAGGCGATGCCGCGCACCCCGTGGTCCTGGAGGAGTCTCTCCAGCGGATCCTCGGCGGCCTGGGCCGCCTCGCGCTCGGCGAGCTTTTGGAGCAGGTCCTGCTCGGTGCGCTGGAGTGCGCCCGCGAGCGCCTCGGGGTCCTCGGCCGTGAGGAATCCTGCGTGGACGCGGAAGAAGCGCTGGATGGCGTCGCAGTGCTCCATGGTGGGGCGCCGGTCGCCGTTGATCAGGGCGCCCGCCTGCTGCCGTGACATGCCCGCGCCGTCGGCGATCTCCTGCTGGGTGTACTTGCGGCCGTTCGGTTTGAGTCGGGTGCGCCGCAGGAGGTCGAGGCGCTGGAGGAACCGGGCCTGTACATCGGGCTCACCCGCGGGGCGCCCGCTCAGCAGGGCCTTGACCACCGGCACCGGGACGCCGGAGGCGACGGACAGACGGCCGGTGTCGAAGACCTCCGCGTGCGGCACGCCGAGCCGGTCGGCGAGCGCGGTGACACGAGCGACGACGGCCGGCAGCTCAGCCGTCGGCGTGGCGCCCGGACCCTCGATGCCATCCGTCACCGACAGATCTCCTAGGTCTCTCACAGGCTTCTCACAAGCGGTTGCCGTGAACTCGACGGAGATTACCGGGTAGTTCGAACTCACATCCAGGTCTCGCCACAACTGTGTCCAATTTCAGCCGTCAACCGGCACGAAATGCCACGATAGTTGACACGGCTCCGGCGCGGGCAGCAGGATCAAGGCGCCGCGTGAAGGCCGCATAGGCAAGAGGGGTGACCTCCCGATGGCATATCAGGCAGGTGGACAGCGGTCCGTACCGCGGTCCGTCCCCGAGCGGTCCGAGGCCGAGGCGTACCTACGGGACTACGCCACCCTCGTGCAGGCCGTGCCCTTCCCGTCCGTCGTCGTCGACCACCGCTGGGACGTCGTTCTGGCGAACACCGCTTTCGCGTCACTTTTCCGGGGCGTGGGCCCACACCCCACGGCGATGCCCGGCGACAACTTCCTCAGGTTCGTGCTCTTCCACCCGGACGCGAGCACGGTCCTCGGCGACCACGAGTCCAGCTGGTGCCTGCCGATGCTGGCCCACTTCGCCGCCGCCGTGGAGTCGCACGGCCATGACCACGGCCTCCAGGCCATCCGCCGGGAGATCGCCCAGGACCCCATCATGGAGGCCGCCTACCGGCAGGGCCTGCCGCACTGGATCCGCGCGGTCGGCGAGCGGGCGGTCGCCCAGGACGGTGCCGTGCGTCCGCTGCTGCACCCGGATCCGCGCTGGGGCGCCACGGACTGCCGGGTCGTCGACGAGACGCCCCGGACCCTGCGGGAGACGGGGCACACCCGGCTGACGCTGGTGCTGCGCGAGGTGCGCCGCGACCGGCCCAGGGCGCGTGCGGTGCGCCGCGGCGCCGCGCATCTGCGCGTGGTGCCGACCCCCGAGAACTGAACGGGGCACCGTCGGCGTTCAGGTCGTCGACGGCGCCCCGTCAGAAGACCGACGCAAATGGCTTGCAATCCTTGCGCTATTCTTGCGCGCATGACGCGACGACTTGCTGAAGTGGCGAAGAAGGTCGGGGTCAGCGAGGCCACGGTCAGCCGGGTGCTCAACGACAAGCCCGGCGTCTCCGAGGCCACCCGGCAGGCGGTGCTCTCCGCCCTGGACGTCCTCGGCTACGAGCGGCCCACGCAGCTGCGCGGCGAACGCGCCCGCCTCGTCGGCCTCGTGCTCCCCGAGCTCCAGAACCCGATCTTCCCCGCGTTCGCCGAGGTGATCGGCGGTGCGCTCGCCCAGCTCGGGCTCACCCCGGTGCTGTGCACGCAGACCAAGGGCGGCGTCTCCGAGGCCGACTATGTCGCGCTGCTGCTGCAACAGCAGGTCTCCGGTGTCGTCTTCGCCGGCGGGCTGTACGCCCAGGCCGACGCGCCGCACGACCACTACAAGGAGCTCGCCGACCGCAACATCCCGGTGGTGCTGGTCAACGCGGCCATCGAGCACCTGGGCTTCCCCGCCGTGTCCTGTGACGACGCCGTGGCCGTGGAGCAGGCCTGGCGGCACCTGGCCTCGCTGGGGCACGAGCGCATCGGACTCGTGCTCGGGCCGGCCGACCACATGCCGTCGGCGCGCAAGCTGGCCGCGGCGCGGAGTGTCGCCGGCGACCTGCCCGAGGAGCGGGTGGCGCGGGCCATCTTCTCGATCGAGGGCGGTCACGCCGCCGCCTCCCGGCTGATCGACCGAGGCGTCACCGGCATCATCTGCGCGAGCGACCCGCTGGCGCTCGGTGCCATCAGGGCCGCCCGGCGCAAGGGGCTCGGCGTCCCCTCGCGGATCTCGGTGGTCGGGTACGACGACTCGGCGTTCATGAACTGCACCGAGCCTGCGCTCACCACGGTCAGGCAGCCCATCGAGGCCATGGGCAGGGCGGCGGTGGAGCTGCTGAACGCGCAGATCGCGGGCAGTGCCGTGCCCGCCGAGGAACTGCTCTTCGAGCCGGAACTGGTGGTGCGCGGATCGACCGCGCAGGTGCCTCGTCCCTGAGATCCCATTGGCTGTTCAAAAATTGCAAATTGCGCGCGACATCTTGCGTTCAGATGTCGGCGGTGCTTGAGTGTGCGGCGCCCACCGCTCCTGCCCAGAGGGGTCCACCGATGAGAAGCACCGGGTTCCGCCGTACCTTCGCCGCGCTCAGCGTCTGCTCCTTGGCTCTCGCCGCCTCCGCCTGCGGGGCGAGCGACGACTCCGCGAGCGGCAAGACCCGCATCACGGTCAACTGCATGCCGCCCAAGAGCGCCAAGGTCGACCGGCAGTTCTTCGAGCAGGACGTCGCCGCCTTCGAGAAGCAGAACCCGGACATCGACGTCGTCGCCCATGACGCGTTCCCCTGCCAGGACCCGAAGACCTTCGACGCCAAACTCGCCGGCGGGCAGATGGAGGACGTCTTCTACACGTACTTCACGGACGCCCGGCACGTCGTGGACATCGACCAGGCCGCCGATCTCACGCCGTATGTCAAGGAGTTGAAGAGCTACGACACCATCCAGCAGCAGCTGCGCGACATCTACACCGTGGACGGCAGGATCCACGGCATTCCGCGCACCGGCTACTCGATGGGCCTGATCTACAACAAGAAGCTCTTCGAGCAGGCCGGCCTCGACCCCGAGAAGCCCCCGGCCACCTGGGACGAACTGCGCGCCGCCGCCAAGAAGATCGCCGGCCTCGGCGACGGCACCGTCGGCTACGCCGACTACAGCGCCCAGAACCAGGGCGGCTGGCACTTCACCGCCGAGCTCTACTCCCAGGGCGGCGACGTCGTGAGCGCCGACGGCAAGAAGGCCACCGTCGACACCCCCGAGGGCCGCGCCGTGCTCCAGAACCTCCATGACATGCGCTGGACCGACGACTCCATGGGCAGCAAGCAGCTCCTGGTCATCAACGACGTCCAGCAGATGATGGGCTCAGGAAAGCTCGGCATGTACCTTTCCGCCCCCGACAACATCCCGATCCTGGTCAAGGAGAAGGGCGGCGACTACAAGGACCTCGCGCTCGCCCCCATGCCCGGCGGCCAGGGCACGCTCATCGGCGGCGACGGCTACATGTTCAACAAGAAGGCGAGCCCCGAGCAGATCCGCGCCGGACTGAAGTGGCTGGACCACATGTTCCTCACGCCCGGCGACGGCTTCCTCGGCGACTACGCCCGCGCCCAGCAGAACGACGCCCCCGTCGGACTGCCCGAACCCCGCCTGTTCACGGGCGCCGCCGACGTCAAGGACCAGCAGGTCAAGGAGGCCAACGCCAACGTCCCGGTGGAGAACTACCAGGCCTTCCTCGACGGCAACCAGAGCCTCGACATGAAGATCGAGCCCCCGCACGCCCAGCAGATCTACTCCGTCCTCGACGGGGTCGTCTCCGCCGTCCTCACCAAGCAGGACGCCGACATCGACCAGCTCCTGAAGGACGCCTCCGACAAGATCGACAGCATCCTCGCCCGGGGCTGACGGGCCATGACCGAGACGGCTCAGCGACGGACCGTGGCGAAGGTCGCGGTCCGCCCGATGCAGGCGCCGCCCCCGGCAGGGGACCGGAGGCGGCGCCGCCTCACCGACCAGGTGCGCGCCTACGGATTCCTCCTCGGCGGCCTCGTCTGCTTCGCCCTGTTCTCCTGGTACCCGGCGATCCGAGCCGTCGTGATCGCCTTCCAGAAGTACACGCCCGGCAGCGACCCCGAGTGGGTCGGCACCGCCAACTTCACCCGCGTCTTCGCCGACCCGGAGTTCGCGGCGGCCTGGCGCAACACCCTCACCTTCACCCTCCTCGCCCTGCTGGTCGGCTTCGCCATCCCCTTCGTACTCGCCCTCGTCCTCAACGAGCTGCGGCACGCCAAGACGTTCTTCCGAGTCGTCGTCTACCTGCCGGTGATGATCCCGCCCGTGGTCAGCGCCCTGCTGTGGAAGTGGTTCTACGACCCCGGCACCGGACTCGCCAACGAGGCGCTGCGCTTCCTGCACCTGCCCACCTCGAACTGGTCCAACGGCGCCGACACGGCGCTGCTGTCCCTGGTGATCGTGGCCACCTGGGCCAACATGGGCGGCACGGTGCTGATCTACCTCGCCGCCCTCCAGTCCATCCCGGGCGAGCTGTACGAGGCCGCCGAACTCGACGGCGCGAACCTGCTCCAGCGCATCCGCCACGTCACCGTCCCGCAGACCCGCTTCGTGATCCTGATGCTGATGCTCCTACAGATCATCGCCACGATGCAGGTCTTCACCGAACCGTTCGTGATCACGGGCGGCGGACCCGAGAACGCCACGGTCACCGTCCTCTATCTGATCTACAAGTACGCGTTCCTCTACAACGACTTCGGCGGTGCCTGCGCCCTCAGCGTCCTGCTGCTCGCGCTCCTCGGTGCCTTCTCCGCCGTGTATCTGCGGCTGACACGCACCTCGGGGGAGGACGTATGAGCACCCGGACCCTCGTCTCTCCGGCGGCGCTGGCCCGTCCGCGTGGCAGGGCCGTCTACTGGTCCGTCTTCACCGGCACCGTCCTGCTGTTCACACTGGCCTTCCTCTTCCCCGTCTACTGGATGGTGACGGGCGCGATGAAGTCACCGGACGAGGTGACGCGGACCCCGCCCACCGTCGTGCCCGAGCGGTGGCGGCTCAGCGGCTACACGGACGCCTGGGACCTGATGCAGCTGCCGACCCACCTGTGGAACACCGTCGTCCAGGCCGCCGGTGCCTGGCTGTTCCAGCTGGTCTTCTGTACGGCCGCCGCCTACGCGCTGTCCAAGCTGCGGCCCGTCCTCGGCAAGGTCGTCCTCGGCGGCATCCTCGCCACCCTGATGGTCCCGGCCCAGGCACTGGTCGTACCGAAATACCTCACCGTGGCCGACCTCGGTCTGCTCAACGACCCGCTCGCCATCTGGCTGCCGGCCGTCGCCAACGCCTTCAACCTCTATCTGCTGAAGCGGTTCTTCGACCAGATCCCGCGCGATGTCCTCCAGGCCGCCGAGATCGACGGCGCCGGGAAGCTGCGCATCCTGTGGTCCGTCGTGCTGCCGATGTCCCGCCCGGTCCTCGGCGTGGTCTCGATCTTCGCGCTGGTGGCCGTGTGGCAGGACTTCCTGTGGCCGCTGATGGTCTTCTCCGACACCGACGAACAGCCGATCAGCGTGGCGCTCGTGCAGTTGTCGCAGAACATCCCGCTGACCGTGCTCATCGCCGCGATGGTGATCGCCAGCATCCCCATGGTCGCGATGTTCCTGGTCTTCCAGCGGCACATCATCGCCGGGATCGGCGCGGGCGGCTCGAAGGGCTGACGCCCTCACCTCCCCTACAGAAGGGACGCACCGTGGCCCAGCCCGACCCTGCCCGCAACCAACCGGACTGGTGGCGCACCGCCGTCATCTACCAGGTCTACGTCCGCAGCTTCGCGGACGGCGACGGCGACGGCACCGGCGACCTCGCCGGCGTCCGCGCCAGGCTGCCGTACCTCGACGAACTCGGCGTGGACGCCCTGTGGTTCACCCCCTGGTACGCCTCCCCGATGAAGGACGGCGGCTACGACGTCGCCGACTACCGCGCCATCGACCCGGCGTTCGGCACCCTCGCCGAGGCGGAGAAGCTCATCGCCGAGGCGCACGAACTCGGCATCCGCACGATCGTCGACATCGTGCCCAACCATGTCTCGGACCAGCACCCCTGGTTCCGGGCGGCGCTGAAGGGCGGACCGGAGCGGGAGCTGTTCCACTTCCGGGCCGGCCACGGCGGCGACCGGCCGCCCAACGACTGGCGCTCCCAGTTCGGCGGCCCGGCCTGGACCAGGCTCCCCGACGGCACCTGGTATCTGCACCTGTTCGCCCCCGAGCAGCCCGACCTCAACTGGGCCCACCCGGCCGTCCGGCGCGAACACGAGGACATCCTGCGCTTCTGGTACGAACGCGGCGTCGCCGGCGTCCGCATCGACTCCGCCGCCCTCCTCGCCAAGGACCCCCGCCTGCCGGACTTCGTCGAGGGCCGCGACCCGCACCCGTACGTCGACCGCGACGAACTCCACGACATCTACCGCTCCTGGCGTGCGATCGCCGACGAGTACGGCGGCATCTTCGTCGGCGAGGTCTGGCTCCCCGACACCGAACGCTTCGCCCGCTACCTGCGCCCCGACGAGCTCCACACCGCCTTCAACTTCGCGTTCCTGTCCTGCCCTTGGGACACGCGACGGCTGCGCGCCTCGATCGACGAGA
Organism: Streptomyces sp. NPDC028907; assembly: GCF_055564995.1. NCBI lineage: Bacteria > Bacillati > Actinomycetota > Actinomycetes > Kitasatosporales > Streptomycetaceae > Streptomyces > Streptomyces sp. NPDC028907. The sequence goes on from NZ_JBVHVE010000005.1 coordinate 435,095, forward strand.
CCCTCGCCGAGCACGCCCCGGTCGGCGCCCCCGCCACCTGGGTCCTGTGCAACCACGACGTCACCCGCACGGTCACCCGCTACGGCCGCGCCGACACCGGATTCGACTTCGCGGCCAAGGCTTTCGGCACCCCGACCGACCTCGCCCTGGGCACCAGGCGCGCCCGCGCGGCTGCCCTGCTCTCGCTGGCGCTGCCCGGAGCGGTCTACGTCTACCAGGGTGAGGAACTCGGCCTGCCCGAGGCGGACATCCCGCTCGACCGCATCGAGGACCCGATGCACGTCCGCTCCGGCGGCACCGACCCGGGCCGCGACGGGTGCCGAGTGCCGCTGCCCTGGGCGGCGGGGGAGCCGTACGCCGGATTCGGCGGCGAGCCCTGGCTGCCGCAGCCCGCCGACTGGGCGTCGTACGCCGCCGACCGCCAGGCCGCGGACCCCGGCTCGATGCTCAGTCTCTACCGCACGGCGATCCGTCTGCGGCCCGTCTTCGGTGAGGGCCCGCCGACCTGGCTGCCCGCCCCCGAGGGGGTCCTCGCCTTCCGCCGCGGCGAGGGCGCGCTGTGCCTGGTGAACCTCGCCGACCAGCCGACCGACCTGCCCACGTACACCGAACTCCTCGTCAGCAGCGCGCCGTTGGACACCGAAGGGAGGCTGCCGAAGGACACCGCGGTCTGGCTGCGCGCCTGAGACCGCACCCCCCACTGTCGAAGGGACCAGCACATGCACACCTACAGATCCAGGAATGTCAGGGTCATGCCATCCGTGATGGTCGCCGCTCTGGCGGCGGGCCTGCTCACCGCGACCGCCCCCACGGCCCGGGCTGCGGCCGGTGCCACCCTCCCCTTCACCTCCGTCGAGGCGGAGTCCGCCACCACCACCGGCACGAGGATCGGCCCCGACCACACCCAGGGCACCCTCGCCTCCGAGGCCTCGGGCCGCCAGGCGGTACGGCTCGACTCCGGCCGGCGCGTCGAGTTCACCGTGCCGCGCGCGGCCAACGCGGTGAACGTCGCCTACAGCGTCCCCGACGGCCAGTCCGGGTCCCTGAACGTGTACGTCAACGGCACCCGGCTCGACCGGACCATCCCCGTGACGTCCAAGTACTCGTACGTGGACACCCCGTGGATCCCGGGCGCCAGGACTCACCACTTCTACGACAACGCCCGCCTGCTGCTCGGCCGTGATGTGCGGGCCGGGGACAAGGTCGCCGTCGAGGCGACCGGCGTCCAGGTCACGGTCGACGTCGCCGACTTCGAGCAGGCCGCCGGGCCCGCCACGCAGCCGGCCGGATCGGTGTCCGTCATCTCCAAGGGCGCCGACCCGAGCGGCCAGGGCGACTCCACGCAGGCCTTCCGGGACGCCATCGCCGCGGCGCAGGGCGGCGTGGTCTGGATCCCGCCGGGGGAGTACCGGCTCGGCTCGTCCCTGAACGGCGTCCAGAACGTCACCCTCCAGGGCGCCGGCCACTGGCACTCCGTCGTGCGCACCTCCCGCTTCATCGACCAGTCGAGCTCGACCGGCAACGTCCACATCAAGGACTTCGCGGTCATCGGCGAGGTCACCGAGCGCGTCGACTCCGACCCCGACAACTTCGTCAACGGCTCGCTCGGGCCGAACAGTTCCGTCTCCGGGATGTGGCTCCAGCACCTCAAGGTCGGCCTCTGGCTGATGGGCAGCAACGACAACCTCGTCGTCGAGAACAACCGGTTCCTCGACATGACCGCCGACGGACTCAACCTCAACGGGAACGCGCGCGGCGTCCGCGTCCGCCACAACTTCCTGCGCAACCAGGGCGACGACGCGCTCGCCATGTGGTCGCTGTACGCGCCGGACACCAACAGCAGCTTCGAGAGCAACACGATCACCCAGCCGAACCTCGCCAACGGCATCGCGGTCTACGGCGGCACCGACATCACCGTCAAGGACAACCTGATCGCCGACACCAACGCCCTCGGCAGCGGTATCGCGATCTCCAACCAGAAGTTCCTCGACCCCTTCCACCCGCTGGCCGGCACGATCACGGTCGACGGCAACACGCTGGTCCGCACGGGCGCGATGAACCCCAACTGGAACCACCCGATGGGCGCCCTGCGCGTCGACTCCTACGACAGCGCCATCGAGGCCGACGTCCGCATCACCAACACGACCGTCACCGACAGCCCGTACAGCGCCTTCGAGTTCGTGTCGGGGAGCGGGCGTGGCTTCGCGGCGAAGAACATCACCGTCGACGGCGCCACCGTACGGAACACCGGTACGGTCGTCGTCCAGGCCGAGACCCAGGGCGCCGCCACCTTCCGCGACGTCACGGCGAGCGGTGTCGGCGCGGCGGGCGTGTACAACTGCCCCTACCCGGCAGGCTCCGGCACCTTCACCCTCACCGACGGCGGCGGCAACTCCGGCTGGAACAGCACCTGGTCCGACTGCTCGACCTGGCCGCAGCCCGGTCAGGGCAACCCCGACCCGGATCCGAACCGCAACCTCGCCAAGGGCCGGCCGGCCACCGCCACCGGATCGCAGGATGTCTACACCCCCGGCAAAGCGGTCGACGGTGACGCCAACACCTACTGGGAGTCCACCAACAACGCCTTCCCGCAGGCGCTGACGGTGGATCTCGGTTCGACGGAGGCGGTACGCCGACTGGTGCTGAAGCTGCCGCCTTCCTCGGCCTGGGGCGCGCGCACCCAGACCGTCACCGTGCTGGGCAGCACCGACGGCTCCACCTACTCGACGGTCGTCGGCGCCACCGGCTACCGCTTCGACCCGGCCACCGGCAACACCGCCACCGTCGCCCTGCCCGCCGGCACGAACCTGCGCCATCTGCGGCTGTCCGTCAGCGCCAACACCGGTTGGTCGGCTGGTCAGTTCAGCGAGGTGGAGGCGTATCCGACTTCGTGATCGCGTCCCGCACGACCCCGCGCTTCGCCGCCTGGATCTGCTCGTACACATGGGTGCGCAGCTCGGCGAAGCGCGGGTCGACGCGGGTGTGCAGCTGGTCGCGCTCGGCGGGCAGGTCGACCTTCAGCTGTTCCTGGACGACGGTGGGTGAGGCGGACAGGACGAGCACCCGCTCGCCCAGGTACACGGCCTCGTCGATGTCGTGGGTGACGAACAGGATCGTGATCCCGCGTTCCCGCCACAGCCCCCGTACCAGGTCCTCCAGATCGGCCCGTGTCTGCGCGTCCACGGCCGCGAACGGCTCGTCCATCAGCAGCACCCGGGGTTCGTACGCGAGCGCGCGGGCGATGGCGACGCGCTGCTGCATGCCGCCGGACAGCTGCCACGGATACGCTCCGACGGCGTCCGTCAGCCCCACCGACTCCAGTGCGTCACGCACCAGCTCCCGGCGTCGTGCCTTGCTCAAATCCTTCTGCTTCAAGGGGAGTTCGACGTTCTCGCCGACCCGCATCCACGGGAACAGGCTGCGTCCGTACTCCTGGAAGACGAACGCCGTCCCGGGCGGCGGACCGTCCACCCTCCGCCCCTCCAGGAGAACTTCGCCGCTCGTCGGCGTGAGCAGCCCTCCCATGCACTTCAGCAGGGTCGTCTTGCCACAGCCCGACGGGCCGACGAGACAGACCAGTTCGCCCGCGTCGACGGTGAAGGTGAGATCACGCACCGCCTCCACGCGCCGTCCGGAACCCTCGTAGACCTTCTTCAGACCGCGTACGTCGAGCATGACCCGCCCCTTCACTTCAGTTCACTCAGGACCGCCGGGTGGTCGCGCGCAGACCCCGGTACCAGCCGAGCACCCGGCGCTCGACCAGCTGGAAGACGACGGACAGCAGGAAGCCGAGCAGACCGAGGACGAGGATGCCGGTCCACATGTCGGGAATGGCGAAGCTGCGTTGGAACTGGACGACTGTGAAGCCGATGCCGTTGTTCGCGGCGAACATCTCGCTGATGACCATGAGGATGATGCCGATGGAGAGGGCCTGGCGCAGTCCGGCGAAGATCTGCGGGCTCGCCGAGCGCAGCACGAGATGGCGCAGACGGGCGACCCCGGTGACACCGTAGGAGCGGGCCGTCTCCAGCATCACCGAGTCGACCGCGCGCACGCCCTCCACGGTGTTGAGCAGGATCGGCCAGACGCAGCCGCTGGCGATGACGACGATCTTCATCGCGTCGCCGATGCCCGCGAACAGCATGATGACCGGGACCAGCACGGGCGGCGGCACGGCCCGCAGGAACTCCAGGACCGGCTCGCAGACCGCGCGCACCCCGCGGTAGGAGCCGATGACCGTGCCGAGCGCGACTCCGACCACGGCGGCCAGCGTGTAGCCGCCCAGGAGACGCAGGAGGCTCGGTACGACGTCCGTGCGCAGGCGGTCGGCCGTCCAGACGTCCGGGAAGGTATCCAGGATCGTCCGCAGCGGCGGCCAGAAGGGGTCGTTGCTGCCGCTCGACGCCGCCCACCACACGGCGACCAGCACCGCGGGCAGCGCGACGGCGAAGAGCAGCCTCAGCAGCAGGCGTCCGATCACACCGCCACCTCCCCGCGCACCGACTGGTGCCAGGCCAGCGCCCGCCGCTCCACCGTCCGCGCGCCCACGTTGATGAGCAGCCCCAGCAGCCCGGCGACCACGATCAGCGCGTACATCTCCGGGACCGCCTGCGAGGTCTGCGCGACCGCGATCTGCCGGCCCAACCCCGGGGCGCCGATGACGAGTTCGGCGGTGATCGCGAGGATCAGCGCCACCGCCGCGGCCAGCCGCACCCCGGTCATGACGTACGGCAGGGCCGTCGGCCACAGCACATGGCGGACGCGTGCCCAGGTTCCGAGGCCGTAGCTGCGGGCCGTCTCCTCGGCGACCGGGTCGACGTCCTGGACGCCGTACAGGGTCTGGATCAGTACCTGCCAGAAGGAGGCGTACACCACCAGCAGGAGCACCGACTTCAGTTCGGTGCCGTAGAGCAGCACCGCCAGCGGGATCAGTGCCACGGAGGGGATGGGGCGCAGGAACTCGATCGTGGACGCCGTCGCCTCGCGCAGATACGGCACGACCGATACGGCCACGCCCACGACGACACCGGCGCAGACCGCGAGGGCGAGGCCCAGCGCCCAGCCGGTGAGTGTGTCGCCGAGCGCGCTCCAGAAGGCGGCGTCGGCGGCCTCGTCCACCAGCGCTTCGGCGATCCGGCTCGTCGGCGGAACGTAGGCCTCCTTGACCAGGCCGAGCCGCGGCGCGGCCTCGCCCAGGGCGAGGAAGGCCGCGAGTCCGGCCGCACCGAGTGCGACGTTCCGGCCCCTCACGGCAGGAGCGCGTCCAGGTCGGGCGTCTTCTTGAAGAGGCCGTCCGTCTCGCCGAGCTTCATCAGGGCCTCGATGGAGGACCGGTTCGCCTCGGCCGGCCACTTCGGCAGGGTGACCTTGGCCAGCACGTCCGCCGGGATCTTCGTGTACGTCGTGATGATCTGGCGGGCCTCGTCCGGGTGGGCGTCGGCGTAGGCGAGGGACTCGGCGGTGGCGGCCTGGAACTTCTTCACCACCTCCGGGTTCTGCTGCGCGTACTGCGTGGAGGCGAAGTACATGGCGACGGTGAGGTTCGGGGCGACGTCCACCAGGGGGGAGGCGATCTCCACGCCGTCCTGGCTCTTGATGGTGGCGGTCGCCGGCTCCACGACCATGGCGGCGTCGATCTGGCCCTGGTCGAGGGCGGCCGGCATCTGGTCGAAGGCCAGCTCGACGAAGTCCACCTCGTCCGGATCGCCGCCGGCCTTGCGCACGGACTCGCGCACGGCGGTCTCGTTGATGTTCTTCAGCGTGTTGATGGCGACCTTCTTGCCCGCCAGCTGCTTCGGGGACTTGAGCTCGCTGCCCTTCTTGACCATGAGAGCGCCGAAGTCCTCGCCCGCCACGCCGGTCGACGCGATGCCGTTGGCGACCGCCTTCACCGGAACGCCGTTGGACTGGGCGACCATCAGGGACGTCACGTTGCTGAACCCGAACTGGAACTGCCCGCTCGCCACACCCGGCACGATCGCCGCGCCGCCCTGCGCGGTGGTGAACTCCAGCTTCAGGCCCCGCTTTTCGAAGAACCCCTGCTTCTGGCCGAGATACAGCGGCGCGACATCGACGATCGGGATGAGTCCGACCTTGACGGTGGTGACTCCGCCGGACGACGCGCCCGCGCCCGACGAACCGTCGTCGGACGAGCCACAGGCCGTCGCGACGAGCAGCAGGACGCCGGCGGTGAGACCGGCCGACAGACGACGCATGGCTCCTCCTGTACAGACAACGGGTGCAGCGGTGTTCCGACAGGTTGTGCGCAAGGCGCACAGTAGTGCGCGGGAACGCTCAGCGGGAAGGTAGAAGTCTCAACCGGTCCGGGTCAATGAGTTCGCCGACAAAATTGTTGACACTATTGGAGGTGGCGATGCTTCCGGCAGACCGCGCACCGCACTTCGTGAGGTCCTTCGAGCGCGGCCTCGCCGTGATCCGCTCCTTCGACGCCGACCACCCCGCCCGCACCCTCAGCGAGGTCGCCCAGACCTGCGAGCTGACCCGCGCCGCCGCCCGTCGTCTGCTGCTCACCCTCGTCGACCTCGGCTACGTCCACCAGGACGGCCGCCACTTCCGCCTCACCCCGCGCGTGCTGGAGCTCGGCTACTCCTACCTCTCCAGCGTCACCCTGCCGCAGATCGCCGAGCCGCACCTCGAACGACTCGTGGCGCAGGTACGGGAGTCGTCGTCGCTGTGCGTCCTGGACGGCGACGACATCGTGTACGTGGCGCGAGTCCCGACCCGGCGCATCATGACGGCGGCCATCACGGTGGGGACCCGGTTCCCGGCGTATGTGACGTCGGTGGGCCGGGTGATCCTCGCCCATCTGCCGGAGGAGGAGGTCGAACTCCGGTTGGGGGGAGCGGAGTTGAAGCAGCTGACCGCACGCACGATCACCTCGCCGGACGACCTGCGGGCGGAACTGGGGCGCGTCAGGCGGCAGGGATACGCCATCGTCGACCAGGAGTTGGAGGAGGGACTCCGGTCGGTGGCCGCCCCGGTGCGGGAACCGGACGGCGAGGTGGTGGCCGGCGTGAACATCGCGGTGCACGCCGGCCGTACCTCGGTGGACTCGATCCGAACGGACCTGCTGCCCCATCTGCTCGCGGCGGTGGCCCGGATCGAGGCCGACCTCAGGATCACAGGTCCAGCACGAGCCGCTTCCCACGGCACCGGGACACACAGATCATCATCGTCTCGCCGCTCTTCCGCTCCTCGGCCGTGAGCACGGAGTCCCGATGGTCCGGGGTGCCGTCGACGACGTCGGTCTCGCAGGTCCCGCAGGTGCCCTCGGTGCAGGAGAACAGCACCTCGACACCGGCGGCGCGCACGGCGTCCAGCACGGACACGTCCGCGGGCACGGTGACCGTCCGGCCGCTCTGCGCGAGCTCGACCTCGAACTCCGTGTTCTCGCCGCCCGCCTGCTCCTTCGGCGCGAACCGCTCCACATGCAGCAGCCCGGCCGGGCAGCGCGCCTCCACCGCGTCGAGCAGCGGCCCGGGTCCGCAGCAGTAGACGAGGGTGCCCTCGGGGACGTCGTCGAGCACCGAGGCGAGGTCGAGAAGGCCGCTCTCGTCCTGCGGCGCGACGGTGACCCGGTCGCCGCCGTAGCGGCTCAACTCCTCGGTGAACGCCATGGACCGGCGCGACCGTCCGCCGTACAGCAGGCTCCACTCCGCGCCCGCGGCATCCGCCGCCGCCAGCATCGGCAGGATCGGAGTGATGCCGATGCCGCCCGCGATGAAGCGGTAGCGGGGCGCCGGCCGCAGGGCGAAGTGGTTGCGCGGCCCGCGCACCCGTACTTTGTCGCCCTGCCCCAACTGCTCGTGCACATGGGCGGATCCGCCCCGCCCGTCCGGCTCCCGCAGCACGGCGATCCGCCAGGTGTCCCGGTCGGCCGGATCGCCGCACAGCGAGTACTGCCGCTCCAGTTCGGGACCGAGGACCACGTCGACGTGGGCCCCGGGCTCCCACTCCGGGAGCGGCTCACCGAGCGGGTGGCGCAGGGTGAGGGCGAGCACGCCGTCGGCCGCCGACTCCCTGCGGTCGACGACGAGTTCGGCTTCGTACACGGTCATGAGCTGTTTCCTCGCGGCTCGTGGCCCTGCGGCGGCTGCCCTGGTGGCTGCTGTCCCTGGGGCTGGTGTCCTTGTGGATGGGCGAGCATCCACTCCCACATCTCGATGGGGTCCTGCGCGGTGTGCTCACGTCCGCAGTGGCAGGTGCCGTGCAGGATGTCGGTGCCCGGCAGCCAGTCGATGCGGTAGATCTCGCCGGTGGGGCTGCCGCTCACAGGACCTTCTCCACGGGCTTGTCGCCCTCCTCGACCAGCCGGGCGAGGATACGGCGGGCGGCCAGGCCGCCGGTGTCGATGTTGATGCTCAGCTCCTGGTAGCCGGTCCGCTCGGTGCCGAGGGTCCGCTGGAGCAGGTTGAGGGCGGTGACGTCCTGCATCACGACGGTGTGGTTGTTGCCCCGCAGGAACTCGGTGACCTCGGCGTCGTCCGTCGCCCAGTCCCGGGAGACCGCCCAGAAGTCGTACACCTTGCCGTCGCCGGACGGGGTGATGGCGTAGGTGATCTCGGTGTGGAAGCCGTTCGGGTCGCTGCCGTCCGCCTCGGGCAGCACACCGACCGGGGCGATCCGGCTGTGCAGCAGATACAGGCAGGGCGCGTGGTACTCGATGTCCTGCCAGCGCGTGATCCGGCCCTCGATGCCGGTCGACCTGGCGTAGAACGGCGGGCACTCGGCGTCGTCCATGTGCCGGCTCACCCGGACGATGCCGGCGCCCTCGTCGACCTCCGTGGTGATCGGCGTCTCGGCGACCTCGGGGGTGCCGATGTAGCCGCCGTGGAGGTAGGTCTCGTGGGACAGGTCGAGGAGGTTGTCGACCAGGAGGCCGTAGTCGCAGTCGATGGGCTCCATACCGCGCACGGTGACCCAGCCGGGGGCGTCGAGGTGCCTGGCCCGCGGGATGCCCTGCGGATCGGCGAGCGCCGGGTCGCCGATCCACACCCAGATCAGGGAGTCCTGCTCGACGACGGGGTACGAGGCGACCCGCGCGGTCCGCGGCACGCGCTTCTGCCCCGGCACGTACACACACGTACCGGTCGTGTCGTACGTGAACCCGTGGTACCCGCAGACGATCCGGTCACCGTCGAGCCGGGTCGGAGCCTCGGACAGCGGGTACCGGCGGTGCACACAGCGGTCGTGCAGCACGACCGGCGTCCCTTCCTCCTCCGTGCGGTACAGCACGAGGGTCTCACCGAGGATCGTCCTGCCGAGCAACTCCCGCCCCACCTCATGGCTGTAGGCGGCGACGTACCACTGGTTCCTGGCGAAAGCGGTCGTGTGAGGCATGAGGGCTGGCTCCCGTCTCTGTGTCGTGGCGACATGGTCCGGATGGGCTGCATGGGGGCGCAATACGGCTTCCGTGTCACGGAAGAGCGCTTGGAAAGTGCCTGGTGAGAGCAGTGATGCTAGGCGCGGTGCCGCTGCCGGCAGGCAGGCGAAGTGCGAGCTGCCCCTTCAGGTCGTACACGCGGCCCACGACAGGATCGAGGGCACGTTCGAGAGCGCCGAACCGACGCTGAACGTACTCGGCGACGCCTACCGGCATCGGAGTAGTCGGCACGGGGGCGCCAGCTCGGCCTCCAGCACACCATCACCGTGTGACGGGTGCCGATCCGATGCAGGTGCGTTCATGCGACGGAACTCGGTTCGCTTTGTGGCTGGCGCCCGCAACCGCCCCACGACACCCTTCACCTCGCCCATCGTCCCTGGTCGCGGCCCTCTTGTGCTGCTCGGGACCTCGGTCGCCCCAAGCGTGTCCCGTTGGCGCCGCGAGGCGCCTGAAACCTGACCCAGACGTTGCGACGGCAGGCGCTCCGGGGAAACGGGTCTTCCTGCGCCGCGGAGCGATGAAACACTCGCTCGGTGCGGAGATCGACGGACCGCCGCTGGAACCCGAACCTGCCGGTGACCGAGGCTGTGGCCGGCTTCGTGGGCGCGGTGGCCCCGTTCGCCAGCCACACGGGCGGACACGCCTTCCACTCGGCTTACGGCGGGCGCTGTACGCACGACGAGTTCGTGCGACTGCACGCCATGCATCTCGTCGAACATCTCCCGGGACTGGCCGATGCCTGACACCGCCTCGCGGCGGCGACGCCTTGGCGGTGCCCAGGCCGGTGGCGGAGTCCGTCGGACCGTCCCGGTGCGACTGTCGTCGTTGAGCGTCTCGCAGGGGCGGACCATGACTTCCATCCCTGCGGGCCGCTCACAGTGAGGGGGCTGTGTTACAAATAGAGCCTCTCGTTGATCTCGATTCCGTTGGCCTTGCAGTGGCTTTCGTAATGATCGATGAACCAGAACACATCGACCGTTTCGAGCACCCGGTCCTCGTCATCAAGGAATTCCAGCGGACCGTTGAGCCAGAACATCGTCTTCATGCCGCGTTCGGAGTAGAGCGTGTGGCTTCGCCCCGGGCTCTCTCGTACGAAGTCGCCGGGTCGTGCGACCCAGTCGTATTCCATGTAGCGCCAGCTGCCTTCCAGCACATAGCCGGAGACCGGGCCGCGGTGGCGGTGGCGGCCGAGCACACCGCCCTCCTGCACCCACAGCACGTTCGCTGCGCTGCTGGTACGGACGTCGAAGGTGAGGTGCTTGATGAAGACATTGGGGACAAAGGGCACCCATGGAGTGCTGTCGTCGTTGATATAGCCCTCTTCCAGGGCGTACTTGTCCCGCATGAGGTCCACTCGAGCCTCTGTCGCGATGTACTGCTTCATGATCTCGTCGGAAGTAGTCATCTCTCCTCTTTTTCTGACGCCGGGGAAGGAGGGGAATTTCGCAACAACCGATTCCGGTGCGGCTGCCGCTGTCGGGCGCCGGTTCACGGGCCCGCCCCGAAAGTAGGGGGAGGCGGTCGGCCGGGTCTTGACTCCCGCCGCACGGGATTGTTGACTCTGCGCGCACACGGATCTCCGTGGTCCGTGCGGCATCGGCAGCGAGGTAGGACCGCATGAGTCTGGAATTCTCCACAGCGACGGTCGATGACCCCTCACAGCTGTCGTACTGGCGCCAGGTGGTCAGCGAGGCGTTCGTCCCTTACGACGTCACAGCGCCGCGGCACCGCACCGGGGGCTTCCAAGGGAGGGTCAGCGCTCACGCGATCGCCGGCATGCAGGTGGCCACGGTTGACGCCGATCCGCACACGGTGTTCAGGACGCCGTCACTGATACGCCGGTCGCCACAGGACGACTTCCTCGTCAACCTGGCCGTCCGTGGCTCGGTCATCGTGACCCAGGACGAGCGCGACGCGGTCCTGCAGCCGGGCGAGTTCACCCTCTACGACAGCGCCCGGCCGTGCCGGATCACTGGTCCCGATCGGTTCGGGTTGGTATCGCTGAGGATCCCCCGGGCCCTGTTCACTGCATACTGCCGCCTGCCGCGGGGCGCGACGGCGACCGTCGTCCGAGGCGATCATGGTGTGGGCGCCCTGTTCTCGCCCTACCTCCGCTCCCTGACCAGGCACGCGGCGGAACTGGCGCCCGATGTCGTCCAGCAGGTCGGCATCAATGTTCTGGAGCTCCTTGGGGCCGCGCTGCCGAAGGGGCCGGCCGCCGGTGACGGCTCGGCGCTCCCTCGAGCGGCACAGTGGCTGCGGGCCAGTCAGTACATCGCGGAGCACATCGCGGACCCGCAGCTCTCGCCCACCATGGTCGCCGACGCCCTCGGTGTGTCCATCCGGTATCTGCAGGTGCTCTTCCGGGCCGAGGGCACCACACCCTCCCGGTCGATCCAGGAGCAGCGGCTCGAACGCGCCGCGCGGCTCCTCACGGACCCTCGCCATGCGGGGCGGACGATCACCGACATCGCCTTCGGTCTCGGTTTCAAAGACGCTTCCCACTTCACCAGGGCGTTCAAGAACCACTACGGAACGGGTCCACGCGCCTACCGTGACAGGCAGGCGCCCTCTGGCCCCGCTTGACAGGCGCCCAGCCCTGCGGCCCGTCGCACTCGGCTGGCGAACAGTGGTCGGAATCGCTGCGCCGCCAGGCAGGCCGGGACGGCCGGTGCGACGGTGGCGCGCCCTAAGCTTGTTCTTTACGGTCTGAGTCGGTTTCGTTCGGTGATGCTCTCGGGTCGTTTCACGGTCTTGGCCACGTCGTAGCGGGTGGCGGGCCGCCGGTTCTTCGAGCCAGGTGGCCTTCCAGGACCGGGAGTTGATGGTTTCTGTGCACGGGCCGGGCAGTGCAGGCGCGGGCGGAGGTCTCTGAACCCCCGGCGGACCCGGGCTGGGGTGAGCCGGCCGGGTTCGGCGGGCTTCTCCCACGGCCGTCGCAGGTCGGCGGCGGCCTCGCGCAGGAGGCGGATCTGGGTGTGGGCTGCGATGATCAGCCAGGTCCAGCGCTCGCCGGCTTCGGGGGTGCGCAGCTTCGGTCGGGGCCACCCGAGGGTCTGTTTCATCAGCCTGAAGAGGTGCTCGATGTCGAATCTCCTCAGGAACGCCTGCCAGCGCACGTCGGCGTCCTCGCTGTTCAGGCCGGTGGCGGACGACAAGAGCCAGAGCGGGAGGGGGTCGCCTCCGGCGGGCAGGCGGTCGATCTGGAGGCGGATCAGCGTGCCTTCGATGATGGGGAGTTCGCCGGTGTGGTCGATCCAGGCGGAGCGGGTGGTCAGGCGGGGGTGGATGCGGTCCCAGGCCATCGCGCGGGCGGTTCCGTACGGGTCGGTGACGTGCACGGTTGCCGCGTCCGGGTCGCCCCAGGTGTCCGGCTTGGCGAAGCGGAATTCCTTGCCGTGCTTGGGCGGCCGCCCGCCCTGCGGATAGGCCAGGGCGTACTCCTTGAGCGTGGGTGTCCGCCGTCCCAGCGGCCCATCTCGATCAGGTCCTCGACCACGCTGCGGAGTTGGGTGGCGGTGATCTCGGCGACGTCGTCCTCGGGCCCGAGACGGAGGCGTCTAGGAGCTGGCACCAGGACGTCCGGCCTGATTCGAGGGCGGCGACGAAGGAGTAGGGCCAGCCGGGGATGAACTGGTCCGAGGGGCGTCCGCTGCGGCCGTAGACGTGGGAACTGGGCGCTGTGTTCCATGCGTTGCAGCTGCGGCGCTGCCTCTTGGTGCACGAACTGGGCCTGCTGGCGGAACCGGTCGAACTGGGCTTCGTTGACGGCGTGCCGGGCGGTGTCGTCGGCCATGGCCTTCGAGGCGATGGCCGGACGGCGCAGGTAGTCGGTGGTCACCACGGCCGCGACCGCGTCGTCGGTGGCCAGGTCGTGGATCGGGTTCAATGCCCCGATCTGTACCCTGGATCTCCTGCTGCCGGTCATCGACTTCGGTCAGCAGAATGCCTTCGCACCCACCGGCGTTTACCAGTGGTTGTCCTACCTACTGATCGCCGTCGGTTGGGTTCTCGCCACGACCATCGCTGCCAGGATCACACGCACCCTCAGCCGCCAATAGCGCCTGCAGCGGATCGGGATGACGCCGTCGGCTTCCCTGCCCCTCGGCGTATCACGCTGATCACGGCTCGCCGGCGGCACTCCGCGCTACCCATGACCAAAGAGGATGAATCTGGATGAATAACTAGATAGCGCTCAAACCGCCCGACATGGCGAAACCCTCTGCCCGTCTCACCGAGGTGTGGCCGAATCCCCGGTTGCCCGTCGTTGGCCGGGCCACATGTCGTCATACGCGGCGTCCATGAACTGCGCCTGCGGCCCGCGCAGCGCAGAGGAGTCGGCTATCTCGCCCCGGACTGCCTGCACCAGGCAAAACGCGTAACGATAGGCAGAGCCTCGCAGGGGCTCGCTTCTGGCCGCCAGGTCGATCTCCGCCTGCGCGAGCCACAGGTCATCGACGAGTCGGTCGAGCACCGCATCGTCTGCCGTGCCATCACTGACCGGGTGCGTGAGGGCCGCCTTCTCCACCTGCGACGCGATGCCGAGGAACTTCAGGACCGCGTTCTTCAACTCCGCGCGGTGCGCGGCTGATTCCTGCACTTCGAGCTGCCGGGTACTCGCCCGCGACACGAGGTACTGGCCAAAGATCGACCCGCCAGCGCCGAGTGCGACACCGGCCAGAGACAACAATGCCGGCCCCAAGGTTCCCCAAGATCCCATAGCGGGAGTCTCTCAACTCCCCCCGATCGTCGTCCCCATGGGGACTCGTGGCCCTGAGGGTGAGGAATTCCGTGACCGTCGACACGTGGTGGGTCCTTCGACGTCGCCGCGCGCCGGGACCTCCACATCTACATGAAGAGCAGCGGCCCCTACCACCGGGGCAACTCCGGGGCGTCCGGCTTCGACTACTGTGCCGCGTTCATCTACACCGTCCTCCCCACGAGGACTCCCGGCGCCGCGCTGTTCGGCTCCACGCATAGGCAGAGTGGCTCGGTCAGCGTTCCGTGGCTCCACTTGTCAGCCGCCGCCGGCCCCACCTGCCGACCTGCGCTTTGCGTACGCCGTGCGGCCAAGTTCGGCTGTCGATCACGGCGTCCGAGATCGACAAGTGGGGCCGCTTCTCGGTGTCGAAGCCAGGCAGAGCACGGTTCCGACAGCGAACCAGCCTCGATCGTGGGCGTCGACGAGCCGGAAGGGGTAGGAGACCTGGTCCCCGACGGTGCCGGCTCGCCGCCTCCGTCGGGGACCAGGTGGTGCGCAGGCTCGGGTGCGCCTGGTGGTCTTGTACGTGGCAGCCAGCAACGTTTGCCGACGGTTGGGGTAGCACTTAGCGATCAAGCCGTCCGGAAACGTCGATGAGAACTGGCAACGGTCCCGGGGCGCTGACCGCTCCTGAACCCGCGCGCTCCGAAGTCATGATCCACCTCGCCATGACCCGATCTGGTGGCCCGCCGCCTCACCGGCGCAGCCGCCATCTCGTTGCGCGACGAGATGCAGTGCTCAAGTGAAGTCGGGGGCGTGATCGTGCGCCCATTGACGGAAGGTGCGAGCTGGGGTTCCTGTTATCTGATCAAGTGTGACGTAGGCGTCGTCGTCCGGTGCGCTCGTGTCATGGGGTTCATCTGCGATGCCTTCGACGCCGTCGTAGCTTTCGAAGCCGAACAGGAAGTCTGCGTTCGCGGCCGCGAAGCCCCCTTGGGCTCGGTAGAAGCCGCGGGCTTGTTCGGCGGAGACCTCATCGAGCGTGATCTGTTCTCCGATCGCTTCTGCGATCACTGCAACCTGTTCGCGCTTGGTGAGACTGTCCGGTCCGATGATCGTGTCGATCCGTCCGCGGCGGCGTGGGTCGAGCAGGTTGGCCAGGACGACGTCGGCAATGTCGGCCTCATGGATGGGGTGCCCGATCTGATCGGGAAAGGGCTCCACAGCTCGGCGATCTGTCTTGATTGCCGGCCCCCATATGAGGAGTGAGTTTGCCGCGAACTCACCGGGACGCACGATGCTCCAGCCCAGCCCCGAGCCCATGACGGCCTGCTCGACGACCGCGTTGTGCGTGGTGTCGTAGCCGGCTGTCACGGCGGCGGAGGAGACCACGGCCACGTGCTTGATGCCCGCCTGCTTTGCGCGAGAGACGACCGCCTCAACGGTCTCGGGGACCGCGATCAGGACGAGTTGCGCGGCACCGTCGAATGCGTGCCTCAGCGTGGAGGGGGCGTCCAGGTCGCCGAAGACAACGTCCGCACCATCCGGGAGTGAGGCACGTTGCGGGTGCCGCGACATTCCGCGCACCGTGTGACCGGCGTCAAGTAGTCCTGCGACGACCAGGCGGCCGACCGCCCCGGTTGCCCCGGTGACAGTAATGGGAGAGGTGTTCTCTAAATGAGACATATATTCTCACTATAAGACGTCGACGTATCATGACGCAATGGATCTCTCCCCTCAACGCGCCCGCACCCGTCAGGCGATCCTCGATGCCGCAGCGACGCAGTGGTCTCGCGATCCCACCGTCGGCCTGGGTGACATCGCCGCTGCCGCCGGCGTGGGGCGAGCAACCATTCACCGGTACTTCTCCGACCGTCAGGTCCTTCACACGGCACTCATCACCGACTCGTGGATGACGCTGCAAACCGCGATCAAGCAGGCTGGCCCCGTCACAGACTCGGCGCTCGAGGTGATCCAACGGATTATCACCGCGATGGTGCACGCTGGTGATCGGGTGAGCTTCTTGTTCACCACCACCGAAGGCACGCCTTCTGAGGCTGACGCCGGTATCGCACGAGAGGTCGACGAGCTGATCCTCGCCGAGATCGAGCGAGGCCAGCGTGAAGGGGCACTCGACTCGGCAGTTCCCGCGAGGTGGATCGAACTGATGATCTGGAGCACCGTCTACACGGGCATGCAAGCCGCCGCCGACGGACTCGTGCCACGGCACGGCGTGAACGAACTGATACGCCGAACTCTTCGCCGAGTGGTAAATCCGTCCTGAAGCCTGGCCGGTGCGTCCTCCAGAGGAGGGGCCGGCATGACCGGCCATGCCCGGAAGCAGCGGCCGACGGGACTGACGGGACTGTATTTGCGGGGCCGGTCACTGGCGGGCGGGGCCCGGGGGCTGGGCACGGTACCTCGAACCGCGTCGGTGTTCAGTCCCGGGATGAACCCAGGTCAGGCAGCCCTCCTCGGGGTATCACGGGACTGACGGGACTCACCCTGTCAGTTGTAACCATGGGCGCGTGCGTATGCGTGCGTGCAACAAGCTGGCCCCGGAGGGCGGAGCGGTGTAAGGGAATGCCGACAAGGCGTTCGGCAAACGCCTGCGTGCTCCTGGCGAGGCGGTCCCCGGGGAGCCGCTGACCGCCTGGCCGGATGCCGGCCTGGAGTGCAGTGGCTGCTGACGCCACTGGAAGTCGGCGGCACGTTCCACTGGGTGTTCGCTGTCGCGGACGGCGGTCTGTCCACCCCGGCCGTGTACGCCGAGTTCAACCGCCTCACCGAGGGCGTCACCGTAAGCCCGAGCCGTCGCCCGCCTTCCTCGAAGCCCGACGATCGCCGAGGCACTGCTCGCCTCCGGCACCTTTCGTACGGCGCGAGTGGCGGCCTCGCCGGCACAGGGGGCCGCGGTCGTGCAGTAGGTACCGCAGCGGTATGCACGTACGGAGAATCGGCGGTCTTGGCCTCAGGCAGTCGTCGCGATGGCGGATGCCCTTTCAGGCAATCGCTCCCGAACCAGCAGTGACTCCCCGACGGCCACAAGGTTCTGATGCCGTCGGGGAGTTCTTCGCCCGACCCACCGGGTGGACGTCAGCGCCGTGGGCGGCCGGGCCGCCGATCTACCGGCGGGGCCGGGGCGTCATTTGATGGGGCTGAAGAGTGCTATCGCGAGCACCAAGGTGAGCACATTCCTGGGAGTGAAGATTTGGAGTTTGTCCAGCATGCTCTTGTGCCGGCGCATGAGTTCCTGGGTGAGCTGGTCGTTCGGGTTGTTGACCTCCCGGTTGGCGATCTCGGACATGGGGTCCCAGCTGTTCTCGAGGTCCAGGATGTGCCCCTCCGGAAGCGCCGCCTCGGTGGTGTAGGTGTTGCGGAACAGGTTCTCGATCGGGCGGAACCGGGCGGCCTCGGAGATCGCCTGGATGAGAACGATCAGGCCGCGGGCCTGCTGGGCTGCGCTGGACCCGCTCCTGGACAAGTCGCGGACCGCCTGCCGGGCCGAGTTGGGAGAGAGCGGGATGTTCGCGCGGTCGCCGGCCCGGCGCTCCAGATCGATGTAGCTGCCGTTGAAGGGGGTGTCGCGCGCCGTGACGTCCGTACCGAGGGGGGGAGTGCCGGCCTCGAGCCGGTTGTAGATGTTCTCGTTCTGGTTGAGCCAGCCGACGACGAACAGGTCGCTGGCGCGGATGAGCACCCGGATCTGGCTCGGGGTGCTCGTTCCCTCGTCCTGCACACTGATGTTGACGCTGAAGAATTCGTTGCTGGCCTCGGGACGCGTGCGGTGCGTGTTGTCGTGCAGGAAGGTGCTGCTCGACGCGCGCTGCCGTACGGCGTTGAGCATGCTGGTGTAGCGGGACGCGCCGGCGTTTCCGTTGCCGATGTCCCAGGCGACCTCCTCGAGGAATTTGGTTTCCCCTGGTGACGACGTGGCGCGGGGTGCCACATCGTCGCCGGCCGCACTGGCCTTCTCCTGGAACTGCGGGGCCACCAGGGCGGCGCCGCCCAGCAGCGTGGCGACGGCGAGGAATAGCACCAGGAACTTCCCTGTGAACCATCGGGAACCGCGCCTGTGCCCGCGGCTGCCCGCCCTCGGCGGCGGGGCTGGATCGGAGACCGAGTGCATGTGCGTGTGCCCTTTCTCTGCCGGCGTACCGTCCTGCCCCAGCGGATCCGTGGATCGCATGGTTCGGGGGGAGTGCTTCCGGGTGCACGCCGACATGTCGTCCGCATGCCGCCCCGAATGGCCCAGGCAGGAGGTTTCTGGGCGTCTCAGTTTTCACTCGGGCAACTGACTTCACCAGAGTCAAACATCCCGACCAATGAGCAACGAGAAGAGTTCGGGATGCACGCATCGGTCCGGTTCGCAGGGCCGAGGGCTGCGGCCTGGTAGATCAGTTCTGGTGCCTTGGAGCGGAGGATGAATCCGGCGCCACGCAGACGGTTCCTCAATTCCCGAGCACCCAACGGAGTTCCCTCACCGACAGCCGGATCTTCTGTCCTGCCGGAAACTCCGTTGCCGCGTCCCGGCCTTCGCGGCGCATTACCCGAAGTGACGAACTCCGCAACATCCACCAGGGGATATTTGCCTGGAATCCACCACCGGTAAGCACCTGAACTGCAGAAACGGGGTAAGTCACCGGCCTTGCGGGTCACTCATACTATTTTGGCGGACTCACGCGAGGCGCCCCGCGCCCGCACTCCGGGCCGATTCCTGGCCCGACTCGACGACAACGCCTGGACATCGCGACCGACACCTGGCTGAACCATCTTGGCCGTCAGTGGCGACGCGCCAGTCGGCGGCCGGACGACCTGTGACCGGGTCGAGGACGCGCCCATTCGGGGCCTGCCACGCGGGCGGGATCTCATCGGGCCGTCGCGCGGGGGCCAGCACAGGGCAGCCGTCTCGGACGACCACCACGGCTTTGCTCCGGTGTTCCGCGAGCCGCTCCAGCGCCTCTCGGAGGGACCAGGTCTCCCCGGTGCGGTGGACGAGGCCGTGGTCGGCGAGGCGTTGCGGGGTCCGGTAGGTGGTCGCGCGGGAGACCGAGGAGGTACCGACGAGCTCGCTGGCCGTCCGGTCGGGCGCTGGTGCAGCGCGCTGATGAGCATCAGGGCGGCACTGCCGAGGCCGTGTCGGGCGAAGGCGTCGTGGCCCATGAGTCGGAAAACGCCTGCTCAGATGGTTGATCGGTACGCAGGCTGAGAGATCGCTACCGCACCTGACCCGCGTTCCGCCTCGCGGACCGGGCTGCCGCGATGTTGCGCGAAGGATTGACACCTTCTGTTCGACTGCGTAGATATGACTGCGCAGTCATGACAGCGCAGTCATACGTGACGGTCAGCTGACATCGGATGGCGGAACGTGACGGGCTAGGATCTCAGCCGCCGGACATCGGGAGACACGAATGACGCGAGTGGGAGGACGGGGCGGTAGCCCTGCGGCGCCGCGGAGCGTGGACGTGGCCCGGTCGGCCGGCGTCTCGCAGAAGACGGTGTCGCGGGTCCTCAACGGTGAGCGGTACGTGTCCGCCGAGGTGCGTCGGCGCGTTCTCGACGCCGCCGAGCAACTCGGCTACCGCATGAACAGCGCGGCCCGGGCACTGGCGTCGGGGCGTTCCCGCACCATCGGGGTGGTCACCCTGGGGACCGCCTTGTACGGACCTGCCTCACTGCTCATCCGAATCGAGCGGGCCGCCCGGGACGCGGGTTATGCCCTGCGGGTGTCGAACACGGTGGAAGGTGACCCGGGGGGCGTCTCCGGCGCCGTGGCGTCGTTGCTCGAGCAGGGTGTGGACGGAATCGTCGTGTCGGAACCGATCGACGAGGGAGACGAGGGATCAGTCTCGCTCAGCGTCGACGTACCGGTCCTCGTCCTCGGCGCGCCCGGGACTTTCGGTGGCTCCCGGACCGTGGTCGCGGGAGTCGGTGCCGAGTCGCTGGCGCGGGAGGCCACCGAACACCTTCTGGATCTCGGACATGTGACGGTCCATCATCTCGCCGGACCACAGCGGTGGTTCGCGGCCCGGGACCGCATCGAGGGCTGGCGGGCGGCGCTGTCGGCACGGGGCAGGGAACAGCCGCCCGTCGTCGAGGGCGACTGGTCCGCCGCGTCCGGCTACGCGGCGGGTCGCCAGTTCGCCTCCACCGGTGACGTCACGGCGGTGTTCGCCGCCAACGACGACATGGCCATCGGTCTGATCCGCGCTCTGACGGAAGCCGGCCTGCGTGTGCCGGACGACGTGAGCGTCGTCGGCTTCGACGACACCCCCGTCTCGGCCTACGTCACTCCACCACTGACCACGGTGCGCCAGCCGTTCGACGCCGTGGCCCAGGAAGGGCTCAGGCTCCTCGTGCAGGCCATCGAGAAACCGGACGCGGATCCGGCACCGGCGAGTGATCCGCCGGTCGAACTCGTCGTCCGCTCCTCGACCGCACCCCCACCGGCCCGGAAGACCCCGGGACGCGGGCAACGCGTGGCCTCCCGCTCGAACGACTCGGCACACGCACCCCCGGCCGAACACGGACCGTGCACCACCGACTGATCAACGTTCATCGGCCCGAGCGTCACCCGTTCATGGCCGGGCGGTGAGCCCGCCGGCGCTCACCGCTCCTCGAAGACCCTCCACGACCGTGGACTTCCGCTGTAGGGCACGCGACGCGCGGGCCCGCCACAGCCCGCGCGACGCACACCCGAACACGGCGACCCCGATGCCCTGGTAGCGACGTCCGTGCCTCGCCCCTCCTCACACCTCATCCTTCCCACCCGTGCGACACGCCCACGTCAGGCGTGCCGTGCCCATGCCCATCGGCGGGAGTTCAACCATGCCCAGATCCTTCGTACCCACGTCCTCCATGAGCCGTCGGCGGTTCCTCGCCGCGACCGGAGCGGTCTCCCTCGGTGCCGCACTCGCCGCGTGCAGTGGCGACAGCGACTCCGGCGGCTCCTCCGCCGCCACCGAGCCGGTCAGCCAGGCGGACATCGACAAGGCGATGAAGACGCCGACCCAGCTCACCTTCTGGACCTGGGCCCCGGACATCCAGCAGGAAGTCGCGCTCTTCGAGCAGAAGTACCCCGCGATCAAGGTCAAGGTCGTCAACGCCGGTCAGGGCGTCGCGCACTACACGAAGCTGCGCACCGCCCTCAAGGCCGGCACCGGCGCGCCCGACATGGCGCAGATCGAGTACCAGGCCATCCCCACCTTCACGATCACGGACAGCCTGCTGAACCTGAGCCCGTACGGCGCCACGGCGCTGAAGGACCGGTTCGTCGACTGGACGTGGGGACAGGTCAGCGGACCCGGCGGCGAAGTCTGGGCGATCCCCCAGGACACCGGCCCGATGGGCATGCTGTACCGCAAGGACATCTTCGACAAGCACGGCATCCAAGTGCCGAAGACCTGGGACGAGTTCGCGGCCGCGGCCCGAAAGCTCCACAAGGCCGACCCGGACGTCTACCTCACCAACCTCGCGGCGAACGAGCACGCCGCCTGGCACGGACTGCTCTGGCAGGCGGGCGCGAAGCCGTACGCCACCTCCGGCAAGAGCGACCTGACCATCAGCGTCGACGACGCGGTCTCCAAGAAGCTCGCCGGCTACTGGGGCGGGCTCGCGAAGGAAGGCGTCATCAGTACCGACCCGGACTTCACAGACGGCTGGTACGCCGGGTTCAACAAGGGCAAGTACGCCACCTGGCTCACCGCCGCCTGGGGCCCGGCGTTCCTCTCCGGGTCCGCCAAGCCCACCGCGGGCAAGTGGCGGGCGGCGCCGCTGCCGCAGTGGGACGCCGCCAAGCCGGTCTCGGGCAACTGGGGCGGCTCCACGACCGCGGTCATCCGCTCCACCAAGAACCCGATCGCGGCAGCCCAGTTCGCCCAGTTCCTCAACAGCGACCCGGCGAGCGCCAAGATGTTCGCCACCAAGCAGTTCTTCTTCCCGGCGACCAAGGCCCTGCTCGCGGACGAGAGCTTCACCGGGGATGCCCCCGCCTTCTACGGCGGCCAGAAGGTCAACCAGGTCTTCGCCGACATCAGCGACACGGTCCCGACCACGTTCCAGTGGCCGCCGTTCCTGGACCAGGCGGCGAAGGACTGGACCGAGACCGTCGGCAAGTCCCTCGCCGACCGGGCCGACACCGTCGCAGCCCTCGGCGCCTGGCAGTCACGGTTGACGACGTACGCCAAGAACCAGGGCTTCACGGTCAAGGGGGCCTGACATGGCAGCCACCGCCGCCGCCCCTGCCCGGAAACCACGCCGAGCCGGACCGCGCCGCCGGCTCGGCGGTCCGGGCCCCCTGTTCGTGGCCCCGTTCCTGGTCCTCTTCCTCCTGCTGTTCCTCGCGCCGCTCGGCTACGCCGCCTACCTCAGTCTCTTCCAGCAACGCCTCATCGGCGGCACGGTCTTCGTCGGCCTGGACAACTACGTCACCGCCCTCAAGGACCCCCTCCTCCTGCACGGCATCGGTCGCGTGGCCCTGTTCTTCGTGATCCAGGTCCCGCTGATGCTGCTGCTGGCCCTGGCGTTCGCCCTCGCCCTCGACAGTGGTCTGCTGCGGCTGGCGCGCGTGATCCGGCTGGGCATCTTCGTGCCGTACGCGGTCCCGAGCGTGGTCGCCGCGCTCATGTGGGGCTACCTCTACGGCCCCGACTTCGGCCCGTTCGCCCAGGTGAGCCGGGAACTGGACATCCCGGCCCCGGCCTTCCTCAGCGAGAGCTGGATGCTCGGCAGCCTGGCGAACATCGTGACCTGGGAATTCGTCGGCTACAACATGATCATCCTGTACGCCGCCCTGCGCACCATCCCGCAGGACCTCTACGAGGCGGCGGCGATGGACGGGGCCGGCGCCTGGCGCATCGCCCGGTCGATCAAGCTGCCCGCGCTGCGGCCGGCGCTCCTGCTGACCCTGCTCTTCTCGGTGATCGGCAGCTTCCAGCTGTTCAACGAACCGAATCTGCTGATGAAGATCGCCCCGGACGTCATCAGCAGCTCCTACACCGCCAACCTCTACTCCTACTCCCTCGCCTTCACCGGCAACCAGCTCAACTACGCGGCCACGGTCTCCTTCCTCCTCGGACTGGTCATCGTCATCGCCTCCTACGTCGTCCTGCTCACCACGAACCGCAGGAGGGCCGCATGACGACCACCTTGCAGTCGCCGGCGACCGCGGCGGCCCCCACCGCGCCCAGGCGGCGCCGGCCCGCTCCCCGCCGCCGCAGCACCCCGCTGACGATCGCCATGCTGGCGGCCCTTGCCTACTTCCTCCTCCCGCTGTTCTGGCTGCTGGTCGCCTCGACCAAGGGCACCCAGGACCTGATCAACAGCTTCGGCCTGTGGTTCTCCGACGCCCCGCAGCTCCTGGCGAACATCAAAGCCACCTTCACCCAGGACGACGGCGTCTTCGTCCACTGGCTGCTCAACACCGCCGCGTACGCGGGCGTCAGCGCGGTCGGTGCCGCCCTGCTCGCGGCCGCCGCCGGATACGGGTTCGCCAAGTTCCGCTTCCGCGGCGACCGCGCCGCGTTCAACCTGGTCCTCGGCGCCATCATGGTCCCGGCCACCGCCCTGGCGATCCCGACCTATCTGCTGTTCGCCAAGGTCGGCCTGGTCAACACCCCCTGGGCGATCATCCTGCCCTCTCTAGTCAACCCCTTCGGCCTCTACCTCATGCGTATCTACGCGGCCGACGCCATCCCGGACAGCCTCCTGGAGGCCGCCCGCATCGACGGCGCGGGGGAGGCGCGGATCTTCTTCCGGATCGCGCTCAGGCTGCTGTCCCCCGGCCTGGTCACCGTCCTGTTGTTCACGCTCGTCGCGACCTGGAACAACTACTTCCTGCCGCTGATCATGCTCAACGACCCGCAGCTGTATCCGATCACGGTCGGCCTCTCCTCCTGGGCCGCGCAGGCACAGAACGGAGGAGGCGGCGCCAGCAGCGACATGCTGCCACTCGTCGTGACCGGCTCCCTGCTCTCCATCGTGCCGCTCGTCATCGCCTTCCTCCTGCTCCAGCGCTACTGGCAGAGCGGGCTGGCCACCGGCGGCGTCAAGCAGTAACCCCCTCAACTCTCCCGGAGGTTCCTTTCATGGCGGATCTACCCGCCCGCGTCCTGTTCGGGGCCGCGTATTACCACGAGTACATGCCTGCGTACGACCCCGAATCGCGGTCCGACGAACGGCTGAAGACCGACCTCGACCTGATGGCCGAGGCGAACTTCACCGTGATCCGGGTGGGCGAGTCGGTGTGGTCGACCTGGGAGCCGGAGAACGGCCGGTTCGACCTCGACTGGCTGCAGCCGGTGCTCGACGGCGCCCACGAACGCGGTATCTCCGTCATCCTCGGCACACCGACGTACGCCGTACCGCCGTGGCTGGCCCGCCAGTACCCGGAGATCACCGGCGAGTACGCCACCGGGAAGCGCATCGGCTGGGGCGGCCGCCAGGAGGCCGACTTCACCCACCCCGCCTTCCGCTTCCACGCCGAGCGCGTCATCCGCAAGATCGTCGCCCGGTACGCCGACCACCCGGCGATCATCGGCTGGCAGGTCGACAACGAACCGGGACTGCACCTCTTCCACAACCAGGGCGTCTTCCAGCGCTTCGTCGACCACCTGCGCGACAAGTACGGGGACGTCGAGACCCTCAACCGGGAGTGGGGCCTGGTCTACTGGTCCCACCGCCTGTCCACCTGGGCCGACCTGTGGACCCCGGACGGCAACCAACAGCCCCAGTACGACGTCGCCTGGCGGGAGTTCCAGGCCCGCCAGGTCACCGAGTTCATCGGCTGGCAGGCCGACATCGTCCGCGAGTACGCGCGCCCCGGCCAGTTCGTCACCACCTGCATCTCCTACACCCGCCAGGGAGTGGCGGACGACGAACTGTCCGCCGGCCTCGACATAGCCTCCGGCAACCCGTATTACGACATGCAGGACGGCCTCCTGCTCCCCGACCCCACCCCCGAGGACCACGAGCAGGTCTGGAAGACCACCGGCGTCTGGTCGATGTACCAGACCGCCGACTGGATGTTCTCCTCCCGTCAGGAGCCCTTCCTGGTCACCGAGACCAACGCGGCCTCCATCGGCTTCGCCTGGGACAACCGGCCCGGCTACGACGGCCAGTGGCGGCAGGCCGCCTGGGCACACGTGGCACGCGGCGCCCGCATGATCGAGTACTGGCAGTGGCAGACCCTGCGCTTCGGCGCCGAGACCTACTGGGGCGGCGTCCTGCCGCACAGCGGACAACCCGGTCGCGTCTACGCCGAACTCGCGCGTCTGGGAGCCGAGTTCGAGGCCGCCGGGCCACTCGTCGCCGGGATCGAGCCGGACGCCGACATCACGATGGTCTACTCGACACCCAGCAAGTGGCTGATGCAGAAGCACCCACCGCTCGCGACCCCCGACGGCGCCCCCGACCCCGCCGCCTACCACCGTATCTTCGACCCCTTCTACCGCGGCGCGTTCGACGCCGGCCGCCAGGTGCGGATCGTGCACGCCCGCCAACTGCACGACCCGAGTGGCGAGCAGGAGGGCATGACCCCGGCAGAGGCGGCCGGCCGCCACCCCGTGCTGGTCGTACCGGCGTTGTACATCGCCGCCGACGCGACCCTCGACTGGCTCACCGCCTACGCCGACGCGGGCGGCCACCTGGTCCTCGGACCGCGCACCGGATACGCCGACCACGAGGCCCGCGCCCGGCATGAAGAGGCACCCGGACGCCTCACCGAGGCCGCGGGAGTCACGTACGACGAGTTCAGCAACCTCTCGCGCGCCATCCCGGTCCGCCCCGTGTCCGGCAGCCCGCTGCAGCTGCCCCAGGAGGCGACGGCGACCCGCTGGACCGACGGCCTGACCGTCACCGACGCCGAGGTCCTCGCCGTATACGACCACCCGCACTTCGGCCGCTGGCCCGCCGTCACCACCCGCCGCCACGGCGCGGGCCGCGTCACCTGTGTCGGCACGGTCCCGGACCGGAGCCTTGCGCACGCGGTGGCCGAGTGGCTCGTGCCCTCCGCGGTCAGCGGCTGGCGTGACCTTCCGGAGACCGTCACCGCGACGACCGGCACGTCCCCCGACGGACGCCGAGTCCATGTGATCCACAACTGGAGCTGGGAGCCGGCCCGCGTCACGGCTCCGGTCGAGCTGTCCGACCTCCTGGACAGCGGTCCGATACCCGCAGGCACGGCGCTGGAGCTCCACGCCTGGGACGTACGGGTGTTCATCGCCGCAGACAGGCCGACGGCCTAGGACGAAAGCCGTCGGTACGGGGGCACCGTGATCAACCTCGAAGGAGAGGCAATGCAGAGAAGAAGACTGGGCAAGGCACTGGGAACCTTCGTCGCGGCATCCGCGCTGGTGGCGATACCCATGGGCGGTGCGCAGGCATACAACCCGACAGGTGGGATCCTCTACCAGCTCGGCAACGAGCCGTGCCTGAAGGGAAGAGGCAACTGCGCGATCTACCCGAAGTCGACGCAGCTGCCGAGCGGACGTCTGGTCGCGTCGTTCGAGAAGGCCACGGTCGTGCCGCAGACGGGAAGCGCCGACCAGGAGACGCTCCCGATCTACAAGAGCGACGACTACGGAACGTCATGGCAGCACCTGTCGGACGTCAAGGCCCCGGCGTATCTCTCCGACGATCCCCGCTACGCGAAGTACAAGAGCAACTGGGGGAGCCCGTACCTCTACGCGCTTCCGCAGAGCGTCGGCATGCTGAAGAAGGGCACGCTGCTCCTCGCGAGCGTCGTGACGGGTGACGACGCCTACTACAACGAGCACAAGGCAGCCGACCCGAACTGGATCCCGTCCAACGACGGGGACCGCCCCGACATGGCGCTCGCCCTCTACTCCAGCACTGACGACGGTGCGACGTGGAAGGTCCTCAACATCATCGCGACAGGCGGCTGGCAGGGCGGCAGCGCGGGCGCGATCGGCAGGAACGTCGCCACGGCGAACACGTACAAGCAGGTGGATCCCCTCTGGGAGCCGTACCTGATGGTCCACGACGGCAAGCTCGTCTGCTACTACTCCGACGAGAACGACTACACCGGATTCGACCCGGTCACCGGCGTGGCGAAGGTCGATCCGGAGAACGAGACGGCTACGGATTCGCACGGCCAGATCCTCGTCCACAAGACCTGGAACGGCCGCGGCGCGCAGTGGAGCGAGCCCGTTCTCGACGTCGCGGGCCTGACCACCGACATGGGAGGCGGCAGGAAGGAGATCGGAGGAGGGCGGCCGGGCATGACGAACGTCGTCCCGACGACGGACGGCAAGTGGCTCCTGACCTACGAGTGGTGGGGCGGCGGAGAGAACACCAGGTACGTCGTCGCCGACGACCCACTGAAGTTCTACGAGGGCTCCGCGGGCAACCCCGTCACCAAACTGCCGCTCGCCGCCGGCTCCCGCCCCCTCGCGACCGGCGGCAGCCCGGTCATCATCAGGCTCCCCGATGGACGCCTGGTCTACAACGCCCACGGCAGCGGCAACGTCTGGGTCAATGAGAGCGGACGCAGCGACGGCGAGTGGAAGGAGTACCAGACGACCTCGCGCAACGGCTACAGCCGCAACCTGCAGTACGTCGAGGGCACCGGCCGCCTGTCGATACTCAACAACCAGGGCACCTCCACGCTCGCCTACGCCGAGGTCGATCTCGGTGACTCGGAGGGCGCCTACTACGAGTTGGTGAACCGAAAGACCGGCCAGGTGATCGGCACCGGGAACAAGACCAACGACGCGAACATCGGCAACGGGGACGTTCCTGACGTCGTCATGGAAGACCGTGGCTCGGCGGCGAACAAGGACACCCAGTACTGGCACGTGGTGGACGCGCCGAAGGGCGGCACGACCCTGCTGAACAAGTCGGGCGGCCGCATGGCGGGGATCTGGACGGGGAACGCGACGCCCGGCCAGCGGATCGGCCAGTGGGTCGACAACAGCGCCGCAGGAGTCTGGAACGTCGTCAGGACCGCCGATGGTTACTACAAGTTCCAGGCGGCCAAGAACACGAACCTGTACCTGACCGGTGCGTCCAAGGGCGCGCCACTGACCCTGCAGAACGCCGCCACGGACGGCTCGCAGGAGTGGCAGCTCGTCCAACAGGTGCCGAGTGCCGCGGAGCTGACCAAGAGCAAGCGGTCGAAGCACCTGGTCACGAGCAGCGTCAGGCAGAAGGCCACCGTGTCGCTGAACGTCGCCGCGTCGGATC
Source organism: Streptomyces sp. NPDC028907 (assembly GCF_055564995.1). Lineage (NCBI taxonomy): Bacteria > Bacillati > Actinomycetota > Actinomycetes > Kitasatosporales > Streptomycetaceae > Streptomyces > Streptomyces sp. NPDC028907. The sequence continues at coordinate 463,402 of NZ_JBVHVE010000005.1, forward strand.
CCGCGGGCACGGCTCTGCACGCGAACACGACAGGCCACGCCTATGCGTTCACGGCCGGCGGGAAGGTCACGGACCTTGGCACGGTCTCCTTCGACGAGGGTCAGAAGGGCAGCGTGACGCTGCCGGCGACGATCGCGGCCGGAAAGAAGATCAAGATCGCCGTCGTCTTCGACGACACGCCCCTGATGTGGGACGCGGTCACCGTTCGGGCTGCTGCCACCGAACGCTGACCCAGGGGACGGGGTGAGCCGGCGAGGCGGCTCACCCCGTACCAGGAGCAGTGCGGCGTCGTCCTCCGCCGGCCCGTCAGACCATGCGGCGGTGATAGCGGGAGATGACCTGCGGCGGCGGCGCGGGGGTGCGCGTGGAAGGGGTCAGGGCAGGAGGCCGGCGCGGCGGGCGATCACGACGGCTTCGAGGCGGGTGGTGGCGTGCAGCTTGGACATCGCGGACTTCATGTAGCTCTTCACGGTTTGCGAAGTCAGTCCGAGCCGGTCGGCAATTGTCTTGTTGGGCAGCCCCGAGGACGCGAGAGCGAGCACGTCCAACTCTCGCCTGGTCAGGTTGTCCAGGGGGCGTGCGTCGGTGCCGGGCTCGGTGAGCTGTCGCGCGATGTCGTGGAGCGCCCGTTCCACCGCGGGGTCCGAAACACGTCGGCCGAGGGCCCGTAGCTCGGTGTACGCCTCCCGAACGCGTTCGCGCAGCCTTCCGAGATCCGCGTCCGTCTCCTCCTGGCTGCCGCGCAGGGCGTGCAGGGTGACGAGTTCCTGTTCCAGCGCGCGGGCCTCGTCCTTGAGGCCGTCCTGGATCCGGTCGCCCACGATCTCGTCGGTGCGGAATGCCGCGTACACCAGGGCTATGGGCCTGCGGTCGACGACCACGGGAACGGCGGCGATGGAGCGGATGCCCTCGGCGCGGATGATGAGGTCGTAGCGGTGGGTGATCTGGTCACAGGAGAAGTAGTCGTTCACCGCGATCGGCCGGCGTGAGGCCACTGCTCGGCCGCCCAGTCCTTCGCCATAGCGCAGGATCACCCCGGGTAGGGCGCCCACCGTCGGTCCCGCGAAGTTGCCGAGCACGAGGTCGTTGGCGGGTGTGACGGAGCCTGCGAAGGCCAGCGAGACACCTGTCACCTTGCGGACGCGTTCGGCCGTTCGGTCAAGCCGGTGGGGGAGGTCATTGGCGATCTTCATTGATCCCCTTCTTCGTACATGCCTGCCGTGGTGTCGGAACGTCTGGGCGAGGGGAAGGCAGGAAGGTCATTCTCAGCGAAGGCCAGGACGTCGGCAATGAGTCCGCCCCCCTCCATGGGGGGTGTGGCTCCACCTTGCCAGGAGGAGACAGTGGACCCCGCAGCCTCCCGGCCGCTTTCCTGGGGCGTGGGCGCTGTTCGCATTGATGCCAGACCCACGGAGGCTCGAAGTGTCCGACCCCATGGCCGGTCTGCCGGCCGCCCCAGCCGCCGATGACGTCCCCTTGGCCGCCCCCGCACCATGGCTGGACCTGCCGGACGTCGTGGATGAGGTGGCAGACCTGCGCCGGCGATTCGATCAGCCGGATCTCTGCGTGGCGTCCGTCCTGTGCGACGAGCATCCACGAGAGGACACGGCCTTCATCCTCGTCGACAGTGAGCTCGATGTCCGCCGCCTGACCTTCGGCGAACTCGCGGACGAGTCGCGCAGGCTCGCCGCCGCACTCCGTGCGCGGGGGATCGGCCCGGGGGACAGGGTCGGGGTGCTGATGAGCAGGAGGCGCGAGCTTCCGGTCGTCCTGCTCGCGCTGTGGCGGCTCGGCGCTGTCCAGGTGCCGCTCTTCACGGCCTTCGCCGCACCGGCCATCAGCGTGCGGGTGCGGGGCGCGGGCGCGAAGCTGGTCGTGACCGAGCCAGGTCAGCGTGCGAAGGTCGAAGGGCTGGGGACGGACGTGATCGAGGCGGGAGACGAGCTGGACGGTCTTGTCGCGGCGCACCGCCCGGTCGAGGACAGCGCGGCCGTCGGCCCGGACGGTCTGTTCATCGAGCTGTACACCTCGGGAACCACAGGTGCCCCGAAAGGCGTGGGAGTGCCGGCGCGGGCCATCGCCGCGTTCGTCGCCTACATGCGCTACGGCTTTCACCTCCTCGACAGTGATGTCTTGTGGAACGCCGCCGACCCGGGGTGGGCGTACGGGCTGTACTTCGGTGTGGTGGGCCCCCTCGCCACGGGGCGCCCCAACGTGCTGCTCTCCAGCGGGTTCTCGGCGGAACTCACGGCACAGGTGATCAGCGCGGCCGGTGTCACCAACTTCGCGGCGGCGCCGACCGTCTACCGGGCGCTCAAGCAGCGGGGAGTGGTCCTGGCGGACAGCGATCGTCTGCGCGTCGCGTCTTCGGCCGGCGAGCCGCTGACCCCCGATGTCACCGCGTGGGCTCCGGATGCTCTGGGGACACAGGTCCGCGACCACTTCGGCCAGACCGAGCAGGGCATGGTGATCGTCAACGCCTGGGACCCGAGACTGCGGCGCGAGGTGCGTCCCGGCTCGATGGGGCAGGCGCTGCCGGGATTCGTGGCCGGCACGGTGGGCGCGGCGATCACGATCTCGGCCGAGAGGAGCCTCCTGATGTGGTTCACCGGATACGTGAACGCGCCCGAGCGCACCAGGGAACGCTTCGTCGCCGATGGCAACTGGTACCTGACCGGGGACGTGGGACGTGCGGAGGACGGCGACTTCTTCTTCGCCTCCCGTGACGACGACGTCATCCTCGCCGCCGGCTACCGGATCGGCCCCTTCGACATCGAGAGCATTCTCACCGCGGATCCCGCTGTGGCCGAGGCGGCCGTGGTCGGGCGGCCCGACGAGATCCGCGGCGAAGTCGTCGAGGCGTTCATCGTGCTCCAGCCGGGCGAAGCAGGCGGCACGCCCCTGGTGGACCGGCTCCAGGGGCTGGTGCGCAGCCAGTACGGCGTCCATGCGTACCCACGCAGAGTGCACTTCGTCGAACGTCTTCCGAAGACGCCGAGCGGCAAGATCCAGCGCTTCGTCCTCAGAGGGATGAGCGACGAGGACATAGCCGGCCTGTCCTGACAGTGAGCCCCGCTGGGACATGCCTCAGTGGCGGGAGTCGAGTCAGTGCACGAGTTGGGTGGGTGCCGCTTGCCCGGTCGGGGTGCGGGAGTCCGTCATCGTCAGTCTCGCGCAGAGGTAGGAGAAGCCGCGGTGCCGCGATGTCCTGAACAGCGCGATGAGCGAGACGGCGGCCAGGACGACGGCAGGGCCGGACAACAACTCGAAGTGGTTGAGGAGGAGGAAGCCGCCGACACCCGTCAGGCCGCGCAGGAGTCTCGCCTTCACGTCCGGTCGGCGGCCGTCAGCGGTGGTCGCCTGCAACTTGACGATGTGCTGTCCGAGACTGGCCCCGCTGCCTGCCAGGGGAATTCCGACGGTGAGCACCAGCCACGGCACCCAGAACCCGACCCGTTCGACGGTCGCGTGGAAGAAGAAGTCCGAGTACGTAGGAGTATCACCGGCGGGCAGGCTCCCCTGCGATACCCACATCAGCGCCGCGCAGGCGGCGACGGTCGGCACGTAGAGGAAGGCGAAGCTCATCAGGTCGCACACGGACGCCAGCAGCCGCCTGCGCCAGGTGATCGGGCGCGGCTCTCCCGGTTCGGCGTGGACCCGCTGACCGGGCACGGCACTGAGCAGGGGGGCGGCCAGCGCGCCGATCAGACCTCCCAGGCCGTTCGCGATCAGGTCGTCGACGTCGAACAGCCGGTAGGCGCACGGGTAGATGAACCAGTCTCCGGTCAGTTGTGTCGTCTCGATCAGCAGGGACACACCGAGGCCGATGGCCGCGGTGACGGGCACGCTGCGCCCGAACATGTACCGGACGAACATGCCCAGAGGTATGAAGAGTGCCACGTTCAGCAGCACTTGGGTCAGCGCCGGGTTGTTCAGCATCGCCATGGGGCCGCTTCCGCTGGCGGACTTCCCCATGTCGTGCAGGAAATGGAAGGGGATCAGCTGCGGTCGGCGCACACCGATGACGGCACAGAAATCGTGCCGCACTGTCGGGAACGGCGCGAACACGTAGAAGAACAGCGCCAGGCCGTAGAGAGGCCCGGCGAACGCCAATGCCAGGTTGCCCAGGCCCAGTTCGCCACGTCGCCGGTACCGTACGGCGATATAGGGCACGAACAGCACGAACGCGGCCATGGACATCAGCAGGGCGGCCCAGACGGCCGGCTCCACCCTCGTACTCACGAGCGGATTCCTCTCAGCGCCGCGGACTCGGTCGGCGTCGGCGCAAAAAAAGTGGGATCAGTACAGGCGCAGCAGACCGATGACGGCCAGCAGCGCGCAGATGCCGAGATTCAGGACCCGGTGCGACAGGAAGACGGCCACGAATTCGCGGATCGTCGCGCTCGGCCAGAAATAGCGGGCCGTCGGCGCACCGATGACCTGTGCCTCGACCTTCTCCTTGCGGGCGATCTGCGCGGCGCGCATGACATGGAAGTTGTTGGTCACCACCAGGGCCCGGTAGTCCGTCTTGCGGTCCCGCATCAGGGCCTTGCTGAATCGCAGGTTCTCCTGGGTGGTGCGGGACTTGTCCTCGATGAGGATCCGATCGCCCGGCACGCCGGCCGCGATGAGGTAGTCGGCCATCGCCCGCGCTTCGGGAAGGTCCTCGTCCGGCCCCTGGCCACCGGACGTCAGCAGCATCGTCTCCCGGCCCTCGGCCCGCTGGGCGTCGAAGGCGGCGCGTCCCCGGTCCAGTCGGCCGGCCAGCAGCGGAGGGACCCGCGAACCTCCGACGAGACCGGAACCGAGCACCACGACGAAATCGACGGCCTGCCCCTGCCGAATCCTGCCGTAGACGAACGAGTAGAGCAGAAAGCACACGAACAGCAGCGACACGTAACCGAGGACGAACCCCACCGCGTCCAGCGGGGTGCCCAGCAGCTCCGAGCGGGTGCTGTTGGCGATCGCCTTCAGCGCGATGAACAGCAGGATGCCCCCACCCGCCGCCAGAGACAGCAGGTTCGACAGGCTCCTGCCCTCGCGACGCAGCATCGTCACCCCGTTGGCGATCAGGAAGACCGCGAGTACGAAGGGCAGCAGCATGAGGAGGATCCCGAGCGCCAACAGCAGGACCAGAGTCGCCGTCTCGGACACCGACGCCAGTTTGTACAACAGCCCCAGGGACAGGAAGAGGAGCGCGAAGAAGAGATAGACGCCGTTGCGTACGAGTCTTCGGTCGTACAGGAAGCTGCAGGCGAACACCAGGAAGAAGACGCCTGCGGGAGCGAAGATGATCATGCGTTGGGCCCTTTGTCGGTCAACTGAGCGGGCCGTGAGGAGCCCCCGGCCGAGTAGGGAGATGGAGAAGGGGCATCCGCCGCCCGTGCAGGTCGTGCTTCGCCCGCCGCCCGGGTGAGCATCGCATCGCTCGGCTCGGCTGTGCATCGGCCGAATGGCCGAGGCGGTGACGGAGCGGAGTCCTGTCCAAGCAGGCGCCGCGCCTCGATGATCGGGGGCCGTCGTCCCCACGGCAGGCCCACTGACCCGGCGGTTTCCACCGGGTGTCATCCTCCGAGCTGATGCGACGGTATACCTGGGGCTGATGGGACGGCCGATCGCGTCAGCCCGGGGTGGTCGGCTCTTTGGCCGATACGCGGGGTCCCTTCGAGCCGGACGATGGAGAAGCCGTACCGCCTCCGCCGTCGATCGAGTGCCCGTGACCAACGCCTCGCCCGCCGGCCCCCGTCCCTGGCGGGATTCCGCGCGGTGGGTTCGGCGTACGGCGACGGGCGGGGCCGGAATGCGTCCCGCCGTCGAACCGGCGTGAGCGGCCGGCGGGCTTCCTGTATCAGCCTGCGGGCGTGGGGACGACCGGCAGGACGATGCGGGAGGGGCGTACGGCGTCGTGGGCGACCTGCTGGTGGGCCGGACGGGAGTCCGCTCCGCCGTCGAGGAAGTCGGCGGTGTTGAGATTGCGGTCCCAGCGGGGGAAGTTGCTGGAGGTGACGTGGACGCGTATGCGGTGCCCGGCGAGGAAGACATGGCTCGTCGACCACAGGTCGACGGCGTGCTCGGTGAACTCTCCCGGTGTGGTGACCGACCGCACGATCCCGTCGACGATGTTCCGGGAGACGCCCGCGGTGTCGACGTCGCAGAGCCGGACCACCCAGTCCGTGGTGGGGGCGTCGGTCGCCGCGTGGAGAATCGCGCGGACGCGGCCCGTGACCTCCAGGTCCTCGGTCAGCGGCTCCGTGGTGTGGACGAGGACGTCCGGCCGTGCTTCGACCGCGGCCTGATCGAGTGGGCCCGGCCGGAAGTTCTCCGTCATCAGGAGCGCGCCGCCCGTGGTCGGCACGGGGTCGGCGGGGTCGTAGGTGTAGGTGTCGCTCTCCTCATCCGCCTGCGGGAGGTCGAAGGTGAGCGCGCCGTCCGCGCGCAGGAACAGGTCCGTGTCGACGGCGCGGGCCGGCGGCCACTCCTGCTCCTCGCGCCACTCGTTCCTGCCCATGACGAAGAGCAGCACCGGGGGCAGCTCCGGCCCCGACGGGGTGGTTTCGGGGGTGAGCCACTGCCGGAGCCAGGTGCTCTGGATGTCGGCGAGCCTGCCGCGGAAACCGAGGAGTTCCGCGCTCGCCGCCATGCCGAAGTTGACGTCACCGATCTGCTGACCGTGGTTGAGATGTGTCCAGGGGCCCATGATCAGAGTGCTGGGCCGCCCTGCCGCGTGGCTTGCGGCGAAGTTGTCGAGGGTGCCCTGGCTGAAGATGTCGTACCAGCCGCCGGTCTGCAGGCTGGGCAGGTCGACTTCTGCCTGGCGTCCTGCGACCCGGCAGGCCGCGCTCCACTCGGGCTCCCGGCGGGAGCGCTCGTAGCCGATGTCCGGGATGCCGTGGCGCTGGAAGGCGGGATGGTGCCCGGCGGGCAGTTCCCGGTATCCGGACGTCGCGGCCATGTCCAGATCGTGGACCAACGCCTGGAGCGCCGGCGGGAGTGCGGCCGGGTCGGCGGCGTGCCGGCGCAGGATGGTGTCCACCCCCTGCTGCAGGGACCAGGGCAGCGCGATGCCCAGCTCGCGGGCCCCTCCCCGCGCGAAGAGTCCGTCGTCCGGTTCGGAGAAGGTGTCGAGCGGAGCGATGGCTTTCAGCTCCGGTGGCTTCGACAGCGCGGCCATCCACTGCGTGTTGCCGAAGTAGCTCTGCCCGAACATGCCGACGCGGCCGTTGGAGCCCGGGAGGGCGGCGGCCCAGCGGACCGTGTCGTAGCCGTCGTCCGCCTCGTGGGTCCACGGGTCCCACGCGCCGTCCGAGGCGAACCGGCCTCGGGTGTCCTGGATCACGACGAGGAATCCCTTGCGTGCCAGGCCCGTCGGATCGAGAGCGCCGAGCAGGAACGGAGTGTTCTTTCCGTAGGGAAGACGGGTGAGGAGTACGGGCCATGGCCCGCCTTCGGCGGGCTGATACACATCGGCCCGCAGCACGGTGCCGTCGCGCATGGTGGCGGGAACGTCGTAGCGGGCCGTCACGTCGGGCATGTACCGGATCCTTCTGTCGTGCCGTGTGGAGGGAGTCCGGACTCTCGCAGGCCGCATCATGCCCCGGCACCCCCGAAAGAGGGGGTGTCGCTGTCGGGGACGGAGGAGCCCCGCGGTGGCGCCAGGACGGCTTTGCTCACCGGACCCATGTCCTTTGCGTCTGTGATGAGGCAATGGTGGACATTGCCGACGCATAGTCAGGCGAGGCAGCGAACCTCTGAATGTGTCTCAAGGCACACATCAATAACCGGCCGGTAGGGACATTTGACTCTGTCGGCGCTTTCGGTTCGGTCCGATAATTTCATTCCGGTGAGACAAAGAACGTCTCCAGGAAGGAGCACGACATGGGTAAGAGGGCCCTGAAGAGCAGGAAGGTCCGGATCGTCGCCGTTGTTTCGGCGCTCGCCACCGGTGCGGCCGTTATCACCCTGCTGCCGTCGGCGAATGCCGCCCAGGCAGAGAAAACGCCGGACGAGATCATGCGGATGTGCCAGAAGGCCAAGGTGATCAACGGCAAGGAGCAGAAGACGGGAAGCGGCGTCCAGGATATTTTCCTGGCCGACAGCTGCGAGTTCGTCGAGACGAAGTTCGAGACCTTTGACGGCCCCACGAAGAAGGCCTCGATCGACTTCCCGAACTGCGAGCCGAATGCCACCGAACCGGCAAAGGTGTCGATCACCTGGAAGGCGGCCGTCCTCCAGGGTGAAGGCAAGTACACCGCGACACAACAGGGTGCCAGCGGAGGGCTCTTCGGTGCCTTGAGCGGGGCCTGGCAAAAGCACAAGGCAACGACGGACCTGACCCTCAAGTCGGTCGCCGCCGGCGACACGGAAACAAGGGACGTCCCCGTCGGCAAGGTCCTCCACCTGGAATTCACGCCGAAGATGCAGCGCATGACGGGCGAATGGCGGGTGAAGATCAACGCCAAGCCGGGGAGCACGGCCATCAACCCCGTCGAGGAACAGAACTACGCCGCGCCCGAATCCGTCGAGGGAGCTGTCGTCCTGGACGGCGCCGCCGGCGCTCCCGGCATCGCGGACGGGACGTCCAAGCCCGTCCTGACCGACTGCTGACGGCTCTCGTGACCAGGCAACTTCGCACTCCTCTCACATGTCCCCGGTCCCCTCAAGGAGACGCACGATGACCCGCACCGGACGCGGAAACCACCGGAGCAAGAAGAAGCGCGTAGGTCTCATACTGGCCCCGTTGGTGGCCGTCGCGGCGGCCGTTCCGCTGATGAACCAGGCGGGTGCCGCGACCGCCTCCGAGGTGTCCAAGGACTGTGCGGAGGACTCCTCCAAGCTGGAGAACTGTGAATTCGTCGATGTCCAGTTCAAGAGGGACAACCTGGGCCCGAACAAGCGCGTTTCCCCGGTGACGGACAACTGCGGATCCGCATCCGACGCCACGAAGGGCTTCAGCGTGTCCGCCTCGGTGACGAGGTCCATCACGCTCGAGGAAGGATTCACTGCCTCCGCCGACTCGAAGCTGGGAAACTCGTTCTTCGAGATCGGCGCCAAGTTCAACACGACGGAATACACGATCCAGCGCGACGACAAGACGGTCGGGTTCGATTTCTCCAGGACCGACACCGTGAAGGCCGGCCACATCGCCTTCTTCATGTGGTCGGAGAAGCGCACCGATGTCAGCGGCTACCTCAAGGCCACGTACAACGACGCGCAGGACGGCCAGAAGGTGTTCTTCTCCCCCAATGAGGGGGGCACGAGCGTGCACGTGTTCTATCCGCAACTCTTGGACGGCGGCACTCCCGACGGTCGGCTCTGGCTGCGCAACGTGAAGTGCGAAACTCCGCAGGCGAGCGAAGCCCAGAACTCGTCGGAGGGCGCCGGTGGGCGACCCGGATCCGATGACGGAACGCAACCCGGATTCCAGGAGGGCGGCCCCGACGTAATCGACGTCGAAATCCCGCTCTCGGAGGTTGTCAAACCCTAGCTCCGCAGCGATTCTCGCGATATACCGCGCGACTGCGGAAGGCGCCGGCCGGAAAAGAGGCGGCGAAGGCCGGCGCCATCGGAACGAGCCCTCGTGTGGACTTCCCACGGGGGCTCGTTCTCATGCGCGAACCAGGGAACTCAGGCCCGGACCGCAGGGGTGGCTCCCAGCCACGTCAGGACCGCTTCGGTGCTCCCCCGGACCTCCAGCTTGGCGTAGATGTTGCTGAGGTTGTTGCGGACGGTCTTCTCGCTCAGCTGTAAGCGCAGCCCGATCTCCTGCGCGCCCAGGCCGGTCGACAGCAGCTCCATGATCTGTCGCTCGCGCGGCGAGAGCAGTTCCCGCAGCCGTTCCCGCGCCGCCCCGCCGGTGGGCAGCCGCCGGGCCCCCTCCTGCAGTGCGGCGCAGGCCGCCGGGGAGAGGTAGGTGTGCCCGACGGTGGCGCCCACGACGGCGGAGGAGAGCATGCAGGTGCAGTAGTCGCCCTCGACCAGATAGCCCGCTCCGGCGCGGAACACCTCGACGATGACTTCGGTGTCCCGGCACGGGCTGATCACGATCACGGGGATGTCGGTGGCGGACAGTTCCCGAACGGCCGTAGAGGGGGCCTCGAGGCAGAGGATCACCACGTCCGTCGCCTCGCCCGCCCCCCGCGGCGCCGTCAGGGGCACCACCCGTCCGACGTACGGGTCGTCCGCGGCCGGCCAGTCGGGGTGCGGCCAGGCGTCCTCGGGACAGGCGAGAGCCACGGTGAGTTTCGGGGAAGTGCGCACGTCGTCGTGTCCTTCCGCTGAAGCGTACGGGCGTACGTCTACGTCAGTACGTCCGTACATACGCCGGTCGACGTGAACATGTTCAATCTCGGTAGGTGCGGAGTGGCTCATCCGGCTCCTCGGGCGCCGCAGGTGAACCGAGACCCCGATGCCGAAAGGGGAGGCGGCCGTGCCCGTCCAAAGCCAAATATTCTTCGGTTTTTGTATTGACGACCACCCAGGCGCCGTTTACGTTCACTCCACTCCCCTGAAGATGAAACGTTTCACATGGAGTCGATATGACCCCCATCTCCCGCAGGCGCCTGTGTTCGGACGTTGCGGCGCTGTCGATCGCCACGCCTGTACTCCTCTCCGCGGCCGGGACTGCTGCCGCTGGCACGACCGGTTCGGCCGTGACCACAGACCACCCCGTAGTCCCGGCGATCGCCCGGGAATTCGCCTCAATCAGCGAATCCGTCCGGCCCAAGATCCGGTACTGGTGGCCGTGCGGTGAGATCTCCGCGGAGGCGGTCGAGACCGAGATTCGTCAGATTGCCGGCCGCGGCTTCGCCGCCGCCGAGATCCAGTGCATCTTCACTGCCGATCCGGGCCGGTTCGGATGGGGCGGCGCGACTCTGACCGAGCGGCTCGAACAGGCTGTCGCAGCGGGTCGGCGCCATGGGCTGCGCATCGATCTGACCGTCGGTCCGGCCTGGCCTCTGGTGGTGCCCGGGCTGGGCCCGGACAGTCGGCAGGCCGCACAGGAACTGACATACGGCAGGTCGGCCGTCGCGGGCGGCAGTACGTACTCCGGTCCGGTGCCGGCGGCTCCCGAACCGCACTCGGGCGTGACCAAGCAGACGCTCGTGGCCGTACAGGCGTTCCGCCGCACGGGTTCCGCCGAGGCGAAGCCCGTTCTGCTGGAGCGGAGTTCGCGGGTGGACCTGACCGATTCGGTGCACGATGGGGTCCTTTCCTGGACTGCTCCGGCCGGCGGGCAGTGGCTGGTCCTTGCCTTCTGGCAGCGCGGTACCGGACAGGCGGCCGTAACCGGGCAGATCGTCTCCGCTCAACCGGCCTACGTGCCAGACCACTTCGCCTCCGCGGGCGTTCGCGCCGCAACGGGCTACTGGGACGACCATGTACTCACTCCCCGGCTCCGACGGCTGCTTCGGGACAACGGTGGTGACCTGTTCGAGGACTCCCTGGAGCTGGACTCCGCCCTGCACTGGACCTGGGACCTGCCGGAGCGATTCGAGAAACTGCGCGGCTACTCGCTGCGCCCCAACCTGCCGGTTCTGTTCATCGACGGCATCCACCGGCAGTACACGTCAGTGACCCTCGATGCCACACCGGACTTCGAGTTCACCGACGGCAGCGGCGCGCGCGTTCGCGAGGACTACTGCCAGACCCTGACGGACCTCTACATCAGCAACCACGTCGAGCCGCTGAAGAACTGGGCGCACGCCCTCGGCCTGCGACTCCGCGCTCAGCCCTACGGGACGACCATCGACACGCCCACCGTCGCCGCCTCGCTGGACGTGACCGAAACCGAGTCGCTCGGCATCAGCGCCGACTACAGCGACGATCCTTCCCGGTGGATCTCCTCAGGCTCCGTACACCTGTCGGGCCAAAAGATCTTTTCGCTGGAGGGCTGCGGGACTCTCAACGAGGCTTACGCGCAGACCTGGCCAGACATGCTGAAGCACTTCAACACGGCCTTCGCGCACGGCGTCAACCAAATCGTCTACCACGGGTTCGCCACCGGAACGGGTATGGGTGTGACGGGCTGGCCCGGATTCTCACCGTTCACGATGGGGGGCGGCAACGGCTTCTCCGAAGCGTGGGGACCACGCCAGCCAACCTGGGCCGACACGAACATCATCACGGACTGGACCGCACGCATGCAGTGGGTCCTGCGGCAGGGCCGCCCCTCGGTGGACCTTGCGGTCTACCGGCAGAGCTACGGTCACGACGTGCGCGTGCCTGACGGTGCGGCCGGGTTCACCTACGACTTCGCCGGCCCCGCGCAGCTGGAGGGCACCCGGGTCAGTGGCGGCCGTCTCGCCCCGGACGGGCCCGCCTACCGAGCGCTGATCCTGGACCGCCAGCCCACGCTTCCCGTGGCCACTGCCCGGCTCCTCCTCTCCCACGCCCGTGCCGGACTGCCCGTGGTCATCGTCGGGAACCTACCGACGCGAACCCCCGGCGCCCACCTGGCCGCCCAGCAGACCGCCCGGCTCACCCGCCTGCTGGACCAGTTGCTCGACCAGCCTTCGGTCCGCCGGGTCGCCGACCGGCGTGACCTTGCCGGCGCACTGAAGGCCCTCGGTGTCAGGCCCAGCGTTGACGTCAGTGCCGCTCCGGGCCTGCTGAGGGTGCGCCGCACTCTCCCGAGGGGAGAGCTGTACTACCTGTACAACCCCACGTCCTCCTCCATCACCGCCGATATCCGGGTGGAAGGAACGGGCCGACCCTACGAACTCGACGCGTGGTCCGGGAGGATTACGCCTCTCGGCCTCTACCGCACCAGTCGCAGCCACATCACCTTGCCCGTCCACCTTGCTCCCGGAGGCTCCACGGTGATCGCTCTCGACGGCCGCCATGGCCGTCACGCCACGGCCACCACGGGCGGGACGGTGACCGTGAGCGAGAGCGGACGTCTGCGGCTGCGGGCGACCGCCTCCGGTAGCCACACCGTCACCCTTGACGATGGCCGCAAGCAGCACGTTGTCATACCGTCCCCGGGCGGGGAACAGCGGCTGGACTCCTGGCACCTCACCGTCGAGGACTGGCGCCGCGGCCCCGACGGCGAGCGCGCGATCACCGTGCACGAGCTCGACCTGGACGTGCTCAAACCCTGGTCGGACATCCCTGGCCTGCAAGACGTCTCCGGCATCGGCACCTACACCACAACCGTCCGCCTGGGCCGGTTGGACGGGGCCTGCCTCGATCTGGGCCGGGTCACGGACACCTTCGAGGTGACGGTCAATGGCCGCCGCCTGTCTCCGCCGGACCAGATCAGCCACAGGCTCGACCTCGCGGGTCGCCTCAGAGAGGGCGCCAACACGATCACCGTCCGTGTCGCGACCCCGCTCCGCAACCGGCTACGGGTGACCGACGGTTTCCCCGGGCAGGCCGGGATGCCCCGTCAGGAGTACGGCCTCATCGGCCCCGTCAGTCTCGTCCCGTATGGCGAGGCACCGATCTCGGACTGACTTGCACCTGCTGTCTGGAGTGGACCGCTCAACGGCGCACCCTCGTCGCGGATATGCCGTGCTGTCCATCCGACTCGGCAGGGCACGGTGCATGGCCCGGCGGCTCGCCGCCGGTGTCTGGGAATCCCACTGGTTCTGCAATATGAGCGCGCCCACCGTGTTGTTGACACGCGTGGCCGGTTCGGCGCCGCGCGGCCAGAAGGCGCAGGGAGTGATGTTGGAGGTGAAGTCCGGAAGCGGAGTTGTCGGCGCACATGACCGCCCAGTGGAGCGCGTTGACGCCGGCGTCGAAGGGGTCCGCGGGGCCGTCGGACGGCTGCGGATCCGGGCGGGTGGCCCGGGCCTTGCGGAGGCTGACGACGTCACGGGCGGCCTGATAGGGGTCGTAGAAGAACATCGACCGCATCGACGCGCGGATGTCGGCACCGGTGACGGCCCTGTCTGCGAAATCGGGGTCGCTGCCGTTGTACTTGAGCGGCGTGCGGTCGGCGCGGGCGATCACCTTGAAGAAGTTGTCCAGCACCAGGTGCACGTCCGGGCCCGCCGGCATCTCCTTCTCCAGCTTGATCAGGAAATTCTTGAACTCCTCGGCCCGGTGCCGGCGCTGCGGGGAGCCGAGCACCTTGCCGGTGGCCACCTCCAGGGAGGCGAACAGCGTGGTCGTGCCCGCGCGCACGTAGTCGTGGGTGATGCGCTGAGGGACGCCGGGGACCGTCGCCCTCGTCGACCAGTGCGTGGCGTTCTTCGGCGTACTCTCCAGCGTCCGCTGGATCACCGTGGCGACCTGCTCGTCCGTGACCGTCCGAGGGCCGCCCGAGCGCGGCATATCACCCAGCCCGGCGATTCGGTGCTCAACGAACCGTGCCCGCTACCGACCCACCGCGTGCGGTGTCGAGCCCAGTTGTGATCGGCTTCGGAACGCGGGCCCAGCTCGCGGGTTGGTGGGCGGCCACCCAAGGGCCGGCGGAGCGAGCGCCGACGGGAATGCCCGTTGAGGCGACGCCGCAGCTTGGGCTCGTACGCATATCCGGTCGTGTCGATATTGACGCCAGGATCTACTGTGGGTAGTGGCAGTGAAGCGCTTCAGGACCGGGTGATCGTCGTCGTCACCAGGCGCGCACCAGGTGTCGGGCGGTGGGCGCCGATATGCGCACCCGCAGGAGGTCAGAGTGGCCGTTGGACACACAATGGCTGGGAAGCATGCTGAGGCGCTTGGACCGCAGCGGCTCGATCTCCTGTCGGCCATGAGTGAAGGGCTGTCGAGTGCCCAGGCGTTGTCGCTGGCCCTGCAGCAGGCGACAGCGGAGATGGGCGGGCTTGGTGGTCTGGCACATTGGCGTGACCCCCGTTCGGGTGGGCTGCTTCTCGTGACGGCGTGTGGGCTTGCGCCCAGGCACTCCGCCCTGTGGGCGGTGCTCCTGGAGAGCGATTCGGTGGCACCTGCTCTCGCTGTACACCGGAATGGCATTGTCTGGGTTCGGGACGACAATTTCGTGGCCGGGTCCTCGGGCGTGGCCGCAGTGCCGCTGCTCAAGGATGGTGGCTCCGTCGGTGCGCTGTCGGTGATCATGGCGGGGCAGGGAGAGCCGGACGCGGCGCAGAAAGACTTCCTGCGAGCAGTGGCCGAATGGGCGGCCAGGCATATTGAACTCGACGTGGCACCCGCCATGGGCTGCGACGGCGATGCGGCGCTGGCCATGGTGCGCACACTCAGTGACGCCTTCCTGACTGTCGATGTCCACTGGCGGATCACGTATGCCGACGAGGAGGCCGAACGACTTCTCGCCCCCGGCGTTCCATTGATCGGCTGCGATCTCGGGGAAGTGCCTGCGGCGAACGTCCCTGGACTGGAAGTACAGTGCCGTCGGGCATCCGCCGAGCACAGGAACGTCGTATTCGATCTTCGGCGAGCGGGCGACGGACGCTACTTGCGCGTAAGCGTCGTGCCTGTCCAGGACGGCGGGTTGGCCGTCTCTTTCACCGATGTCGGCGATGAGCGGCAGAAGCGGACCGTGCGCACGGCCGCTGGGCGGATGCACGCCGAATTGACCAGCCGTATGGCTGAGCTGACCTTGGCCCTGTCCGAGGCGGTGACCGCGAAGAATGTGGTCCGAGCCGTCGCAGATCACGTCCTGCCGGCGTTCGGCGCCGACGGAGTGTTGGTCGAGGCGCTGGAGGGCGAACACATACGCGTCGTCGACGCGGTCGGATATGACCAGGAGTTCCTGCGGCAGATCGACAGCATTCCCGTCTCCGTCAGGAGCGCGGCCACCGACGTGCTCCGGACCCGCACCCCGCGGTTTGTCGAATCCCCGGCCGAATTCGTCCGCGTCTATCCCGAGGTGAAGTACCTCGTGGCCTCGTCACCGAAGAAGGCGTGGGCTTTTCTGCCACTCATCGCCTCCGGGCACTCCATAGGCTGCTGCGTCGTCTCGTTCTCTCAGCTGCATGCCTTCAATGAGGATGAACGTGTCCTCCTCACCGCGCTCAGTGGTCTGGTGGGCCAGGCGCTCGAACGGGCACGCCTGTACGACGCGGAGCACTCCCGGGCCCAGGAACTGCAGCGTGGACTGCTGCCTAGATCTCTGCCTTCGCTGCCCGCGGTCTCCGCCGCAGCTCGCTACTTGCCTGCGGGCAGGGGCGACGAGGTGGGAGGTGACTGGTACGACCTGATTCCTCTGTCATCGGGGCGCGTCGCCATGGTCATCGGCGACGTGATGGGGCACGGCATCACCGAAGCTGCCACTATGGGACGCTTGCGGACAGCGGTACGAACCCTGGCCGACCTGGACCTGTCTCCCGACGAACTGCTCGGCAAACTCAATGCTCTGGTCGGTGATCTCGGTTATGACTACTACGCCACCTGCCTCTACGCGGTGTTCGATCCGGTGACGAGGATCTGCTCGTTCTCGGTGGCGGGTCATCCACCGCCGCTTGTCGTCCATCCCGATGGCACGGTCCATTGCCCTGATCTGACCGTCAATCCACCGCTGGGCGCCGCCGAGCCTCCGTTCGACAGCTGCGAGGTGCAACTGCCGGAGGAGAGCTTGCTCGTGTTCTGCACGGACGGTCTCGTCGAATCGGCCTCTCGCGACATCGACCAAGGGCTGACCGAGCTTCGGGACACCCTGTCCACTTCGGTGCGCCGGACGGCGTACTTCTCCGAAGGCCGGTCGAAAGGCACTCCCACCCGGCTCGACAGCCTGTGCGACATGCTGGTCTCCGCATTGCAGCCTGACAGGGACCAGACTGCGGATGATGCGGCACTCCTCGTCGTCCATACGCGCAGCACGCCCGTCGGTGACGTCGCCTCGCTTCAGCTGCCGGAGGATCCCCGGGCGGCCGCCGAGGCCCGCGAGTACGTCCGCAGGCAGCTCGCGCTTTGGGAACTGGACGATCTCATCATGCCCACCGAGTTGGTGGTGAGCGAGCTGATCGGCAATGTGGTCAGACATGCCAAGGGTCCGATGCTTCTGCGTCTGCTGCGCGACCGTGCACTGATCTGCGAGGTTTACGACGGCAGCCTCAGCTCCCCGCGAATCCGGCGGGCGGGCGTCGGCGACGAGGGAGGGCGTGGCCTGCACTTGGTGGCAGCTGTCTCACAACGGTGGGGTACCCGGTTCCTCGGCGACGGAAAGTGCATCTGGGCCGAACAGGATCTGCCGCCCGCGCGGTGTGGATGACGCGTCCGGCTACGGACAACGCCCGCCAGGCGCAGTCATGCCTGCGTGTCACCGGCTGTTCTGGGTTGATGATCCCGTCCGATGCCCGAGCCACCGCCGGTGACCAGGGCGCGGCGTCCTTCGTAGCGGTTCGTGCCGATCCTCCTACGCTGGATGTGTGGAGAGGGCGCAAGCTTCAGCCGCGGTCGCGGGGAGTCGCATGCTGGGCGTCTCCGTCCCGTTCGGCCATCCCTCCCAGGCACATCCGATTGAACGCTTCGAGGGTTTCCGCCATGTCGACGCCCGGGTCCAGCAGCCACTGCAACTGGAGTCCGTCCGACAGGGCGAGCATCATGCGTGCCATCTGGTCGGATCTGACGTCCGTGCGGATCTCGCCCCGCTCCTGGGCCGTGCGCAGACCGTCCTCGATACGCTCTGTCAGGTCCGCGTACCGCCGAGTGAAGAAGGAGTGGGCGGGGTGCTCCGGGTCCGACGCGGCGGCGGACAGGGTGACGAACAGGTCCACCAGCCCCCGCTGCTGGGTGTTGTGGGCCGCGGTTCGGGCGACGGCATCGCCGGGCGACGTCACATCGGCGGTCGCCTCGGCGTCCAGGGCGTCCCGCTCGGCGAGCACGGCCAGGAGCAGGTCCTCGCGGGAGTCGAAGTAGTGCAGCACACCCGCCTGCGACATGCCCGCACGGTCGGCGATCTCCTTCAGTGATGCGCCGCGCTCGCCGTGCTCGCTGAAGACGTCCAGAGCCGCCCGCAGGATCTGCTCCCGGCGCTCGATGCCTTTTCGGTAGGGGCCCCTTGGTTTGCGAGGTGTGCTCACGCTCCGACGTTACTTCAGCCATGGCTTCGTTCGGCCATGGGGGCGCCTGTCGCGATCACGAGGAACGGGGGACGGCGGCTGTGAGCCGGACGTCCGCCGACGAGCGCCCCACTCGCAGCCGATGACCTCCCGTGCGTGCGGCCCAGCTTTCGCCGGTCCAGGTGGCGAGAGTCCGCGCCGGCACACTGATGGTGGCGACGACCGCCTCGCTCGGGCCTGCTTCGACGGCGGAGGAACCGACCAGGCGCGGCGGCTCGGAACCGTCGGCCGGTTCCAGGTAAACCTGGACGACCTCCCGCCCTGGCCGGTCGCCGGAGTTGCGGACGGTGACGTGGACAGTGAGTCCGCGGGCCATGTCGCCGGAAACGACCACGTCCTGGTAGTCCCAGGTGGTGTACGACAACCCGTGCCCGAAGGGGAAGAGAGGGGCGGCGCGGTCGGCATCGTAGGCCCGGTAGCCGATTCGGCTGCCCTCCGCGTAGGCGAGTATTCCCTCGACGGGCTGGGTGGACAGGACGGGCACGTCGGCCTCCGTGGCCGGGAAGGTGGTGGGGAGCCGCCCGCCCGGTTCGGTTCCGGTGAGGACGTCGGCGATGGCGTCCCCGCCTTCCTGGCCGGGGAACCATGACCACAGCAGGGCGGCGGGTCGGTCGGCCCAGGGGAGGACGAAGGGGGACCCGGCGTTGACGATGACAGCTGTGCGCGGGTTCGCGGCGCAGACCCGCTCGACGAGTTCGCCCTGCCGTCCGCGCAGGGCGAGCGTCGTACGGTCGACGTTCTCCGCCTCGGTGTCCGCGTCGCTGCCCACCATGAGGACGACGACGTCAGCCTCCGCCGCGGCGGCGACCGCGGCCTGCAGCTCCTCCTCGTCGCTGCCGCGCGGGACGTCGTATCCGAGGCCCAACAGGGTGATGGGGTAGGGGAGATTACGCTGCGGCCTCACGCGCACCATCACCTCGGTCTCGCCCTGCGCGGCGGGGAAGGCGAAGGTGTGCGAGGGCGGGTTGAGCAGCAGGGCGGCGATGTCGTCGCCCTCCTGGAGTTGCGTGTGTGTCTGCGGTTCGTTCCCGGGGGCGTACAGGGTGAAGGACCCGGTGCCGAGGACGGACAGCCGGTGGGTGCCCGAGTCCTGGAGGGCGAGCCGAGTACGCAGGGTCAGTTCCTCGACTCCGTCGCCGAGTACCACGGGTGGCCGAGGTCCGGCATGCCGAGCGAGACAGTAGTTCGCTGGTCGATCTGGGCGAGTTTGGCTTTGGCGTCGGCGAGGCTGACTTGGAGCCCTTCGACTTCGCCGAGCCAGCCCTCACGTTCGGCTTCTGCGATGCGTGCGTTGAGGTTGTCGATGATCTCGACGAGGCGGGGTCTTTGGGCCGGGTCGGGCCGCAGCATGGGACAGCGGATGCAGGCGTGTTCGTGGATGCAGGATGTGCCGAAGGCTCGTCCGCAGGTTCCGATCGAGACCTTGCGGCGTTCGAAGTGACCGAGGAACTCCTCACCGAGACCTTCGCCCTGGTCGATGGCATCCCGCCCGTGGCCAGGACGGCCCGGGCGCCCGCGCCGCCGCCCCGACTCACTTCTTGGTGACAAGGGCTACGACTCCAGCCTCAACCGCCGAGAGCCGCGCAAGCGGCGGATCCTGCCCGTCATCTCGGGCAAAGGCGCCCCGAACATCAAGGGCCTGGGCAAACTCCGTTACGTCGTCGAGCAGACCCTCGCCCTGCTCCACCAGTTCAAGCGCCTCGCCGTCCGCTGGGAACGCCGAACCGAACTCCACGACGCCTTCATCTCGTTGGCTTGCAGCCTCATCTGCTGGAGACGCCTCAAGTGTGACTGAGCGCTTCAGTTGGCGGATGAGCCGGGTCGATACGCAGCCCACATCGGATCGTCCAGTGCTGGTCGTCCTGAAAGGCGCCGGAGCGGACCTCCGGCGAGCGAGAGTCGGTGGCGCGCGACGTTGAGGAAGTGGCCCTGCGCCGCTTCAACGCGAGCTCGCAGATCCAGCCAGCTCTCGTCAGGGGTCAGACCGCGTTTCACAGCGAAGTGGAGCTGCCAGATTTGCTCATCGAGGGCGTGGACGGCTTCTGCGGTGTCGCAATCAGCTACGAGATTCACCATGGCTATCGCCTCGTTCCAGGGCCGCCAGTCGACAGTGGTGGCCACGACGACACCCTGCGGAGCTGAGTCGGGACGACTTCCTTCCATCTGGCCGAGGCCAATGAGTACCGCAGACGATTCCCGCAGCACACGTGCATATGCTGCCACCTGCTGGTCCCTGATCCAGTGTCGATCCTGAGATCTCCTGCTGACCGCGCTGCCGGCGAACACACCTATGAGCGTGGTCACCACCGCGCCAGCAGGAGCCGCCAGCAGGCTCCATAACGCACTCATGGAGACAGTCTTGTGGAGTCATCGACGGGCTCGCAGGCTATTCGGATCCAAGCCTGCAGCCCTTTGACTGACTCGCTAGCGGTGTGCTATCGGCGCCAACTGAAGCACTCAAGTCACGTCAAGAAAGGCCGCTCATGATCCTGTTACGAGTTCCATGGGCATGGATGAGGGCCTCAGTGGCTCGCGAAGTCCGTGACGGCTTGGTGAAGCTGTTCGAGGAAGCGGATCAGGGTTGAAGCGGACATCTCGAAGTCGTCGAACCAGGATGGCGTGGTGGACCGGTGGACTCTTCCGTCACCATCGAGGGCGAACAGGATGCCTCCGCCGTCACTGCCGAACACGACGCCGGTGGCGTGATCGGTGACGCGGACGGGACCGTACTGGGTGATGTCGTTGAGTACCTGAGCAGGTGTGTGCACGAAGTATCCGTGGTCGATATCAGGTAGCGAGAGCTCGGCGATCGTGGCATAGAGGCTGATCAGCCCTTGGGGCATGTGCACGGCCTCCTTGAGCCGTGCCGTCGCGGCTCGGCTCTCCTCATCCGCCAGGAGCACTTCGTTGTCGCCTGGCGGATAGCCGAAGGTGGCCTCGAAGGTGCAAAGCGTCGTCTCGAGTGCGGCGGTGATCTCCTGCTGCCAGCCGGTGAGCCAGTCTGTGGAGAGGTTCGAGGCGGTCATCGGGAGTGCTGCTTTCTGTTGTCGGCGGGCGGAGCGGTCTGCTGGCTGGCGCGTTGACCAGCATCGGCGGCATAGGCGGCCCAGTCGCCGCCGGACGCGTTTTGCCACTGGACGGCGACTTGGATGTGAACGCCGAGCATCCGGGCGAGGATCGCGGCGGGGATCTCGGCGGCGAGGGTGAACAGGGCGGTGGACCTGTCCTGTTGGGGCCGAATGTCGATCTTGTGCAGCCGCTGACCGATCTGGCTGTTGCTGAGAGGCCGGCCTGGCTGTCCGCCGGGGAAGAGCCATGGGACGTCGTCCGGAGTGCCGATCTTGGCCTTGCCGCGTCGGGTCGCGACGAGCTCGCGGACCAGGGCGGCCAGCGGCATCGGGAGGATGACGGGCGAGGTTCCGAAGGAGATCGCAACGATCTCGCCGTCGATGCTGACATCATCGACGGTGAGTTGGCTGATGGCTGCGATCTCCTGTGCGTAGAGGATCAGTACCAGTCCCGCGACGCGGTCCGGGGTCGGCAGCGTGTCGTCGTTGAGGAGGCGGCGGGCGCCGGCCCAGCGTTTCTCGCTGTCGATGGTGCCCTGCGGGCCGGTCCAGCGAACGGTGCCGTAGTTCAGTCCGTGGGCAGGGCGGTGCTGTACGGACCAGCGGACGAAGTGGCCGGTCTCGTCGCGATAGGTGAAGGCGGGGTCGGGTCAGCCAGCGTTCGAGGTCGGCTTGTGCGCAGGTGCCCAGGGTGAGTCCTTCGGCGACAAGCCAGGCGAGGAAGTTGTCGGCCGCGGTGACGTGGCAGCGCACGTTCATGTCCTGGAGCTGGGTGGTGTGCTGGTCACCGATGCGGCGGCGGAGTCGGCGCAGGTGGCGCCAGACCGCGTAGCCGTGCAGGATCCGGCGTTCTGCGGGGTCCGTGTGAACCGGCTCGTCGCCCTGGAGAAATGGATCAGCGAAGCGGTGCCGAACCTCGACCGTTCGGTATGGAACGTGCTTCTCAGCTTGGTTTTCAACCTCGGCTGTTCACCTGACCGCTGATCTTGGTTCGTTCTGAGGACAGCAGGGCGGCCGTTCTTCACACTTCGAGGTGTCGAGCAACGTCGCGTGAAGGAACGGCCGCTGGTGAAGAGTCTCGCCGCTGAACAGTCCGCTGACGCCGCGTTGGGCGTCTTTTCCGGTACCTTCCAGCCTCCGGTCCCGGACCCGCAACGGTTACCGCTCATCTGCCGGTGAATCGACCGGAAGATGGGCAAGCGATTCGTCGGTAACCACTATGTGGACCTCCCGGCGAGGCGGGAGGCGACGTGTCGCAGCGGACACGCCCTGAGCATCGTCATGTGGCTTGCAGCCCGTCGAGGAATTCAGGCATCGGCCGAATGGCTGAGCCGGCGACGGGACGGGTTTGTCGGTTTGAGGCTCTTGGTCCGCCATTCTCGGGCGGCTTCTCCTGCGAGTCATCCTTGGAGCTGACGCAATGCCATACCTGAGGATGACCGGGCCCGTTCCTAGATCAGCTTCAGGTGGTCAGTACTTCGGCTGATCCGGAGGGAGCGGTGCGGACCGGACGATGGAGGAGTCCCCAGCCCGGTGCGCGCCGTACGCGCGCGCGCCGGGCTGTCCGCGCCCCCGATCGGAGCACGACCTCGTGACCACCTCCCCGCCCGTTCCCCGCACTCCCACCTTCGCCGCCCGGGCCACCGACCTGTCCAAGGTCTACGGGCAGGGCGATACCCAGGTGGTCGCCCTCGACCGGGTCAGCGTCGGCTTCGGGCAGTCCCAGTTCACCGCGATCATGGGGCCCTCCGGGTCCGGCAAGTCCACGCTGATGCACTGCGTGGCCGGGCTGGACAGCTTCTCCTCCGGCTCCGTCCGCGTCGGCGACATCGAGTTGGGAGCCCTGTCGGACAGGCAGCTCACCAAACTCCGCCGGGACAAGGTCGGCTTCATATTCCAGGCGTTCAATCTGCTGCCGACCCTCACCGCGCTCGAGAACATCACGCTCCCGATGGACATCGCCGGCCGGGCGCCGGACAAGGCGTGGCTGGACAGCGTCATCCAGATGGTCGGCCTGTCGGGCCGGCTCACGCACCGCCCCGCCCAGCTCTCGGGCGGCCAGCAGCAGCGTGTGGCCGTCGCCCGGGCGCTCGCGTCCAAGCCGGACATCGTCTTCGGGGACGAGCCGACCGGAAACCTGGACTCGCGTGCGGGTGCCGAGGTCCTGGGGTTCCTGCGTGACTCCGTGCGGACGTTGGGTCAGACCGTCGTCATGGTGACCCATGACCCGGTCGCAGCCTCCTACGCGGACCGGGTCGTCTTCCTTGCTGACGGGCGGATCGTCGACGAGATGTACGAACCCACGGCGGACCGGGTCCTCGACCTCATGAAGGCCTTCGACGCCCCCAAGTTCCGTACGAGCTGAGCGGAGCTGGACCGCACCGAGTCGTACCGACCGACACGCACCCCCTGAACGACCCCCGTCCTCCCCTCACCTCACCAGGACAGACATCACCATGTTCCGCACAGCCCTGCGCAATGTCCTCGCGCACAAGGCCAGACTGCTGATGACCGTGCTCGCCGTCATGCTCGGCGTCGCGTTCGTCTCCGGCACCCTGATCTTCAACGACACCCTCAGCGGCGGCTACCGCGACCAGACGGCCAAGAGCTACGCCCACGTGGACGTCGAGGTCAGCTCCTACGACCCCTCCGACAAGGTCCCCGGCCTCAGCCGGAAGGCGCTGGACGAGATCGCCCGGCTCGACGGGGTCGCCGAAGCCGTCGGCCGGGTCGACGGGTTCGCCTCCGTCGCGGACAAGGACGGCGGGCTCATCGGCGGTGGCTCGTCCGGCGTGGGCGCCAACTTCGCGCCCGGGAAGGACGGCAAGGACCCGCTCTACGTCTTCACCGACGGCAGCGGGCCCACCGAGCCCCGGCAGGTCGCGCTCGACAAGGACACCGCGCAGAAGGGCGGCTACCACGTCGGCGACACCGTGCGCGTCGCCTTCAGGGGTCCGGCGAAGCCGTACAAGCTCTCCGGCATCTTCACCACCGACGACACCTGGGTGGCCCTGGGCGACAGCCTGGCGCTGTTCGACACGCCGGTCGCTCAGCGGTTCTTCCTCCAGCCCGGCTTCTATGACTACGCCACCGTCACCGCCGACCCGGGCACGTCGAACACCGAACTGGCCGCCGCCCTCAGGAAGCTGCTTCCGGACTACGCGGACGTCAAGACGGGTCAGCAACTCGCCGACGAGAGGGCCAAGGGAGGCGCGAATGACGCGCAGACGCTCAGTGCGATCCTGCTCGCCTTCGCCGCCGTCGCGCTCTTCGTCAGCGTCTTCCTGATCGCCAACACCTTCACCATGCTCGCCGCCCAGCGCACCCGGGAACTCGCTCTGCTGCGCGCGGTCGGCGCCTCCCGCAGGCAGGTCACCCGGTCCGTACTGATCGAAGCGATGGTGGTCGGTGCCGTCGGCGCCGCCGCCGGGCTCGGACTCGGCGCCGCCATCGCCGCCGTGGCACGGTCCACCATCGGCGTCTTCGGCGCGAAGAACCCGGACGGGCCGCTGGTCGTCACATCGACGACCGTCCTGGTCGCGGCTGTCGTCGGGGTCCTGGTCACCATGCTGGCCGCCTGGCTGCCGGCCCGCCGCGCCGCGAAGATCCCGCCCGTCGCGGCGATCGGCAGCGCACACCTGCCCGCCACCACCAGGTCCCTGCTGATACGGAACCTGCTCGGTGGCATCATCACGCTGCTCGGCGCGGTGGTCGTCGTCGTGGGCGCCGGGGCCGGCGACTCCACCGGCAAAGGGCTCGTCGGGCTCGGGGCCGTCCTCGCGGTGACCGGTGTCATCGTGCTGATCCCGTTGCTGTCCCGGCCCGTCATCGCGGTCGTACAGCCGCTGCTGCGGGCCGGCTTCGGGGTCTCCGGCAAGCTCGCCGGCCAGAACGCCGTACGCAGCCCGCGCCGTACCGGCGCCACCGCCTCCGCGCTGGCCATCGGCCTCACGGTGGTCAGCGCCATGACCGTGCTCGCCACCACCCTCGGCCAGTCCACGGACAAGGTGACGAGGGACATCTTCAAGGCGGACTACATGGTCACGGACAGCGGCGCGGGCCTGGACACCTCGGTGTCCGCCGCACTGCGCAAGGTCCCCGGCGTCACGACGGTGTCGGAGGAACAGCAGTCCTGGATGCAACTCGACGGCGTCCAGGAGGATGTCTCCGCCGTCACCCCGGCGGACTTCGACAAGGCCATCCGGCTCCCGGTCGTCTCAGGCTCGCAGGGCACGCTAGCGAAGGGGCAGGTCGCCGTCGCCGCTGGCGAAGCGCGGGCCCACGGCTGGAAAGTGGGGGACACCCTGCCGGCGGTGTACGGGGACTCCGACAAGAGCCGCAAGCTGACCGTCGGGGCCGTCTTCGAGACCAACGAAGTCGTCATGCCGGTCGTCTTCTCCGCGGACGTGATCGATCCGAACGCCACCTCCACGACTCTCTCGAAGGTCTACCTCAAGACGGATGGCAGTACGAACGAGAAGGCACTCGCCGACGCCCTCGCCGGGTACCCGGGGATCAAGATCGATGACCGGCAGGCCATCCGCGACGAGCTCAGCGGAGCCTACGACACCGTGCTGAACGTGCTGTACGCACTGCTGGCGATCTCCCTGGTCATCGCGGTGCTCGGGGTGGTGAACACCCTCGCGATGTCGGTCTTCGAACGGCAGCGGGAGGTCGGCATGCTGCGCGCCGTCGGACTCGACCGGCGGGGCGTGACGCGCATGATCCAGCTGGAGTCCGTGGTCATCTCCCTCTTCGGCGCGGCGATCGGCATCGCGGTCGGAACCTTCCTGGGCTGGGCGGTCTGCGAGCTCACCAAGGCGGAGATCCCGGGATACGCGTTTGTGCTGCCGTGGGACCGGTTCGGGCTCTTCCTGCTGCTGGCGGCGCTGGTCGGCCTGCTGGCCGCCATGTGGCCGGCCCGCAGCGCGGCCCGGCTGAACATGCTCATGGCCATCAAGACCGAGTAGACAGGCCGAGCGCGCCTCGGGGCCGAAGGCACACCGTGCGCTGGTGGTCCGGCGCCACCACATGCGCGGTGTGCCGTAGGTGGTCCACTGGCGCAAGGCTCCGGAATCCGCAGGCCAAGGACGATGGCTCCGCTGCTTTGGGGTCCTCCAGCCACCTCAAGGGGACGCTTCGCGGGCTGTCTCTTCCGACCGGGACATCGAGGCCGAATTGTGCATGACCTGGCCGTGAGTGAGCGCCGACACGGGCTTCATCGCAGAGCTGGACTCCTGAGGTCCCCTTCCTCGTATCCGGACTGCAACAGGAGCGGCCGCTGCCGGAGCGACGGCAGTGATCCGCAGAGCGCCGCACCGCAGGGCACCCCCGTCTTTCCGCTTTCCCGACTGTGCGAAGAACCATGGCATACCACTGCTTTCACCCCGTCGCAGTTACTTCACAGTTGGCCGCGATGTCGATTGCCTTATTCAGCCAAGACGGAGTCAGACCGCGTCCTCTGTGCGATATTCCGGCTCGCATGATGTGCGATGCGTGCGATCTCCATGATGACGACGATGTGGTACTCCTGCACGGAACCGGAATGGCCGTGGAATTGCGGCGTATCTCCATTGCCCGGGAGGGCCGTTTGCCGCCGGTTGTCGTTCTCGCGCCGCGGCTGGATTGGAACGATGTGTCGCTGGCTCTGAGAAGCCAAGCCCGGGGATATCTGCTGGAGAACCGCTACGAAACACTGCTCCCGTACGCCCTCCTGTGTGCCGTGCATGGCGGATGCGTCCTGGACCCGGTCATCGCCGCTCGGCAGATCCGGGCGGCCGCCCGGGCCAGGGCACGGGCGCGCAGACGCTACGAACTGACGCGTGCGGAGCAGCGGCTGATGGAGTTGATCTCCGCAGGGTTGTCGGTCCGTGAGGTGGCCCAGGAATTAGGCGTGACCCGGCCAACGGTCCGCAACCAGTTGAGCAGGATCTACGGGAAGCTGGGCGTCCACACTCGAACGGAGGCGATCCTGCGCTGGATCGGCCATGAGATGTAGATCATGTTCACAGGCGGTGCTCCGAACCCTGTCGGACCCAGCGCAGTATCGCCTGGGATCGGGAGTTGACTCCGAGCTTCTCGTAGATGCGGGTCAGGTAGTTCCGCACCGTCTTCTCACTCAAGGACATGTGCCGGGCGACCTCACGGACGGTGAACCCGCTCGACAGGAGCTCCATGGTCTGCTGTTCGCGGGGCGACAGCGGGGCCAGGTATTCCGGGGCTGCGCTGGGATTTCTGAGCGGTGTCGCCATCCTGACCTGTTCGGCCGCGATCAGCGGATCGAGAATGCTCGCCCCGTGAGGGGCGCACTGGATCGCCTCGGCGAGGAGGAATCCGTAGCGGTTCTCCAGCAGGTAGCTGACCGCGCCGTGGTCGAAGGCCGATGAGACGTCGCTCCAGTCGAGCCAGGGGGCCAGGAAGACCGCCGGCGGCAGCTGGGCCGGTCGTTCAAGGCGGAAGCGGATCAGTTCCTGCGCCATTCGCTCGCCACGGAAGAGGACGACGTCGTCGCGGGAGCGGATGTCGTGTGGTTCGCGTACCAGACGTACGCGCACGTCCCCCACCGTGTCGGGAATCAGGCCGTGGCGGCAGACCAGGGCGACTGTGAGCTTTTCCATGCGGGTGAACGACTCCGGTGTTTCCTGGTCCCTGGTCGGACGCTGGACTCGTTGACGCGGCTGTCGGGGTGCAGGGGGTGAGTAGGCCCAGGCCGTCATGGGCTGCGGGTGTCAGGTTCCGCGGTCCCGGCGATGAGGTGTCGGCCGAAGCCGATGCCGATGCCGACGCCGACGATGGGCGTGTACTGCGGAGACCTGGCGGCCTCCATGCGCAGCCGCGTCACCGTGATGCGGGCAACAGTGCGTCAGTTGTCGGCGTACGGGGCGTGTGTGCGGGGAGCGGTGAACAGCAGCCGCACGTAGTTGCGGTGCTCCTCCGAAACCCGGCGAGGTCGGTGACCAAGGCGACGGCGAGGGAACTCCGGGCGAGGACGCCGGTGCGGTGAACCAGGACTACGGCCGAATGGTCGCCGGAATCCGCCACCGGGGCCCGCACCACACCCGCGAAGCGGGCAGACCTGCAACGGCCGCATGACCCAGCCGTTGCTCCGCGTCGCCGGGCGGCGGGTCATGCCGGCATCTGGTTGGTTCGCGCCACGTCGCCGTACCAGTGGGCCGATGGCTTGACGATCCGCTTCTGAGTGGTGCGGTCGACCGCTACGAGCCCGTACTTGGGGCGATAGCCGTCCCACCACTCGAAGTTGTCCAGCAGCGACCAGTGGACGTATCCGGTGATGGGCAGTCCGTCGTCGATCAGCTGGTGCACGACGCGCAGCCCTGCTCGGATGTAGTCGATGCGGTCGGCGTCATCCTCGGTTGCGACACCGTGCTCGGTGATGACGATCTCCTTACCGGGGAAGAGGTGCGCCACTCGTCGGATCGTCCATGCGACTGCCTCCGGTGCCCACTGATATCCCATCTGGGTGCGGCGGATCCCGTCGGCTGCTCCTTCCACAGGTACGGCGGCTGCGGCCTGGCGGCGCAGGTGTGGCAGTACGAGTGACTGCGTCAGGCGGCGGCTGCGCAGAAGGGCCGCGCTGAAGTACCCCACGATGCGGGGGGCGTTGACGTCGAGACGGGTGTAGGTCTGGACGCCGACGAAGTCGTCCTCGGCGGTTTCGGCGAAGAACCGGTCCTCGTGGAGTTCCCGAGCCCATTCCAGGGTCGGGGTTCCGCCCGAGTTGGCGTGCCAGTCCTGCAGCGCGTGCGCCATGCCGACCTTGACGCCGGGCTCGAGTTCGCGGATGACCTCCCGGGCGTTGCGATGTGCGGCGTTCACGCCTGCGGCTGCTGCGTCGAACGCGTCGAGGTTCCGGACGAAGGGCGGAGTCGGGAAGGTGCCCAGATACCCCCGCGTGATCATGTTGCCGGGTTCGTTGATCGTGCAGATGTAGGGAGCACGGCCTTGCAGGTGTTCCATCACGTGCCTGGTGTAGCGCCCGAACCAGGACGGGAGGCTGGGGTTCGTCCAGGCGCCGGCGTGGGTGACCCAGGCCGGCAACGTGAAGTGCTGCAGCGTGATGATCGGAGTGATGCCGTGCTCCAGGCAGGTATCCGCCATGTCGACGTAGTGCCGGAGCGCCTCGCGGTCGAATTCTCCCTCGCGGGGCTCGATACGCGCCCACTCCACGGAGAAGCGGTAGGTGTTCAGCCCGAGCCCGGCGAGCAGTGCGATGTCGTCCTTGTAGCGGTTGAAGTGGTCGCAGGCGATGCCGGAGGGGTCTGCCATGGGCGCCTTGGGAGTCGGGTCGGTCTCCCATTCCCACCAGTCGCTGGTCGTGTTGTTGCCTTCGACCTGGTGCGCGGCGGTCGCGGCGCCCCAGCGGAACCGGTCGGGGAAGATCAACGGATCGGACACGGTCAGCTCCTGAGGGTCTGTGCTCGTAGGGATCAGTCCGGACGGCGTGGCGACTGGGCCGGCGGCCGAGTCGCCGGACGAAGAGATCGGACGAAGAGATCGGACGAAGGGGTCGAACGAAGGGGTCGAACGAAGAGATCAGGCGCGCGGTCGTCGAGCAAAACGGACCTTCGGACGACCTGGAACCACCGCACCAGCTGCCTGGGCTCGCTGCCTCGGCTCGGCTGTGGACGGAACGGCATGACGAGTCACCGTGGCCACGGCGACCGTTTGCCGGCCACTACTAACGCGCGTTAGTGATGTGGCCGGTACAGTACATCAGGCGTGGTACACCCACAAGAGCGGAAGGAGGACGGATGGCGGGCCAGGCCGCTGCTCGGCCGGGGGGCCGGGTCACCAGTGCCGACGTCGCCCGGGAGGCCGGAGTCTCCAGGGCCACCGTCAGCTTCGTGCTCAACGGCACCAAGGGGCAGACGATCTCCGAGTCGACGCGGCAACGCGTCCTCGAAGCGGCCGCACGGCTGCGCTACGCCCCCTCGGCGGAGGCCCGCACGCTCAGTCGCGGCCGTAGCGACGTCGTGCTCCTCTATCAGCCCCCGCAGCTGCCGCTGACCGATCTCGGCGCGCTGGTCGAGTTTCTGTCGGCGGAGTTCGCGGCGGTCGGGCTCACGGCGGTGATCCACCCGTGGTCCCGCAAGCCCGCTGGGGACGCGTGGACCGCCATCACGCCCGCGGCCGTTCTCGCATGGGATCTGCCCGACAGCGACGTGGCAGCGATGCGACGCAATGGAGTGCGCGCCGTGGTGTCCCTCACCGCCGAGTCCGACCCCGTCGCGCAGTGGATCTGGGGGCCTCGGGAGAACAGCATCGCCCGGCTGCAGGTCGAGCGGCTGCTCAGGGCAGGGCACCGCCGGCTCGGCTACGCCCGCCCGCACGACGAACGCCTGGCCGAGGCAAGCGAGTTGCGCCTGAAGGCGCTGCAGCGCGCCTGCGCCGAGCGCGGTGTACCGGCCCCTGTGCCTTTGGCCATTCCCAGCGATGAGGAAGGAGCCGGGGCCGCCGTCGACGCCGTCACGGCTTGGCGCGGGTTGACCCCCGCCGTCACCGGCGTGTGCGCCCACGACGCCGTGGCAGCCCTGGCCGTCCTCGCGGGTCTGCGCGAGCTTGGACTGACCGCACCGTCGGATCTGGCGGTGATCGGCGTCGTCGATTCCCCGGCCGCGCGCCTTGCGGCCCCGCCGTTGACGATGGTGGCGGTGGACATGCGGGACACGGCGCGCCACCTCGTCGAGGCCGTCACCAGCCTGCTCGAAGACCGGCCCGTGCCGATCGGCCCTGAGGTCACGAGGGTGATCGAGCGTAGCTCGGTCTGATCTCGGCGCACGTCCCGCAGCACCGCAGCACCGCAGCAGCCCGTGTGCCGTTGTCTCTCGCGAAGCGGGGAATACGGACAACCACTTGCGCGCCCGTCACTAACGCGCTTTAGTAGCGCTCGCGTGACGGGACCGCGCGAGGAAGGGCCCGTTGACGCCAGAAACCGGCTGCGGTGCAGGCGTGACGCCAGCGTCCCTCGACGCCCGTGGGGCGGACCACCGTGGTGGCTCGGGAACCGACCGGCACCGAGCAGGGAATAGCCAACTGCGTTTTCAGCCGGTCACCTCGCAGATCGCCGCCTGCGATCGCCGTCTGCGTCCTCGCGGAAATCGTCTCCCCCGAAGGAGCTTGCGTGACCCCCTCCGATGCCATCGCCGCCACTCTCGTCGCCCAGCGCCCCACTCTCGCCATGCGGCTCGTCAGCGCGGCACTCGGCCGACGAGGACGCCGCAAGGAAGGTGCGCCGGCCGACCTGGCCGCGGATCGCCGACTGCTGCGGCGACTCACGTCCCTGGCTCGCGCACCCCGCGGCGTGAAGCTGACCGAGGAGGTGATCGCGGGCGTCGCGGTGCTTCGCGCGTCGTCCGGTGCGCGGGCCCGCGGCACCGTCCTCTACCTGCACGGCGGGGCCTATATGGCCGGCAGCGCCCGGGACGGCGTCACCGCGGCCCACATGTCCGCCGACAACGGTCCCGACCTGGTCAGCGTGGAGTACCGGCGTGCGCCTGAGCACCCGTACCCCGCAGCGGTGGAAGACGCGTTGGCCGTCTACCGGGAACTGGTACGCGCTCCCGGCCCCGATCGACTGGTGGTCGTCGGCGAGTCGGCCGGCGGCGGCCTGGCGCTGGTCCTCCTGCAAAAGGCGCGAGAGGAGGGTTTGCCGATGCCGGCCGCCGTGGTGCCGGTCTTCCCCTGGGCCGACCTGACTCTCAGCGGCGCGAGCAGTACGGCGAACATCGGACGCGACATGCTCACCCGCTCCCATCTGCTGGAGGCAGCAGGTTGGTACGCCGGCGGGCGTGATCTGCGCGATCCCGGAGTGTCACCGTTGTTCGGTTCCTTCCGCGGCTTCCCGCGCACCTACGTTCCGGTGGGCCGGCACGACCTGTTGCTCGACGACGCACGACGGCTGGTGGCGCGGATGCGCGCCGAGGACGTCCAGGTCGCTCTCGATGAGTGGCCGGGAACGATCCACGGTTTCGTCCAAGTGCCCTCAGCGGAGGGCCGGGAGTGCCGTCGGCGGATACGGGCCTTCGTGCATGAGGCTCTTCCCGCGGTAACCCCCGCGGTCGGCGTGGAACGTTCCTAGAGCCCAGAGCTTTCACAACTGCGGTCCGACGGGCGCATGACCATGTGCCCGACGACAGAGACAGCAGCACCGAGGACAGCCCGGCGGGACCCCCTACCGGCCGGCCTGCGCACGACCTTGGCTGTCGGCGCGTCCGACTGCCGGGTACCCCGACGCCCCGCTTCGGACGGGCCGTTCCGGCCCAAAGGAAATCACCGCTGCTCGGCCACAGGACGTGAGCTGCGCATCGGCCGCTGGGTCCCCGCTCGCCACGCGACCGTACGGCTGCGGGCCCACTTGCCTGCAGCCGTTTGAAGGGCACGCTCCAGTGCCGGTATATCTCCAGGAGTTGCTCGCGTAGCCGGTACATCGGGCGGTTTCGGAGAAGAAGCCGCCCAGTTGCCTGGATCTCCTCAAAGTACTCAGCAAAATGCTCGGCTGGGATTTCCCAGCCGAGCATTTTGACCAAGCACCCTGGCAGAGGCCGCGTCGGCCCCCTGCGATTTGAAGCCCCGAGGGCCATGGGACCGCAACCGAGGGGCAGCTTGTATGGCGAGGCCCTCGGTCAGCTGGATCTGTGTCGTAGACCGGGTGGCTCCCAGGAATCAGACGCAATTTGCCCAGAGGTGCCGTTGGGTGTTGATCCAGAGCCGGAGGATTTGGCAGTCCCTTCCCATCTCGCCCCGGTCGTCATTCTCGCCGAAGGTGTAAGAGGCGGTCGCGCCGGGAGCGCCCTGGCAGCGCGAGTCTGCGTAGGCCGTCAATTTCTCGGTCTCATTGGCCTTAAGGCGCCCGTAAGTCGCAGTGGCTACGGAGCCGCTGACGGTGTAGCAGCGTGAGGGGAAAAGCCCTTGGGGTGAGGAGGACAGAAAGCTGCCACCCCCGACGGAGCTGTTTACGATCTGGACTTTCCAGTCAGTCGCGGCTGCGGATGGAGCCGTCCCCGCAACATGCGCGCCGAGGACTGCCAGTCCTACCAAACCCGCCTTGAAACCGGTGCGAAATGGGCGCTTGCGCAGGAGATTTTCGAACGTGGACATGGGATGATGCTCCATTCAGTGTGGGGGACTGATGTGGATGTGCCAAAACCTGCACATCCCCTCGGCGTTGCGCATGTGGCGGAATGCTGCTGGTGTGCGAGGCACTGGTTCCTCAAGCCCTGCATGGCAGGCGCCGAAGCGTGGGGCATCGGCCACCTGACCACGATCCGCGGTCAGGTGGCCGCTCCGCCGCCGAGATGGCCGTCCGGGCCAACCAGCGACAAGAGGTGAGAACAAGCGAGAGGTTGCTACGGCGGTCAGTCACTCATCGACCGGGCGGCCACCCGCTCAAGGGGGCTGTTCAGCCGGGTACGAGAACACACGTCACGTGATGTTCCAGGTGGTCGTGTTGGGTGCGACGTACGAGTTCGTCCGCAGGAAGGAGGACGGTCCGCAGTTGTTGCTGTGCCATTCGAAGCGCACGGTGTCGCCGCTGTTGACCGGGAAACCGCTCTTCTGGAAGCTGCCGCCCGCGGTGAAGACATATGGGCCGCCGGTGCGTCCGGAACCAGAAGCGGGCTCGTCCGTGATGTACACGCAGTTGGCGCCTCTCGGGATGACCGAGGTACTGACGTTGATCTGGGTGATGGTCGCGGCGGAAGCGGGCGCAGCCGCCAGCGCCACCGCCGAGGCTGCGGCCACAAGCGTGCCCGTGGTGAGGCAGCGTGCACGAGCGAAGATGCTCATCGTGATTCCTCCATCATGGAGTCGGATTTACTGAGGGTGGTGCCCAGCGGTGCAGAGAGCGGCTTCGGGCTTACGTTGCAGCCGACACAGTCAGCCCTTTCTGGTGTCGGGAAACGCTGGATGCCGAGGCTCGTTGCGCGACTCGCCGTAGCTCCCTCACAGCATTCCGATGGGATGTGGTCACGAGTAGAGGCAAACGTCATCGCGTCCCTGACCGTCACCGTCGTGGCGGGCCTGCTGTCATCGTGTTGCTGTGCTCCGTACGCAGGCAGAGGGGAAGGGCGGCGCCGATCGGTCGTCGAGGAACGGCCGTCGTGTCCCCCGACCCGGACCGTCACCACCTGCGGGCCGGGGTTTCGTCAGTCACCACGAGCTTGGGCCGCGACCTGCCTGAAGGCGCCTTCGCGCGGGCGAGGACCGACCGCTGACACGCGATGCCCCGACCTCAACGCGACTGTCACCGCCCGCGACGGCGGAACCGAGTGTGCCCTGCCCTCAACTGCCCAGCACCGGGTTCAGGGTCCCATCCACGTACACCCACGCCCCGTCCACCCGCTCGAACCGGCTCCGCTCATGCAGAGCGCCGCCCCGAAAAGAGGCCCGGAAGGTCACTGTCCCGGTGCTGTGAAAGGCCGAACCCTCGCTCGTGTCGAGGATCTCCAACCCAGTCCACCGCATCCCCGGTACGAAGCCGATCTGATCCGGACGCGTCCTCGGATGCCATGTCCGCAGCAGATACGCCTCGTTCTTATGCACGAAGGCGCTGTAGCGCGACCGCATGAGCGCTTCTGCCGTCGGCGCGGCGGCGGCACCGGAGTGGTAACGCCCACAGCACTGTCCATACCTCTCCAGAAGCCCACAAGGACAAGAACGCACGGTGATACCAGCCATCATCCATTCCCTACCGGCACGTTCTCGACCGCTTTGCGATGCCTGGCCCGGACTCCTGGGACTCCCCGGACTCCCTGGCCTTCACAGCCCGACCATGCCGTGGTCGAACTGCCCGGTGGGTAAGGCGGTGCAACAGGGGCCACCTCGCCGAACAGCATGGGCCCAAATACCCTGTCAGTCTCGTTCACTGATTCACAACTCGTTTCTCACGGGAAATCCACGGAACCTGATCTTGAGTGACTATCATAATGACACTCAGTTCCACCTCGGATCCCCGCTGGACGTGCCGCGGACGCGGTGCGCGAGCAATAGCAGGGCCGGCGCTCGATGAGACCACGAGGGTCCTTCATCCTCGGTATGCGCACGATGAACGAGGTGGCTTTCCCATGACAGGCAGGAATTGCGGTGCCCAGCTCCAATGACACACCCCCACTGACCACCGGAACCACGAGCGGAATCGCCGACGGAATCCATCGCGTTGACGACGAGGGATTCGTCATCGACACGGACAACTGCGACGAGCGCGAACAGGCGTATCGCGAGCGAGGTACCTCACGTGCGATCACTGTCGTCGGAAGCCCAGTGCTCCGCACGGAGTGCCGGGAGGTCACCGAGTTCGACGATGAACTCCAACAGTTGGTCGCGGACATGTTCGCCAGCCAGCGCACCGCACAGGGCGTCGGCCTGGCCGCCAACCAGATCGGCGTCGACCTGAAAGTGTTTGTCTACGACTGCCCCGACGACAAGGGCGTCCGACATGTCGGGGTGGTCTGCAACCCCAGGCTCGTCGAACTTCCCGTGGAAAGACGCCGTCTGAACAACGACAACGAGGGCTGCCTCTCGGTGCCGAACGCGTACGCGAAGCTCGCCCGCCTCGATTATGCCGAGGTCACCGGACAGGACGAGAAGGGCAACCCGATCAAGGTACGAGGCACCGGCTACTTCGCTCGGTGTTTGCAACACGAGACCGACCATCTGAACGGATACCTCTACATCGATCGGCTCTCCAGGCGTGAGCGCAAGAACGCACTACGGCAGATGGCCGAGAGTGAACCGCATTACGCCGTAGTCCTGACGACTGAATCAGCGCCATCTCCGTCTTCGTGACTGGCTGAAGAGCAACCCAGGGCAGGATCTGCGGAGTTGTTCCCGCCGTCCGGGGTTCCCGACCGAACGGACGAGGAGTCTCACCGGCCTTACGGACGCGGGCGGCGTACGGACTGACGGATCACCAGTTGCGTACTGAGGACGACATGGTCGTCGCCGCTGATGCGTTCGCTGCGTTCCAGGGCGAGCCGGACCGCTGTTCTGCCGAGATCCTCGTACGGCACCCGGACCGA
The DNA here is from genome assembly GCF_055564995.1 of Streptomyces sp. NPDC028907. Lineage (NCBI taxonomy): Bacteria > Bacillati > Actinomycetota > Actinomycetes > Kitasatosporales > Streptomycetaceae > Streptomyces > Streptomyces sp. NPDC028907. Next base: position 499,492 of record NZ_JBVHVE010000005.1, read on the forward strand.
CGTGAGCGACGGGGTCAGGTCCGCGGCGAAGGGGACGTCGTCGAAGCCCACCAGGGAGATGTCCCGGGGGACGTTCAGGCCGGCGTCGCGGAGCGCGGCCAACGCACCGAGGGCCACCATGTCCGTCCCCGCGAGGACGCCCGTGAAGTCGACCCCCGCCTTCAGTGCGTCCCTCGTGCGCTGGTAGCCGGAGACGCGGGTGTACGGACCGGGGACGTCCAGCTCTTCCGCGTACTCCACGCCGTGCGCGCGCAGGGCGTGGAGGTAGCCCTCCCTCCGTTGCACCCCCGTACTGAGCTGTGGGTCGCCGCCCAGGAAGAGGACGCGCCGGTGGCCCTGGACGAACAGATGGTCTGCGGCCTGGAAGGCGCCTCCGCGGTTGTCGTAGTCCACGACGGTGACCGGGTGATCCCCGGGCAGGGGCGGGCGGCCGACCAGGACCAGACGTGACCCGGCGGCGTCCAGGGCGCGCGCGTACTCGGTCATGCGCTGGAAGTAGACCTCGTCCTGCACCGCCCCGCCGACGAGGACCACCGCGGCAGCGTGCTGCTCGCGCATCAACTGCACCAGGTCGTCCTCGCGGGCAGTGTCTCCGTGAGTGGCGCAGACCAGGCTCAGCCGGCCCCGCAGGGCCGCCTCCTGCTCGACCCCGGCGGCGACATGGGCCAGCGACGGCCCGGTGATGTCCCGCAGGACCAGCGCGACGGGACCGGCCACCCGCCCGGAGAGGGCTTTGGCGTGGACGTTCACCACATAGTGCAGCGACTCCACGGCAGCCATGATGCGCTCCCGGGTGGCGGCCGACACGGGATAGTTGCCGGCCAGGGCCCTGGAAACGGTTGCTACCGACACCCCCGCCCGTTCGGCGACATCGCGAATCGTGCTGGGGCGCTCTTCACCTGCCTGGTTCTTGCGCCGACGCCTGGAAGCCGGGGAGGCGGGCGTTGTGGGAGAACCGTTTCCATTCGCTGTCACACCTCGACGTTACTGCACTGCGCCTCCTCTCGGACACCGGATGGGGCGATCGGTTCACAAATTTCAGTAAACGATTACTGTCGCCATGTTGACCACGCCGACGTCTACCCGCGGGCGGCCAGCGGCAGCCAGACCCGCATGGCGCCCGGCTCGCGGTTGGCCCAGGCGTAGTACGGCACCGCCGTCAGCTCGACGCTCTCCCGGGGTTCGCCGGAAGTCGCCGACGCGTACGGCAGGTAGGGCCAGTCGCCGGACGCATCGTCGGCGCGGAGGCGGTTCCCCGTGACGCTCACCGTCCGCACCCCGCCGAGCAGTTCGGGGCGGTTGCGCACGGTCAGTGGCGTGTCCGGCGGCACAGCGATCGCGTCCGGGTCCAGGCGCCCCGGCTGGTCGGTCTGCTCCAGGCAGTAGACCAGCGGACCGCGTTCGACGGCGGCGCAGCCCCGGACGGCGTCGACGCGCGAGGAAGGGACGGTGAGCCGGGCCGGCATCGCGAGGTCGAGGCGGACGGTGTCGCCGGGGGTGAACGCGCGGGTGACGCGCAGCCAGCCGGAGTCGGCCCCGTCTTCGACGGTGGTGCCGTTCACGGTCAGGGTGTGGTCGGCGCACCACGCCGGCAGGCGTAGGGAGAGCGTGCGCGGCAGGGCGGTGGGAGCCTCGTCCACGGTGACGGTCACCGTGCCCTCCCACGGATACTCCGTCGTCACCCGTACGGTGAGGCCGTCGCCGCCGTAGACGCCCGTGGCGTACTGGTGCAGCTGCAGACCGCTGTCGTCGGCCGTGGCCAGGTAGTGCGGGAGCCCGGCGAGCAGGCGCATGACGTTGGGCGGGCAGCACGCGCAGCGGAACCAGGGGGTGCGGTGGGCGGTCTGGTCGCCGGGGCGTTCGTGTGAACGGGCCCGCCGATGAAGCGGGTTGACGTACAGCCAGGTGCGGCCGTCGAGACCGGCGCCGGCCAGGAAGCCGTTGAACAGGGTGCGCTCGACGAGGTCGGAGTAGCGGGCCTCGCCGGTGAGCAGGGCCATGCGCCAGGAGAAGTGGACGGAGGCGATGGCGGCGCAGGTCTCGGCGTAGGCGCGGTCGGCCGGCAGTTCGTGGGCGTCGCCGAAGGCCTCCCAGTCGTGCCGGGAGCCGACGGCGCCGGTGAGGTAGGTCTTGGTCGTGACCATGTCCCGCCACAGCCGCTCCAGCGCCGTGCGGAGTTCCGTGTCGCCGGTCTCCGCGGCCAGGTCGGCGGCTCCGGCGAGGAGGTAGAGCTGGCGGACGGCGTGGCCGGTGACCTCGTCCGCCGCGCGGACCGGCGTGTGGTCCTGCCAGTACTCGGGCCCCGGGTCGCGGTCGTGGCCCCGGTCGGCGCCGGAGGAGAGGGTGCCGTGGCCGCGGCGTTCCAGGAAGTAGCGGGCGAGGTCCAGGTACCGCTTCTCGTCGGTCGTCCGGTGGAGTTCGACGAGGGCGGTCTCCACCTCGGGATGGCCGCAGACGGTGTCCACCTGCTTGCCAGGGCCGAAGACGGAGTCGATGTGGTCGGCGAGCCGGCGGGCCACGGCGAGCAGCCGGTCGGAACCGGTGGCCCGGTGGTGCGCCACGGCGGCCTGGATCAGATGTCCCGCGCAGTACAGCTCGTGTCCCCAGCCCGGCTCGGTCCAGGGGATGCCGCCGCCGAGCTGGTAGTACGTCTGGAGGTAGCCGTCCTCGCGCTGGGCGGCGGCGATCAGCTCGACGATGGCTTCGACCTCGGTGGCGAGTGTCTCGTCGGGAGTGTCCGCGAGCTGCCAGCAGGCGGCTTCCAGCCACTTGTAGACGTCGGAGTCCTGGAACTGGAAGTCGCCGGAGAAGCCGGTGCCGGACGGGGTGTCCGCGCCGTCGGTGCGCAGGGCCGCGGCGGCACGGAAGTTGGCGAGGTTGCCGGCCTGCTCCAGCCGCCCCGGGCCCTCGGCGAGGGAGATCCGGGCGTTGACCCGGCGACGTTCGGCCCAGAAGCCGCCCTCGATGCGGGCCGCGGAGGCGGGACGCAGGGGTGAGACGGCACGTGGGGAGGGGTGGACCGGTCCGGCCTGGGTGGTGTTCAAGGGTGTCTCCGAGGGAAGAGGGACGGGCTGGGGTGGGGTGGGGTGCGACGGGATCGGCGTTGCGGGAGCCCGGCGGGCGGGCGGCGTCCTCGGCCGTCGGGTGGGCGTCGAAGTCCTCAGGCGCTGATCGCCAGTTCGGCCCGGTGGACCGGGTGGGCAGGCGGCAGCCCCGTCGTCAGGCGTTCCAGTTCCGTCACCACCGTGCCGCCGAGGCGGGCCAGTTCGTTGCCGAGGGAGCCGGCGATGTGCGGCGTGAGGAACACGTTCGGAAGGCGGTAGAGCGGGGAGTCCGCGGGCAGCGGCTCGGGGTCGGTGACGTCCAGGATCGCGCTGAGCCGGCCGTTCACCAGTTCCTCGGTGAGCGCGGTGTGGTCGACGAGGGCGCCCCGTGAGGTGTTGATGAGGACGCCGCCGTCGGGGATGAGCGCCAGCCGCTCGCGGTTGAGCATGTGATGGGTCTGCGGGGTGTCGGGGGCGTGCACGCTGACGATGTCACTGGTGCGCAGCAACTCGTCGAGGCCCAGTGGGACCGCGCCCAGCTCCGCGGCCTCGGCGGCGTTGACGTAGGGGTCGTGGAGGCTCACCGACAGCTCGAAGGGCCGCAGCAGTTCCAGGACCCGGCGGCCCACCCGGGAGGCGCCGATCAGACCGACCCGGCGGCCGAGGTTGCCGACCGTCGCGTACTCCGTCGCAGCGGGGTAGACGTGCTCGGCCCGGAAGCGTTCGCGCAGCCCGAAGGCGTCCTTGCCGGCCAGCAGGATCGCGGCGAGCGTGTACTCGGCCACGGGCAGGGCGTTGGCCCGCACCGCGCTGGAGAGGGTGAGACCGCGCTCCCAGAACGGCTCACCCACGAGGTGGCGGACGCTGCCGCCGGCGTGCAGGACGGCGCGCAGTCGCGGCGCCGCCGCCAGTACCTCCGCGCCGAGGTGCGGGCAGCCCCAGCCGGTGACCAGTACCTCGGCGCGGCCCAGGGCCTCGGCCACGGCGGGATCGGAGAAGTCCTGGGCGACGAGCGTGGGGTCGACCCGTGCCAGTTGCTGGAGGCGGGTCAGCAGCGGAGGCGGGAAGAGTTCGGGCAGATGTACCGGATTCATGGCGAAGAGGGCGAACGGCGGCACTGACGTATGCATGCTGCTCCTGGGGAGGGGTGCCGGGATCGGCCGGCGACAAGCCTGAGCGTCACAGTAAACGTATTCCACGCTAGAAGCCCCAGAGAGCCCGGTCAATGACCAGCTCTGCGACACAGGTACGTCACAGAGAGTCCACCCACCTGCCCCGCGATGGCGCGAACGTCCATGGTCAGGCCCATCGACAGGTAACGTTCTGGAAAGTCGAGCGAAACAATCCGGCGCCACCTCTTGTGGATCTGGCTCCCTCGGTCGTACCGTCCACGACAACAAACGATTACTGCCTCGCCGCGCAGTACCCGTTTCTCTCCCCTCGCGTCGCCCTGACCGCGCCGTTCCCCCACGTGCAGGCGCCGTCCCGTTCCTTTCGTGGAGGACCGATGTCCAAGTCCGGTATCCGCCCCAGGGCCCTTGTCCCGGTGGCCGCCGCCGCTTCTCTCTCCCTGCTGCTGACCGCCTGCTCGGACGACTCCGGCTCCGAAGCCTCGGCGGCCACGAAGGGCAACGTCACCCTGGAGTTCTGGAGCTGGACGGACGGCATCGAGGCGCAGACCGAGGTGTGGAACAAGGAGCACCCCGAGACGCAGATCAAGTTCGTCAACGCCGCCGGTGAAACCGCCTACCAGAAGCTGCGGGCCGCGGTGAACGCGGGCACCGCGCCCTGTCTGTCCAAGATGGACGGGATGAATTTGGCGAACTTCGCCGCCGACGGGCTACTGACCGACATCAGCGAGGTCGCGGCCAAGTACAAGGGCGCGTACACGGTCGCCGCGTGGAACGCGGTCAGCCCCGGCGGCACCACCTTCGGCATTCCGATGGGGTCGGCGCCGCTGTTCACCGCCTACCGCGCGGACCTGTTCCAGAAGTACGGGATCGAGGCCCCGAAGACCTGGGACGACCTGATCGCCGCCGGCAAGAAGGTCCAGGAGAAGGACGAGAACGTCAAGATCTACAACATGGCGGGCGAGGACCCGAGCGCGCTCGTCGACCTGTCCTGGGAGGCCGGTGCCCAGTGGTACAAGGTGGACGGCGACCACTGGGTCGTGAACTTCACCTCACCCGAGGCGCTCAAGGCCGGTGACATAGTCCAGCAGCTCGTCGACAACGACCTCGCGTCCAGCGCGTCGTACGCCGACCCGGGCGTCTTCAAGACCTGGGACCTCGGCAAGACCATCGCGATGACCACCTCGACCTGGCAGCTGCCGATCTACGACACCAACTTCCCCAAGTCCAAGGGCAAGTGGCAGCTCGCCGACTCGCCGGCCTTCGACACCGCCAAGCCGCAGACCTCCAGCAACTTCGACACCACCGGCGTCCTCAAGGGCTGTAAGTACCCCGACCGCGCCGCCGAGTTCGCCGCCTGGCTGAGCAGCAGCAAGGAGTCACTGACGGCGCTCACCGACCCTGCCTCCAAGTCGGGCCTGTTCCCCGCGGTCAAGGACGTCTCGCCGTACGTCGACAAGATCATCCCGACCGGGATGTTCAACGGGAAGTCGGACAGCGCGCAGGTGATCACCACGGCGGCCTCGCGGGTCGGCGAGCAGTGGCAGTACGGCCCGAACTACGCGGCGATGTACTCCGAGATGCAGAAGCAGTGGGGCAAGGTCATGAAGAAGCAGCTGACGGTCAAGGACATGCTGACCTCGCTGCAGAAGTGGACCGTGGACGACCTCAACCGCAAGGGCATCAAGGCCGTCGCCGGCAGCTGACCTCCCCTGTAGGCCCCCGCCTCTGTAGGACCCACCTCTGGAGACACCCGTGTCCACCCTGACGCGACCCCCCAAGGTCGCCACCGACTCCCCGGCCCGGCGGCCCTCCCCCCGCCGGGCCGGGAGCCGGGGAGCCCACAAGGGACTGCTGTTCGCACTGCCCTTCCTGCTCGGCTTCCTGGCCACGTACGTCGTGCCGATCGGCTACGCCTTCAGCCAGAGCCTGCGGGAGAAGAAGAGCAGCGGTCTCGGCTTCGGCCCGACCCGGGTCGTCTTCACCGGCTTCTCCAACTTCGCCTCCATCCTCGGTGACGGCGACTTCTGGTCGAGCATGCTGCGGACCCTGCTGTTCGGCGCGGCGCAGATCACGGTGATGCTGGGCCTCGCGCTGTTGCTCGCCCTGCTCCTGGACGGGGTGGCCGCCCGCGCGGTGCGGTTCTTCCGCGCGGCGCTGCTCATCCCGTACGTGGTGCCCGCCGTGGTGTCCACCGTGATCTGGCTGTTCCTCTACAGCCCGACGGGCTCTCCGCTGCTCGACCTCGCGCACGGCGCCGGCACGGACATCACCTTCTTCGGCGGCCTCAACACCTACCTCTCCCTGGGCAATCTGCTGACCTGGCAGGGGATCGGGTTCAACATGATCCTGATCTCCGCCTCGCTGCAGGCGCTGCCCCGCGAGCTGTACGAGGCGGCCAGGCTGGACGGGGCCCGGGAATGGCGGATCGCCTGGTCGGTCAAGATTCCCAACATCACCGGGATCCTGGTGCTGACCGGCATGTTCTCCCTCATCGGGCGGCTGCAGCTGTTCGCCGAACCGCTCCTGCTGCGGCAGATCGCGCCGGAGTCGATCAACACCGACTTCACTCCGATGATGGAGATCTACGACAAGGCGTTCAAGACCGGTGACTACCAGTACGCCGCCGCCGAGTCCCTGGTCCTGGCCGTGGTCACCGGCATTCTCGCCTTCGTCTTCTACCGGGTCACGAACAGGAAGATGTCATGAGCGCTGTCGCATCCGGGGGCGGCGTGCGCCCCACCCGCCGCGCGGTGGCGCTCACCACCGGCCTGCTGGTCCTCTTCCTGATCTACTCACTCGCCCCGACGTGGTTCCTGATCGTCTCCGCGACCAAGAACCAGACGGACCTGTACTCCACCTTCGGGCTGTGGTTCTCCTCCAACCACCTGGCGGACAACCTCCAGGAGATCTGGACCTACCACGACGGGGTGTTCACCCGCTGGATCGGCAACTCGATCCTCTACTCCACACTCGGCGCGGCCGGTTCCACCCTGGTCTCGCTCGCCGCCGGGTACGGGCTGTCGCGGTTCGACTTCCGGGGCCGGGGCGCGTTCTTCGCGGTCATCGTCGGTGCCTCGCTGCTGCCGAGCACCCTGCTGGCCTTCCCGCTCTATCTCGTCTTCGCCGAGGTCGGGCTGACCAACACCATCTGGTCCGTACTCATCCCTTACTTCATCAATCCGTTCGGGGTCTACCTGGGCAAGGTGTACGCGGACAGCTCCATCCCCACCGAACTGATGGAAGCGGCCCGTCTCGACGGCGCCGGGGAGCTGCGGATCTTCTGGTCGGTCGCGCTGCGGCTGATGCGGACCGGCGGCATCACCATCTTCATGCTCGAGTTCATCAACATCTGGAACAACTTCTTCCTGCCCCTGTTCATGCTCACCGGTGAGCGCACGTTCCCTGTGAGCCTCGGGCTGTACTCCTGGCTCCAGCAGGCGCAGACCGCCCGCGACATGAACACCCTCGTCCTCACCGGGTCCCTGTTGTCCATCGTTCCGCTCGCGGTCTTCATGTTCGCGCTCCAGAAGTACTGGCGCAGCGGAATCCTCATGGGCAGCCTCAAGTAAAGGATCAGCCGTGCCCAACGCACCCAGAAGACGTGATGTCCTCAAGTACGCCGGCACGACCGGCGTCGCCGCGGCCGGCCTCGGCCTGCTGAACTCCCCGTCCGCCGCCGCGGCCCCGGCCCTGGACGCCGCCTTCGAGCCGGCCGTCTGCAAGCCCCTGGACATCGTCGTCTTCGGCAACGAGAGATCCGAGTCGGCGCACGGTCTCACCGCCACGCTCTCCGACACGGTCACCGGAGGCCTCGGCCAGAAGGCCCGTGTCCTCAACCCCACCGAGCCGGCCACGTACTGGGGCGGCACGCTCGAGTTCGACGTAGTCGTCAGCCCGACCGACACCACCTACGTCACCGTTCGCCTGTGGGGCGACGACTACGACCCCACCTCGCAGCAGGCGGGTTCCGGCACGAACATGTGGCGGCTGCAGCTGTTCTGCGACGGCAAGCAGGTCGGCTACCAGGACGAGGGAGCCGTCGACAGCCTCGACATCCTGGACACCGCGCCGCGTACCCCGGGCCGGTTCTTCTTCCACACCCTGCCGCTTCCGGAGAGGCTCACCCGGGGCAGGAAGAAGGTGAAGCTGGAGATCCGCTCGATGGGCCGCATCTGGTCCTACGGCCAGAACGTCGACCAGCTGTACTACAAGATGACCACGCCGTCGCGGGGCATCTACCGCCTTTACACCCACACCGAGCCGTACTTCGTCCCGCCCAAGGGCGAGGTGCAGGGCCCCGCGCCGGTGCCGAAGGCCCGTACCGTCGAGGGCCCCGAGACCCTGGAGGCGGTGCGTCAACGCGTCGCCAAGGACCAGAAGCACTACCTGACCGGCGCCAACCCCGCCGGCATGGACGCCTTCGCCTTCCAGTCGCTCGCCGAGGGCTACCTCTGGTCCGGCAGCCCCGCGTACCACAGCCCGGCGGCGCTGGACCGCGTCCTGCGCGCGCTCGACGGCCGGTACATGGCGTGGAAGAACGACGCGACCGTGATGACCGGCTCCGACCAGCAGTGGCAGGGCTTCGGCCGGGTCGGGCTGGTGCTGGCGCTGCTCTGGGAGCATCTGGGCGACCGCCTGGACGAGAAGGTGACCGGCTCGCCGTACGAGATCTCCAACCCCGGTTTCGAGGAGGGCGGCGACACCCCCATGGGTTGGGAGGTGCCGGGCTGGGGGAAGACCGCCGACGCCTCCTGGTCCCGGGACACCACCGCCTCCCGGTCGGGCTCCGCCTCGCTCAAGGTGACGGCGAGCGCGGAGAACGGCTTCATCACCGTGTACAACTCGCCCAAGACCCGCGTGGGCAAGGGGAAGTACACCTACGGCGCCTGGATCCGGACCGACGGCGTCACCGGCACGGGCGCCCACATCGACGCGCTGTTCTTCGACGCGAGCGGCAAGCTCGTCGGCGGCGACCACCGGCAGTACGCCACCACCGGCACCCACGGCTGGGAGTACGTCTCCATCGACCTGGAGACGCCTGCCGGCGCCACCCAGATGGAGATGCACCTGCGCCTGTCCGGCCCCGGCACGGCCTGGTTCGACTCCGTCGACCTGATCAAGCCCACCGAGCTGCGCAACCCCGGCTTCGAGCAGGGCGCCGCCACTCCCGCCGGCTGGGAGGTGCCGGGCTGGGGGAAGACCGCCGACGCCTCCTGGTCCCGGGACACCACCGTCAACCGGTCCGGATCCGCGTCGCTGAAGCTGGCGGCCACCGCGGCGAACGGTTTCGTCACGGCGTACAACACGGCGAAGCTCCAGGTCGGCAAGGGGAAGTACACCTACGGCGCGTGGATCAGGACGGACGGCGTCACCGGCACGGGCGCCCACATCGACGCGCTGTTCTTCGACGCGAGCGGCAAGCTCGTCGGCGGCGACCACCGGCAGTACGCCACCACCGGCACGCATGACTGGGAGCAGGTCTCCATCGACCTGGAGACGCCTGCCGGCGCCACCCAGGTGGAGTTCCATCTCCGGCTGAGCGGCCCGGGCACCGCCTGGTTCGACGACCTGACCGTCACCCCGCCCGCGGACACCGGCACCCCCGAGCAGCCGGTGCGGCGCGCCGCGTACATCGACATGCTGAAGTCGAGCCGGGACTACTGGCGTCAGCACTTCCCGCACTACACCAACCAGTCGCAGATCTGCGCCATCGGCATCTACCAGGCCAACCGCGGCCTCGGCCTGCTCGCCCCGGAGCTCGCCCTGCCGGAGGAGAAGGCCCGCGACTACATGTACCAGTCGCTCGGCATGAAGCCCTACCTCGGCAAGGAGGACGAGGACGGCAACCCCACCAAGCCGCTCGGCGACAGCTACCACCAGGTCAGCCGGGCCGGTCTGACCCGCGAACTGGGGTACGTGGGCAGCTACGGCGAGGTCCACGACTGGCTGGTCATGATGTACGAGTCGGTCACGCGCGGATACCGGGGCAAGGAGGCGCCGGAGCTGCGCGAGCAGATGGTGAAGATCATCAAGGCCCGGGGGCGGTTCCGGGTGGTCGACGTCGACGAGACGGGCGCCCGCGTGTCCCGCATCGAGACGGTCGTCGGCTGGCGCAACGAGGTCTACCCCGGTGAGGTCGCCTACGCCTCCCGCACGGCCTGGGACTCGCACCCGCTGATGTCGGCGGTGGTGTTCAAGGACCCGGACATCGTCGGCTGGACCCAGGAGATGGTCGACGACGGGCAGTTCTACCGGCAGCTCGATCTGCTCGTCCACCACACCTGGACCCGCGTCGGCCTCGCCGCGCTGCGCCTGGTCTCCCGCGACTGGGACGCCTTCCAGGCACTCCCGGCCCGCCCGGGGCGCATCCCCACCGCCTGGGACCGGCCGGACTTCGTCTTCACCGACGAGGAGAACGGCGTCCTGGCCGTGAAGAACGGCACGGAACTCCTCTTCGCCTCCCTGTACTGGCGCGCCCGGCAGGGCGTCAACGACTACGCCCGCATCCACCACCTCACCCCCACCGACCAGCGCTCCGCGACGATCCGCCAGCGTTCGGCGGGCGCCACCGACGACACGTACACGGTCAACGACTGGATCCTGTGGGACTACGCGATCAACGACCCCGGGGCCGGGCACATCCCGCCCGGCGGCTTCCCGCCGCCCGGCGACACCCTGCACCAGTCGCTGGCCGGTGACGTCCACCACCTGGCCCCGGTCCCCGCGGACGTCCCGGACCCGGCGCTCGGTGTCCACTTCGAGGGCGTGGAGACCATGCTCGTCGGACGCGCGCCGTTCTATCTGTGCGAGTACGGCGACTACCTGATCGCCATGAACACCAGCACCGACCGGACGTACACCCTGCCCGCCCGCCAGGACTTCGGCCCCGCCCGCGACCTCGCCACCGGCGAGAACATCGGCGCCGGACAGCGTCCCAAGGTCGGCCCGCGCAGCACGCTCGTGCTGTACCGGGGCCGGCGCGCGGCCGGCTGACCGCCCCGGGGGAGCCGGGCCGACGCCCGGCTCCCCCCTCATCTGCCACCCCCCTAACACTCAACGTCGAGTGAAAGAGGAAGACGCATGTCCGAGTCACAGCCCACCACGCCCGCGTCCCCGAGCCGCCGCCGATTCCTGCAGATCACCGCCGTCGGTACCACGGCGGCCGCCACCGGGATCGCCGCGATCCCGACCGCGGACGCACTGACCTCCTTCATCCACCCCGGGGTGCTGCACAAGCTCTCCGACATCCAGCGGATGAAGACCCGGATCGCGGCCGGCACCGAGCCCTGGCTCAGCGGCTGGAACGTGTTCAGGACGAACGGGTACTCGCAGTCGAACTACGCCATGATGGGCCCGCTCACGACCATCGACCGCGGCACCACCGAGATCGGCAACTGGGAGTTCTGGAACGACTGCAACGCGGCCTACCAGAACGCCCTGATGTGGACCCTGACGGGCACCACCGCCCACGCCACCAAGGCATTGCAGATCATCAAGGCCTGGTCCGCCACCCTCACCTCGATCACCGGCAAGGACGCCCAGCTCGCGGCCTCCATCTACGGTTTCAAACTCGCGGCGGCGGCCGAGCTGATGCGGTACACCGCCCCCGCGGGGAGCTGGTCCGCGGCCGAGATCACCCAGACCGAGAACCTCTTCAAGAACGTCTTCGTGCCCCTGGTGAGGACGTTCGGCGACGCGGGCTGGGGCACCAACTGCATCAAGGCGATGATGGCGTTCGGAGTGTTCTGCAACGACACCTCCCTCTACAACGCCGCCGTCGACGCCTTCCACCTGCACGACTGCTGCAGGATCAGCCGGGTGATCAGGGACTCCGGCCAGTGCGTGGACAGCGGCCGCGACCAGGCCCACACCCAGCTCATCCTGGGCAGCATGGCCGAGGCCTGCGAGATCGCCTGGGTCCAGGGCCAGGACCTGTACTCCGCCTCCTCCAACCGGCTGCTGGCCGGCTTCGAGTACACGGCGAAGTACAACACCGGCAACGACGTCCCGTACACCGTCTGGGGCTCCTGCCAACTCACGTTCAACTCCATCTCCACCATCGAGCGCGGCAACCTGCGCCCGATCTACGAGATGGCCTTCAACCACTACGTCAAGCGCCGCAGCCTGCCCGCCCCCTGGACGTACGCGGCCATCGGGAACATCAGCCCGGAGGGCGCGGCGTTCCAGTGTGACCACGTGGGCTTCGGCACCCTGCTGTTCACCCTCTGAGCGGAGCTTTCGTGATCCACAACCCCGTCCTGCGCGGCTTCGAACCCGACCCCGTGATCCTCCGCGTCGGCGCCGACTTCTACATCGCCACCTCGACCTTCGAGTGGTACCCGGGCGTCCGGATCCACCACTCCAGGGACCTGGTCGACTGGCGGTCGCTGGGCGGGGTTCTGGACAGCAGGCGCCTGCTCGACCTCACCGGCGTCCCCGACTCCGGCGGCATCTGGGCGCCCGGACTGTCGTACGCGGACGGCCTGTTCCACCTCGTCTTCACCGTCGTCGACACCTACGCCGAGGGCTGGAAGGACCTCCCCAACTACGTCACCACGGCCGCCTCGATCGAAGGACCGTGGTCCGACCCGGTGCCGCTGCACGGCCGGGGCTTCGACGTGTCCCTGTTCCACGACGACGACGGCCGCAGCTGGCTGCTGAACATGCGGTTCGACTGGCGTCCGGACCGCGAGGGATTCGCCGGGATCGAGATCCAGGAGTACGACCGCCAGACCCGGGCTCTGCTCGGCGAACCCCGCACCCTCACCACCGGAACCTCCGTCGGTGTCGCCGAGGGCCCGCATCTCTACCGGCGCGACGGCTGGTACTACCTGGTGCACGCGGAGGGCGGCACCGGATACGAACACGGCGCGGCCGTGGCCCGCTCCCGCGACCTGCTCGGACCGTACGAAGCCGATCCGGCCGGCCCCCTGCTCACGTCCCGGCACGACCCGGCCCTTGAGTTGCAGAAGGCCGGGCACTGCTCCCTCGTCGAGACGGCGACGGGACAGTGGTACGCCGCCCACATCGCCGCCCGCCCCCACTCGGAGCGGGGCCGGTGCGTGCTCGGCCGGGAGACCGCGCTGCAACCGGTGACCTGGACCGACGACGGCTGGCCCCGCATCGCCGGAGCCGTACCCGCCGTCGCGGTACCGGCACCCGCGCTGTCACCCGCGCCCGTCGCCGAACCACCGGCGAACGACTGCTTCGACGCTCCCGTCCTCGGCCCCGACTGGTCCACGCTGCGCCGCCCGGCCGGCGACGACTGGATCGAGCCGGCACCGGGGCGGCTGCGCATCCGGGGCGGTCAGTCGCCGGTGGGCCGCCGCACGCCCAGCCTGCTCGCCCGGCGGGTGACCGCCCCGCGCTGCTCCTTCGAGACCAGCCTGACCTTCTCGCCCCGCACCCCCGACCACCTGGCGGGTCTGACGGCCTACTACAACACCCGCAACTGGCACTACCTGTACGTCACCGCCGAGGACGACGGCTCCCCGGTCCTACGGGCACTGAGCTGCGAGGCCGGCCGTCTCGTCGCACACGAGCCGGCCGTACCGCTGAAGCCCGGACGCCCGGTCGTCCTGCACGCCGAACTCGACGTTCCGGCCCTGCGCTTCTCGTACGACACCGGTGGGGGAGTTCAGGCGCTGCCGATCGAACTCGACGCCACCGTCCTGTCCGACGAGCACGCCGACGAGTTCCACGACGGCCAGTTGCGCGTTCTCGGCTTCACCGGCGCCATGTTGGGACTGTGGGTGCAGGACCTGGACGGCGCCGGTGTCCACGCGGACTTCGCCTACGCCACGTACCGGACCTCTGAGGACGTTCGCGCATGACGATCATCGACCTGAAGCGCGTCCACCTCTTCTGCACCGCGTTCGGGCCCGACCGGGCGGCTCCGCTGCTGCTGGTGCACGGCTGGGGTGGAGACGGCCGGGAGTGGTCCGCGCACGCCGAGGCGCTGGCCGACCGGTTCCGCGTGATCGTCCCCGACCTGCGCGGGCACGGCCGGTCGGACGTCCCCGACGAGGGCAACACGCCGACGGAGATGGCCGACGACCTCACCGCGCTGCTCCGGCACCTGGGCACCGGGCCGGCGATCGCCGTGGGCCACTCCATGGGCGGCCAGGTCGTCAACCTGCTCGCGGTACGGCATCCGGAGCTGGTCCGCTCGGTCGTCGCCCTCGATCCGGCTCACGGAGCGCACGGCGCGGAAGTCGAGGGGATCCCGGCCCGGCTGGCGGAGTACCGGGAGCGCGGGGCGCGCGCCGCGGCCGAATTCATCGCCGGCGCCTTCCCGGCAGGCGCTCCGGCCGGACTGCGTACGGCACATGTCCGCACCATGCTCGGCACCCCGGACCACGTCATCGCCCAGGCGTACTCCGGCATGTACACCGACTCCGGCGCGGTCGGCGTCCGCCCGCACAGCGAGGCGTATCTGCGCCGGCGCACCCAGCCCGCGCTCACCGTATGGACCTCGGCGCAAGCGGCCACCTGGGAACGCGGCACCCTGCATGTCCCCGGCTCCCGCGTCGAACACTGGCCTGACACCGGGCACTACCTGCACGAGGAACATGTCGGACGCACAGTGCGCCTGTTGGAGGACTGGGCGACGCGTTAGCTGTCAGTTATAATATTATGTGCGTCAGGCTTTGGCCTGGGGTCGTGCGCGTGCGAGACGATGGAGGAAGCCTGTGGCGCGCTACACCAAGGAACACAAGCAGGTGACGCGGCAGCGGATCATCGAGAAGGCGGGCCATCGGTTCAAGCAGGACGGCATCGACGGCTCCGGCATCTCTACGCTGATGTCGGATGCCGGGCTCACCAACGGAGCCTTCTACGCCCACTTCAAGTCCAAGGAAGACCTCGTCGCCAATGTCGTCGCAGACCAACTGCGCGCACAGGTCGCGACGTACGGCACGCTACGGCCCGGACGTCAGGGACTCGAGGACCTCATCCGCGACTATCTGTCGCCCGAACACCGGGATCATTCGGATGCCGGATGCCCCTCCGCCGCACTGCTCGGCGAGATCGGCCGCTGCGAGGACGGGATCAAGCATGCCTACGCCGATGGAGCGATGGCCATCGTGGAAGAGATCTCCGCCCGCCTGGCCCCTGAGAATCCGCGATCGGCTCGCGGCCAGGCCATAGGGCTCTTCACCATGATGGTCGGGACGCTGCAACTGTCCCGCGCCCTCAGCGACCGGAAGGACGCCGATGACGTCCTCGAACGGGGAATCGAGAACGCCCTGGCATTCATGGCCTGAGAAGGACGACGACTCTCGCGTGGGCGTCGGCCTCCCGGGGCCCCGCCTGCCCCGTCGCCGCCTTTGAGAGTCGTCATCGGGTCGACTACGGCTTCCGCGACGAACCGCTGCTCGATCGGGAGCCGTGTTGTCGGGGAGAGCTGGTGCTTGACGATTCGGCGTAGGTGATCCGGTCCCCACCGAGAACGATCGCCGTGCGCTCCGGGTACCGGGACGCAGAGTCGGTCAGCAGCCGGGACACGTTCCGGCTTGAACCGTGCATCATCTCCCTCTCCTGGTTCTCGGAATGTTCGTGAAGTCAAAGTCCTACCGGGCCACTTGGCGACGCTTGAAGGTCCTCATGACCCGCCTCGCTTGGAGCGGAACGAGGTACGGCCGTTTCTCCGCACCATCGCGATGGTGGTGGCGAGTTGACCGCGACTCAGGTCGGGGAGCAGGCCGCTGCCCAGGCGATGCATCTGGTCCGTGTGCCAACTCAGGTCCAGCGCCCCGTCCAGTGCCTTGATGTCGGCGATTCTGCCGAGCATGCTTCTCATGCCGTAGCGCATCTGGTGTGCGGTGAGCATCTCGGCCCGCTCGTCGAGGATGAGCCGGGCCGCGTCCGGCGTGGTGATCGCCGGCCTGCCGATGCCGACCACGTCGCACTCACCGGCCTGTACGGCTCGCCGCATGCTTTCGCGGGTGCGGAATCCGCCCGTGACGGCGAGCGGGATGTCGCCCACGAGTTCGCGTACGGTACGGGCGTACTCCAAGAAGTACGCCTCGCGTGCCCTGGTACTGGGTGCCGCCTCGCCGCTCATGGCCCTGGACTCGTAACTACCGCCGCTGACCTCGATGAGGTCGATGCCTTCGGTGGCCAGCGCGGACAGTACGGCGCGGGATTCGTCCTCGCTGAAGCCGCCACGCTGGAAGTCCGCGGAGTTGAGCTTGACGGCCACCGCGAAGCCGGGTGCGACGCGGGCACGGATGCGTCGGACGACCTCCAGGACGAAACGCATCCGCCGCTCGGGGTCGCCGCCCCAGTCGTCGTCGCGCCGGTTGGACAGCGGTGACAGGAACTGTGAGATGAGATACCCGTGGGCTCCTTGCACCTCCACGCCGTTGAAGCCGGCTCGCTCGCACACGGCCGCGGCCGTCGCGAAGCGCTCGATGATCTCCTCGATCTCCGCCGGTCGCAGCTCGCGCGGCGTCCTGGCTCCGGGCAGCTTCGGTGCGACCGGGCTGGGTGCCACCGGCGTGTGTCCGAGTGCCATGGGGTTGGTCTGGCGCCCGGGGTGGTTGAGCTGCGCCCAGATCGGGACACCGGCATCCTGGGCCGTCCCGGCCCAGCGTGAGAGGGCGTCGGCATCGCGCTCGTCCTCGATGACGATGTTGCCCGGTTCGCCGAGGTGGGCTCGATCGACCATGACGTTGCCGGTGATCAGCAGGCCGTAGCCGCCTCGGCTCCACGTCGAGTAGAGACGTCCGAGCCGCTCGTCCGGTGCGTTGTTCTTGTCACCCAGCGTCTCACTCAGCGCCGACTTCATCAGACGGTTGGGCAGCACCTGGCCGTTCGGGAGGGTGAGGGGGGTGTCCAGGGTGTTCATCGGGGACTTTTCCTTGGAGGTGGGTTCGGCGCCAGGCAGGGTTTGCCTGTTGGCTCGGGTTCAGGGCGGCACGGATCGGTGGATCCTCATGCGAAGGCTGGCGGGGGCTGGTAGCCCTCCAGTTCCTGGCCGAGGAGCTCGGCGAACTTGATCGTGGTGAGGTCGCCGCCGCTGGGCCCCATCACTTGCAGCCCGACAGGCAGACCGTCCCGGGCTGTTCGGACCGGGACGGTCGTCGCCGGAGAGCCGGCCACATTGGCCACAGCGCTCCACTTGACCTGGTCCCAGTAGGGCCGGGACCGCCCGTTGACCTGGATCCGACGTCCGAACCTGTCGATCGGTTTGTTGTGATGGGGCGGTGCCGTGGTCGGCGTGACCGGCATGAGCACAACATCGAACTCCCGGAAGAACTCGACCCATCGCTCCCGGATCTCATGGCGTGCGACGTCCGCCTGCAGCCAGCTGTAGTGCGATTGGAAGGTTCCTCGCAAGGCATACCGCGCTTCTGCGCGGGGACGCTGGGCGGCGCGCGCGAGGAGCGCGGCGTTGGAGGCTGCCGTCAGTCCGGACCGGTCGTAGGTGAACGCCCCGAAGAGCAGGCGCAGGAAGACGTCGTGACTGGTCGCCATGGAGACGGGGAGGTCGGCGGGCTGTCGCCGGACCTTCGCGCCCGCCGTCTCCAGGGCGGTCAGGGCGTCGTCCACCGCGGCTTCGACATCGTGGTCGACGGGACACAGGGCATCTTCGGTCCACACCGCGACCCGGAAGTCACCCAGCTTGTTCGCCCGGGGCGGTGCGAGTGTGTAACTGAAGCCACCGTCACGCTCGGGCGGTCCGACCGTCGCAAGGAGAAGGGGGACAAGATCGCGCGCCTCGCGGACCTGGGCGCCCGCACAGGCGAGGTCGGACTCCCCCCACCGTCCGACACCCGGAGCGCCCGGCACATGGCCGATGAGCGGGATGGACCGCCAGGTCGCCTTGTGTCCGTAGAGGCCGTTGAAGTGCGAGGGAATCCGGGTCGAGCCACCGATCTCCGAGCCGAAGTCGAAAGCGGTCAGCCCCGCGGCTGTCGCCACGGCGCCACCGCCGGCCGAACCCCCCGACGTACGGGCGGTGTTCCAGGGATTCAGCGTTGGCCCGAACACCGGGTTGTCGGCCTGGACGTCCTGGTTTCCCGCGGGCATGTTGGTCTTGCCGATGATCACCGCGCCGGCGGCGCGCAACCGGCGCACCGCCTCGGCGTCCCGATCGGGTACGTAGTCCTTGAGGTCAGGGCGACCGCAGACCGTGCGCAGACCGGCGGTCTCGTAGCTGTCCTTCACCGTGATCGGCAGACCGTGGAGGGGGCCGAGTTCTGCTCCGCTCGCGCGTTTCGCGTCGGCATTCCCGGCCTCGCGCCGCGCCCGCTCGACGTCGAGGGTGACGATCGCGTTCAGCCTTTCGTTGTGGGCGCCGATCCGGCTCAGGTAGACCTCGAGCAACTCAGCGCTCGAAATCTCACCCGAAGCCAGCGCACTCAACTGGTCCGCGGCTGACTGGAACGGGAGGTCACGCACGGAGAGCCTCATTTCTGTACGCGCTGATTCGACGGGCTCAGAGGTTGGGAGTAGTCGCTCTCGCCCACACCATTGGCGTACGAAGATAATATTACGATCGTACTTCAATGTCCAACCTCCGCGCCCGCGGTATCCGCCACTGCCGGCGAAGGCTCCAACGCCGTTGCCTCGCCGGGCGGTGTCATGTCGGCATCGGCGCCGATGTGGACGATCGCGGCCCGCCAAAGGAACGCGTGGCCGCTTCAGGAGGTCAGAAGATCTTCGCCTTCGCGGGCGTCAAGGCTTGCGACGATGCTCTGGACCTTGCCGTCGCCTGCCATTCGGGCGTCCATCACGGGGGCCAGTACGCCTCGCACGGCCGAGACCGCGGACCATCGGCGCGGGCGAACGACACGTGCGTCCCCGCGGCGCAGTCCGGCGACGATCGCGTGCGCCGCCTCCTCGGGGCTGATTCGCTTGTGGAGCATCTTCGGCAGGCCGTTGAGGAGCGCTCGCGCCGCCGGATCCTCATCGACGCTCTGCCGAATCATGTCAGTGTCGATCAGGGCGAAGTAGGCCGTGGTGACACTGACTCCATGAGCGGCGAGTTCGACTCGCAACCCTCTGCCGAGCTGCTCGACAGCCGCCTTGCTCATCGCGTAAGGGACCGTTCCTGTGCCGTTGACATAGGCGAACACTGACGACAGCAGCACGAGGCGGCCCTTGCTCTCGATGATGCGCGGCAACGAGGCATGGACGGTGTTGAGCACACCGCGAACATTGACATCGAGGAGCTGATCGATCCTGGGAGGCGCCGAAGCGCGAAGCGTTGCACCCCTGGCCGCCACACCCGCGTTTGCGATCACGATGTCGAGGCGCCCCCCTTTCTCCACTGTCTCCTCGACGGCTCCTGACATGGCGGCGAGGTCGGTGACGTCACCGCGCAGCACGGTGACCCGCTCGTCGATGCCTTGGTCGGCGCCCGGGGAGTGGAGATCGACGACGAAGACCCGGGCGCCCTCGTCGGTCAGGCGGCGTGCCGTCGCAGCACCCAACCCCCGTGAGCCGCCGGTCACGAGTGCGACCTTCCCCGCCAACGAAGCGATTCGCTGTGTCCCTGCCATGGCGCTCCTCCTGAACATCCTTGTCCAGGCCCTGGGGCGAAACGCCGACGGGCCGGCTGAGCATTGCCTGCCGAACATAATATTATGAACGTAAGCTATTGACTAGGGGAGCACCGCGGTCGGAGCAGTCTGCCGACGGGCGGTCATCTTCACGTCGAGTGGGGCGGAGCGGAGCGGCAGCCCCGGCGGTCAGACCTCAGTCCGGTGCCGGGGAGCGGGTGGACTGCGGGAGTTGGCGGCGCCCTTCGCGATGCCCGGCCCTGCCGGGGTCCGCTGGTCTCACGGCGGGGAGGAGGGCCATGACCTCCCAGCCGTGGTCCTTGCGTGGGCCGGTGCGCAGTGTGCCGCCGAGTGCGGTGACGCGTTCGGTGAGGCCGACGATGCCGAAGCCTCCGCCGCGGGCGGCGTACGGCATCGGGGCGCCTGCGCGGCCGTTGTCGCGCACCGTCACGCGCAAGGTGTCGTCGGCGTGAGCGAGGGCGACGGTGACTTCGGTGGCGTCGGCGGCGTGGCGCCGTACGTTCGTGAGGGCTTCCTGGACGACACGGTAGGCGGCGGCCTGCACCTCGTGGGGCAGATCCGAAGGCACTGAGGCGTCGCGGTGCAGTTCGGCCTTCGAGCCGGTCGGACCGCCGAATCGGTCGACCAGCTCCGCGAGGGCTGTCAGGTCCCCCACCGGGCGGCTCTCGCCCGGCTCCAGCCGGGCCGTGCCCTGCGGGCCACCGCGCAGGATACCGACGGTCAGCCGCATGGAGGCGAGCGCCTCGGTCGCCGCGTGCTCGATTCCCGCCAGGACCGGGTCCAGGCGATCTGGTTCGCTGCCGACCATCATGCGGGCCATCTGCGTCTGGACCAGGATGCCGGTGACATGGTGGGCGACGAAGTCGTGCAGGTCGGCCGCCATGGCGAGGCGCTCGGAGCGGCGGGTCTCGGCGACCGCGACGCCGCGTCCGTGGTCCAGGGAGCGCAGATAGCCGCCGAGGCCGGCGAAAACACCGGTCAGCAGCGCCAACGGCAGCGCGAACAGCAGCGCGTCTTCCTTGGCGATGACATCGTGGAAGCGCAGCGGCAGCACAACGGTTGCCCCGCCCGTGAGGACGGCGCACAGCAACGCCGACCGTGGTGAGCAGGTACGGACGGCGATCAACAACAGGCAGAGCAGCACCGCCACTTCACCGGGGCCGAGTGTCCGCACGGGCTCGGTCGTCGCGGCCACGGCGGTCAACGCCAGGGAAGCGCCTGCTGGTACCTCGGCCCGCAGCTGGGGGGTGAGCCACGCGGGCCGCCGGGCGGAGGGCCACAGGACGGCCGCGAGCCCGAGCGACAGGGGCAGGAGCACCGGCCAGAGGATCTTGCCGTTGGCGACGGCGATGAGCACGTCCGCGGCGGCCAGCAGGACCAGCGTGGTGAAACCCACCGCACGCAGACAGCCCTGCCGACGGGTCCGCGTCGTGGGGATGTCGTCCGTCGCAGGCAGGAGGTTCACATCGGTCACTGTAGAGAGGAGCGGTCGGCCGCGCCGCGGCCGGTCGGCCGGCACGGACGGCAGGCGCGGGAACCGCTTCGCCGGCGGTTCCCGCGCCTGGTCATGGCATGGTGGGAGCTGTCAGTTGACGCGGACGATCTTCCAGAGCTGGTCGTCGAGGCTGGCACTGCCCCACTGGATGACTGCTGCCCCGTTGGCGGTGGAGGACTGGGCGACTCCGGCGACGAGGGTGCTGTTCACGTTCCGGAGTTTGAAGTAGCCGCCGCCCGCGTCGGTGAGGGTCCACTTCTGGGAGTCGGCGCTGGAGGCGGTGTTCTGGACGATGGCCGCGCCCGCGGCACTGGAGGAGCCTTGGATGTCCAGGTTGAGGTTGCTCTTGGCGTTCTTGATGTTCCAGGCGCCGCTGCCGGCGGACTGGAAGGTGAAGAGCTGGCAGGCGCAGAACGTGTTCTGCCACTGGCCCGCGGCGGTGCCGGCGGTGGTGGAGCCGTTCGGGATGTCGAGGTACTTGCCGCTGTTCTTGTTCACCAGGACGTACTGGCCGGTGCCCAGGGGCGGCAGGGCGGTCTGGGTGAGGTTCCAGCGCTGGCAGCCGCAGGTGGTCCCGCTCCACTGCACGGCGGCGGTGCCGACGGTGGTGGAGGCGCTGGGGATTTCGAGGAACTTGCCGCTGATGCGGTTGGTGATGCTGTACCCGCCGGCCGGGTGGGGTGCGATGGCCCACTCGTGGTCGAGGGTGCCGTTGTCATCCCACTGCAGGACGGTTGCGCCGTCGGCGGTGGACTGGTTCTGGACGCCGAGGACCTTGCCGCTGGCGCCGTTGAAGATCTTGAAGTAGCCCGAGGACTGCTGCTCGAAGCGCCACTGCTGGTTGGTGGAGGTGGTGGGGCTCTGCTGGGTGGCGGTGGTGCCGTTGGTGGTGGAGCCGCCCGCGATGGTGAGGTTCAGGGCGCTGTTCGCGTTGGTCATGGTGTAGGTGGCGCCATCGGAGATGCTGCCGCCGAAGTCGACCGTGCTGTACGTGACCGGGTTGCGGCGGTTGTCGCCGCCGAAGCCCGCGCTGAACACCATCAGACTGTGGCCATCGGCCAGCGGAAGCAGACCCCGGCTGTAGCCGCCACCGACGTTGGAGGGCATCCGCGTCCAGGTGTCCGCGGCGCCGTTCTGCGTGTTGACGAACAGGTCGTCGCTGCTGTGGGCGGTGGTGACGAGGGTTCCGTTGGGGCCGCCGGTGGGCAGCCAGGTGATGTAGGGCGTGCCCTGGGGAACCAGGCCGTCGGTGGTGCGCAGCGGGATGCCGGTGACGGAGTCGAACGCCTCCGGGTCGGAGGAGATCTTGTAGTGGACGGCGAAGTTGCCCGCGGCGGAACCGCCGAACTCGTACGTCATGATGTATTTGCCGTTGGGCATCCTGGCGACGGTCGGCATGCCGGGGCGCTGGCTGTAGGTGGGCATCGCCACGTCGTCCACGACCGGGCCCCAGTTGCGGACGTCCGTGGAGACCTGGTGGACGATCTTCTGCCCGTGGTCGGGGTCGCGCTGGTCGGAGTAGTAGACGATGAGCTTGTCGCCGGAGACCAGGAAGAACGGTTCCCACACGGGGGTGTTGCCGTTCACGTCAGTGGCTTTACCGCCGGTGGCGATGTTGGTGACGAAGGTCCAGCTCTGACCGCGGTCGGTGCTGGCGTACAGGTCGATCTTGCTGCCGGACCGGTCGTAGGGCACCGAGTCACCGGCGGCCAGGATGGTCCCGGCGGGGAAGTCGCCCATCGCCTTGGGGAGTTCGAAGAGCTCGGGCTGCCAGCGCATGCCCCAGCCGTTCTGGGTGTCGGCGACCTCGGAGAGCTTCGTCCAGGAAACGCCGTTGTCGGTGCTGCGGTAGATCGGGAAGACGGGCATGTCCACGCGGTACTGCTCGAACGTGGCGAGCAGGGTGCCGTTGGCCGAGCCGTTGTGCTGCAGGCGCATCGCCCGCGGGTAGTAGCTTCCGGGGGAGAGGGCGTCGGAGGGCGGGGTGTAGAGCGTCTGGGCGGGGCGGGAGAGGGCGTCCGCCCTGCCCGCGCCGGGCAGGACCAGCGTCGCTGCCGCGACGGCCAGGGCCAGCAGCAGGAACAGGAGAGTGGCGGGGACGGAACGCGGAGCGGCGCCGGGTCTGGCGCCTGTTCGTGCGGGGGACATGTGCGGCTCCGATGGCGGGGCGTGGTTCTTTCTACGGGCCCGCCGCCCCCGGATGACCAGGTGGGGGCGGCGGGGTTCAGGGGCGGGTCGGTCGGCGGCAGGGCCGGGTGACCTCGCGACAAAAGGGCATGGTCAGCGGCCGTGTGATGGGACGGCGGCGCGGTAGCCCTGGGGTGGGACGGCTGCGGGATCGATGGCCGTTGGGCGCGGGGTGCCGCGGTGCGTGCGGCGTGTTCCCCGCGTCGGCCGGTTGCTCGGGGCGGTGCTCAGGCGGTGTGCAAAGGGCTCTGGCCCTTGTGGGACGGTGGCGGTGCGGTCGAGCCGCGGACGACGAGCTCGACCGGTGGCTCGATCGCCGGCGGCAGTTCCGTGTCCGGCTTCTCGATGGCGTGGACGAGCAGTCCGACTCCCTGCCGCGCCGCGGCGTCGAAGGGCTGACGCACGGTGGTCAGCGGCGGAGAGACGTAGGCGAAGACCGGGTTGCCGTCGAACCCGACGACACTGATCTCCTCCGGCACCCGACGCCCTGCTTCACGCAGGGCGTGGATCAGGCCGATGGCCATCTCGTCACCCGCCGCGAACACCGCGGTCACCGAGCTGTCCGAGGCCAGTTCGCGACCCGCCGCATACCCGGAGGCGGGCGACCAGTCACCGTTGAGCAGAGGCGGCTCGTGCGCGCCACGCGCCGCCAGTGCCGCCCGCCAACCCTCGATGCGGTCCTTGGTGGCGTACCAGCGCCGCGGGCCGGCGAGGTGATGGACGGTCGCGTGACCCAGGTCCAGCAGATGCTCGGTCGCCGCCCGCGCCAGTTCGTGTGCGCCCACACCCATGGTCACGGTGCGGGTGGCGGTGAAAGCGGGCGGTGCCCCCAGGAAGAGGACGGGAACGTCGACGCGGACGCTGACGTCCCCTTCCACGATGGGTTCGGAGACGATGACGCCGTCCACCCCTTGCTCGAGCAGCGACTCCACCGCCCCCGCGATGCCCACGGGATCGCCGTCCGGCGTGTTGACCACCCGGAGCGCGTAACCCGCGTCGCGCACGGCCCGCTCGACGTGCACGAGCAGTGAAGCGGTCCCGTACCCGGCGGTGCCCAGGGCGACCACGCCGATCGAGCCGGTACGCCCGGAGACCAGTGTCCTGGCCGCCTGGTTCAGCCGGTAGCCGAGTTCTTCAGCGGCTGCGAGGACCTTTGTGCGGGCCTCCTCGGAGACATACGGCTCGTTGTTGAGGACCCGGGACACCGTCTTGCGTGACACCCCGGCCAGGCGGGCCACGTCCGCGCTGCGCGGCACAGCGGAGCCCTCGCTCCGTCCCACCACTGCTGCCATGAAGTCTCCCGACGGCCGTACGTCTGCATAGAAGGAGGTCAACTGTATGACCACGCGGTCTGACCGCGTGGTCATGTCTACGTAGCCGACAGCTGTACGTCAAGTGTTCCGGCGGTATCGATTCCGATGGGCGGATGCGGGTTCGTCGGAGGGTGGCCGGTCGGCGAAGGGGGTCGCAGCCGCCGTGAGAAGGGCACGTACGGCGAGTATATTTGCTGGTCAAGCGGCACAATCGCGCTCTCGGTCCCGCTCGCGGAACGCGGTCGTCGTTCCCCTCCGGCGGTAGGCCGGCCGTCCTGCCGACATGTACGGTCAGCCCTGAGCTCGGGTCGAAGGGGCTTGACAGCGACTCCCTGGAGCGTTCAGTCTTCCTCGCAACCGCCGGTCGGATTTGTTCGATCGTGTTGAGTCTTGGTCGCGTGGGCGACCGCTTCCCCGTCACACCCCGCGGGCCGACGTGCCGCCTGGGCACGGCCGCCCTGTCAGGAGCCGAAATGCACTCTTCCTCCCTCGGTCGGCCCATGCCTGCCGCCAGCCGCCGCACCGTCCTGCGCGGTATTGGTGGCGCAGCCGTCCTCGGCGCCGGCGTACCGCTGCTCAGCGCCTGCGGCGGCAGCGGCACGGCATCCGACCCGAAGACCGTCAGCCTCGGGTCGAACGCGTCGGACGCGGTGCCGAAGAAGGCGTTCGCCGAGATCTACGCGGCGTTCACGAAGCAGTCCGGGATCACGGTCGACGTGAACACCAAGGACCACAACACGTTCCAGGAGCAGATCAACTCCTACCTCCAGGGCACCCCGGACGACGTGTTCAACTGGTTCGCCGGCTACCGCATGCAGTTCTTCGCGGCCAAGGGCCTGGCCTCCCCGATCGACGACGTGTGGCAGAAGATCGGCGGCAACTTCCCCGAGGCGATGAAGGCGCTCAGCAAGGGCGCGGACGGCAAGTACTACTTCGTGCCGATCTCCACGTCCCTCTGGGGCGTCTTCTACCGCAAGAGCGTCTTCAAGAAGTACGGCTACGAGGTCCCCACCACCTGGGACCAACTCGTCGCCCTGTGCAAGCAGATGAAGAAGGACGGCCTGATCCCGTTCGCCTTCGGCGACAAGGACGCCTGGCCCGCGCTCGGCACCTTCGACCAGATCAACTTCCGTACCAACGGCTACGACTTCCACGTCGAGCTGATGGCCGGCAAGGCGTCCTGGACGGATGCCAAGGTCCGCACCGCCTTCGACCACTGGGCCGAGATCCTCCCCTACCACCAGGAGGGCGCGGTCGGCCGCACCTGGCAGGACGCGGCCCAGACGCTGATCTCGAAGAAGGCGGGCATGTACCTGTTCGGCAGCTTCGTGGCGCAGCAGTTCACGAACAAGGCCGACCTGGACGACCTCGACTTCTTCCCCTTCCCGGAGATCGACTCCGCGCACGGGCAGGACACCGTCGAGGCCCCCACCGACGGCTTCATGCTCTCCAAGGCTCCGAAGAACAAGGCCGGCGCGCTCAAGCTCCTGGAGTTCCTGGGCACCCCGGAGGCCGAGGAGATCTACCTGAAGTCCGACTCGAGCCTGGTCGCGGCGTCCAACAAGGCCGACACCTCCTCGTACACCGCGCTGCAGAAGAAGGCGTACGCGACGATCGCCGGCGCCAAGCACCTCACCCAGTTCATGGACCGCGACAGCCGCCCGGACTTCACCTCCACGGTGATGCAGCCGGCCCTGCAGAAGTTCGTCCGTGACCCCAAGGGCGTCGACAGCCTGCTGACGTCGATCGAGCGCCAGAAGAAGACGATCTTCGCGTCCGCATGACCGCCACCACGAACACCGGTACCGGGACCGGCACCACCAGCACCCCGGGGGCGGCCGAAGTGCCGCCCCCGGGCAACCCGAAGAATGTGACCAAGAATCAGACCAAGCGGCCGCGGGCCCCCTTGGGCCACCGACGGCTGCTCACCCGACGGGACCGCACCACGCTCGGCCTGATGGCCGGGGTGCCGACGATCCTGCACGTCATGCTCGTCTGGCTCACCGCTCTCGCCTCGATCGCGCTGGCCTTCACCACCTGGGACGGCATCGGCTTCGACTCCATCAAGTGGGTCGGCCTGGACAACTTCAAGGAGCTGTTCACCAACAACCCGCAGTTCTGGCCGGCGGTCGAGCACAACGTCGTCTGGTTCGTCGTGCTCATCCTGATCCCGACTCCGCTGGGCCTGTTCCTGGCCGTGCAGCTGGACAAGAAGATCCGGTTCAGCAAGGTGTACCAGACCGCGTTCTTCCTGCCCGTCGTGCTGTCGATGGCGGTCATCGGGTTCGTCTGGCAGCTCGTCTACAACCCCGACACCGGCCTGATCAACAGCATCATCGGTGCGAACGAGCCCGGCCACTACATCGACTGGATCGGTGACCCGGACCTCAATCTGTGGTCCGTGCTCATCGCCGCCTCCTGGCGGCACACCGGCTACATGATGATCCTGTACCTGGCGGGTCTGAAGGGCGTCGACCCGGCCCTGCGGGAGGCGTCCTCGCTGGACGGCGCAAACGAGTGGCAGACGTTCAGGAACGTCATCTTCCCCACCCTGCGCCCCACCAACACCATCGTCCTGGTCGTGACGATCATCGAGGCGCTGCGCGCCTTCGACCTGGTCTTCGTCTTCAACAAGGGCGCCGAGGGCACGGAACTGCTGTCGATCCTGGTCACCAACAACATCATCGGCGAGTCCAGCCGGATCGGATACGGCTCGGCGATCGCCGTGGTCCTGCTGTTGATCTCGCTCGCCGTGATCATCCCGTACCTGATCGCGACCTTCCGGAAGGAGCGGCGCGCATGAGCACCGTGAGCGCGCTCGGAAAGCAGCGCACCCCCGTCCGCCCCGCCCGGATCCTGCTGCACCTCTTCCTCGCCGGTGCCGCGCTGGCCTGGCTGGCGCCCCTGCTGTGGGCGATGTACGCGGCGATGCGGCCGTACGCCGAGACCAGCACCAAGGGCTACGTGTCCTGGCCCGACAAGCTGAGCCTCGACAACTTCACCAACGCGTTCGAACAGTCGGACATGCTGCACTACTTCGGGAACACGCTGCTGGTGGCGATCCCGGCGGTGCTGCTGACGCTGTTCCTGTCGTCGTGTGTGGCCTTCTACGTCAGCCGCTTCGACTTCCGGGTCAACCTCTTCCTGCTCCTGGTGTTCACGGCCGGCAACCTGCTCCCGCAGCAGGTCATCATCACCCCGCTGTACCGGCTGTACCTGCTCATCGACCTGCCCGGCATCACCATGAGCGGCAAGCTGTACGACTCGGCGCTGGGCCTGGTGCTGATCCACGTGGCGTTCCAGTCCGGCTTCTGCGCGTTCGTGCTGGCCAACTACATGCGCTCGCTGCCGCACGAGCTGACCGAGGCCGCACTGGTCGACGGAGCCTCGGTGTGGCGCCTGTACTGGCAGATCGTGCTGCCGCTGTGCAAGCCGGCGATGGCCGCCCTGGCCACGTTGCTGTCCATCTGGATCTACAACGACTTCTTCTGGGCCATCGTCCTGATCTCCACCGGCGAGAACATGCCGATCACCTCGGCCCTGAACAACCTCTCCGGCCAGTACTTCACCGACCCCAACCTGGTCGCCGCCGGCGCCCTGCTCACCGCGATCCCCACCCTGATCGTCTACTTCCTGCTCCAGCGCCAGTTCGTCAGCGGTCTCACGCTGGGCGCCAACAAGGGCTGAAGCACGCCTCCCACTCGTTCCCCACACCTCCCGGAGTACCACCAGTGACCACCGAACGCCGTCTCCGCCTGCCCGGAATCGCCTACGGCGGCGACTACAACCCCGAGCAGTGGCCCGAGGAGGTGTGGGCCGAGGACATGGCCCTGATGCGCGAGGCCGGGGTGACCATGGTCAGCGTCGGCATCTTCTCGTGGGCCCTGTTGGAGCCCGCGGAGGGCGTCTACGACTTCTCCCGCATGGACAAGATCCTCGACCTCCTCCACGAGAACGGCATCGCCGCCGACCTTGCCACCCCCACGGCCTGCCCGCCCGCCTGGTTCTTCCGGGCCCACCCGGAGGCACTGCCGGTCGACCGCGACGGCCGCACGCTGTCGTACGGCAGCCGCCAGACCTTCTGCCCGTCCAGCCCGGCCTACCGCACGGCCGCGCTGCGTATCGCGGGTGCGCTGGCCGAGCGGTACGCCGACCACCCGGCCGTCGCGATGTGGCACGTCCACAACGAGTACGGCTGCCACAACGCGGAGTGCTTCTGCGACACCAGCGCGGTTGCCTTCCGGCGCTGGCTGAAGGCGAAGTACGGCAACGACCTGGACGCGCTCAACCACGCCTGGGGCACCACCTTCTGGAGCCAGTGGTACTACGACTGGGAGGAGATCATCCCGCCCCGCGCCACCGGCGCCGACCCCAACCCGACCCACCGGCTGGACTGGCGCCGCTTCTGCTCGGACGAACTGCTGTCGCTGTTCACCGCCGAACGCGACGAGCTCCGCCGAGCCGCCCCTCACATCCCCGCCACCACCAACTTCATGGTGATGCACAACTTCGACGCCATGGACTACTGGCGCTGGGCTCCCGAGCTGGACATCGTCTCCAACGACCACTACCTGCTCGCCACAGACCCGGAGTCGGAGATCGACATCGCGCTCTGCGGCGACCTGGTCCGCTCCCTGGCCGACGGGCGGCCCTGGCTGCTGATGGAACACTCCACGGGAGCCATCAACTGGCAGCCCGTCAACCGGGCCAAGCGGCCCGGCGAGATGCGCCGCAACGCACTCGCCCACGTCGCGCACGGCGCCGACGGCATCGCCTACTTCCAGTGGCGCGCCGCGAAGGCGGGCGCCGAGCAGTGGCACTCGGCGATGCTTCCGCACGCGGGCACCGACAGCCAGATCTGGCAGGACGTCGTGCGGCTCGGCGCCGATCTGCGGGCCCTCGCCGAAGTAGGCGGCAGCACCAGCCCCGCCAAGGTCGCCATCGTCTGGGACTGGAACGCCCGCTGGGCCATGGAGCTGCCCTCCCAGCCCAGCAGCGAACTCCGCTTCCAGGACCTGGTGAGGGACTGGTACACACCGCTGTGGAAGGCCGGCGTGGCGGTCGACTTCGTACGTCCCGACAGCCCGGACCTCGACCGCTACCGGCTCGTCCTGGCCCCCAGCCTGTACCTGGTCGACGACGCGGGAGCGAGCAACCTTGCGGCGTTCGTCGAGCACGGCGGCACCCTCGCCGTGGGCTTCCACAGCGGTGCGGTGGACGAGAACTGCCATGTACGCCTGGGCGGTTACCCGGGCGCGTTCCGGAAGGTCCTCGGGGTGCACGGCGACGAGCCGTTCCCCCTGCTGCCCGGACAGTCGGTCGGCCTGGGCGGCCAGGTCCCGCAGGACGCGACCGCCGACCTGTGGACCGAACGCCTCCGGCTCACCGGAGCGGATGCCGTAGCCACGTACGCGGACGGACCGCTGGCCGGCGTCCCGGCGATCACCCGCCACGCGTACGGCAGCGGCACCGCCTGGTACCTCGCCACCCACCCGGACACCGCCACTCTGGACGCCGTCCTTGAGCGCATCCGCGAGGAGGCCGGAGTGCGCCCGGAGCACGACGCACCAGCCGGAGTGGAGGTGGTGAGGCGGCGGGGCGCGGAGGCCGACTACCTCTTCCTGATCGACCACGCCGGCCACGGCGCGGAGGTCCCCGCCGAAGGGGTCGAACTCCTCACCGGCAAACCGGTCGTGGGCTCCGTCACCGTCCCCGAGGGAGGCGTCGCAGTCGTCCGCGAGGCGACGCGCGAACCGAGTGGTGGATGAGACATCCGGGGTTGCCCCAGCGAGGTGGGACCGAGTCACTTCTCTCGGTTGCTTGAGGCGGGCCGTCAGCCCGATCCGGGTGCCGCCCGGCCCGCCACGGGCGTAGGCACAGCGCCGCGCCAACGGAATTTCCTGCTCCGACTCCACGGAAGTGAGTTCTGACATGACAGGTTCGCCCAGCCGCCGACAGGTGCTCGGCGGGGCGGCTGCGGGAGTGCTGGCCTCGCTGGCCGGGATTCCGCTTGCCGGTTCCGCGTCCGCCGCCACGACGTACACCGCACCCGATCCCCGTGTCTGGATCCACCTCAACAACGGGTGGCGATTCATCAGATCGGACGTCGCAGGCGCGCAGGCGCCCGCATTCAATGACTCCGGATGGACGTCGGTCAACACGCCCCACACCTGGAACGCCGCCGACGGTGCCGACGGCGGCAACAACTACTACCGCGGAGTGGGCTGGTACCGCCGCCACTACACCGTGCCGTCCGAACTGGCCGGGAAGCGGCTGTACCTGCAGTTCGCCGGGGTCAACCAGGTCGCCGACGTCTGGGTCAACGGCACGTACCTCGGGCAGCACAAGGGCGGGTACTCCCGGTTCAGGTTCGACGTCACGGCCGTGCTCGTCCCGGGCGGGGACAACGTGATCGCGGTGAAGGTGACCAACGCCCGCGACACCGACATCGCCCCGGTGGGCGCGGACTACAGCTTCCAGGGCGGCATCTACCGCAATGTGAGCCTGTGGGCCGTCGACGACCTTCACGTGCGGATGACGGACTACGCGGGCCCTGGAATCTACCTGCGCCAGAGCAATGTCACCGCGGCGTCGGCCACGGTGACCGTGACGACGAAGCTGTGGAACGACAGCAACACCACCAGATCGGTGGTCGTGCGCAGCGTCATCGCCGACCAGAGCGGGACCATCGTCGCGGAGGCCGCCGGCACCGCGCAGACCGTCCCCGCGGCCACCGGCAAGGAGATCCAGCAGACCCTCCGCATCGACAACCCCCACCTGTGGAACGGCCTGGCGGATCCCTACCTCCACAACGCCAGCGTCGAGATCCATGACGTCACCGGGGGCGGGGACAAGATCACGGACGTGGTGACCGAACGCCTCGGTCTTCGCTCCATCGCCGTCGACGCCGACACAGGCTTCCGCCTCAACGGCAGCCACCTCCACCTGCACGGCGTCAACCTGCACCAGGACCGGGCCGGCAAGGGCTGGGCGATATCCGACGCCGATCACACCCAGGACTTCGACCTCATCAGCGAGATCGGCGCCAACGCCATCCGGATGGCGCACTACCAGCACGACCAGAAGGACTACAATCTCGCCGACGAACGCGGCATGGTCGTGTGGGCGGAGATCCCCCTCGTCGACATCGTCACCGACTCGGCCGCCTTCACCACCAGCACCCAGAACCAACTGCGGGAACTGATCCGGCAGAACTACAACCACCCGTCGATCGCCTTCTGGGGCATCGGCAACGAACTCCTCGACTACAACGGCACCGCCGCGAACAAGCTGCTCGCGTCACTGGCCGACATCATCGAAGCCGAGGACCCGGACCGATTCTCCACCTACGCCGTACGCGGCGAGGACCCCGACAACGCGCAGGCGGGCCTGCACACGCAGACGACGGGCTTCAACAAGTACTACGGCTGGTACTACGGCTCCAAGGACAACGACCTCGGAGCATGGGCCGACAACCTGCACGCGAACTCGCCCTCTCGCAGGATCGCGATGTCGGAGTACGGCGTCGGTGCCAGCACCACCCAGCACGCCCTCAACCCGCCGAAGCCGGCTCCGGGGGGATCCTGGCACCCCGAGGAGTACCAGTCGCTGTTCCACGAGGCGGCCTGGAAGCAACTCGCCGACCGTCCCTACATCTGGGGCACGTTCGTCTGGGCCATGTTCGACTTCGCCTCCGACGGCCGCAACGAAGGGGACCGGCCCGGAATCAACGACAAGGGTCTGGTCACCCGCGACCGGCAGATCCGCAAGGACGCCTTCTACTGGTACAAGGCCAACTGGGCCGACACTCCGACCCTCTACATCACCAGCCGTCGCTGGACCCAGCGCACCGACGCCGCCACCGAGCTCAAGGTCTACTCCAACGCCGGTAGCGTCACCGCCACCCTCAACGGCACCTCTCTGGGAACCGTGACCAGCAACGACCGCATGTTCCGGTGGACGGGTGTCACCCTGAGGCCGGGGCTGAACACGGTGGTGGTGACCGCGACCATCAACGGCTCCACCCACACCGACACCGTCAACTGGACGCTCGGCTGAGAACCTCGGTCTCGACCCAGGTGTGCGGGTGGGCCTACGCCGCGGCAGGCGTCGCCGTAGAACAGGAGTGGGTACGGCGACGCCAGAGGGAGGTCAGAGCGACGCCGCCGCGCTGTGCAGGTTCTTCGCGGCCAGGGCGAGGCCCTCCGCCCGGGAGTAGGCCGCGTCCTCGTGCTCGATGTTCACGGCCATGTCGGGGTCGACGTCGGCGAGGGCACGCAGGAAGTCGGTCCAGAACGGGACGTCGTTGCCGAGGCCGACGGCGACGAACTTCCAGGCCGGATTGTCGGGCCAGGCGTTGCACCAGAAGCCGTAGCCGGTGGGGACCCTGTCGTCGGCGTCGGCGGGCACGCGGGTGAACGACGTGTCCAGCACGCCCCGGATGTCGGCGCCGGGACAGAGGACAGCGTCCTTCGCGGCGGCGTGGAACACCAGCGGGCCCAGCCACTTGACGGACGCGATGACGTCCATGCCCTGCCACATCAGGTGGGACGGGTCCATCTCCGCGCCGACGTTGGTCAGACCGCCCTCGTCGACGAGGCGCTTGAGCGTGACGGGGGAGAAGACCACGTTGTGCGGGTGCATCTCGATGGCGACCCGGACGTCGTGCTCCCGGGCGAGGGCGTCGATCTCCTTCCAGAACTCGACGGCCACGCCCCACTGGTAGTCCAGGACGTCCATGTACACGCCGTCCCACGGGTTCACGACCCAGGAGGGGTACTTGGCGTCCGGGTCGGAGCCCGGGGTGCCGGACATGGTGACGACATGCTTGACGCCGAGCAGGCCCGCGAGGCGGATCGTGCGGCGCAGGTCGTCGGCGTGCTTCGGGCCCACCCCGGGAAGCGGGTTGAGCGGGTTGCCGTTGCAGTTGAGGCCGGTCAGTTCCATGCCGCGGTCGGCGAAGGTCGCCAGGTACTCCTCGCGTGCCTCGGCCGAGGACAGCAGCAGGTCGACCGGGCAGTGCGGGGAGGGGATGAAGCCGCCGGTGTTGACCTCGACCGAGGTCAGCCCGTTGTCCTTGAGGATGTCGAGGGCCTCGGTGAGGGTGCGGTCGTGCAGACAGGCGGTGTAGGCGCCGAGCTTGAGAGCCATGAGTCGTATTCCTTCCGTGCGGGGGGTCAGGCGACGGGCGGGACCGCGACGGCGGCGCCGTCGTTGCGGGAGGACTCGACGACGGCCTGGATGATCTCCATCGTGCGCAGCGCGTCGGCGAACGTGGCGCAGGCCGGCAGCGGCTCGGCGACGCCCGCGACCTGGTCGAGGAACGCCCGTGCCTGGTAGGTGAAGTTGTCGCCGTTGGCGGCGCCCACACCCGGCGCCTCCATCGGGACACCGCCCGCGAAGTACGGCATCTGCGGTCCGGCGATGATCTGCCGGGCGCCCCGCGTACGGGCATCCGGCTGAGCGTCGTCGAAGAGGTACTCGGCGGGCCGGTGCTGGTCGAACGCGGCCCGGCCGCCGACGCCCAGGACGTCGAAGGCGAGCCCGTTGGGCAGGCCGAAGCCGGTGCGCGTCACCGAGAAGGTGCCGACCAGCCCGGACTCGAAGCGGGCGGTGAACGTGGCGGTGTCCTCGTTCTCCACCTCGCCGAACTCGTCCGAGACGGGAACCGAGTTGTGGCCGACCACCGCGCCCAGCGGCAGCGGCCGCTTGGTGATCTGTGTCGACAGCGCGGCACCGGACACCGAGGCGATGGGCCCGGCGACGTACTCGGCGGCGTCGATGACGTGCGAGCCGACGTCACCAAGCGCCCCCGAACCGGGGCCGCCCTTGAACCGCCAGCTCAGCGGCCCGTTCGGGTCGGTGGCGTAGTCGCACCAGTAGCGCCCGCTGAACAGGGTCAGGTCACCCAGCTCACCGCCACGCACATGCTCACGGATCGCGGCGATTCCGGGAGCGCGGCGGAAGGTGTAGCCGACGGCGGTGACGACCTCGGCGGTGCGCTCCAACTCGGCCATCGCACGGGCGTCCTCCATCGACCCGGCCAGCGGCTTCTCGCACAGCACATGCTTGCCGGCGGCGACCAGCGCCTCGGCGATCGTGCGGTGCAGAGCGTTGCCCACGACGATGCTGACGGCGTCGATCGTCGGGTCCTCGACGACGGCCTCCCAGCTCGGGAGCGCCTTCTCGAACCCGTAACGGCGAGCCGCGTCCTGCCCGAGCGCGACGTTGGCATCGGCGACGGCGGCCAGCCGGACCGGCGGAAGACCGGCCCCGAACACGGTGTTGACGTTGCGGTATCCGGCGGCGTGACTGCGGCCGGCCATGCCGGCTCCGATCACCGCGACGGAGAGGGGGCGGTTGGAACTGGTCATCGGGATGCCTTTCCTTTGCGGCAAAGGATTCAGAGGAGGATTCAGAGGAGGATTTGGAGCGCTTTAAAAATGAGGTGACGGGCGGACGGCCCGCGCGGCGACGGCCCGGTGCTCACCGCGCCCGTCAGGACCTCAGGACGGCCACGCGGCCAGATACTCGACGATCTTCTCGCGCATGAGGACGGACGACTCCTGCGCCCGCTCCTCCCAGGCGAACACGCACGCCGTGAGCGTGCCGTCGAAGCCGAGCGCCTGCAGTTCGCGGAAGAGCTCGTCGAAGTCGACCTCGCCCTCACCCATGTCGAGGTGCTGGTGGACGCGGGCCGGGGTGCCGGGCGGGTTGAGGATGTACCGGTTGCCGGAGGACGCGGTGTGGTCGAAGGCGTCGGCGAGGTGGACGTGGGTGAGCAGGTCACCCGCGTGCTTGATGATGCCGGGGGCGTCGTTGCCGATGTGGAAGGTGTGCGGGGCGCAGTAGAGGAAGCTGACGCCCGGGTGGTTGATGCCCCGGATCAGGTTGACCGCGTCGTGGCCGTTCTCGACGAAGTCGTCCGGGTGCGGCTCCAGGGCGAGACGGATGCCCTCGCGCTCGAACAGTGGCAGCAACTCGTCCATCGACTTCCAGAACTGCGCCTCGCTGCGGTCGGGTTCCTCAGGGCGGCCGTTGAACTCCGAGACGATGCTGTCCACCCCGAGATCCGCGGCGATCTGGATCGAGCGCTTCCAGTACCGTACGGCGGCCTGCCGGGCGTCTTCGTCCGGGCCGGACCAGCGGAACAGCGGGAGCAGGGAGGAGATGCCGACGCCCGCCGAGTCCAGCGCCTTGCGGAACCTGCGCACGGTGGCGTCGTCGACGCGCGGGTGGCGGAAGAAGGGGATGAAGTCCTCCCTGGGGGAGAGCTCGATCCACTCATAGCCCAATTCGGCCACCACGGGCGGGAGTTCGAGCAGCGGCACACTGCGGATCATGTAAGGGTCGAGTGCGATCCTCATGTCGTCACCGGGTGCCCTTCGAGGCGAACGCGCTGATGGTGTCGACGTTGGACTTGTCGACGAACGCCGGACCCGTCAGGATCGGCGCCTCACCGCCACCGCTGTAGTTGCCGTTGTTCTTGTAGAGCCACAGGGAGTCGACCGCCAGGTAGCCCTGCAGGTAGGGCTGCTGGTCGACGGCGAACTCGATCGAGCCGTCCTCGATGGCCGAGATCAGCTCCTTGTTGAGGTCGAAGGTGGCGATCTTCGCCTCGCTGCCCGTCTCGTCGACCGACTGCGCGGCGGTCAGCGCGATCGGGGCGGCGAGCGTGACCACCTGGTCGATGGAGGAGTCCTGCTTGAGCTTGGCGGTGATCGTCGACTTCACGGACGGCATGTCGGCGCCGTTGACGTACAGCTTGGTGGTCTTGCCCTTGAAGCCCTTCTCCACACCGGCACAGCGCTGCTCAAGGTTGACTGCGCCCTGGACCTGGACCACGCACAGGGCGTGCCGGGTGCCGGTGGTGTTGAGCTTGGTGCCCAGCGCCTCGCCGGAGACGGACTCGTCCTGACCG
Source organism: Streptomyces sp. NPDC028907 (assembly GCF_055564995.1). NCBI lineage: Bacteria > Bacillati > Actinomycetota > Actinomycetes > Kitasatosporales > Streptomycetaceae > Streptomyces > Streptomyces sp. NPDC028907. The sequence continues at coordinate 536,114 of NZ_JBVHVE010000005.1, forward strand.
AAGAAGGACAGCAGGCCCTGCTTCTTCCAGTCGGACATGCCGGCGTTGAAGCCGATGACCGGGATGCCGGCCTTGACGGCCTTGGCGACGACGTCCTTCAGGGCGTCGGGCTTGGCGAGGGTGACGGCGATGCCGTCGACCTTCTGGTCGATCGCGTTCTGGACCAGGTTGGCCTGGTCGGCGGCGGTCTCGTCGTTCGAGTAGATCAACTGGACGTTGTCCTTGGCGGCGGCGGTCTCGGCGCCCTTGCGGATGGTGTCCCAGAAGGTGTCGCCGGAGGGCGCGTGGGTGACCATCGCGATCGTCATGCGGGGCGTGGTGGCCTTGCCGGCGGCGGCGCCGCCGCCGGCGTCCTCGGCCTTCTTGCCGCCTGAGCTGCTGGAACAGCCGGCGAGGACCAGTGCGGTCGCGGCGGCCACGGCGGGGGCGAGTCTGCGGGAGCGGGGGAGGGGTGTGCGGTTCATGCGGATTGCACCTCACTGTGCGAGGGGGGCGTGGACCGACCGGGAGGCGGGAGTCGTCGGCTTTGTCGGAACAACCGAACCTTTTAAAGCGCTTTAAGTGCTGGTACTATCAGTCCGGTTTCACGGGCGTGTCAAGGGTGTTGCGCCAACGGATTGCCGGGGAGGTTCACGTGGCCGATGTCGATTCCGGGCGTCGGCGCGGTGGCGCCGGCAAGCGCCCCCGGCTGGAGGACGTGGCGGCCCGCGTGGGCCTGTCCACCGCGTCCGTGTCCCTCGTGCTGCGCGGCGTGCCCGGCCCCAGCGAGCGCACCCGGCAGCGGGTGCTCAAGGCGGCCGCCGAGATCGGTTACCAGGTGGACCGGACCGCCAGCACCCTGGCCAGCCGCCGCAGCCGGCTGCTCGGTGTCATGGTCAACGTGCACAGCCCCTTCCACGCCGAACTCGTCGAGCATCTGCACACGGCCGCCGAGGAGGTCGGCTACGACCTCGTCCTGAGCACCCTGACCCGCACCCGCGACGAGCACACCGCCGTCGAGACGCTGCTCGCCTTCCGCAGCGAGGCCCTGATCCTGCTCGGCCCGACCGCCCCCGCCGACACGCTCGCCGCACTCGACGGCAAGGCCCCCGTCATCGTCGTCGGCCGCCGGATCGCCGACGGGGAGCTGGACGTCGTGCGCAGCGCGGACGACGAAGGGGTCGGCCAGATCGTCGACCACATGGTGGGCCTCGGCCACCGCGCCATCGCCTACGTCGACGGCGGCAAGGGCGTGATCGCCACGGACCGGCGCCGCGGGTACCGCACGGTCATGCGCCGGCACGGCCTGGACGCGCACATCAGGGTCCTGCGCGGGGACAACACCGAGGAGGCCGGCGAACGAGCCGCCCGCCAGCTCCTCGACTCCGGCGACCTGCCCACCGCCGTCGTCGCCTACAACGACCAGTGCGCCATCGGTGTTCTCACCGCCCTCCAGCGCGCCGGAGTGGCCGTGCCCGGCCAGGTGTCCGTGGCCGGCTACGACGACGACACGCTGTCCCGCCTGAGCTGCTTCAACCTGACCACGGTCAGCCAGGAGGCGCGGGAACAGGCCCGGTACGCGGTCGCCGCGGCGGTGGAGCGCCTGGACCAGGACCGCGCCGAGCCCCGCGAGGTGGTCCTCACCCCGCAGCTCGTCGTACGCGGCACCATCGCCGAGCCGTGCGAGGGCTGATCCAGGACCCGGGGGTGCCCGCGTGAAAGCCGACGGGGCGACGTCGTGCTCGGCTCATCCCAGCGGCGGTCCGAACGCGATGCCCAGGTGCCGCAGGAGACCTTCACGCTGCTCGGCCGTGGCCAGGACCATGTAGTCGTCGTCGAAGTGCGGGCCTTCCTGCTCGACGCAGCGGAAGTCCCTGGGGTCGCCGTCGGGGCTGAGCGCTTCGACGGCCTCCTGTGCCGCTCCCATGTCGAGGTAGTCGTTCGACTCCTGCTCGACGCCGAAGGAGAGCGGCTTGCCGTTGCAGGTGAAGTGCATCGTGCCCAGGCCGCAGTCCTCGTCTTCGGGGCGGGCCTTCTCGAAGCGGTAGCCGGAGACGGTGACCTTTCCGCCGGTGAGGGCCGCGGCCTCGTTCAGGAGCCACTCGTAGTGCTCGTCGGCGAAGTCGACGTCCTCGGAGTGGATGGCCACGGCCACGCCGAACGATTCGAGGGCGTCGGCGACTTCGTGGCGTCTCCTGATCGGCTCTCTCGCGTAGGAGGCGGCCTCCTCCAGGACCCTGTGGGCCTTGTCCTGAGTGATCATTCCGAGGTCGGTGAGGACTTCGGCTATCCGTACATACGTAGTCACCTGGGTTGTCGCCACACGGTCATCCTGCCAGTTCTCATCGTTGCAGCGGCTTGTGCGCGGTCTCCGGAAGACGCAGATACACCAGTGAGGAGCCCAGGCACAGGACGGCGACGTACCAGGGGAACAGGTCCGCGTGGCCCAGCTCCTTGAACAGCGTGCCGACGTACGGCGCCGTACCGCCGAACACCGCGACCGTCAGCGAGTAGGGGAACCCGATGCCTGCCGCACGTACCCGCGGCGGGAACAGCTCGGCGTTGACGGCCGCGCTGATCGAGGTGAACCCGGTCAGCAGCACCATGCCCGCGCACTGAACGAACAGCAGCGTCACGAACGAGTCGTGCAGAGTGTGCAGCAGCGGGACGGTGAGGAGGGTGAAGCCGAGGCCGAAGAAGAGCAGGAGGGGGCGGCGGCCGAAGCGGTCGGAGAGGAGACCGCCGATGGGCTGGAGCAGACCGAAGAAGGCCAGTGAGATGGTGCCCGCGAGCAGCGCGTCCGACTTCTCGATGCCCGCGTTGAGTTCGGCGTACGTCGGCAGGTACGACGTCCAGGTGTAGTACGCGATCGTGCCGCCCGCGGTGATGCCGCAGATCAGCAGGGACTGGCGGGGATGGCGACGCAGCGCCTCCAACAGGCCCGGGCGCGGGGCCTGTTGCTGCTCGGCGCTCCTGGTCTCCTCGGCGCCCCGCCGGATCCAGAAGCCGACCAGGCTGAGCACGGCACCGAGGACGAAGGGCACCCGCCAGCCCCAGCCGTTCATCTGCCCGTCGCTCAAGGTGTCCACCAGCAGCGTCGCGATACCGGACGCCACGAGCTGTCCGGCGGTCGTCGACACGTACTGGAAGCTGGAGAACAGCCCGCGCCGGCCCGGCCCCGCCGACTCCACCAGGAACGTCGTGGACGCCGCGAACTCGCCGCCCACCGAAAGTCCTTGGAGGAGGCGGGCCACCACCAGGATCACCGGGGCGAGGACGCCCACCGTCTCGTAGGTCGGGGTCAGGCCGACCAGCAGGCTGCTGCCGCCCATCAGCAGGATGGTGACCGTCAGGGCGGAGCGCCGGCCGCGGCGGTCCGCGATGGCGCCCATCAGCAGCCCGCCCACCGGCCGCATGAAGAAGCCCACCGCGAAGACCGCGAACGTCGAGAGCAGCGGCACCAGGGAGTTGTCCGCGCTCTTCGGGAAGACCTCGGCCGCGATATAGGTGGCGAGGAAGGTGTAGGCGTACCAGTCGTACCACTCCACGGCGTTGCCGACCGAGGCGGCGAGGAGCTGGCGTACGGGCCGTGAGGTCGGCGGGGAATCCGTGCGCGTCGTCTCTGTCATGATCGCGACCATCCCCGCACCCGAGTCACGGCACACCTCCCGTACCGACGACTTTCACACGAGCGCCACCGGACCCTTCCCTGACGTTTGGTGCTCCTGGAACACTCCTTCCGCGCGGCTTCCGTCACCAGTCGGCCGGTCAAACCACCCTAGATGGGAAGAGGTCCCCCACTCATGCCCGAAGTCAATCGCCGCAGATTCCTTCAACTCGCGGGCACGACCACGGCGTTCACGGCTCTGTCCAGCAGCATCCAGCGGGCCGCCGCCATCCCGGCGAACCGCCGCACGGGGTCCATCGAGGATGTCGAGCACATCGTCGTCCTGATGCAGGAGAACCGTTCCTTCGACCACTACTTCGGCAAGCTGCGCGGCGTCCGCGGCTTCGGCGACCCGCGCCCGGTGCAGCACGACGACGGCAGGACGATCTGGCACCAGTCGAACGGCGGCAAGGACGTCCTGCCGTTCCACCCGGACGCCGACGACCTGGGTATGCAGTTCCTGGAGGGCCTCCCGCACGGCTGGACCGACGGCCAGCAGGCCTACAACGGCGGCAAGTACGACCAGTGGATCCCCGCCAAGGGCACCACGACCATGGCGTACCTGACCCGTGAGGACATCCCGTTCCACTACGCCCTCGCCGACGCGTTCACCGTCTGCGACGCCTACCACTGCTCCTTCATCGGCTCCACCGACCCGAACCGCTACTACATGTGGACGGGCTACACCGGGAACGACGGCACCGGCGGCGGCCCGGTCCTCGGCAACGACGAGCTCGGCTACGACTGGACGACCTACCCCGAGCGCCTTGAGCAGGCGGGCGTCTCCTGGAAGATCTACCAGGACATCGGCGACGGCCTGGACGCGGCCGGCTCCTGGGGCTGGATCCAGGACGCCTACCGCGGCAACTACGGCGACAACTCGCTGCTGTACTTCAACAAGTACCGCAACGCCAAGCCCGGCGACCCCTGGTACGACAAGGCCCGCACGGGCACCGACGCCAAGAGCGGCGAAGGCTACTTCGACCGGCTGAAGGCCGACGTCAAGGCCGGCAAGCTGCCGCGGATCTCCTGGATCGCCGCCCCCGAGGCCTTCTCCGAACACTCCAACTGGCCGTCCAACTACGGCGCCTGGTACATCGCCCAGGTCCTGGACGCCCTCACCGCCGACCCGGAGGTCTGGTCGAAGACGGCCCTGTTCATCACCTACGACGAGAACGACGGCTTCTTCGACCACGTGGTGCCGCCGCTGCCACCGAAGGACGCCTCCCGGGGCAGGTCCACGGTCGACGTCTCGCTCGACCTCTACAAGGGCGACAGCAGCCGCCCGGCCGGCCCCTACGGCCTCGGCCCGCGGGTGCCGATGCTGGTCGTCTCACCGTGGAGCAAGGGTGGTTACGTCTGCTCCGAGACGCTCGACCACACCTCGATCCTGCGCTTCATGGAACGCCGCTTCGGGGTGAAGGAGACCAACATCTCCCCCTGGCGCCGGGCCATCTGCGGCGACCTGACCTCGGCCTTCGACTTCTCCCGCACGGACAGTCGCCCCGCAGCGCTGCCGGGGACGGACGAGTACGAGCCGCCGGACCGCGAGCGGCACCCCGACTACAGGCCGACCCCGCCGGCCGACCCCGACATGCCCCGCCAGGAGCGCGGCCTGCGCCCGACCCGGCCGCTCAAGTACACCCCGCACGTGGACGGCTCCGTCGACGCCGCGGCCGGAAGGTTCACGCTGGCCTTCGCCTCCGGCGCCAAGGCCGGTGCCGCCTTCCACGTCACCTCCGGCAACCGCACCGACGGCCCCTGGACGTACACCACCGAGGCCGGCAAGAGCATCGCGGACACCTGGAACTCGGCCTACTCGAACGGCTCGTACGATCTGACCGTGCACGGCCCCGGCGGCTTCGTGCGCTGGTTCAAGGGCTCGAACAAGACGGCCGGTCCCGAGGTCACCGCGCGGCACACCGGGGACGACGTCGAGCTGACCCTCACCAACAAGGGAACGGCGACCGTCCGCCTGCGGATCGCCAACGGGTACGGCGGCCGCGCCAGGACGGTGACCGTGCGGCCCGGCGCCACGGTGTGCCGGACGGTCGACCTCGCGGGGAGCCGGCGCTGGTACGACCTGACCGTCACCGCCGACACCGACCCGGCGTTCCTGCGGCGGTTCGCCGGGCATGTAGAGAACGGGCGGCCGGGCGTGAGCGACCCGGCGATCATCACGGACTAGCCCGGTTCGGAGCCGCTGCCACAAGGGCGGTCACAGCGGTGTGAGGTGCCTCGGCTCCGGTTGCCGGGGCACCAACGCCGGTTCCTGCGCGGGTGCGACGACGGGGGTGCCGCGTCGGATTGTTCGTCGGGTGCGGCTGTGCCGTGGTTGGTCGCGCAGTTCCCCGCGCCCCTTGTCCGGCGCTGCCGTGCGGGCAGTCTGCTGAGCCTTCACGGCGTCCGGTTCGGGAGCCGCCCGGCTGAGCAGCACCACGCCCCAGGACGCCAAACCCGCCCCGGCCAGCGCGAGGAGCACCCCCTCCGCGCCGCCCTGCAGCCGCTCGCCGAGCAGGACGAGCCCGATCACCGCGGCCGCCATCGGGTTGGCCAGTGTCACCATCGCCAGCGGTGCGCCGAGGCCGCCCTGGTAGGCGGTCTGCGACAGCAGCAGCCCGCTCGCCGCGAGGGCCGCGACCAGCAGCGCCACTCCGATCACCTGCGGGCTGAGCAGCGGGGCGGAGTGGTCCGTCATGGCCACGGTCACGGTCTGTGTGAGCGCCGAGCCCACCCCGGAGGCGAAACCGGACGCGGTCGCGTGCCGCAGCCCCGGCCGGGCGCCCGGCCGTGACAGCATGCCGATCAGCGCCACCGTCACGGCAGCGACCGCCACCGCCTCGGACGTGCTCAGCACCTCCTCGGGCGCGGGCCCGGACGCCGTCACGAGGATCGCCGCCAGTCCGCCGAGCGTCAGCGCAGTACCGCGCCACTCGACCGAGCTGACCCGCCGGCCGGCGATCCGCGCGCCCAGCGGCACCGCGGCCACCAGGGTGAGCGCGCCGAGCGGCTGCACCACCGTCAGCGGACCGTACTTCAGGGCCACGACGTGCAGCAGGGCGCCGGAACCGTTGAGGAGGACGGCCCCCCACCAGGCGCCGGACCGCAGCAGCCGGACCAGGCTCGATCCCGGGGCGCGGGAGGCCAGCCGCTCCTGGGCCACGGCCGCGGCGGCGTAGGCGACCGCGGAGAACAGGGACAGGGCGACGGCGATCAGGGTGGCGTTCATCGGCCCGCTCCCACGAGTACGGATTCCTCGTCCCGGGCCGCGGGCACGAGCTTGTCGGCGCCGCGTCCGGCCGTCGTCGCCGTGCGCCGCGGCGGGTGAATCACCGCGAGCGCGATGCCGAGCATGGCCGTCGCCACGATCGCGTCGAGCCAGTAGTGGTTGGCCGTGCCCACGATGACCAGCAGGGTCAGCAGGGGGTGCAGCAGCCACAGCAGGCGCCAGCGGGAGCGGGTCGCCACGATCAGGCCGATCGCCACCATCAGGGCCCAGCCGAAGTGCAGCGACGGCATCGCCGCGAACTGGTTGGAGAGGTGGTCGGTCCGGGGCGGGCCGTACACGGAGGGGCCGTAGACCCGGCCGGTGTCGATCAGGCCGGTCGCGGCGAGCATGCGCGGCGGGGCCAGCGGGAACGTCAGATGGACCACCAGGGCGGCGGCGGTGACAGCGGCGAGGACGCGGCGGGCCCAGACGTAGTGGGCGGGGCGGCGCAGGTACGTCCAGACCAGGAAGGCCGCGGTGGCCGGGAAGTGCACGGTCGCGTAGTAGGTGTTCGCGAGGTGTATGAGCGTGTCGCCGTGCAGCAGAAGGTGCTGCACCGCACCCTCGCCGGGCAGATGGACGGTTCGTTCCAGGTTCCACACGCGGTTCGCGTTGCGGAACGCCTCGGCGGTGTGGCCCGTGGCCAGCTGCCGGCCGAACTTGTAGACGAGGAAGAGCCCTGCGACGAGCAGGAGCTCCCGGACGAGCGGAGGCCGCGCTATCGCGTCGGTCTCCGTCCGATCAGCCTCGGTGCGGCCATTCATTGCCCCCGGCCCTTTCGCCGAACGGTGGGTGGTGCTGGGTGGTACCCGGCGACTCATCGATACGGCGACGTACCGAAACGTCGATGTACCGAAACGCCACTGTACCGATACGCCACTGTACCGATACGACGGCGTTCCGGTACAGTGGCGTATCGATAGACGTACGACACACTGGACACGGCACACGGAAGTGAGGGGAAGGGCCGATGACGTCGCAGGCCGCCGAGGGACCGGAGACGGTCGTCGCCTCGCGCCGCTCCAAGATCACGCCTGAACGTGAGCAGGAGTTCTTCGACGCCGTGCTCGAACAGATCCGCGCGTGCGGTTATGACGCCGTCACCATGGAGGGCGTCGCCAGCAGCACCCGGTGCAGCAAGTCCACGCTGTACCGGCAGTGGAAGACCAAGCCCCAGTTCGTGGCGGCGGCCCTGCGCGCCAGCCGGCTGAGCCGCTTCGAGGGCATCGACACCGGCACGCTCGCCGGTGACCTGCGCGAGGCGGCACGGGCCGCGGGGGCCTGGTCCGGCAAGGACACCCGGCTGTTCCAGGCGCTGGGACACGCCGTGATGGAGGACCCGGAACTCAAGTGCGCGCTGCGCGAGGCGCTCATCGACCCCGAGATCGACGCGCTGCGGCAGATCCTGCTGCGCGGGGTCGAGCGCGGGGAGGTCGCGGCCGGCCATCCCGCCCTGGAGTACGTCCCCGCCCAGATCTTCGGCGTGCTGCGGGCCCGGCCCGTGCTGGAGGGCGAGGACGCCGACCCCGACTATCTCGTCCGGTTCGTGGAGGCCGCCGTGCTGCCCGCGCTGGGCCTCACCTGAGACTCAGGACGCCGTCCACGGGATGACTGGACGGTGACCTGATCCGCGCCGCACCGTGGGGACGGGGGCGGCGCGCACCCCCCGGCCGGGTGGGGTTCCTCTTGAGCGGAGGGGCGCCCCACCCGGCCGCATGACGTCCGGTTGTTTCCGGTCGGAGTGCGTCAGACGTCCTGGCCGTTGCCGCCGCCGGTGGACACCTTGATGCCCTTGGCGATCTCGTCCAGCACCGCCTGGCCCTGGTCGACGTCGACGCCGACGCGGACCACGACGATCTGCCGCTCGCTCGCGGGCGAGGGGAAGGCCAGCGACTCGACGTAGCCGTCGGCGCCCTTGCTCGTAATCGCCTTCCAGCGGACCAGGTAGCCCTTCTGCCCGGCCACGGTCACCGCCTTGGAGGCCAGCACGTCGTGCGAGGTGATCTCGCCGTACCCCTTGCCATAGGACTCCTCGGCGTTCGCCGCGATGTCCGCCTTCGCGACCTCCTCGGCCGTGTCGCCCTTGGTGCCGAGCGCGAGCGCGGGCGCCGAGTACGCGCCGCCCTTCATACAGGTCTGCGAGGTGTCGGAGGGGCACTTGTACGTCTCGTCCGACCCGACGTGGGCGCCCCAGTTGATGACCTGGCCGTACCAGCCGTCCGGGATGGGCAGACTGATCCCGCTCACGGCGTCGGTCACCGACCCGCTGTCCACCTTCGGCGCCTCGGACTGGTCGGGCGAGGGCGACGCCCCACCGGAACCGCCGTCCCCGCCGCCGTTGCCACCGCCCCCGGATCCGCCGTTCCCGCCGAAGGGCCCGCCCTGCCCGCCTCCGGGCCCGCCCTGCTGGGAGTTGACGCTGCCGCCCGAGCCGTCGTCGGCGGTCAGCGCGTACACGCCGACGCCGATGCTCGCGAGGACGACCGCGGCGACTCCCACGGCTATGCCCGTGCGCAGCCCGCGCCGACCGCCCGACTGCAACTGGCCGGGATACCCCGGATGCACCGGATACGCCCCGCCGGCCGCCAACTGCTCCGGAGGACCCCATACGTCCGCCGACCCCACGGGCCGGACCTGATCCGTCCATGCCTTGCCGTCCCACCAGCGCTCGGTGGGCGGACCGTCACTTTTCTGCCCCGGGTCGGGGTACCAGCCGGGAGGAGTCACCTGCGTCATGCGCCCACCGTATGAGGTGTCGGTGAAAGTCGGATGAGAGGAACCGGCCCCGGAACCACCGGATCCGGCTCCGGAAGGCCCGCCGCCTCACTCCAGGACCAGCCGTACCGGTCGATTCTCCGCAGGTGGGGGAAGCCGCAGCCCGTTCCGGCCGGGTGTGACCGAGCCGAGTACGCGTGCGTGCCGGGCGCCCGTGGCCGCGGGGACGCCGCCGGGCAGGGCGTGGGCGGTCAGGAAGCCCAGTACGGCGAAGGCGTACGCCTCCTTCGCGGCCGCCGGGAGCCCCAGCTCGTCGGAGGTGCGCAGGGACACCCCGGGCAGGCGCTGTGCGAGCATCGTCATCAGGACCGGGTTGCGGGTCCCGCCGCCCGAGGCGATCACCTCCGTCGCGCCCGCCGCGCGCACCGCTTCGGCGACCGTCCGCGCCGTGAGCATGGTCAGCGTGGCGACGACGTCCTCGGCGGGCAGGGTGCCGAATCCGGCCAGCGCGTCCCGCAGATGGCCCAGGTGGAAGAGTTCCTTGCCGGTCGTCTTGGGCGCGGGCAGCGCGTAGTACGGCTCCTCCAGCAGTCGCAGCAGCAGCGGTTCGTGGACGCCGCCGCGACCGGCCAGCGCCCCGTCCACGTCGTACGCCAGCCGTCCGCCACTGAACCCCCGCGCCGCCGCGTCGATCAGGGCGCAGCCCGGGCCGGTGTCGAAGGCGGTGCCGTCGGGTGCGGTGAGGTTGGCGATCCCGCCGATGTTGAGGGCGACGGGTGTGCCCGGCCGGCCGCGCAGCCACAGCAGGTCGACCAGGCTGACCAGCGGGGCGCCCTGTCCGCCGGCGGCGATGTCCCGGGGCCGGAAGTCCGCGACCACGGGCAGCCCCGTCGCCTCGGCGATCCACGCCGGCTGCCCGAGCTGAAGGGTGCCGTACACCTTCCCGTCCTCGGCCCAGTGGTAGACCGTCTGCCCGTGCGAGGCGACCAACGCCGCCCGCCCCTCGCACAGTTCACGGTCCGCGCGCACGGCGGCCGCCGCGAAGGCCTGCCCGATCCGCGTGTCGAGCCGGCACACCTGCGCCATCGAGGTCGTCCCCGGTGGCAGCGCCGCTGCGAGCGCCTCCCGCAGCACCTCGTCGTACGCCTCGCTCACCAGCCCCAGCGGCCTGAGTACCAGGCTGTCGCCGACGAGGCTCAGATCGGCGGCCGCGGCGTCGATGGCGTCGTACGACGTGCCCGACATCAGGCCGATCACCCGCATGCGCTCACTCCGCCTTTCCCGCCGCTTCCGTCGCCTCGTCGACCGCGGCCGTCGGCTTCCGCACCGACGCCCTCGATACGGTGGCGAGCGCCAGGACGCTCACCGCGCAGGTCGCGGCCGCGTAGTACGCGGGGATGTCCACGTTCCCGGTCCGTTCGATCGTCTCCGTGATGATGAGCCCGGCACACCCCGAGAACACCGCATTGGACAGGGCGTAGGCGAGCCCCAGCCCCGTGTAGCGCACGTTCGTCGGGAACAGCTCCGCGAGCATCGCCGGACCCGGCCCGGCCATCAGCCCCACCACCGCGCCCGCACCCCACACGGCCACACCCTTCACGGTGAGGGAAACGCCCGGGTCCTGGAGAAGGTTGAGCAGCGGCACGGCGAGGACCACCACCAGGGCCGCCCCCGCCAGCATCACCGGCCGCCGCCCGACCCGGTCGCTGAGCCACCCCGCGGGCACGATCGTCATCGCGAAACCGAGGTTGGCCAGCACCGTGGCGATGAGCGCCTGCTGGAAGCTCGCGTCCAGCGTGGACTGGAGATACGACGGCAGCACGACCAGGAAGGTGTACCCGGCCGCCGCCCACCCCATGATCCGCCCGGCGCCCAGTGCGATCGCCCCGGCGACCTCACGCCCGCGCGGCGGCTGTGCCTCCCGCTCCTCCCGGAACGCCGGCGTCTCGTCAAGACGCAGCCGCAGCCACAGGGCACCCAGCCCCAGCGGCAACGTCAGCAGGAACGGCAACCGCCAGCCCCAGTCGCCCAGTTGCCGCTCGGTCAGCACCGTGGCCAGCAGCGCCGCCGCCCCCGCACCGCCCAGCAGTCCCAGCGCCACCGTGAACGACTGCCACGACCCGTACAGCCCGCGCCGCCCGGGTGGCGCGAACTCGGTCATCACCGACACCGCGCCCCCGAACTCCCCGCCCGCCGACAGCCCTTGCAGCACCCTCAGGAACGTCAGCAGCCACGGGGCGAGGGCGCCGACCGTGTCGTACGTGGGCAGCGCGCCGATCAGCGTCGTCGCCCCGGTCATCAGCGCGATCACCAGGATCAGCACCGGACGCCGGCCGATCCGGTCGCCGAGCCGGCCGAAGACGGCCGCGCCGACCGGCCGGAAGAAGAACGCCAGCGCGAACGACGCGTACGTCTTCACCAGTGCCTCGACCTCGCTGCCGCCCTCCGGTGTGAAGAACCGCGCCGCGATGATCGTCGCGAAGTAGCCGTAGACACCGAACTCGTACCACTCGATGAAGTTGCCCACCGATCCCGCGACCAGTGCCCTGCGGGAGTGGACCCTGCCACGGTCGGGGAAAGTCGACGTCATGCACGCGCCTCCTGAATCACGAATTCCGGTCGAGAGGCCGGTTTTTGACTGTTGGTAAGTTCCGGCCGTGCAGGTCGCGGGCCCTGCGCGTCGCCCGCGCGCGCCGGTTGTCACCCGTCACGGCAACAGGTGCCCGGACCCGCCTCCACTTAGGCAATCGGACGGCTACGCTCGAGCTCTGTACGTCGTTCGGGCGACTTGGGGAGGTAGCGGGATGACGGAGGTACGGCCCACACAGGCCGCCTCGGCCTCCCTGTGGGAGCGCGACGAGGAAGTCGCCGCCGTCGAGCGGGCCCTCGACGCCCTGTGTGCGGACAAGTCCTCGTCAGGCAGCCTTCTGGTGCTCCGCGGCGAGGCGGGACTCGGCAAGACCGCGCTGCTGGCCGAAACCCGCCGTATCGCCGAGGCCCGCGGCTGCACGGTGTGGTCCGCCCGGGGCAGCGAGACCCTGAGCTCTGTCCCCTTCAACGTCGTACGGCAGCTGCTCCAGCCCGCCCTGCTGTCGCTGATGCCGGAGGAGGCCCGCGAGTACCTCGGCGACTGGTACGACATCGCCGGACCCGCCCTCGGCATAACGGGACCCGGAGAGCGCCAGGCCGACCCGCAGGGCGTGTGCGACGGACTGGTGGCCGCCGTACGCCGACTGGCCCGGCGCGACTGGCCGCTGGTGCTGCTGATCGACGACGCCCACTGGGCCGACCAGGAGACCCTGCGCTGGCTCGCCGCCTTCGCCGAACGCCTCGGTGAGCAGAGCGTCCTGGTCGTCGTCGCCCGCCGCCCCGGCGAGGTCGGCGGCGACAGCGCCCGCCACCTCGACGCGGTCGCCGCCGCGGGCAGCTCCGTCGCCACCCTGAGCGCCCTCACCCCGGACGCGACCGCCGGCCTCACCCGCGCCACCCTGGGCGCCCACGCCGACGCCCCGTTCTGCCGCGAGGTCTGGGCCGTGACCGGCGGCAACCCGTACGAGACCGTCGAGCTCCTCGCCAAGGTCCAGGACAGCGAGTTCGAGCCCACCGAATCAGCGGCCGCCGAGCTGCGCGCCCTGAACCGCTCGGCCCGCGGCGGCGGCCTGGTCGCCCGCCTGGAGACGCTCGGGATCGAGGCCACCCGGTTCGCCTGGGCCGCCGCGATCCTCGGCACCGGTATCTCCGTCGACCTGGTGGCCGAGCTCGCCACCATGAGCGTGGACGACGCCGTGCGCTGCGCCGACCTGCTGCGCGCCGCGCGCATACTCACCGAGCCCGACCCGGCGGGTGCCCAACCGGACGACGGCGACCTGGAGTTCGTCCATCCACTGATCGCCAGCGCCGTCTACAACTCCATCCCCGACGCCCTGCGCACCGCGATGCACGGGATCGCCGCCCGTGTCGTCACCGACAACGGCCGCGGCGCCGCGGTCGCCGCCCGCCACCTGCTGGAGGTGCACCCGGACAGCGACGAGGAACTCGTCGAGCAACTGCGCGAGGCCGCCCGCGAACACCTCGCCGTCGGCGCCCCCGACGCCGCCCGCCGCTGCCTGGAGCGTGCCCTCGTGGAGCCGCCCCCGCCCGAGGCCCACGCGCGCGTGCTCCACGAACTGGGCTGCGCCACCCTCCTCACCGCGCCCGCCACCACCATCGACCACCTCCAGAGCGCCCTCGCCATGCCCGGCCTCGACGGCGACGAACGCGTCGACGCCGTCTACCGCCTCTCCCAGGCCCTGCTCCACAACGACCAGCTGGAGGAGGCCGTCCGCACCGTCGAGGCGGAGGCCGCCCGGCACGAGGCCGGCCCCGCAAGGCTGCGGCTCCAGGCCGTGCAGTTCATGTGGGAGGGCCTCCACGCGGGCGAGGCCACTTCCCCGGGACGCTCCACCCGCCTAGCCGAACTCGCCGCCACCTGCTCCGGCCGCGACAACTCCGAACGCGCCCTGCTCATACTGCGCGGCTTCGACGCGATGGCCCGCGGCGAGAACGCCGAGGAGGTCGTCGAACTCTGCGACCGCGCCCTCGTCAACGGCCGCCTCGCCCCCGGACTCGGCTGGACCGACCCGGAGTGGGGCCTGGAGCTGCCGATGATGCTGGCCAGCTCCTACGCCTACACCGACCGGCTCGACCGGGCCGAGACCCTCTACAACGAGGCCCTGCGCGCGTACGAGTCCGCCGGCTGGAGCGGCGGCCACCTCTCCCTGGCCCACGCCTACGTCGGTCTCGGCCACCGCAGGCGCGGCCGGCTCCGCGAGGCCGAGGCGGCCCTGCGCAGGTCACTGGCGCTCGCCGAGCGCGTCGGCCGCCGGCTGCCCCTGCACTGGTCCGCGACCTGCAACCTCGTCGACACGCTGCTCGCCCGCGGGCACGTCGACGAGGCCTGGGAGATCGCCGAGCAGTACGGCTTCGCGCCGCCCTATCCGTCCACCATCGTCCTGCCCGACCCGCGCTCGGTCCGCGGCCGCCTGCTCCTCGCCGCCGGCCGCACGAAGGACGGCGTCAACGAACTGGAGGCGGCGGAGAAGGCGGCCGACGCCCGCGGCCACCACAACCCGGTGCTGGTCCCCTGGGCCGTCGACCTGGCCCGCGCCCTGGCGGGCGAGGACCCGGCACGCGCCGCCCGCCTCGCCACCGATGTCCGCCGGCACGCCGAGCGGCTCGGCACCGACACCGCGATCGGCGAGGCCCTGCGCTGTGCCGCCGCCCTGGAGACCGGCCAGCGCGCGGTCCGCCTCGCCGAGCAGGCCGTCACCTACCTGGAGGCCTCGCCCTGCCAGTACGAGCACGCGGCGGCCCGTGTCGAGTACGGCATCGCCGCCCGCTCGGCCGCGGAGCTCCGGCGCGGGCTGACGCTGGCCCGCTCGTGCGGCGCGGACGGGCTCGTCACGCAGGCGGAGACGGCGTTGCTGTCGGGCGTCGTGTGAGCTTCGGATGTGGTGTGAGAGGGGTCAGAGGCTCAGCAACTGCTCGGTGACCGCGGCCAGCCGCTTGCGCACCTCGGGGTCGTACGTCCCTTCGTGCGCCCGGGACGGGCTCGTGCCGTCGAAGTAGCCGCCCGTGCCCAGCTCCCGGGTGGCGAGGGCCAGGACGCCCGGTGCGCCGTCGGCGACCGTGTGCCGGGGTGTGAAGCCGCCCTCGCGGACCATCGCCGTGTCCATGTGGGTCGCCGGGTGCAGCACGTTCACCGAGACCCCGGTGCCGTCCAGTTCCGCGGCGAGGACGAACGTATGCGCCGCGAGGGCGAACTTGCTGCGGCAGTACGCCGAGAGTCCGTCGTAGCCGCGGGTCAGCTCGGGGTCGTCGAGGTCCAGGGGCTCCTGGCCGGCCGAGCCGACGTTCACGATCCGCGCGGGCGCGTTGGCGCGCAGCACCGGGAGCAGGGCGCGGGTCAGTACGACCGGCGCCAAGTAGTTGACCGCGAGGCGCAGTTCGTGCCCGTCGGCGCTGAGCTCCCGCTCGGACGGGTGGGGTCCGGCGCCCACCGCCGCGTTGTTGATCAGTACGTCGAGTTCCGGGTACGCCTCGGCGACATGGGCGGCCAGCTCCCGCACCTGCCCCAGCGAGGCCAGATCGGCGACGAACCCCTCGGCCTCGCCCTCGGCCCGCAGCTCCTCGACGAGCCGCTCGGTGCGGCCCGCGTCCCGACCGTGAGCCAGGACGCGGTGCCCCGAGCGGACCAGCTCGAAGGCGACGTAGCGCCCGAGCCCGGAGGTGGCGCCGGTGAGCAGAATCGTGGACATGCCTCCACCGTAGGCACGGCGTGCGGACATGTGCGAGGCGCTGCCGGTGGTACGACCAGCAGGGTCACCCTTCCTCTTCCGCCAGGACGCGCTGCGCCGCCGCGAACGCCGAGTTCGCCGCCGGAACCCCGCAGTACACGGCCGTCTGGAGCAGTACGGCCCCGATCTCCTCCGGGGTCAGCCCGTTACGCCGGGCCGCGCGGACATGCATGGCCAGCTCGTCGTAGTGGCCGTGGGCGACCAGCGCCGTCAGCGTGATCATGCTGCGCTCGCGGCGGCTGAGCGTCGGATCCGTCCAGATCTCACCCCAGGCGTAGCGCGAGATGAAGTCCTGGAAGCGCGCGGTGAACGGCGTCTGCCGAGCCTGCGCCCGGTCGACGTGGGCGTCACCGAGCACCTCGCGCCGCACCTCCATGCCCAGCTTTGCGCCGCCGCCGAAGTGCGCCCGCAGCGCCGTCAGCACCGCCCGCGGGCACTGCGCCGGCGCCAGATGCGAGGCCCCGGGAAGCTCGACGAGCGTCGCACCGGGTACGGCGTCCGCGATCTCCCGCAGATGCGCCGGCGGTGTCGCCGGGTCCTCACGGCCCGCGATCAGCAGGGTGGGCGAGGAGATCTCGGGCAGCCGTTCGCGCAGGTCGAAGGCTGCGAGCGCGTCACAGCAGGCGGCGTACGCATCCGGATCGGCGTCCCGGTGGTCCTGGACCAGCGCCGGCACGGTGAAGCCGGACGTGAACCAGCGGGAGTCCGCGCTCGCGGCGAGCCTCGCCAGCCCTTGGCTCCGCACCAGCGCGGCCCGCTCCTCCCACGGCTTCGCGCCGTTGAAGTGCGCCGACGAGCAGATCACGGCCAGCGAGGAGATCCGCTCGGGGTGGTGCACGGCCAGGTGCAACCCGACCGCACCGCCCAGCGACACCCCCGCGTACGCGAACCGCTCGATGCCGAACGAGTCGGCGAGCGCCAGCACCAGGTCGGCGAGGTCACCGACGGTCGCGCCCGCGCCGATGAGATCCGCCGCAGAACCCCCATGCCCAGGCAGATCCCAGCGGACCACCCGATGGGTGATCGACAACTCGGGCGCGACCTGGTCCCACAGGGCGTACGAGGTGCCGAGCGAGGGCCCGAGAAGCAGCGCGGGCGCGGAAGCGGACCCCTCGGCATGGTGGTTGAGGAGTTTGTCGGTCAACGTCGCTCCAGGGCACGGTCGGTGAGGGTGGCGGCGGAGCCGGTGTAGTGGGTGGGATCGAGGTCGACGTCCGTCAGCTCCGGCGCCTCGGCCAGCGGGCGGCGCTCGGACGCCAGTCGGGTGAGCAGTGCCTTGGCGCGGGCCCGGCCCAGCACCGGGGCCAGCTCGGCGGACAGCCGCTCGGACACGATCAGCCCATGGGTGAGGTCGAGGTGTTCGCGCATGACGTCGGGTCTGACCCGCAGCCCCTCGGCCAGTTCCACGGCGTCCCCGGCGGCTCCGCCGACCAGCCGCAGCAGCTCCCGCAGCGGCTCCCACTCCGCGTGCCAGGCGCCGGCCGGCCGCTCGTCCTCCGCCACCAGCGATCCGTAGAGGGTGGCCGCGAGTTGAGGTACCCGCCGCGCCGCGGCGGCGATCAGAGTGGACCGTACGGGATTGGACTTGTGCGGCATCGCGGACGAGCCCCCGCCGCTGCCCTCCGCGAGTTCCGCGATCTCGGTGCGCGAGAGGGTGAGGACGTCCGCGGCGATCTTGCCGAGCGCCCCCGCCGTGCAGGCCAGGCATCCGGCGAGATCGGCGACGGGTGTGCGCAGCGTGTGCCAAGGCAACTGCGGAGGACGAAGACCGAGTTCGCGGGCGTACACCGTGGGCAGTTCGACCGGATCGTTGGCGCCGTATGCCCCGAAGGCTGCCAACGTCCCCGCAGCGCCGCCCAGTTGGGCGGGCAGCGACTCCTGTACGGCCCTCACCCGGTCCCGTGCGTCCAGCACCAGCGACCGCCACCCGGCCGCCTTCAGCCCGAACGTCGTCGGCACGGCGTGCTGGGTGAGCGTCCGCCCCGGCATCGCGGTGTCGCGGTGCTCGGCGGCGAGCCGGGCCAGCGCCCGCTGGGTGCGGTCGAGGTCCGCGAGCAGGAGACCGAGGGAGCGGGCCGCCACCAGCATCGTCGCCGTGTCCAGGATGTCCTGGCTGGTGGCGCCCCGGTGGACGTACGGGCCGTACTCCGTGCCGACCGCCTTGGTCAGGTCGGCGACCAGGGGGATGACCGGGTTGCCGCCGCCGCGGGCGCGTTCGGCGAGGGAGCGTACGTCGAAGCGGCCGGCGTCGGCGGCCTCGGTCACCGCGGTGGCCGCCTCGGCCGGGGCCAGCCCCAGGGAGGCCTGCGCCCGGGTGAGCGCCGCCTCCGCGTCCAGCAGCGCCTGGAGATAGGCGCCGTCACCGGTCGCGTAGGCGGCGGGGGAGCCTGCCCACCCGGGGGCGAGCAGGCCGGTGTCCGGATCGGGAGAATTCACTGGTACTCCAGGAAGACCGTCTCGCCTTCGCCCTGAAGGCGGATGTCGAAACGGTAGGTGCCGTCGCGCTGCTCCCGCGCGATCAGCGTGTCGCGCCGCTCGGCCGGCACCCGGGTGAGCAGCGGGTCCGCGGCGAGGGCCGCCTCGTCGCCCGGCAGATAGATCCGCGTGTACAGATGCACCAGCAGGCCGCGCGCGAACACGCACACGCTGATGTACGGCGCGCTCCGCCCACGCGCACCCGGACGCAGCGTCCGCGCCGTCCAGTGCCCGTTCGCGTCGGTCTGGATACGGCCCCAGCCCGTGAACTCCACGCCGTTGCGGCCCAGATAGCCGCCGCTCGCCGGGTCGCGCCGGATCGAGCCGTCGACCCGCGGGACGTTGCCGTCGGGGTCGGCGCTCCACAGCTCCACGAACGCGTCGGGCAGCGGATTGCCCTCGCCGTCGTAGATGTAGCCCTGGAGGGTGATGCCGTCCGGGTGCCCGACGGGAGCGATGTCGCCGCCGCCGGGGAAGGGCAGGGCATGGCCGTAGAAGGGGCCGACCGTGTGCGACGGGGTGGGGAGCACGGTCTCCGGGCGGCTCGTGTCGATCTTCGTCATGGCAGGTCAGCGTCCCTCTTCGAGCCAGGTGGCGTTCGGTCCGTCGAGCACGATGTCCCAGTGGTAGCCCATCGAGAACTCCGGCACCGACAGGCTGTGGTCGTAGGTGGCGACCAGCCGCTGGCGGGCCGCGTCGTCCGTCACCGACTGGATGATCGGGTCGTACGGGAACAGCGGGTCGCTCGGGAAGTACATCTGCGTCACCAGCCGCTGGGTGAACGCCGTGCCGAACAGCGAGAAGTGGATGTGGGCCGGCCGCCAGGCGTTGACGTGCTGGCGCCAGGGGTACGGGCCCGGCTGGATGGTGGTGAAGCGGTAGAAGCCGCTGTCGTCGGTCAGGGTGCGGCCGACGCCGGTGAAGTTCGGGTCCAGCGGGGCGTCGTGCTGCTCGCGCTGGTGGGCGTAGCGGCCGGCCGAGTTCGCCTGCCAGACCTCGATCAGCTGGCCGCGCAGCGGACGGCCGTCACGGTCCAGGAGCCGGCCCTCGACGGTGATGCGCTCACCGATCGGCTCCCCGGTGTGCTGCCCGGTGAGGTCGTTGTCGATCTCGGTGATGTCCCGCTCGCCGAAGGCGGGGGAGTGCAGCTCCACCAGCTCCGGGTCCTTGCTGACGTCGATCTGGATCGGCGGCTGTTTCGGGTGGCGCAGCACCGAGGAGCGGTACGGGGTGTAGTCGCGGCGCGGGTGGTGCTCGACGGGGGCACCGTCGGCGACGCGCTTCTCGTACGCGGCGTGCTCGGCCGCGATCTCCTGGTCGATGTCGTGCTGAGTGAGAGTCATGGGGGATCCTGCGTTCCGTTAACGTTCGAGGACGAGGGCGAGGCCCTGACCGACGCCGATGCAGAGGGTGGCGACGCCGACTCCGCCGCCCTTGCGGGCGAGTTGGTGGGCGACGGTGCCGGCGAGACGGGCACCGGAGGCGCCGAGGGGGTGGCCGAGCGCGATGGCGCCGCCCTGGGCGTTGAGGATCGCCGGGTCGAACTCGGGCCATTCGGCGACACAGCCCAGCACCTGGGCGGCGAAGGCCTCGTTCAGTTCGAGGACCGACAGGTCGCCGAAGGCCTTGCCCGCCTTGGCGAGGGCGCGGTTGACGGCCTCGACGGGGGCGAGCCCGAAGTAGTCGGGGTCGAGGGCGTGGACGCCGGTCGCGGAGATCCGGGCGAGCGGCTCGCGGTCGGTGGCCTTCAGGCCCTCCTCGTCGACGAGGAGCAGGGCGGCGGCGCCGTCGTTGAGCGGGGAGGCGTTGCCTGCGGTGACCGTGCCGTTGTCCTTACGGAAGGACGGCTTGAGCTTCGCCATCGCGGCGAGGGAGGCGTCGGCCCGTACGGACTCGTCGGCGGCGAAGACGACCGGGTCGCCCTTGCGCTGAGGGAGGGAGACGGGAGCGAGCTCGGCGTCGAAGAGGCCCTGCCGCTGGGCCGCGGCCGCCTTGTGGTGGGAGGCCAGCGCGTACTCGTCCTGCTGCTCGCGGCTGATCTTGTGCTTCTCGGCGATGAGTTCGGCCGACTCCCCCAGCGGGACGGTCCACTGCGGTGCCATCTTCGGGTTGACCATGCGCCAGCCCAGGGTGGTCGAGTACAGCTCCGTGTGCGCGGCGGGGAAGGGCTTGTCGGACTTGGGCAGCACGTACGGGGCCCGGGTCATCGACTCCACGCCGCCGGCCACGGCGATGTGGGCGTCCCCGGCGGCGATGGCGCGGGCTGCCTGGATGACCGCCTCCAGGCCGGAGGCGCAGAGGCGGTTGACGGTGACACCGGGCACGCTGGTCGGCAGGCCGGCGAGGAGGGCGGCCATCCTGCCCACGTTCCGGTTCTCCTCGCCGGCGCCGTTGGCGTTGCCGAAGTAGACGTCCTCGATGCGGGACGGGTCCAGGTCGGGCGTACGGGCGAGGAGTTCACGCAGGGCGTGGGCGGCCAGGTCGTCCGGGCGGACGGGGGCGAGGGTGCCGTTGTAACGGCCGATCGGGGTGCGGACCGCGTCGACGATGTAAACGGTGTTCACAGCAGATTCTCCGCGACGGTGAGTTTTGCGTCGGTCTTGGCGATGATCTCGTCAACGCCCGCGCCGGGCGCGGTCTCGACGAGCACCAGGCCGTCGTCGGTCACGTCGATCACGCCGAGGTCGGTGATGACTCGGTTCACACACGCCTTGCCTGTGAGCGGCAGTGCGCACTCGGTGAGGATCTTCGGGCTGCCGTCCTTGGCGGTGTGCGTCATCACGACGATGACCGTGCGGGCCCCGTGCACGAGGTCCATCGCCCCGCCGATCCCGGTGATCATCTTGCCGGGGATGGCCCAGTTCGCCAGGTCACCGGTGGCGGAGACCTGCATGGCGCCCAGCACGGCGACATCGATGTGCCCGCCGCGGATCATCGAGAACGACAGCGCCGAGTCGAAGAAGGACGCCCCCGGCAGGACCGTCACGGTCTCCTTGCCGGCGTTGATCAGGTCCGGGTCGACCTGGTCCTCGGTCGGGTACGGGCCGGTGCCCAGGATGCCGTTCTCGGACTCCAGGATCACCTCCACGCCCTCGGGGAGGTAGTTCGGGATCAGCGTCGGCAGCCCGATGCCGAGATTGACGTACTGCCCGTCCTGAAGTTCGCGCGCGGCCCGCGCGGCCATTTCCTCGCGTGTCCAGGCCATCAGTTGCTCCCCGTCCCTCGCGCCGCGGGCGCGGAAATCGTGCGCTGCTCGATCCGCTTGTCGGCGGCCTGCTCCCGGGTGAGCGCGACGACCCGCTGCACGAAGATCCCCGGCAGGTGCACCGCGTCCGGACCGATCTCACCGGGCTCGACGAGTTCCTCGACCTCGGCGATCGTCACCCGTCCGGCCATCGCGGCCAGCGGGTTGAAGTTCCGGGAGGACTTGTTGAACACCAGGTTCCCGTGCCGGTCGCCCTTCGCCGCCCGCACCAGCGCGAAGTCGGTGCGGATCCCGCGCTCCAGCACGTACTCGGTGCCGTCGAACTCCCGCACCTCCTTCGGTGGCGAGGCCAGTGCGACCCCGCCGGACCCGTCGTAGCGCCACGGCAGCCCGCCGTCGGCGACCTGCGTGCCCACCCCGGCCGGGGTGTAGAACGCGGGGATCCCGGCGCCGCCGGCCCGCAGCCGCTCGGCCAGCGTGCCCTGCGGGATCATCTCCACCTCCAGCTCCCCGCCCAGGTACTGGCGGGCGAACTCCTTGTTCGCGCCGATGTACGAGCCGGTCACCCGGGCGATCCGGCCCGCCGACAGCAGCACCGCGAGACCCGACTCCATCGCCCCGCAGTTGTTGGAGACCACCGACAGCCCGCCGGTGCCCTGTTCGAACAGGGCCTGGATCAGCACGTTCGGCACACCGCTCAGCCCGAATCCACCCACCGCGAGCGACGCGCCGTCGCCCACATCGGCCACCGCCGCAGCGGCCGTGGCGACCACCTTGTCCATCCGAGAAGCCCCATCTCTTCCGAGCTCCCAGCACCCAAATTAATCAGGACACTGAGTATTTCCGCGAGGTTGCTCCTCACGCTGCCACCGGAGCGGGAAGCCGTCAAGGCCTCGGTAAATGCGAAATCCGCAGACCCTTCGGCCCTAGGGCAGTCCTGGTGGGGTCGGGTATTGTTCAGTGCACCGACGATTGCGAACAGGGAGTACGGATGGCCGCCGTGGATCTCACCACCCACCCCGGGCATCTGGCCCGGCGGCTCCAGCAGGCGCACTACCTGCTGTGGAACACGATGGTCTCGGAGGAGATCACCTCGCCCCAGTTCGCCGTCCTCAACGCGCTCGTCGCCGAGCCGGGCCTGGACCAGCGGACGGTGGGGGAGCGCGTCGGGCTCGACCGCTCCACGATCGCCGAGGTGATCAGCCGGCTCGGCCGCCGCGGGCTGCTCGACAAGGTCCGCGACCCCCAGGACGGCCGCCGCTTCCTGCTGCGCCTCACGGACGACGGGCTGCGCACGCACAAGAAGCTGACCGTGCGCACGGCTCGGATGAACCAGGTCTTCCTGGCTCCGCTCTCCACCGACGAGCAGGCGCTGTTCTTCGATCTGATCCGCCGCGTCGCGGACGCGGCCGAGGGGCTCCGCAACCCTTCGGAGCCCCTCGTCGCCCCATCCTGATCCCCGGTTCGAACTCCCCGGATCCTCAGGACGCCTTCGCGTACACCACCCACACCGGGCCGTGCTGGAAGTTCATCCGCTTCCCGTCCTCGGTCGTGAACCTGGTGCCGCCCGCGGCCTTCGGACGCGTCCAGTAGACGTCGTAGGCGCGCCCGTCACGCAGGACCCGTGCCTTTCCGGAGCCCACCGTCTCCGTGTACGGCGTGTTCTTGCCGAGGGAGTCGTGGAACGTGGACCTGCGCACCTTGACGTACTGCACGACGACCGTCCCGGCGCCGACCCGCTTCCCGTCCGTCGTCGTGGCGGCCTTGCCGTCCATGGCGACGAGCCAGCGGTCCTGGCTCCTGGACCAGGTGAAGGTGTAGCGCGCCAAGTCGTAGCGCACCGTCTGCGAGGTCGTGGCCTTGCCGCCGGCCGGGGCGGCGCCGTAGCGGAAGCCGGTGGTCAGGGCGTCCGCGCCGGGGGCGGAGCCCATCAGACGCTGGGGCCGCAGATAGAGGTTGTGCGGCGAGGGCCTGTGCCGGCTACGGAAGTAGGCGTCGGCCGCCTTGCGGGGCGGCACCGCCTTCAACGGGGCCTTGTCGATCAGGGGCAGGAGCTTGCTCTGCGCCCCGGAGAAGGCGAGCGTCGGCCGGTTGAACTGGCGCAGCAGCTCCAGGTCGCTCTCGCGTGCGCTGCGTACCGGCCCGACGGCCTTCGGCAGCTTCGTCGCGTACACCGCCATCAGCCGGCTCAGTCCGCCCTCGACCTGCTCGACGTACACGACGTCCGCGGCGTTCAGACCCGTGTGGGGCCGCGCGGCACGGGAGTTGTCGATCTTCACGGCGAGCACCGAGCGGCTGTCCGCCCGACTCTCGTTCCCGCTGCCGTTCTCGTGCGACGACGGCACGTGCGTGCTGCCGCGCCCGTCGTCGCGCTGGCCGCCGGACGTCGTACAGCCCGCCGCCAGGGAGGCCGTCAGCGCGGCGGCCAGCAGCCCCGCCATGGTCGTGGCGCGTCTCGTGCGCGCCCCTCGTTGCCTGCCCACCGTCGCCACCCGCAGCCACCCACCCAGTCCGTGTCGTCAATTGTGCGCTTATCTGTTCATAGATGCACATACCCGATCGATTGCCTTCAGCCCCGCAAATCCGCCGATCGGCCCACACACCGGTCCGCGCGGTTCGGCCGGCCGGCGCGGGGGTACCCGGCGCCCACCGCATCAGCGGACGCACACGCCACGGAGGGAGCACGGGGCGATGAGGGCAGTGACCTGGCAGGGCAAGCGCGACGTCCGCGTGGAGAACGTGCCCGATCCGACGATCCAGGAGCCGACGGACGCGGTCATCCGCATCACGTCCACCGGACTGTGCGGCTCCGACCTGCACTTGTACGAGGTGCTGACGCCGTTCATGACACCGGGGGACATCCTCGGTCACGAGCCGATGGGCATCGTCGAGGAGGTCGGCGCCGCGGTGCCGGACCTCCAGGCGGGCGACCGGGTCGTGGTGCCGTTCCAGATCGCCTGCGGCGACTGCTGGATGTGCCTGACCGGGCTGCCCACCCAGTGCGAGACCACCCAGGTCACCGGCGAGGGCATGGGCGCGGCCCTGTTCGGCTACACCCGGCTGTACGGCGCGGTGCCGGGCGCCCAGGCCGAGTATCTGCGGGTCCCGCAGGCGCAGTTCGGCCCGATCAAGATCCCGGAGGGCCCGTCCGACGACCGCTTCGTCTACCTCTCCGACGTCCTGCCCACCGCCTGGCAGGCCGTCCGCTACGCCGAGGTCCCGGAGGGCGGCAGCGTCGCCGTGCTCGGCCTCGGCCCCATCGGGGACATGGCCTGCCGGGTCGCCCAGGTGCAGGGCGCCGGGCGGGTGTTCGGCGTGGACCTGGTGCCCGAGCGGCTACGGCGGGCGCGCGAGCGGGGCGTCGAGACGTACGACCTGAGGAGCTTCGACGACGAGAAGGAACTCGTCGCCGCCATCCGCGACGTGACGGACGGCCGAGGTCCCGACGCCGTGATCGACGCCGTCGGCACCGAGGCGCACGGCAGCGCCGCCGCCAGGCTGGCCCAGTCGGCCTCGGCGATGCTGCCCCGCAAGATCAGCGGCCCGTTCGCCGAACGCTTCAGCGTCGACCGGCTCGCCGCCCTGTACACCGCCATCGACCTGGTGCGGCGCGGCGGCACGATCTCCCTGTCCGGCGTGTACGGCGGCATGGCCGACCCGATCCCGCTGCTCACCCTGTTCGACAAGCAGATCCAGCTGCGGATGGGGCAGGCCAACGTGCGCCGCTGGACCGACGACATCCTGCCGTTCCTGACGGACGAGGACCCCCTGGGCGTCGACGACTTCGCCACCCACCGCGTGCCGCTGAGCGACGCCCCGCACGCTTACGAGATGTTCCAGCGCAAGCAGGACGGCGCGGTCAAGGTGCTGATGAAGCCCTGACGCTGACGAAGCCCTGACCCTCGCCCCGCTCCCGATCCCGGTCGCGCGATCAGGCCTGGCGGACGACGACTCACGCTCAGGTCTGCGGCGCGAAGATCTCCGCCAGGTCGTAGCGGACCGGCTCCTCCAACTGCGCGTACGTGCAGCTCTCAGGGGTACGGTCCGGGCGCCAGCGGCGGAAGCGGGCCGTGTGCCGGAAGCGCACACCGTTCTCCATGTGGTCGTACGCCACCTCGGCCACTCGCTCCGGTCTGAGCGGCACCCAGGACAGATCCTTCTTCCCCGACCAGCGGCTCGGCGCCCCCGGCAGTCGCGCCGACTCGTGCGCCGCCTCCTCGGCCCAGGCCGCCCACGGATGCCCCGTGACGTCCGCCATGCGCAGCGGCTCCAGTTCCTCGATCAGCTCGGCGCGCCGCTTCATCGAGAACGCGGCCGACACTCCCACATGCTGGAGCGCTCCCTTGTCGTCGTGGAGACCGAGCAGCAGCGAGCCCACGACCGGTCCGCTCTTGTGGAGCCGGTACCCGGCGACGACGACGTCCGCCGTCCGCTCGTGCTTGATCTTGAACATGGCCCGCGCGTCCTGGAGGTACCCCAGGGTGAGCGGCTTGGCGATCACACCGTCCAGACCGGCCCCCTCGTACTGCTCGAACCACCCCTGAGCCGTGTCCACGTCGGTCGTCGCCGGCGCCACATGCACCGGCGCCGTCACCCCGGACAGCGCCATCGTGAGCCGCGCCCGCCGATCCGCCAGCGGGACCTCCAGCAGCGACTGGTCGGCCAGCGCCAGCAGGTCGAAGGCCACGAACGACGCCGGGGTCCGCTCCGCCAGCATCCGCACCCGGGAGTCGGCCGGGTGGATGCGCTCGGTGAGCGCGTCGAAGTCCAGCCGCCCCTCCCGCGCGATGACGATCTCCCCGTCCAGCACGCACCGCTCCGGCAACCGCTCCTTCAACCCCGCCACCAGCTCCGGAAAGTACCTGGTCAGCGGCTTTCCGGTACGGCTGCCGAGCTCGACCTCGTCCCGGTCGCGGAACACGATCGCCCGGAACCCGTCCCACTTCGCCTCGTACTGCATGCCCGGCGGGATCTTCGCCACCGACTTGGCGAGCATCGGCTTCACGGGCGGCATCACCGGAAGGTCCATGGTCCGATTCTGCGCGCATCCGGTCGCTGACGCCCGGTGTGCGAGGTGTGCGGGGTGCGCCTACCGTGGCTCGCATGGGCGAAGCGGTGGAACTTCAGGCGGGCGGCCGCACCGTGCGCCTGTCCAACCCGGGCAAGGTCTTCTTCCCCGAGCCCGGATACACCAAGCTGGACCTCGCCCGCTACTACATCGCCGTCGGCCCCGGCATCCTGCGGGCCCTGCGCGACCGCCCCACCACCCTGGAGCGCTACCCGGACGGCGTGACCGGCGAGTGGTTCTTCCAGAAGCGGGCGCCCAAGAGCATGCCCGACTGGATCCCCACCGCTCACATCACCTTCCCCAGCGGCCGCAGCGCCGACGAGATGTGCCCCACCGAGGAGGCCGCCGTCCTGTGGGCCGCCCAGTACGGCACGCTCACCTTCCACCCCTGGCCGGTGCGCCGTGACGACGTCGACCGCCCCGACGAACTCCGCATCGACCTCGACCCCCAGCCCGGCACCGACTTCGACGACGCCGTCCGCGCCGCCCATGAACTGCGCGCCGTTCTCGACGAGTTCGGCGGTCTGCGCGGCTGGCCCAAGACCTCCGGCGGGCGCGGCCTGCACGTCTTCGTGCCCATCGAGCCACGTTGGACCTTCACCCAGGTCCGCCGCGCCGCCATCGCGGTCGGCCGGGAGATGGAACGCCGGATGCCGGAACACGTGACGATCAAGTGGTGGAAGGAGGAGCGGGGCGAGCGCATCTTCATCGACTACAACCAGACCGCCCGTGACCGCACCATCGCCTCCGCCTACTCCGTACGGCCCCGCCCGCACGCCCCCGTCTCGGCACCCCTGCGCTGGGAGGAGGTGGGGGCCGCCCACCCCCAGGACTTCGACATCGCGACCATGCCCGCGCGTTTCGCCGAACTCGGCGACGTGCACGCCGACATGGACGCCCACCGCTTCTCGCTGGACGCGCTGCTGGAGCTGGCCAACAAGGACGAACGCGACCATGGACTCGGCGATCTGCCGTACCCGCCCGAGTATCCGAAGATGCCGGGGGAACCCAAGCGGGTACAGCCGAGCCGGGCGAAGAAGGAACCGGGCGGGAGCGGCTAGGACGGCTCCGCACGGGGCAACGGGCCTGACGGGAGCCCCGGTCAGAGCTCCGTCAGCTCTCCTTGCAGACCCTTCAGAGCTCCTTGATCCGGATGTCCCGGTAGGACACCACGTCCGTCGTGCCGTGCACCTGGAGTCCGATGTATCCGGAGGCGAACCGCCGCCCGTCCGTGCCCGGGTCGTCCGAGCGGGGCGGGACGAACTCCTGGCCGCCGGTGTTGTCGAACTCGTTGATCAGCACGCCGTTGCGGTAGACCGAGTAGTGCTGGTCGACCACTCGGATCTCGTAGTCGTTCCAGGTGCCCTTCTGGGTGACGCCGGCACCGGCGAGCCCCACCCGGTCGAAGCCGTAGACCGACCCCGTCTTGTACATGTCGCCGTCAGGACGGTCGAGCACCTGCACCTCATGCCCGTACTTGATGGCGACCCACTCGGGCCTCGACTCCTCGGGGTGGTCGTGGACCCACGGGAACCGGACGAACACGCCGGAGTTGGCGTTGCCCGTACCCGGGGCGTCGTCACGCCACTGGAGCTTGAGCGAGAAGTCGCCGTACTTGCGCTCCGGGAACCACAGCATGCCCAGGCCGGCCTTCGTCGTCCCGGACGTGATCGAGCCGTCGCCGTTCGGTGCGAACGAACCGCCGCCCACCTGCTGCCACTTGGCGAACGACTCAGCGCTGCCGTCTAGGATCGTGCGGTAGCCCTCGGTCTGCCCGGGCGTGCCGATCTTGGACTGACGGGCGGCCTTGCGGATGGCGTCGTACTCGCGCTGGTCGACGACCCCGTCCCTGAGGAGCTGGTCCAGGACCGTCTTCACATGCTTGAGGAACAGCGCCTGGGACGTCCACTCCTTCTCGTCCTCGATCAACTCGTTGATGCGGCACCGGCTGTTGGTGAGCCGGTTCGGGACACCAGAGTCGACCGTGCCGACGATCACCGTCAACCGCTCGTCGAACTCCGGGCAGTTGGGAGCCGGTACCTGACTGGACACGACGGTGAACGTCACCGTGCGGGCGTCGGAGGTGTTGCCCGCCTTGTCCGTGGCCCGGTAGGCGAGCGTGTGCGTGCCGGCGCGGTCGACGACCACCGGGGCGCCGTACGCCAGATATGGACCGCCGTCGAGCGAGTACTCGATCCGGTCCACGCCCGAGCCGTGGTGCTCGTCGGTCGCCGTGACGGTCACCTTGGCGTTGCCGACATACGCACCGTCGGAGTTCTTCGTGCCCTCGACACTCACACCGGTCACCGGCGCGGTCGTGTCCGGCTGCGGCGACGCCACGACCGTGAACTGCACGTTCTCCTCGGCCGCGACGTTCCCCGCCTTGTCGGTGGCCCGGTAGCGCACCGTGTGGCTGCCGACCTCGTGCACCATCACGGGCGCGGTGTACGGCTGCCAGGCGCCGGAGCCGATCGCGTACTCGATGGTGTTGACGCCGGAACCGGTGTCCGAGGCGGAGACGGTGACGGTCGCCATGCCCACGTACGTGCCGTCGGGATTCTGCTCGCCGCTGACCGTCGCTGAGGTCTCCGGCGGGGTCGTGTCGTCGGACTGCGGTGCCACGACCGTGAACTCGACGCTCTTCTCCGCCGAGACGTTCCCCGCCTTGTCGAGCGCGCGGTAGCGGATCTTGTGGTCGCCGACCTGGTCGACGACGACCGGGGTGGCGTACGGCGTCCAGGCGCCCTCGTCGCCGACCGCGTACTCGACGCGGTCGACCCCGGAGCCGCCCTCCTCGTCGGTGGCGTGGATCGCCACGCTCGCCGAACCGACGTACTGGCCCTGGGTGTTCTGCGTCCCGCTGACGTGGGCCGAGGCCTCGGGCGCCGTCGTGTCCTCGCCGCTGCCCTCGGTCACCACGAGAATGCCCTGCATCTGCCCGTGCCCGGGGATCGTGCAGTAGTAGCGGTACCGGCCCGGGGTGAGGGTGACCTCGGCGGTGTGGCGGCCGCCCTGGTCGTCGTTCGGATTGGCGAGGATGTTCAGCTGGACGTCGTTGTTGTACTCGGGATCGGACGTGTCGAACGTCAGCGTGTGCGGCATCCCGGTGGTGTTGCCGGTCGCCGTGCTGTTCTCGAACACGATCGTCGTCGTACCCGCCACGGCGGTCGTGGGCGCCGAGGAGTACTTCGTGATGTCGTCACCGGCGGTCCAGGTGAGGACCTGTGCCGCGGCGGCCTGCTGTGGTTGTGGCTGTCCGGTCGCGGGAAGGGCCTGCAGCCCGAGCACCACGAGCAGTGCGGCCAACAGGGCCGCCCACATTCTTCGCTGTCGTGTCACTGTGCCCCCCTGGCCAGCTGGTCGGCGGCCGGAGTGGGTCCGCCGCCCGTGTAGGTCACCCTCCACAGCGCCGACTTGGCGTCCGAGGTGAAGAAGCCGCGGCCGTAGTCGAGCACGTACAGCGCGCCGTCCGGACCGAACTTCCAGTCCATGAGGTTCTTGATGCCGTCGTTGCCGATCGGCACGATCTTCTTCAGCGACTCCGAGTGCACCGGCAGACCGCCGTCACCGTGGGTCTTCGGGTCGGTGATCACCGCGTTGCGCGGCTGGTCGGCGTCGTAGAAGTCACCGACGAACCACTTGCCGTCCCAGTACGCCGGCCACTTCGTCCCGCTGGTGCTCGCCGCGTCGTACCGGTAGACCGGCCCGTTCATCGCCGCCTGACCGCCGCCCTTGAGCCACGGCAGCCCGTAGATGGCTTCCTCCTGCTTGTACGACGGCACGCCGCTCGCGTCGCGCGGGAAGTCAGGGGCGCCGCCCTGGGGCGAGTACCAGATGTTGTTGCCGGTGACCGGCGGGAGGTTGACGAGGCCGTCGTTGTTCGGCGACTCGTTCTTCGGGTGGTCGCAGTCGTACCAGCCCAGCGGCTTGCTGGGATCGGGCAGATTGCGGTCCCGGTAGGGCTGCTTGTTGCCCATGCAGTACGGCCAGCCCCGGTTGCTCGCCTTGGTGATGACGGCGAACGTGTCGTACTTCGCCGGGCCCCAGGTGGTGGACGGCGCCGAGGCGTCCGGGCCGACCCAGCCCGCGTACAGGACGTCGGTCTGCTTGTCGACGGAGATACGCGCCGGGTTCCTGACGCCCATCACATAGATCTCGCCGCGTGTCTTGCCGCCGCCCTCGTCGGTCTCCTGGCCGGTGAAGAGGTTGCCCTCCGGCAGCGTGTACGTGCCGTCCGGCTCCGGGTGGATGCGCAGGATCTTGCCGTTGAGGTTGTTGGTGTTGCCGGCGGTGCGGCGCGCGTCGGCGAAGGACACGCCCTTGTAGTCGGGCTCGGGGTTGTTGCCCGAGTAGCCGCCACTGAAGCCACTGGAGTTGTTGTCGCCGGTCGCGATGTACAGGTTGCCCTTGGAGTCCCAGGCCATCCCGCCGCCCGCGTGGCAGCAACTGTGGATCTGCACCGGCCACTTGAGCAGCACCTTCTCGCTGCCCAGGTCCAGCTTGTTGCTCGCCAGGTCGAGAGTGAAACGGGAGACGCGCCGCTCGGCCATCCGCGTGTCGCGGTTGATCTGCGAGTGCGGGGTGTAGTGCAGATACACCCACCCGTTCTCCTCGAACCGCGGGTCGAGCTCGATGCCGAGGAGCCCCTCCTCTACCTTGATCAGCTCGCCGCCGCCGCCCTTGTTGCCGAAGACCGTCAACGCCCCGGCCAGGGTGACCTTCTTGGTCTTCGGGTCGTAGACGTGGATCTCGCCCTTGCCCTTGCCGATATCCGGGTTGTTCCAGTCGATGATCACCGGCTGGGAGGAGTCGGCGCCGCCGCGGCCGATGTAGAGCACCCGGCCGTCAGGGGCGGTGACCAGGCCGTGCGGTTCGCCGATCTGGTCGTTCTGGCCCGGCTGGTTGGGCTGGGTGAGCCGCTCGGCCTTGTAGTTGCCGTTGATGGTGGCCTTGCAGTCGGCCTGCGACAGCCGGGTGGTCCACAGCAGGGCGCCGCGCAGATGCGTACGGAAGTCGGTCTCGTCGTACGACGACACCGTGCCGCCCATGCCGGTGTAGAAGGAGCGGCCGCCGTCGTAGTCACGGCACCAGCTCACGGGATGGTCCCAGCCGTTGGCGCTCGAACCCGGCTGGTAGCTGGACTCCCGCACTCGGGCGACCGTGTGCACCGAACCCGAGGGGTTCTTCGCCCAGTTCAGCCACTTGTCCGGCCGTTTCCACTGCACCGGCAGGTCCTTGGTGGCCGGATGCCGTCGGTCGCCGACCTCGACGACGGCGCGCTGCGCGTTCGTCGGGCCGCCGGCCGCCGGACGGGCGCCGACGAGACCGGTGAACCAGTCCGAGTAGGGCTCCGCGCGGGCCGCGTCATGGATGCCGACGAAACCGCCGCCAGCCTCCATATAGGCCTCCAGGCCCGCCTCCTGCTCGGGGTCGAGGACGTCGCCGCCACCGGTGAGGAACACGATGGAGTTGAAGCGGCCCAGCTTGGTCTCGTTGGTGAACACCGAGGCGTCGTTCGTGGCCTCGACCTTGAAACGCTGGTCGGCCGGCCCCGACAGGCCGATCTTCTCGATCGCCCCGATCCCGGCGTTCACCAGCGGCGACTCGTCGCCGGCGGCCGCGGACCCGTAGAAGATGAGCACCCGTACATTCGCGCCGCCCGGTGGCGACTTCACGGACATCGTTGTCAGGGGTGGGTCCGGGGCCGGGCGCGCGTCGGCGGCCGGGGCGGACATCAGCCCGGCGGCGACGAACCCGGCGGTCACACCGGCCACCCAGGTCTGTCTTCTTGTGCTCAACCCTCGTAAGCGCATGGGCACCTCCACGGTCACAGCAACAGCGACAAGGAAGCTAGACCCCTTTGAACGACTCGCCAATACCTATGGCCGTTCTGGGACCAACTTTGTCCTGAGTGTGGATAAACGAGAGATCGGCCGGTACCGTCTCAGCGGTTCATCCCCGTAATTTCCGTACCGCCGCTGGGAGTTCGGCATGAACAGACGCAACCTCGACAGGCGTACCTTCAACAGACGCATGCTGCTGGGTGGTGCGACCGTCGCGACATCGTTGTCCCTGGCGTCGGTACCCGAGGCCGTGAGCGCCGACACCCCGCCGCGCACCGCCCCGGCCGGCGGCGAGGTCCGGCACCTCAAGCTGTACGCCGAGAAGCTCGCCGACGGGCAGATGGGCTACGGCTTCGAGAAGGGCAAGGCGACGATCCCCGGCCCGCTGATCGAGCTCAACGAGGGCGACACCGTGCACATCGAGTTCGAGAACACGATGGACGTACCGGTCAGCCTGCACGTCCACGGCCTCGACTACGAGATCACCAGCGACGGCACCAAGCTCAACAAGAGCGACGTCGAACCAGGCGGCACCCGCACCTACACCTGGCGCACCCATACCCCCGGACGCCGGGGGGACGGCACCTGGCGGGCGGGCAGCGCCGGATACTGGCACTACCACGACCACGTCGTCGGCACGGAGCACGGGACCGGCGGCATCCGCAAGGGTCTGTACGGGCCCGTGATCGTCCGGCGCAAGGGCGACGTCCTGCCCGACGCGACCCACACCATCGTCTTCAACGACATGCTCATCAACAACAAGCCGGCGCACAGCGGACCCGACTTCGAGGCCACGGTGGGTGATCGGGTCGAGTTCGTGGTGGTCACGCACGGGGAGTACTACCACACCTTCCACATGCACGGTCACCGCTGGGCCGACAACCGCACCGGCATGCTCACCGGCCCCGACGACCCCAGCCAGGTCATCGACAACAAGATCGTGGGCCCGGCGGACTCCTTCGGCTTCCAGGTGATCGCGGGGGAGGGGGTCGGGGCGGGCGCGTGGATGTACCACTGCCATGTCCAGAGCCACTCGGACATGGGGATGGTGGGGTTGTTCCTGGTGAAGAAGGCGGACGGGACGATTCCGGGCTATGAGCCGCACGAGCACGGGCACGAGGCGGCGTCGGGGGCCGGGCACGAGCACTGACGGATCACGCCCGGGTGACGGTTGCTCCGCGTCGTCGGCGGGTGGACCCGCAGACAGGGGGTTCCGGGCGCTTTTGGTCATTCGAGAGCGCTCTCACCTCCGCCTCCCGCCACGGCTATCCTGATCGGCAGTCGCCGACGAGGAGCCGCGCAGTGACCGAAACCGCCCCGCGTCCCACCCTGGAGGCCGTGGCCGCCCGGGCCGGGGTCTCGCGGGCCACCGTGTCCCGGGTCGTCAACGGCGGGGACGGGGTGCGCGAACCCCTCGTGGAGCGGGTCCGCAAGGCCGTGGAGGAGCTCGGATACGTGCCCAACCAGGCTGCCCGCAGCCTGGTGACCCGACGGCACGACGCCATCGCCGTGGTGGTCGCCGAACCGGAGACCCGGGTCTTCGCCGACCCCTTCTTCGCCCTGCAACTGCGCGGCATCAGCAAGGAGTTGACGGCCCACGACAACCAGCTGGTGCTGCTCCTCACGGAAGGCCGTGACGACCACGCCCGTGTCGGCCGCTACCTCGCCGGCGGCCATGTCGACGGGGCGCTCGTCTTCTCCCTGCACCTCGACGACCCGCTGCCCGGACTGATCCAGCGCGCCGGCGTCCCCACCGTCTTCGGCGGACGGCCCGGCTGGGCCGGCGACCGGCGGGGCGTCGTCTACGTCGACAGCGACAACCGCGGCGGCGCCCGCGACGCCGTACGGCACCTCGCCGGCCTCGGCCGTACCCGTATCGCCCACATCACCGGTGCCCTGGACCAGACGTCGGCGGTGGACCGTCTCGACGGATACCGGGACGTCATGGTCGACGCCGATCCAGGGCTGATCGTCGAGGGCGACTTCACACCGACCGGCGGTGAACGGGCCATGCGTGAGCTTCTCGCCCGCTGCCCGGACCTGGACGCCGTCTTCGCCGCCAACGACCTCACCGCGGCCGGTGCGCTGCGGGTGCTGCGCGCGTCGGGGCGGCGGGTGCCGGACGACGTCGCGGTGGTCGGCTTCGACGACATGCTTCCCGTGGCGGAACAGACCGACCCCGCTCTCACGACGGTCCGTCAGGACATCGAGGAGATGGGCCGGCTGATGGCCCGGCTGCTGCTGCGCGGCGTCGACCGCCGGGTCGGCGAGCAGGTCGGAGGGGCGCCGTCCAGTGTCGTCCTGCCGACCACACTGGTCCGACGCGCCTCCGCCTAGGGCCTGTCTGTGCGAGGCGATGGGGTGCCCGGGCCGCCGGGCTCAGCTCGGTGCCGGAGCGCTCTTGATCACCGCGAAGCGGGCGCCGTACCGGTCGGTGAGCTTGGCGATACGGCCCACGTCCGGCAGGTCCGTCGGAGGCATTCGGACGGAGCCGCCCAGCTCCTCCGCCTTGGCGGCCGTGGCGTCCGTGTCGGTGACCTCGAAGTACGGCAGCCAGTACGGCGGGCTCTCCGCCTCCGCGGGGTCGTCGGCCTTGTCCACCACGCCGCCGAACATGGCGTCCTCCCCGGCCGCGGCCGGGCTGAACGTCGTGTACGTGCCGCCGTAGAAGTCGAGGGCGAAGGTCTCCAGACCGAGCGTCGCGTGGTAGAAACCGGCCGCGGCCGGCACGTCCGTGGTGTACAGCTCCAGCCAGCACAGCGAGCCGGGCTCCTGGACGACGTCGAGGCCCTTGTTGGTGCCGGGCTGCCAGAGCCCGAAGCCGACGCCCGCCTTGTCGGCCAGGATGGCCATACGGCCCATGTCCAGCACGTCCATGGGCTGCACCAGCACCGAGCCGTGCGCTTGCTCGGCCGCCTTCGCGGTGGCGTCCGCGTCCGGCGTCTGGAAGTACACCGTCCAGGACGGCGGACCCTGCTCCTCGGTGGTCTGCATCCCGCCGGCCACCGTCCTGCCGTCGAGCTGGAAGACGCCGTAACCGCCGGTCTCGGGACCGCCCGGTCGGAACCGCCAGCCGAACAGGCCGCCGTAGAAGGAACGGGCGCCCTCGATGTCGGGTGTGCCGACATCGATCCAGTTCGGCGCGCCGGTGACATAACGAGTGGTGAGCATCATCGCCCTCCTCGGAAGGGGTCCCCTTTGTCAGCTCTGCCGGTCTCTGCTCTGCCGAGTCTTGCACCGCCCACTGACAATCGCTGCCGGAGCGCCGCCGTCGGCTGAAGCGGCGACGGCGATCACCGTGGATGACCGGCGGGGATCTCATCGCTTTCAACTGTTTCCGCGCGCCGCCGTGCGCCGCACCGCGCGGAGGGAGACCATCGGACTCGGCCGGAGGCCCTGCGGCGCGGCGTTGATCCCGCGTTGATCGAACGTTTTTCGCCGAGCGGCACGATCCTGAGCATGCACATCGATTCGATCACAACGATCACCTCGCCCGACCTGGACTGGCAGCAGGATGCGTTGTGCGCACAGACCGGCGCGGACTTCTTCTTCCCCGAGCCGGGCAGCTCCGTACGGGAGGCCAAGCGGATCTGCGGCATGTGCCCGATCCGCTCCGCCTGCCTGGAGTACGCCCTCGACAACGACGAACGCTTCGGCGTCTGGGGCGGCCTGTCGGAGAAGGAACGACTGGAGCTCAGGCGTATGTCACGTTGAGCCCCCGGCAACGGCGGTGGGCGGCGCGATTGCCGGGGCATCGCGCCCAGTCGTCCGCGGGGCGGCGGGGGCGGGCGGGCCACGGCCGAACTCATCGGGGCCGCACGGTCGTTGCGCACGTCGCATCTGGTGCAGACCGCCGCCGTGATCGAGGCGGGTGCCGTCGATGAACTGTTCGTCGCCGGCGCCCTGGAGCGGGCACCTTACGGCCGGCTCGACCTCGGGCGGTGCGGGCGGCGGCGCTCGGTGCGGTGGACCACCGCGTCGAGCGCGCGGGTGCCGGGGTGATGGGAGAGGTGCGTGCTCCGTCAGGGGATCCCGGCGAGCATCGAGCGCCGTACGGACGGACGGCGCCCGCCCGGCGCGACAGCCGGCGCGAGGCTTCTCGCCCTGCCGCTTCCGCCAAGGGGCCGCCGAGGGGCGCATCGCACCCCCGGCCGGCCCCGGCAGCAGGCCGTCGGGTTCCTGCGCCCCGACCGCTCGTCAGCCCGCGGCGCGAGCCGCCATCCGGGCCTTGCGGGCCGCCAGCTTCTCGTCGAACTTCAGGGCTTCCGCGTCGAGACCGCCCATGAACAGGCCCAGTTCCTCCTGGGCCTTCTGGCCCTCGGGGCCGAGGCCGTCGATCTCCAGGACCTTCAGGTGGCGGAGGACGGGCTGGAGGACGTCGTCGTGGTGGATGCGCATGTTGTAGACCTCGCCGATGGCCATCTGGGCGGCGGCGCGCTCGAAGCCGGGGATGCCGTGGCCGGGCATGCGGAAGTTGACGACCACGTCGCGCACGGCCTGCATCGTGAGGTCCGGCGCGAGCTCGAACGCGGCCTTCAGCAGGTTGCGGTAGAACACCATGTGCAGGTTCTCGTCGGTCGCGATGCGCGCCAGCATGCGGTCGCAGATCGGGTCACCGGACTGGTGGCCGGTGTTGCGGTGCGAGATGCGGGTCGCGAGCTCCTGGAAGGCGACGTAGGCGACGGAGTGCAGCATCGAGTGCCGGTTGTCCGACTCGAAGCCCTCGCTCATGTGGGACATGCGGAACTGCTCCAGCTTGTCCGGGTCCACCGCGCGCGAGGTGAGCAGGTAGTCCCGCATCACGATGCCGTGCCGGCCCTCCTCGGCCGTCCAGCGGTGCACCCATGTGCCCCAGGCGCCGTCCCGCCCGAAGAGCGAGGCGATCTCGTGGTGGTAGCTGGGGAGGTTGTCCTCGGTCAGCAGGTTCACCACCAGCGCGATCCGGCCGATCTCGGTGACCTTGGACTGCTCCTTGTCCCAGGCCTCGCCGTCCTCGAAGAGACCGGGGAAGTTACGGCCGTCCGTCCACGGCACGTACTCGTGCGGCATCCAGTCCTTGGCGACCTTCAGATGCCGGTTGAGCTCCTGCTCGACCACTTCCTCCAGGGCGTACAACAGCCGGGCGTCGGTCCAGACGGCAGGGCTGCCGAGGTGAGGGGAAGCGATCGTCACGGGAACTCCAGGGGACGCACAACACGGGGCAGGTGACCGGCGAGCGGTTGCCGGGAACCTACGGGATCGTAGGCTACGAACCCGTAGGTTACGAAGCCGTAGGTTAAGAACGATGTAAAGACCCCTGATCAGCGGCCATTCCGCCTGGACTTCCCGGGTATGTGAAAAGCCCGAGGACCCGCAGGTCCCGGGCTGAAAGAGTGTTGCGCTCAGTCCGTCAGGCGTACAGATCACGCATCCGGACCGAGAGACATGTCACACATCCCTCGAGCTTCTCGAACTCGCTGATGTCGACCGGCACCGGCTCATGGCCCAGGTCGGCGAGCAGCTCCGCCGTCTTCGGCGCGCTCGCGGCCATGAGCAGCTTGCCGCCGCCCAGCAGCACCACATGCGCCCCGGACTCCTCCGGCACCGGCAGGAAGCGCGGGAACAGCGAAGGGGCGTCCAGCTGCGGAATGCGGCCGAGAATCGTTCCGTCGGGCAGGGCCGTGATCGCCGACTTCAGGTGCAGCACCTTGCTCACGGGGACGGCGACGACCTGTGCCCCCAGCGGTTCGAAAGCGGCCCGCAGCTGCTGGACGCCGGCCGCGTTGGTACGGCCGCCCCGGCCGACGTAGATCGTGTCGCCGACCTTCAGCACGTCGCCGCCGTCCAGCGTGCCAGGCTCCCAGATCCAGTTCACGGAGCAGCCGAGCGAGGCGACGGCCTCCTCGACGCCGAGGGTCTCGTCGCGCCGGGACTCGGCGCCGGGCCGGGTGATCAGCGCGACGTTCTTGTACATGACGACCGTGTCCTCGACGAACACCGAGTCCGGGCAGTCGTCGGCCGGGTCCACCTCGATCGTCTCCCAGCCGTGCCCCCGCAGGGCCTCCACGTACCCCTCCCACTGCTCGACCGCCAGGTCGACGTCGACCTTCTCCCGGTCGATGTGCGTCAGAAGCCCTTCGGCGAGGCGCGGGCTGGGGTGGCGGACGAGGGCCTTCTTGCTGGGCACGAGGGATCTCCGGGTCGGTGGCAGGTGTCGGCGCCATGATGCATGGGGCACCGACCCGCCATCATGCAGGCGTTACCCGCCCGTACAAAACCCCCGGCGTCAGGCTGTGGCCCTCCTGAGATGCTCGGCGGTGAAGGAACCGGTGGCGTCGAGGAGCTGGCGCGGGGTTCCCTCGAAGATCACCCGGCCCCCGTCGCGGCCTCCGTCCGGCCCCAGGTCGATGATCCAGTCGGCGTGCGCCACCACGTCCAGGTTGTGCTCGACCACCACGACCGTGTTGCCCGCGTCGACCAGCCGGTCCAGCAGCCCGAGCAGCCCGTCCACGTCCGACATGTGCAGTCCGGTCGTCGGTTCGTCGAGGACGTACACCGCTCCCGTGCGGTGCAGCCGCGTCGCCAGCTTGATGCGCTGGCGTTCACCCCCGGAGAGAGTGGAGAGCGGCTGCCCGAGCGTGAGATACGTCAGCCCGACATCCCGCAGGGCGCGCAGCCGTCGGCGTACGCCCGCGTCCTGGAAGAACTCCAGCGCCTGGTCGGCCGTCATCTCCAGGACGTCCGCGACGGAGCTGCCGTCGACGGTCAGCCGCAGCACCTCGTCCCTGAAGCGCCGCCCCTCGCAGTCGTGGCACGTCGTCGTCACCGGATCCATGAAGGCCAGGTCGGTGTAGATGATCCCGCGGCCTTCGCAGGTGTCGCACGCGCCGGACGAGTTGAAGCTGAAGAACCCCGGCTGGGCGCCCGTCCCGCGCGCGAAGATCTTCCGAACCGTGTCCATGATTCCGAGGTACGTCGCCGGAGTCGACCGCGCGGAGATCCCGATCGACGACTGGTCCACGACGACGGCGTCGGCGTGCGCGGCGGTGAACTCCGCGACCAGCGTGCTCTTCCCGGACCCGGCGACCCCGGTGACGACGGTGAGCACCCCGGCCGGGAACTCCACCGTCACGTCCCGCAGGTTGTGCCGGCCCGCCCCCTTCACCCAGAGCCCCCCGTCCGCCGCGCGGACCTCCTCCTTCAGCTCCGTACGACGCCCCAGGCAACGCCCGGTCAGCGTGTCGGACCCGGCCAGCTCGCCCGGCGTCCCCTCGAACACGACCCGTCCGCCGCCCGCGCCGGCCCCCGGCCCCATGTCGACGACGTGATCGGCGAGCGCGATGACGTCCGGGTCGTGCTCGACCACGAGCACGGTGTTGCCCTTGTCGCGCAGCCGCAGCAGCAGGTCGCCGAGACGCCCGACGTCGCGCGGGTGCAGTCCGACGCTGGGCTCGTCGAAGACGTACGTCATGCCGGTCAGGCTGGACCCCAGGTGGCGCACGGTCTTCAGTCGCTGTCCCTCGCCGCCGGAGAGCGTGGACGTCTCGCGGTCGAGGCTGAGATAGCCGAGCCCGATGGCGGCGATGCGTTCTAGGGCGGTGACAGCGGCCCGGGCGACCGGCCCGGCGACGGGACCGTCGATCTCCTTCAGTACCGCGATCAGGTCCGTGACCTGCATATGTGTGCAGTCGGCGATGTTCAGGCCGTTGATGCGGGTGGCCAGCGCCGCCGCGTTCAGCCGGGCCCCGTCGCACACCGGGCAGTCGCCCTCCACCAGGAACTCCCGCACCAGATCACGGGTCTTCTGGCTCATCGCCGACAGGTCCCGCCTCAGGTACAGGCGTTCGAAGCGGGTGGCCAGGCCCTCGTAGTCGGTGGTCCAGGTGCCGCCCGTGCCGTTGACGGTGACCTTGCTGCCGGGGCGGCCGCGCATCAGGAACTCACGCTCGGCGGCGGTGAACCGCCCGACGCGCTTGTCCGGGTCGAGTTCGGCGCTGTTCGTGTACGCCTGCCCCTGCCAGGTGCCCGCCGCGAACGGCGGGAAGCGGACCGCCCCGTCGGCGAGCGTCCGGTCCGGGTCGAGGATGCGGTCCCAGTCCGGCCGTACCGTACGGCCCAGGCCGTCGCACTCGGGGCACATGCCCGACGGGTCGTTGAAGGAGTAGGCGGTCGCCGGTCCGGCGCCAGGGGTTCCGTGCCGGGAGAACAGCACGCGGATCACCGAGTAGACGTCGGTCATCGTGCCGACCGTGGACCGCGAGTGGCCCCCGATCGGCCGCTGGTCGACGACGATCGCGGGGGAGAGGTCCTGAAGCGCCTCCGCGTGCGGGCGCTCGTACTTGGGCAGCCGGTTGCGCACGAACCACGGGAAGGTCTCGTTGAGCTGGCGCTGCGACTCGACCGCGATCGTGTCGAAGACGATCGACGACTTCCCCGAGCCCGAAAGGCCGGTGAACACGGTCAGCCGGCCTTTCGGGATACGGAGGGAGACGTCCTTGAGGTTGTTCTCCCGTGCTCCGCCGATGGTGATGAACCCGGGCGTGAATTCGGGCGTGAATTCGGGTGCGGATCCGGACGTGAAATCAGGCATGAAGCCGAAGCTAGGCGGGATACCCGACAGCTTCTGGCGTGATTTCCCTCAGTTCTCCCTCCTCCATCATCAGCCAGCGAGTGATGCCGATCGACTCCAGGAACGGCAGGTCGTGACTGGCCACGATCAGCGCCCCCTCGTACGACTCCAGGGCGGTGGTGAGCTGCCGCACGCTCGCCATGTCCAGGTTGTTCGTCGGCTCGTCCAGCATCAGCAGCTGCGGTGCGGGCTCGGCCAGCATCAGCGCGGCCAGCGCCGCCCGGAAGCGCTCACCGCCGGACAGCGTCGCCGCCTTCTGGTCGGCGCGAGCGCCCCGGAACAGGAAGCGGGCAAGCCGCGCCCGGACCCGGTTGTTGGTGGCGCCCGGCGCGAACCGTGCGACGTTCTCGGCGACGCTCAGCTCACCGTCCAGAACATCGAGCCGCTGTGGCAGGAACCGGTGCGGGACATGTGCCGTCGCCTCACCCGACACCGGCGGCAGTTCCCCGGCGATAGTCCGCAGCAGTGTCGTCTTGCCCGCGCCGTTGCGCCCGACCAACGCGACCCGCTCAGGGCCGCGCAGATCGAAGCCGCCGGTCACACGCGCGCCGTACGCCAGCTCCAGGTCCATGAGCGTGAGGACGTTGCGCCCCGGCGGTACGGCCGTGTACGGCAGGTCGACGCGGATCTCGTCGTCGTCCCGTACGGCCTCCACCGCCTCGTCGAGCCGCTCCTTGGCCTCGGCGAGCTTCTCCTCGTGCATGATCCGGTGCTTGCCCGCGGACTCCTGTGCCGCCCGCTTGCGCGCACCCATGACGATCTTCGGCTCGCGCTTCTGCTCCCACATCTTCTGCCCGTACCGCTTCCGCCGGGCCAACTTGACCTGGGCGTCGACCAGTTCGCGCTTCTGCTTCTTCAGATCGGCCTCGGCGACCCGAACCATCCGCTCGGCCGCCTCCTGCTCGGTGGCGAGCGCCTCCTCGTACGCGGAGAAGTTGCCGCCGTACCAGGTGACCTCCCCGGCCCGCAGATCGGCGATCTGGTCGACGAGCTCCAGGAGTTCACGGTCGTGGCTGACCACCACCATCACCCCCGGCCAGGACGCCACGGCCGCGTACAGCCGTCGACGCGCGTACAGATCGAGGTTGTTGGTCGGTTCGTCGAGCAGCAGGACGTCCGGACGGCGCAGCATCAGCGCCGCCAGCCGCAACAGCACCGACTCGCCGCCCGACACCTCACCGACGGTGCGGTCCAACTCGACGTGCCCGAGACCGAGTTCGCCGAGGGTGGCCACGGCCCGCTCCTCCACGTCCCAGTCGTCGCCGACGGTCTCGAAGTGCTCCTCGGCCACGTCGCCCGACTCGATGGCGTGCAGCGCGGCCCGCTGGTCCGCGATACCGAGAACCTCGTCGACCTTCAGGTCGGTGTCGAGCGTGACGTTCTGCGGGAGATACCCCACCTCGCCGGCGACGCGCACGGCGCCGTCGGCCGGTGCGAGCTCACCCGCGACCAGCTTCAACAGGGTTGACTTTCCAGACCCGTTGACGCCGACCAGCCCCGTCCGGCCCGGACCGAACGAGACGTCGAGGCCCTCGAAGACGGGAGTGCCGTCGGGCCAGGTGAAGAAAAGGGAAGTACAAGTGATGGAAGTAGACATACGGGCCTCCGCGGATGCTCGAAGCGATCAAGGGCAAACGCGTATCGAGACACCGGCGACCAACGGGGAGGCCTCGGGGAATTCAGGGAAACGAAAAAGCCCTGCTCCGGAGGACGGCTCGAACGCAGAGGTCGCACGCAGCGCAAACACACCTCAGGTGTGGCGCGGTGTCTCAGGACCTCAGACGAGCAACGTCCTTCTCCAATCGACGGCAACAGGACCGAGATACACGGTATGGAGGCGAGGAGAGGGTGTCAACGGAATTAAATCGAGCCAAGCCGACGCACCCCCAGCCCATCCGCCGTTTGAGGGCGAGCCGCATTTTCAGCCCGTCCGGCGTTTGAGGACGAGGCCCTCCGGGCCGATGGCGGAATCTGGGGCGGCAGCCCCAGCGGGGTCGAAGGGGCGGAGCCCCTTCAAGGGATGGGGCGGGTAGGGGCGGCGGGGGCGAGAAAACCGCCCGCGTCAGCAGGCGTCCCTCATCAGCTCCGCCAGATCCCGGTCCAGATCCAGCTGAAGATGCTCCAGCCCCATCGGCACCAACTCACTCGTCGACTCCAGGAACCGCCGAACCTCCCCCGACCGGATATGCACGACAGCCGTCCCCTCGGGCGCGTGGAACTCCAGCACCGTACGGTCGAACCCGTACGGCCGCACCCGGACGTCCCCGTGCCCCTGGGGCTCCTCAAGCCCGCCCACCAGCAGCTCCCGGCTGAAGGTCCAGCAGACCTCGACCCCCTCCAGCGTCGCCGGGGCCGGAAAGGACATGCGGACGGCGAACGGATCGCGCCGGTCGTAGTGCAGGGTCGCCGGAATGCTCGGCATCCGCGGCGCGGCGGCGACGAGACGGGCCTCAACGGGCTGCTCGATGACGGTGGACAACGCCTTGCTCCCTTGTGACGGCTGGACGAACATCCGGGCGGACGAGACCGGGCACTGGTAGAGACGATGGAATCAGCCAATCCGTGCACACGAAGAGCGAGTGACCTCTGTCACCGCCTTCATGCACGGGGGTGACGCGTTCGTCCTGCTGTGCCGGGAAAGTCACGTGTGACGGGGGCGGTCTGGACGCCGCCGGAGCCGTCGGCTAGCTTCGCCCGCCATGAGGCGTTCGGGGAGCACGCGACGGTCGGGGCGTACGTTTCGGACAGTGGCCGCGGGGGTGGCGTGCGCGGCGGCGCTGGCCGCGCTGACGGCCGTACCCGCGCAGGCGCACGAGCGGGAGCGCCGGGCGCCACACTGGGAGCTCAAGGACAGCGGCACACCCGAGGTCCGCTTCCGGGGGCTCTCGGCGGTCAGCCGGAACACCGCCTGGCTGGCCGGAACGGCGGGCACCGTCCTGCGCACCACCGACGGCGGCACCACCTGGCGAAACGTCTCGCCGCCCGGCGCCGGCGAGCTTCAGTTCCGGGACGTCGAGGCGTTCGACGCGCGCCGCGCGGTGGTGCTGGCCATCGGGGAGGGCGAGGCGTCCCGCGTGTACCGCACGGACGACGGCGGCGCGACCTGGACGGAGTCCTTCCGCAACACCGACGCGCGGGCCTTCTACGACTGCATGACCTTCTTCGACCGTCGTCACGGACTGGCGATGAGCGACCCGGTCGACGGCAAGTTCCGCATCCT
The DNA here is from genome assembly GCF_055564995.1 of Streptomyces sp. NPDC028907. Classification (NCBI taxonomy): domain Bacteria; kingdom Bacillati; phylum Actinomycetota; class Actinomycetes; order Kitasatosporales; family Streptomycetaceae; genus Streptomyces; species Streptomyces sp. NPDC028907. Next base: position 580,497 of record NZ_JBVHVE010000005.1, read on the forward strand.
GTCGACCAGCGACGGCGGCCGTTCCTGGAGGGTGCTGCCCAGCGCGGGGATGCCCGCCGCAATGGAGGGCGAGGCCGGTTTCGCGGCGAGCGGACAGTGCCTGGTCGGCTCCGGGCCGAAGGACGTCTGGCTGGCCACCGGCGGCGCCGCACGCGCGCGCGTGCTGCACTCCCGCGACCGAGGACTGACCTGGACGGCCGCCGACACCCCCATCCCGGCCGGCGACCCCGCCCGTGGCGTCTTCGCCCTCGCCTTCCGCGACCGTACGCACGGCCTGGCGGTCGGCGGCGACTACCGCCCGGACCAGGCCTCCCCGCAGGCCGCCGCACGCACCCGCGAGGCAGGCCGGGCGTGGCAGCCCGCCGCCACGCCCCCGCCCGCCTACCGCTCCGGTGTCGCCTGGCTCCCGCACAGCCGTACCGCCGCCCTCGCGGTCGGCCCCACCGGCACCGACCTGACGACCGACGGCGGCCGCACCTGGCGGACCGTCGACAGCGGCTCGTACGACACCGTGGACTGCACGCCCGACCTGGGCTGCTGGGCCGCGGGGGAGAAGGGCCGGGTCGCACGGCTGGAGAGCTGAGGCCGAAAAGTGGGTACTCGGGCGCCGACTGCGAGAGGAGTGACCCGAGATGCCACGCGGTTCGAGCCCCAAGCGGGAACGCCAGTACGAGCACATCAAGGAGAGCGCCGAGGACCGGGGCGAGAGCACACGCCGCGCCAAGGAGATCGCGGCGCGGACGGTGAACAAGGAGCGAGCCCGGTCGGGCGAGTCGAAGACCGCGAGCCGCACGTCCACCCAGGACATGTCCTCCGGCAAGCGGGGCGGCCAGCGGTCCGGCAAGGGTTCCCAGGGACCCACCTACGACCAGCTCTACGAGGAGGCCAAGCGCCGCAACATCCACGGGCGTTCGGACATGAACAAGAGCCAGCTCAAGCAGGCGCTGGGCGGGAAGTGACCGACCGCCCCGACCGACCCGCCCCGGCCGACCGCCTCAGCCGGACGTCTCGCGGTAGCGCTCCAGCCCCGGCGCCGTCTTCGTGGCGACGAACTCGGTGATGCGGTACGCGCACACCCCGGCCGTGACGAACGGATCCCCGGCGGCGATCTCCTCGATGCGCCCGCGGCCCTCCGCGACGGCGAGGATCACCCCGCCGTCGCGGGGGTTCTTGCGTCCGGACGCGAGGAACACCCCTTGCTCGTACTGCTCGTCGAGCCACGCCACATGGGCCTCCAGCACGGCGTCGACGTCCTCGAGCGGGGCGGTGTAGGTCAGTTCCAGCACGAACATGATCGCGAGCCTACCCCTGGGCCCGTACGCTCGTGCCCACCATGACGACCGTAAGCATTCCAGCGGGCTGGCCCGCGACCGAGGCAGAGGCCCGCGCCGTCCAGGACGAACTGCGGGAGCGAGTCGTGCTCGACGAGCCGGGCCCGCCGCCTGGATCCGGCCATGTGACCGGCGTCGACGTGGCCTACGACGATGAACGGGACGTGGTCGCGGCCGCGGCGGTCGTCCTGGACGCGTCGACTCTCGAAGTCGTCGCCGAGGCAACGGCCGTCGGCCGGATCTCCTTCCCGTACGTCCCCGGCCTGCTCGCCTTCCGCGAGATCCCCACGGTCCTCGCCGCCCTCGACGCCCTGCCCCGCCCGCCCGGCCTGGTCGTCTGCGACGGCTACGGCCTCGCCCACCCCCGCCGCTTCGGCCTCGCCAGCCACCTCGGCGTCCTCACCGGGCTGCCGACGATCGGCGTCGCCAAGAACCCGTTCACCTTCACCTACGACGACCCGGGCCCCGAGCGTGGCGCCGCCTCGCCCCTCCTCGCGGGCACCGAGGAGGTCGGCCGCGCCCTGCGCACCCGCGACTCCGTCAAGCCGGTCTTCGTCTCGGTCGGCCACCGGGTGAGCCTCGACAACGCCTGCGCCCACACACTCGCGCTCACCCCCGAGTACCGGCTTCCGGAGACGACCCGCCGCGCGGACTTCCTGTGCCGGCGGGCACTCAAGGAGGCGACCGGTCCCCGGCCGGAACTCGCCGCCCGGGCAGCGGCGGACCCCACCCGGACCTGGGGGCGTTCCGTGTTCGAGAGCCAGCCGCTGCCCGTGAGCTGGGCAGGGCGGGTGCTCGCGGCCGCGGCGCAGGGCGTCGGCCGGACCCCGGAGATCGACGCCGCGGTGGAACTCGCGGCCGATCGCGCTCGCTGGAGCCGTGGCCGGGATGTGTTCGGGCTGGTCCGCGGGAGAGGGCTCGATGCCTGGGAGCATCCGACGGAGCAGCAGCGGTTGCTGATCCGGCTGGCGGAGCTGGTCGGCAAGGTCGCCCACAACGAGGCAGGGCCCGCTCCCTTCTTCGACCATAACGCGGGCTGGCAGATCGGCCCCCTCGCCGTACGGCTCGCGACCTCTTCGCCCGATCCGTCCGTGCGGGAGCGGATCGCGGAGGCGCTGGGGGACTGGCCGGCGACGACCGATGACATCGGCTGAGCACCCCGGCTGAGTACGTCGTCTGAGTACCTGTACGGATGTCGCCGCCCACGGTGATCGGCAGGCTGTGACGCATGACGACGCACCGCGCCCCGAAGCCCCTCGCCGACCCCGACCGCCCCGTCGAGCGCGCCGTGACGGCCGCGCTGGTCCTCGCCGTGGTGGCGGGGCTCGCCTGGATCGGCGGGATGATCTTCACCGTGGCGGGGTGGACCCTTTAGGGCCGCTCAAAGAGGTCGCGCAGGGCCGGTTCAGCAGGTCGCGGCCACCCGGAAGGTGATGCCCGCCTTTCGCAGCCGTTCGATCAGCGCGTCCCCCATCGCGACCGCCGTCGTGACCTGACCGGCCGTGGGCGGCAGATCGTCGACGGCGAGGGACAGGGCCGACTCGGCGAACATCTTCGCCGTCTCGCCGTACCCGGGGTCACCGCCCGCGACCTCCGTGAAGACGCGCCGGCCGCCGCCTTCGCCGACGAAACGGACCGAGAACCAGCTCTTCGCGCGCTTCTCCGGGCTCGGCCCCTCACCGGGCTTGAGCCGGTCGGACAACCAGCGCCGGGCGGGCGGCAGTTGGGCGGCCGTGGCGAGGGCGCCGACCGCCGCGACCCCGCCGAGCGCGACCGGCAGATGCCGCACGGCGGCGTAGTGGCGGTAGCGGAAGTCCGGGCCGTACCGGTCGAGGGCCCGCGCTGAGCGCCGGACGATCTGCGGGTCGATCGTCGGCAGCGGCACCGCCCAGGCGCCGACCTCCTTGGCGAACCGCGGCGCCCCCGTCGGCGCCTGCGCCCGGCGTCCCATCAGCCGTGGCTCGTGGCGGGCCCGGTCGCGCGCGGCGGACAGCATCTGGCGGCCGCGCGCGAACTGGTTGAGCGCCGACGCGAACGTGCCACCGGAGAACATGGCGTCGGCGGTCACGAACCCGTCCACCGTCAGCGGCACGCCCTGTGGCAGTTGCTGGACGGTGAAGTACGCGCCCAGGTCGTGCGGGACCGAGTCGAAGCCACAGGCGTGCACCAGCCGCGCGCCCGTCTCACGCGCGCGTGCGTCGTGCCGGACGTACGTCAGGTCCACGAACTCCGGCTCACCGGACAGGTCGAGATAGTCGGCGCCGGTGTCCGCGCAGGCGGCGACGAGATCCTCGCCGTACTTCAGGTACGGCCCCACCGTCGTGGCCACCACGCGCGCGTGCTCGGCGAGCCGCCGCATCGAGGCCGGGTCCGAGACGTCCGCCTCCAGCACCCCGACCCCCGCGCCGCCCGGCAGCCGGTCGCGCAGCCGCTCCAGCTTCTCCTTGCCGCGCCCGGCGATCGCCCAGCGCAGCCCCTCGGGCGCCTGCGCGGCGAGGTACTCCGCGGTGAGGATCCCGACGAAGCCCGTCGCTCCGAAGAGCACCACGTCGTACGGGCGATCCGTCCTGTTCAGCCTGGTCATGACACCCCTCGGTCTCGCAGCACGCGCCGTTGTCGGTGGCCGAGGCTAGCGTGAGGTGTGCGGAGCCCGACGACGAGCCCGGAGGTAAGCGGTGGCCGTGCCCAGGTCTGCCCTGAAGAAGTGGGAAAAAGTGCGCGGGTTCGCGCTCGGGATGCCGGGTGCCGTCGAGCCACGCGGCGGAGCCGCAAATCGATACAGCCCCTGGGGCGAGACGGCCGCGAAGGTCAACAAGAAGGTGTTCGTCTTCCTCGGCGTCGACGACGGCAGCTACCCGCTGGGCGTCACGGTCAAGCTCAAGGACGAGGCGGCCCACGCCCACGCCCTGACCTGCCCGGGAGCCGAACCCGCCGGATACGGCCTGGGCAAGGCGGGCTGGGTCGGCATCCCGCTGGAACACAAGGGCGCCCCGACGGCCGAGCTGCTCTGCGACTGGGTGGAGGAGAGCTACCGCACCATCGCCCCGAAACGGCCGTTAGCGGAGCTGGACGCACGCTGACTCGTACGGCAACGGTTCGCGGACCGGCTTCCGGCGGGTAACTTCCTAAGCGCTTGCTCTTGTATCCGTCGGTGCATGTTCTTAGCATCACTGGTGTTACAGCAGTTGTGTCATATACCTGGGGGCAGGATGGCGACGACGCCACAACAGGGCCCGCTCACCGGCGTGCGCGTGGTCGAGCTGGCCGGAATCGGGCCCGGCCCGTTCGCCGCCATGCTCCTCGCCGACCTGGGCGCCGACGTCGTCCGCGTGGACCGCCCCGGCGGCACGGGACTCGCCATCGACACCGCGTACGACATCACCAACCGCAACAAGCGCTCGGTGATCGTCGACCTGAAGTCCCCCGACGGCGCGGACCGAGTCCTCGACCTCGCAGGTCGCGCCGACATCCTCATCGAGGGCTACCGCCCCGGCGTCGCCGAGCGCCTCGGCGTCGGCCCCGAGGCCTGCCACGCCCGCAACCCGGCGCTGGTCTACGGCCGGATGACCGGCTGGGGCCAGGACGGGCCGCTCGCCCAGCGCGCCGGCCACGACATCGCCTACATCGCGCTCACCGGCACCCTCGGCATGATCGGCAGCCCCGACGAACCGCCCGCCGTCCCCGCCAACCTCGTCGGCGACTACGCGGGCGGCTCCCTCTACCTCGTCGTGGGCGTCCTCGCCGCTCTCCACCACGCCCGCGCCACCGGCACCGGTCAGGTCGTCGACGCCGCCATCGTCGACGGCACCTCGCACCTCGCCGCGATGATCCACGGCATGCTCGCCGCCGGCGGCTGGCAGGACCGGCGCGGCGCCAACCTCCTCGACGGCGGCTGCCCGTACTACGGCACCTACGAGACGGCCGACGGGAAGTACATGGCGGTCGGCGCCCTGGAGCCGCAGTTCTACGCCGAGTTCCTGCGCCTGCTCGACATCGAGGAGCACGCGGACGCCCGCAAGGACTGGTCCCGCTGGGGCGAGCTGCGCGAGGCGGTCGCGGCCCGCTTCAAGTCCCGTACGCGGGACGAGTGGACGGCCGTCTTCGAGGGCTCCGACGCCTGTGTGGCCCCCGTGCTGTCCCTGCGCGAGGCCCCGCACCACCCGCACCTCGCCGCGCGAGGCACCTTCACCGACCACGGCGGCATCACCCAGCCCGCCCCCGCGCCCCGCTTCTCCGCGACCCCGACGGCCGTACGCGGCGGCCCCGCCCAGCCCGGCGCGGACACCGCCGACGTGGCGCGCGACTGGGACGCACCCGACCTTCTGAAGCACCAGGAACCCACGAAGGGCCCCGAATGAAGCGGCAGATCTTCGCCCCCGAGCACGACGCGTTCCGCGCGACCGTGCGCAGCTTCCTGGCCAAGGAGGTGCTGCCGTACTACGAGCAGTGGGAGAAGGACGGCATCGTCTCCCGCGACGCCTGGCGCGCGGCCGGCAAGCAGGGCCTGCTCGGCTTCGCCGTCCCCGAGGAGTACGGAGGCGGCGGCACACCCGACTTCCGCTACAGCGCCGTCCTCGCGGAGGAGTTCACCCGCGCGGGCGCCCCGGGACTCGCGCTCGGCCTGCACAACGACATCATCGGCCCGTACCTCACCTCGCTCGCCACCGACGAGCAGAAGCGCCGCTGGCTGCCCGGCTTCTGCGACGGCTCGCTGATCACGGCCATCGCCATGACCGAGCCCGGCGCCGGCTCAGACCTCCAGGGCATCCGCACCCACGCCGAGGACCACGGCGACCACTGGGTGCTCAACGGTTCCAAGACCTTCATCTCCAACGGGATCCTCGCCGACCTGGTGATCGTCGTCGCCAAGACGAGCCCGGAGGGCGGCGCGCACGGGCTGTCGCTGCTCGTCGTCGAGCGCGGCATGGACGGCTTCGAGCGCGGCCGCAACCTCGACAAGATCGGCCAGAAGGCACAGGACACCGCCGAGCTGTTCTTCCGCGACGTCCGCGTGCCCAAGGAGAACCTCCTCGGCGACCTCGACGGCGCCTTCGTCCATCTGATGACGAACCTCGCGCAGGAGCGGCTGAGCATCGCGGTCTCCGCCATCGCCGCCGCCGAACACCTGCTGGAGATCACCACCCGGTACGTCAAGGAACGCGAGGCGTTCGGCCGGCCACTGGCCACCAAGCAGCACATCCGGTTCGAGATCGCCGAGATGGCCACCGAGTGCGCCGTCACCCGCACCTTCCTCGACCGCTGCATAGCCGACCACGACAACGGCGAGCTCGACGCCGTGCACGCCTCCATGGCCAAGTGGTGGGCGACCGAGCTCCAGAAGCGGGTCGCGGACCGCTGCCTCCAACTGCACGGCGGCTACGGCTATATGAGCGAATTCCCGGTCGCCCGGGCCTTCACCGACGGCCGTATCCAGACCATCTACGGCGGGACGACCGAGATCATGAAGGAGATCATCGGACGTTCCCTGCTCGGCTAGGGCTCCCCCGCTCAGCTCCCTCGCTCGGCTGACCCTCACCCTCGAAAGGCTTCCCTGTGAGCACCGAAGCGTACGTGTACGACGCGATCCGCACCCCGCGCGGCCGCGGCAAGGCCAACGGCGCCCTGCACGGCACCAAGCCGATCGACCTGGTCGTCGGCCTCATCCACGAGATCCGCGACCGCTTCCCCGGCCTCGACCCGGCCGCCGTCGACGACATCGTGCTGGGCGTCGTCGGCCCGGTCGGCGACCAGGGCTCCGACATCGCCCGCATCGCCGCCATCGCGGCGGGCCTCCCGGACACGGTGGCCGGCGTACAGGAGAACCGCTTCTGCGCCTCGGGCCTGGAAGCCGTCAACCTGGCCGCCGCCAAGGTGCGCTCCGGCTGGGAGGACCTCGTCCTCGCGGGCGGCGTCGAGTCCATGTCCCGGGTGCCGATGGCCTCGGACGGCGGTGCCTGGTTCAACGACCCGATGACCAACCTCGCCGTGAACTTCGTGCCGCAGGGCATCGGCGCCGACCTCATCGCCACCATCGAGGGCTTCTCGCGCCGCGACGTCGACGAGTACGCGGCGCTCTCCCAGGAGCGGGCGGCGACGGCCTGGAAGGAGGGCCGCTTCGACCGTTCCGTCGTGGCCGTGACGGACCGCAGCGGTCTGACGGTCCTCGACCACGACGAGCACCTGCGCCCGGGCACCACCGCCGACTCCCTCGCCAAGCTGAAGCCGTCCTTCGCGGACATCGGCGACCTCGGCGGCTTCGACGCCGTGGCCCTCCAGAAGTACCACTGGGTCGAGAAGATCGACCACGTCCACCACGCGGGCAACTCCTCCGGCATCGTCGACGGCGCCAGCCTGGTCGCCATCGGCTCGAAGGAGGTCGGCGACCGCTACGGCCTCACCCCGCGCGCCCGCATCGTCTCGGCCGCCGTCTCCGGCTCCGAGCCCACCATCATGCTCACCGGCCCCGCGCCCGCCACCCGCAAGGCGCTCGCCAAGGCCGGCCTGACCATCGACGACATCGACCTCGTCGAGATCAACGAGGCCTTCGCTGCGGTCGTCCTGCGCTTCGTGAAGGACATGGGCCTGTCCCTGGACAAGGTCAACGTCAACGGCGGCGCCATCGCCCTGGGCCACCCGCTCGGCGCGACCGGCGCGATGATCCTGGGCAGCCTGATCGACGAACTGGAGCGCCAGGACAAGCGGTACGGCCTCGCGACCCTCTGCGTCGGCGGCGGCATGGGCATCGCCACCATCGTCGAGCGCATCTGAACACCCGGCGGAACCAAGAGACTTCAGAGACTTCAACGGAGACCCCGTCATGACGCAGAGCACCACCATCCGCTGGGAACAGGACCGCACCGGCGTCGTCACCCTCGTCCTCGACGACCCCGACCAGTCCGCGAACACCATGAACCAGGCGTTCCGCGACTCCCTCGCCGTGATCACCGACCGGCTGGAGGCGGAGAAGGACACCATCCGCGGTGTCATCATCACCTCCGCCAAGAAGACCTTCTTCGCCGGCGGCGACCTGCGCGACCTGATCCGCGTCACTCCCGAGACGGCACAGGACCTGTTCGACGGCGGCCTGGCCATCAAGCGCGACCTGCGCCGCATCGAGACCCTGGGCAAGCCGGTCGTCGCCGCGATGAACGGCGCGGCCCTGGGCGGCGGTTACGAGATCGCGCTCGCCTGCCACCACCGCATCGCCCTCGACGCGCCCGGCTCCAAGATCGGCTGCCCCGAGGTCACCCTCGGCCTGCTGCCGGGCGGAGGTGGCGTCGTCCGCACCGTCCGCCTCCTCGGCATCGCCGACGCCCTGCTGAAGGTCCTCCTCCAGGGCACCCAGTACAACCCGCGGCGCGCCCTGCAGAACGGCCTGATCGACGACGTGGCCACCACCCAGGAGGAACTGCTCGCCAAGGCCCGCGCCTTCATCGAGGCCCACCCCGAGTCGCAGCAGCCCTGGGACAGGCCGGGCTACAAGATCCCCGGCGGTACGCCCGCCAACCCCAAGTTCGCGGCGAACCTGCCCGCATTCCCGGCCAGCCTGCGCAAGCAGACCAACGGCGCCCCCTACCCGGCCCCGCGCAACATCCTCGCGGCGGCGGTGGAGGGCTCCCAGGTCGACTTCGAGACGGCTCAGGTGATCGAGGCGCGCTACTTCGTCGAACTGGCCGCCGGCCAGACGTCGAAGAACATGATCCAGGCGTTCTTCTTCGACCTCCAGGCCGTCAACTCCGGCGCCAACCGCCCCAAGGGCATCGAGTCGCGCCCGGTCCGCAGGGTCGCCGTCCTGGGCGCCGGGATGATGGGCGCCGGCATCGCCTACTCGTGCGCCCGCGCGGGGATCGACGTCGTCCTGAAGGACGTGTCGCTGGAAGCCGCCCTCAAGGGAAAGAGCTACTCCGAGAAGCTGTGCGCCAAGGCGGTCTCGCGGGGCCGTACGACCCAGGAGAAGGCCGACGCGCTCCTCGCCCGCATCACACCCACGGCCGACCCCCAGGACGTGGCCGGCTGCGACGCGGTCATCGAGGCCGTCTTCGAGAACCCCGAGCTGAAGCACAAGGTCTTCCAGGAGATCCAGGACATCGTCGAGCCTGACGCCCTGCTGTGCTCCAACACCTCCACGCTGCCGATCACGGTGCTGGCGGAGGGTGTCGAACGCCAGTCCGACTTCATCGGCCTGCACTTCTTCTCGCCTGTCGACAAGATGCCGCTCGTGGAGATCATCAAGGGCGAGCGGACGGGCGACGAGGCACTGGCCCGCGCCTTCGACCTGGTCCGGCAGATCAAGAAGACGCCGATCGTCGTCAACGACTCCCGTGGCTTCTTCACCTCCCGTGTCATCGGCCACTTCATCAACGAGGGCGTGGCGATGGTCGGTGAGGGCATCGAGCCCGCGTCGGTCGAACAGGCGGCGGCCCAGGCCGGCTACCCGGCCAAGGTCCTCTCCCTGATGGACGAGCTGACGCTCACCCTTCCGCGCAAGATCCGGGGCGAGTCCAAGCGGGCCGTGGAGGAGGCGGGAGGCACCTGGACGTCCCACCCCGCCGAGGCCGTCATCGACCGCATGGTCGACGAGTTCGACCGTCCCGGGCGCAGTGGCGGGGCCGGTTTCTACGACTACGACGCGGACGGCAAGCGGGTCGGCCTGTGGCCCGGGCTGCGCGAGCACTTCACCCGCGAGGGCGCCGAGATCCCCTTCCGGGACATGCAGGAACGCATGCTCTTCTCCGAGGCCCTGGACACGGTCCGGCTCCTTGAGGAGGGCGTCCTCACGTCCGTCGCCGACGCCAACATCGGCTCCATCTTCGGCATCGGCTTCCCCGGCTGGACCGGGGGTGTCCTCCAGTACATCAACGGCTACGAAGGCGGCGTCCCCGGCTTCACCGCCCGCGCGCGCGAGCTGGCGGAACGGTATGGGGAGCGGTTCGCTCCGCCGGCGCTGCTCGTGGAGAAGGCGGAGAAGGGTCAGCGCTTCGGCGACGCCTGACCCGGGGCGCGCCGGGGGTTCTCGCCCCCGCCGCCCCTACCCGTCCCGTCCCTGGGGGCTGCGCCCCCAGACCCCCGCTTCGGCCCTTCGGGCCTCGTCCTCAAACGCCGGACGGGCTGAAGATTCAGCCCCTCCGGCGTTTGAGGAGCGGGGTCTGGGGCGGAGCCCCAGAAGGATGGGACGGGTAGGGGCGGCAGGGGCGAGATCCGTCAGGGGCGGTCGTGTTCCTCGGGCACGCCGCCCACCCACCCCCGCAACTCCTCGCGCAACGACCGCTGAAAGGTCGTCAACAGAGCCTGCACCACCACCGGCTGCATGGACGCGGACAACGACCGCACATCCTGCGCGGCACGCTCCGACACCTCCCCACGGAACAGCTGCGACAACTCACGCGCGACGGCACGCGAGTGCTCGACGAGGACCTTCCGCGCGGCGAGGATCGCCTCCTGCGACAGCGGCATGTCCAGCAGCCCGACCCCCAGCCGCAGCAGCCCGAGATCGACGCGATAGTCACCGCCACCACCATCGGCACCGCCGCCCGCCTCGACCACCCCCATCGCGACCAGCCGCTCCACGTCCTCGTCACCGAGCCCCCGCCCGGCCCGCCGCTCCAGTTCCCCCCGCGTCACCGTCTCCACGGCCTCCGGCGCCCAGGACGCCACCACGGCCCGGTGGATGGCGAGATCATGGGCGTCCAGCCCGGGCGGCAGCTGCTGCACATACCGCTCGATCGCGGCGAGCGTCATCCCCTGCTGCTGCAACTCCTCGATGAGCGCCAGCCGGGCCAGATGGTCACGCCCGTAATGCCCCACCCGACGCGGACCGAGCACCGGCGGCGGCAACAGCCCCTTGGTGCCGTAGAACCGCACCGTGCGGACCGTCACACCCGCCCGCGCGGCCAGTTCGTCGATCGTGAGGGTCGTCTCCTCGGTGCCGGTCGTCATGTGCAGCAGTATCGCTGTCTCACCAGCGCTGTGACACCTCCGGCGGCCGATCAGGACGGTGCGGGAGTGCCATGTGAGAAGTAACGCTCTGTGACGTGCGCCACCGCGTGAGCCGCGTGCGCTGGGGGAAGGTGACCCCTTGGTCTGCGCCTTTTACCGAGGGCGCAGGCCATACGTACGTCCGGACACCGAGCGAGACCCGCTCGGGAGCACCAGAGAGTGGTACCACCCGTGAGCAAGGACGCCGTGAACACGGCCGTGGCCGCACCTCGCAGCGACGCGGCCCAGATGCCCGCGGACGCGGGCGACGCCGGTTACAGCAAGGACCTCAAGGCCCGCCACGTCAACATGATCGCCATCGGCGGGGCCATCGGCACCGGCCTCTTCCTCGGCGCCGGCGGCCGCCTCCACAACGCGGGCCCGGCACTGGCCATCGCCTACCTGGTCTGCGGCATCTTCGCCTTCTTCGTCGTCCGTGCCCTCGGCGAGCTCGTGCTCTACCGCCCCTCGTCCGGCTCGTTCGTGTCGTACGCGCGTGAGTTCCTCGGCGAGAAGGGCGCGTACGTCGCCGGCTGGATGTACTTCCTGAACTGGTCGACGACCGGCATCGCCGACATCACCGCCATCGCGCTCTACACGCACTACTGGAGCATGTTCACCGACATCCCGCAGTGGGTGCTCGCCCTGGCCGCCCTCGCGGTGGTCCTGGCGGTGAACCTGATCTCGGTGAAGATCTTCGGCGAGATGGAGTTCTGGTTCGCGATCATCAAGGTCGCCACGCTCGTCGCCTTCATGTTCGTCGGCATCTTCCTGCTCGCCACCCAGCACGAGGTAGGCGGGCAGACCCCGGGCCTGGACGTGATCACCGACCACGGCGGTGTCTTCCCGCACGGCCTGATGCCCGTCGTCCTCGTCATGCAGGGCGTGATCTTCGCGTACGCCGCCCTGGAACTGGTCGGCGTCGCCGCGGGCGAGACCGCCGAGCCGGAGAAGGTCGTCCCGCGCGCGGTGAACTCGATCATGTGGCGCGTCGGCCTCTTCTACGTCGGCTCGGTCGTCCTCCTCGCCCTCCTTCTCCCCGGCTCGGTCTACTCGGCCGACGAGAGCCCCTTCGTCACGGTCCTGTCGAAGATCGGCGTCGAGGGCGCGGGCGACGTGATGAACCTGGTGGTCCTGACGGCCGCGATGTCCTCCCTCAACTCCGGCCTCTACTCCACCGGCCGCATCCTGCGTTCGATGGCGATGGCCGGTTCGGCCCCGAAGTTCACGGCCCGCATGAACCGCAGCCAGGTCCCGTACGGCGGCATCCTGCTCACCTGCGCGGTGTGCGTCCTCGGCGTCGGCCTCAACTACCTCATGCCCAGCCAGGCCTTCGAGATCGTGCTGAACGTCGCGTCCCTCGGCATCATCTCGACCTGGGTGATCATCATGATCTGCCACCTGCTCTTCGTCCGCCGCGCCAAGGCGGGCCTGGTCACCAGGCCCAGCTTCCGCCTTCCCGGCAGCCCGGTCACCGAGATCGTGACCATCACCTTCCTGGTCGCCGTCCTCGGCCTGATGTGGAACGACCCCGAGGTCGGCCGCAAGACCCTCCTCCTCATCCCGGTCATCGCCCTCATGCTGATCGTGGGTTGGTTCGCCGTTCGCCGCCGCGTCGTCCAGGCGGAAGACCGAGAGCTGGCCGACCTCACGAAGTAATCACCGCCCGTTGTCAGTGGCGGGCTCTACGGTGGCGTCATGTCGGAGATCACTTACATCCGGGGTGACGCCACCGTTCCGTCGGTGAAGGGCGTCAAGGTGATCGCCCATGTCTGCAACGACATAGGGGGATGGGGAAAGGGCTTCGTCCTGGCCATATCGCGCCGCTGGCCGGAGCCCGAGAAGTCCTACCGGGCCTGGCACCGCGAGCGCGCCGGGAACGACTTCGGGCTCGGCGCGGTGCGGTTCGTCCAGGTCGAGCCGTACGTCTGGGTGGCCAACATGGTCGGGCAGCGCGGCATCCGCACCGGCAGCAAGGGCGTGCCCGTGCGCTACGAGGCGATCGACACCGCGCTGGCACGGCTGGCCGACAAGGCGGCCGAGCTCGGCGCGTCCGTGCACATGCCGCGGATAGGCTGCGGGTTGGCCGGTGGCAAGTGGTCCCGCGTCGAACCGCTGATCACCGAGCGGTTGGTGCGGCGGGGGATCGCCGTCACGGTCTACGACCACGGGGAGGGCACGCGTACCTCGTGACCGACGGCGAGGTCACGCGTGTCCCCACGGTGGCTCCGCCGGCGCCGGTGGTGGACTCCCACGGCGCCGGCGACGCCCACGCCTGCGCGGGGGGCCGTCGACGGGGACGGACCCGAGAGGCCCGGACGAGCCGATCGAGCGTGCGGTTTCGTTCGAGGCCCTCGGACGCCCCGAGACGTCAGTGCTCGCCCTCGTGCCCGTGTTCGTGCACGCCGTTCGTCGCCGCGATCCTCTTCCAGGACTTCGGCTGCACCGGCTCCTCGGCCGACCTGGCGATGGACGCGCTGCGCGCCGCCGGAGCGGCCGGCTTCGACGGCTGGAACAGCCAGGTGTCGAAGAGCGCGGCCAGCGGCTTCCCGGACACCTCCTCGGCGTACCGCTGGAAGTCGGCCACCGAGGCGTTGCCGTAGGCGTACTTCTGCGGCCAGCCCTTGAGAAGCGCGAAGAACACGCCGTCACCGATCTCGTTGCGCAGCGCCTGCAAGGCCAGCGCACCCCGGTCGTAGACCGCGATGTCGAACTGGTTGTCCGGCCCGGGATCGCCGGGCTTCACCGTCCAGAAGGCGTCGTCGGCCGCATGCGAGGCGTAGACGTAGTCGGCGATCTCCTGCGCCGTCCCCTCGCCCTCGTGCTCCGACCACAACCACTGCGCGTACCGGGCGAAGCCCTCGTTGATCCAGATGTCCTTCCAGCCCTTGACGGACACCAGGTTGCCGTACCACTGGTGGGCCAGCTCATGGACGACGACGGAGGTGTTCGACCCGTTGGCGAAGTTCGCCGGGCTGTAGAACGGGCGGGTCTGCGTCTCCAGCGCGTAACCGGTGTCGGTGTTCGGGACGTATCCGCCGAGCGCGTTGTAGGGGTACGGCCCGAAGTACTCGGAGAGCCAGTCGGCGATCTCCCCGGTCCGCTCGATGCTCGCCTTCGCCGCACCGGTCTTGTCGCCCAGGTCCTTGCTGTAGGCGTTGATGACCGGAATGCCGCTCTCGCTGGTCCCCGTGGTCACGTCGAACCTGCCGACGGCGAGCGTGGCCAGATACGTCGCCTGAGGCTTGTCGGAGCGCCAGTTGTAGCGGGTCCAGCCCAGCCGTGAACTCGTCGACCGCAGCGTGCCGTTGGAGATGGCCTGCGTGCCGTCCGGGACCTGCACCGAGACGTCGTACGTCGCCTTGTCCAGCGGGTGGTCGTTGCTGGGGAACCACCACCAGGCGGCCTCGGGCTCGTTCGCTCCGACCCCGCCGTCCGGGGTGCGGTGCCAACTGGTGTAGCCGTACGCCTTCTTCGACGACGGCACACCCCGGTAGCGCACGACCACCGTGACGTCCGTGCCCTTGGCCAGCGGCTTCGCCGGCGTGATCTCCAGCTCGTGCTCGCCGGACGTGGAGAACGACGCCTTCGCGCCATTGACCCGCACCTCGCTGACGTCCAGCAGGAAGTCCAGGTTGAACCGGGACAGATCCTGCGTGGTCCGTGCCAGCAGCGTCGCCGTCCCCTGCAACTCGTCCGTGGCCGGCTGGTACTTCAGCCGGAGGTCGTAGTGCGAGACGTCGTATCCGCCATTGCCGTAGGCCGGGTAGTAGGGGTCGCCGATGCCCGGAGCGCCGGGGGTGGAACTCGCGGCCGACGCCGGGATCGCCAGCATCAGAGAGGCGGCTGCGAGCGCGCCCGGCGCCTTGATTCTGCGGTGCACGAAAGCTCCAAGTCGTAGGGGCCCGAAGTCTGTCCGGAGCCTATTCAGTACCTGTGGCTCCGGTGTGTCCATGACCACCGCTGTCACACGATCGCCATTCGGCCGCAATGGTCCGACTCCTCCCAGGGGCGTTTATCAGCCACACGGGACCTCATACGCCGTCAGCCGCCCTCTTCTGCACAGGAGTTCACCGATGTACCGTCCGCGCATGCCGAAACGCATGCGCCTCACGATCTTCAGACAGCTCGCGGCGGCGGCCACAGCCGCCCTGCTGGCCACATTCCTCGCCCCCGCCGCGGCGCAGGCCGCCGCGCCACGGGAGAGCAGGCCCGTCTACTCGTACGAGAACGCCATCCGCGAGGCCGTATGGGTGGACACCGGGCTCGATCTCGACCGCGACGGCCGACGCGACCGCGTCGCCGTCGACATCGTCCGGCCCCGCGAGGCGGCCGCGCAGGGCCGCAGGGTGCCCGTCGTCATGGACGCCAGCCCTTACTACTCCTGCTGCGGGCGCGGCAACGAGAGCCAGAAGAAGACGTACGACGCGAACGGCGACGTCGTACAGATGCCGCTGTTCTACGACAACTACTTCGTGCCCCGCGGCTACGCCTTCGTCGGCGTCGACCTCGCCGGCACCAACCGCTCCGACGGCTGCGTGGACGTCGGCGGCCGCTCCGACATCCTCTCCGCGAAGGCCGTCGTCGACTGGCTGAACGGCCGCGCCAAGGCGTACACGACCCGCACCGGCACCACCAAGGCCGCCGCGACGTGGACGAACGGCCGCACCGGAATGATCGGCAAGAGCTGGGACGGCACCATCGCCAACGGCGTCGCCGCCACCGGTGTCGAGGGCCTGAAGACCATCGTCCCGATCAGCGCCATCTCCTCCTGGTACGACTACTACTTCCAGCAGGGCGCCCCGCTGTACGACTCCGGCCCCGACGCGCTGTCCGACTACGTCGACAGCCCCGACGCCCGAGCCAAGTGCGCAGCCGTCCAGCAGAAGCTCGTCGACGGGGCCCCGCGCACCGGCGACTGGACGCCCCTGTGGACCGAGCGCGACTACGTGAAGGACGCCCGCAAGGTCAGGGCCAGCGTCTTCCTGATCCATGGCATGCAGGACCTCAACGTGCGGATGAAGCACGTCGGCCAGTGGTGGGACGCCCTCGCGAAGAACGGCGTCGAGCGCAAGATCTGGCTCTCCCAGACCGGCCATGTCGACCCCTTCGACTTCCGCCGCGCCGAGTGGGTCGAGACCCTGCACCGCTGGTTCGACCACGAACTCCTCGGCTACGACAACGGCATCGACCGTGAGCCGATGGCCGACATCGAACGCCACCCCGACCAGTGGGTCACCTCCAAGGTCTGGCCGCCGCGCGGTACCGACACGACCACGCTGCGCCCCGCCAAGGGCAGCCAGGCCGGTGTCGGCACCCTGGGCCTGCGTCAGGGCAAGGGCACCGAGACGTTCACCGACGACCCGCAGCACGGCGAGACGGACTGGGCCGCGCACATCGACCGGTCCACCCCCGACAAGGCGGGCTTCGTCACCAAACCGCTCACCCGTGACCTGCGCCTGTCCGGCTCCTCCGAGGTCACCGTCACCGCGACCCCGACCACCTCGACGGCCCACCTCTCCGCCGTCCTCGTCGACCTCGGCCCCGACACCATCCGCGACTACGCGGCCAGCGGCGAGGGCATCAGCACGCTCACCGACCGCACCTGCTGGGGCGTGAGCACGACCGGCGACAGCGCCTGCTTCAAGGAGACCGAGGCCAAGACCGCCGACGTCGACTACACGATCGTCAGCCGCGGCTGGGCCGACCTCGGCAACCACGCCTCGGACCACAAGGGCCGGCCCCTCACTCCGGGCAAGGCGTACACGATCACCCTCGACCTGGCGTCCACCGACCACGTCGTCCCGGCCGGCCACCGTCTCGCCCTGATCGTCGCGGGCACCGACAAGGACCTGATCGACCCGCCGTCGACCAAGCCGACCCTCACCGTCGACCTCTCCCGTACGAATGCCCGCGTCCCGCTGGTCGGCGGCGCCCACGCCTTCGCCCGCGCCACGGCGGGATCCGTCGCCGCGGCCCCCGAGGCCACGCCCCTGGACGGCGTCGCCCCGCCGCGCACCGCCCACCGCATCCCGGAGGGAGGCCAGTGACCCGCACTCCAGCGACCCGCACTCCTACCCGTACCCGAACCCTGACCGTGGCCGCCGGGGCCCTCGCCGCGTCCCTCGTGGCGGTCCCCGCCCAGGCCGCCGACTCCCCGCCCCGCACCGGCTTCGAGCAGTCGAACGGCGCCCGCTGGACCAGTCAGCCGGAGGAGCAGAGCCTCCTCAGGGCCGTCGACAGGGCCAGCGACCGGGTCTCCGTCAGCCGCATCGGTACGACGAAGCAGGACCGCCCGCTCCAACTGGTCCGGATCGGCTCGCGCCACGCCCCGAACAAGGTGCTGCTGGTGTGCAGCCAGCACGGCGACGAACCCTCCGGTCGCGAGGCCTGTCTGTCCACCGTCCGCGACCTGGCGTACGCGAAGGACCGGCAGACCCGGCGCTTCCTGGAGCGCACCACCCTGCTGGTCGTGCCCACCGCCAACCCCGACGGCCGGGCCGCCGACACCCGGGGCAACAGCGACGGCGTGGACATCAACCGCGACCACCTCGCGCTGCGGACCGCCGAGGGCCGCGCCATGGCGGCGGTCGTCCGCGACCAGCGCCCCGACGTGATCTACGACCTCCACGAGTACGGCGCCACACCGCAGTACTACGACAAGGACCTGTTCGACCTGTGGCCGCGCAACCTCAACACGGACGCGCACGTCCACGACGAGGCACGGACCCTGTCCCAGGGGTATGTACGCCCCGCCGCGACCGACGCCGGCTACTCGACGGGCACGTACGGCATCTGGACCGACCCCGTGACGGGCGAACCGATCAAGCAGGTCGCCGGTGACGGACAGGAACGCATTCTGCGGAACATGTCCGGCATCAAACACTCCGTGGGCCTGCTCATCGAGAGTCGCGTCGACCCCCTGACCGAGGAGGAGAAGACCGACGAGTCGCTCAACAACCGGCGCCGGGTGAGCTCTCAGCTGGCGGCGCTGGACGGCCTGTTCGACTTCACCGAGGTCCGTCGCCGGCAGGTCGAGGCGGCCACCGGCGCCGCCCGTCTCGCGGGCCTCGCCGACTCCGGGCCCGTCTACGTCGGCGGCGCCGACAACGACCGGCCGGAACCCGCCGAGGTGATCCAGGACCCGCCCTGCGGCTACCGGCTCACCACTGACCAGTACCGGCAGGTCAAGGACGAACTGGCGCTGCACGGAGTGAGGTCCGAGACGACCTCCACGGGCGCCCTGGTCCCGCTCCGCCAGTCCCTGCGCAACCTCGTCCCGCTGCTCCTCGACGAGCGCGCCCCGTACCGCATCACGGCCGGTCAACCCGACACCGACTGCACAAGCGGCTGAGATCGACGGGATCTGTGGTAGGTCCTGGGAGACGACGTGGAACCGGCGTATCCACCGTTCACCGGGGAAGGTGCCGCAGATGACTGAGGATCTGAAGAAGAGAGGTGGCCGGGAAGGTCCGTCGGACGTTTCCGGTCACCCCAGCACGGACCGAGTGGTGTTCGGCGTCACCGCCGTCATCACCGTGGCCTTCGTGATCTGGGGCTGGGCTGCCACGGACTCGCTGGAGAGCGTGTCCACGAAGATGCTGAACGGCCTGATCCACAACGGCGGCTGGGCGTTCATGCTCGCCGCCTCGTGCTTCGTGGTCTTCGCGCTCTGGCTCGCGATCAGTCGCTACGGCCGCATCCACCTCGGTGCCGAGGGCGAGGAACCCGAGTTCAAGACCGTCTCGTGGGTCGCGATGATGTTCAGCGCCGGTATGGGCATCGGCCTGATGTTCTACGGCGTCAGCGAACCGCTCTCGCACTACACGACCCCGCCCCCGGGCACGGACCCCGCAGGCTCCGGCGAACGCATGGAGACGGCGATGGCCACCACCCTCTTCCACTGGACGCTGCACCCCTGGGCGATCTACGCGGTCGTCGGGCTCGGCATCGCCTACAGCACCTTCCGCAAGCGCCGGCGCCAGACCATCAGCGCGGTCTTCACCCCGCTGATCGGGGAGAAGCACGCCAACGGCGCCGGCGGCCGGGTGATCGACATCCTCGCGATCATCGCCACCGTCTTCGGCTCCGCCGCCTCCCTGGGCCTGGGCGCCCTCCAGATCGGCTCCGGCTTCCAGGAGCTGGACTGGATGGACGACGTGAGCACCGGCCTGCTCGTCGCGATCATCGCCGTACTGACCCTGGCCTTCGTGGCCTCCGCCATCTCCGGCATCGAGCGGGGCATCCAGTGGCTGTCCAACACCAACATGGTGCTCGCCCTGATCCTCGCGCTCTTCGTGTTCATCGCGGGCCCCACGATCATCGTGCTCGACCTGCTGCCCACGTCGATCTTCGCCTATCTCGGCGACCTGCCCCAGCTCGCCGGCCGCACCGAGGCCAGCGGCGGCGAGGGCGTCGCGGACTGGCTCGGCAGCTGGACCGTCTTCTACTGGGCCTGGTGGATCTCCTGGACGCCCTTCGTGGGCATGTTCATCGCCCGGATCAGCCGGGGCCGTACGATCCGGCAGTTCGTCGGTGGCGTCATCCTCGTGCCCAGCACCGTCAGCCTCGTCTGGTTCGCGGTCTTCGGCGGTACGGCGATGAAGCTGAAGGAGGGCGGCGGGCTCGGCGGCGAGGACACCCCCGAGGGGCAACTCTTCGGCGTCCTGCAGGAGTTCCCCATCGCCACCGTCACCAGCCTGCTCGTGATGATCCTCGTCGGGATCTTCTTCGTCTCCGGAGCCGATGCCGCCTCCATCGTGATGGGCACCCTCTCCCAGAAGGGAGCCCTGGAACCCGGACGCTTCGTCGTCGTGTTCTGGGGTGTGGTGACCGGAGCCGTCGCCGCCATCATGCTGCTCGTCGGCAGCGGTCAGGGCGACGCGCTCACCGGCCTGCAGAACCTCACGATCCTGGCCGCGGCGCCGTTCGTCCTCGTGATGATCGGCATGTGCGTCGCCCTCATGCGCGACCTGCGCCGCGACCCGGTCATCGTGCGCAACGAGATGGGTTCGGAGGCCGTGGAACTCGCCGTGATCGAGGGCCACAAGAGGTACGACGGCGACTTCGAGATCAGGGTCGGCCCGGGACCCGGCACCGAGACGGAGGGCGACCCGCTGGGCCACGACCACGGCTGAGCGGGGCACGTGGGGGCGGAGGAGGCGAGCGGTGCGGCCTCCTGCGCCCCCGGGGCCATCAACGCGCCCCCGGCAACCGGGGAGGTGGAGCCGGGGCGATTAGCGGAATATGTCATGCCGCGCTCATATAGGTCCCGTCCTGGGGATACTCACAGCATGTCTGCCGAGTACGCGACCTTCGGCCTGGCACCGGCGATGCGTGCCGGTGGCGTCCTCGCCAACGGTGACTACCAGGTGCACCGGGACTTCGTGGACTTCATCGTCGACGGACGCCCGCTGCTGTTCCAGCTCTCCGACCTCGACGCCGTCTCCCCGCTCGCCTCCGACGTCCCGCCCGCCATCTTCACCGCCCAGGTCCGCAGCCTGCTCCTGGAGGCGGAAGCCCCTCTTCCGGGCGGCCGGTACGTCATCTACGGCTGCCCCGACTGCGAGGACCTCGCCTGCGGCGCCGTCACCGCGCTGATCGACAAGGACGGCGACGACTACATCTGGCGGGACTTCGCCTGGCAGACCGACGAACACGCCGACCTGGAGCTCAACGGCTACCACGGCATCGGCCCCTTCCGGTTCCGCGCCACCGAGTACCGCGCCGCGCTCGGCTCCCTCCTCGACCGCGACGCCGGGGCGCCACGCCGCCGCGTACTCCTCATCGGCGCCCGCGTCGCCCTCCTGGCCAAGCTCGCCGCCGCCCTGCGCACCATCGGCATCGGCGCCGAGATCACCCACGACGTGAGCGGCGTCGCCGCCGACGAACTGCGCACCTACGGCGCCGTGGCCTTCGGCCGGGGGATCGGGGTGGAGCAGCGCGCCGGCGTGCGCCGTGCCTTCACGGACGCCGGGGCCGAGGTGGCGTACGTGGACGGCCTCGCGCCGATCGTGCCGTTGCTGGTCGCGCAGATCGAACACGCCCTGGACCGAAGTCCGGCCGAACAGCGCCGACTGACCCGGCTGGTGGCCGCCGACGGGGCGGCGGGCATCGAGGTCACCTCGCCGTGCCGGGTGCGCCTCACCGCGTATCGCGTGGACCGGCTGTACCGGACTCATGCGCATGAGGTGTTCGACGGGGTGCTGGAGGCGGGGCGGCATCGGATCGCGCTGGATGCGAAGGCGGTGAAGGGGGAGTCGTTCGTGGTGGCTCGGACGTCGGGGAGTGTGCTGGTGGAGGCGATGGCGAGGTAGTACGCCGTCGGGGGGCGCCGCGATGTGCATATCGATAGTGCCCCGCGCCCATTTGAGGGCCTTGCCGGCCCCGGCGTACTTACGCGCCGGAAAAACGCGGCGAGTGTGTGGCGGCTCGGCTATTAGGATCGCTCCCTGTGACCGCAACCCTCGTCGTCAAGAATCTCGCCGCCGGACACGGTGACCGTTCCCTGTTCAGTGGGCTCGACCTCGTCGTGGCGCCCGGAGACGTGATCGGGCTGGTCGGGGCCAACGGTGCGGGCAAGTCCACGCTGCTGCGTCTGCTCGCCGGGCTGCTCGTGCCGGAGGAGGGCGAGCTGAGGCTGTCCCCGCCGACCGCGACCGTCGGTCACCTCCCGCAGGAGCCCGAGCGGCGTCCCGGCGAGACCGTGCGGGCGTTCCTGGCCCGCCGTACCGGGGTCGCCGAGGCCCAGCGGGTGATGGACGAGGCGACCCAGGCCCTCGTCGACGGGGCACCGGGTGCGGACGACGCGTACGCGACGAGCCTGGAGCGCTGGCTGGACCTGGGCGGCGCCGACCTCGACGAGCGGGCCGAGGAGGTCGCCGACTCACTGGGGCTGTCGGTGGACCTGGACCAGCCGATGACGTCCCTGTCGGGCGGCCAGGCGGCTCGCGCGGGGCTGGCCTCGCTGCTGCTGTCGCGCTACGACGTCTTCCTCCTCGACGAGCCGACGAACGACCTCGACCTCGACGGCCTGGAGCGCCTCGAACGCTTCGTCGGCGGCCTGCGCGCCGGGACCGTCGTCGTCAGCCACGACCGCGAGTTCCTCACCCGCACCGTCACCAAGGTCCTCGAACTCGACCTCGCCCAGCGGCAGATCAACCTCTACGGCGGCGGCTACGAGGCCTACCTGGAGGAACGTGAGGTGGCCCGCCGGCACGCCCGCGACGACTACGAGGAGTACGCCGACAAGAAGACCGCCCTCCAGGAGCGGGCCCAGACGCAGCGCGCCTGGATGGACAAGGGCGTCAAGAACGCCCGGCGCAAGGCGGGCAACGACAACGACAAGATCGGCCGCAAGTTCCGCAGCGAGGCCAGCGAGAAGCAGGCCGCGAAGGCCCGCCAGACCCAGCGCATGATCGAGCGCCTGGAGGTCGTCGAGGAGCCGCGCAAGGAGTGGGAACTGCGCATGGAGATCGCGTCGGCGCCCCGCTCGGGGGCGGTGGTCGCGACCTTGCGGGACGCCGAGGTACGACGCGGCGACTTCACCCTGGGCCCGGTGTCCCTCCAGATCGACTGGGCCGACCGGGTGGCGGTCACCGGCGCCAACGGCGCGGGCAAGTCGACGCTGCTGGCCGCCCTGCTGGGCCGCGTCCCGCTGACCGCGGGGCAGGCGCACGTCGGCTCCGGCGTCCTGATCGGCGAGGTCGACCAGGCCCGCAAGCTCTTCCACGGCGAGGAGTCCCTGCTGGACGCCTTCTGCGCCGCGGTCCCGGACACCGAACCGGCGGAAGTCCGCACCCTCCTGGCCAAGTTCGGCCTCAAGGCGGACCACGTCCTGCGCTCGGCGGCCACCCTCTCCCCGGGCGAACGCACCCGCGCCGCCCTGGCCCTCCTCCAGGGCAGGGGCGTCAACCTCCTCGTCCTGGACGAGCCCACCAACCACCTCGACCTGCCCGCCATCGAGCAGCTGGAATCGGCCCTGGACGCCTACGAGGGCACGCTGCTCCTGGTCACCCACGACCGCCGCATGCTCGACGCGGTCCACGTCACCCGCCGCCTGGAGGTCGCCGACGGCAAGGTGAGCGAGCGCTAGGGCGAGTGCGTCGGTGTCACCCCTTCAGGAGTCGCCGAGCCGCGTCGCCAGCCCCGGGTAGTCGACGACGAAGCCGTCCTCGTCGAACGTGATGTCGCGGCGGAAGTCGTCTGAGACGAAGCGGACGCGACGCCGCCCGAGGTGGGTGTAGGTCTGCCGGGCGGGAAGGACGGCCAGCTCGGGCACCGACACCCAGGCCATCAGGAACTCCCGTTCCCCGGGCGCCAGATGGAGACCGTGCCGCAGCACGGGCATCGTGTTGGTGAGCGGACACAGGCCCAGGTCGCAGTCGCGGGCGCCGTCGACCTCGGGCAGGTGTTCACCGTCCGCCGTCCACCGGCCCGTCCCGTCGTGCCGCAGGTCGAGCGTGCGTACGCCGCCCGCGGACTCGACGGTGACCTCAAGCCGACGCGTCACGAAGGCCTCGGTCGTGTCGAGTTCGTACGAGAGCCAGTACGGCTCCGGAACCGTGCCGACCGCTCGGCCACGCGCGCGCAGGGTGTCGTCGTCGAAGTCGACCCAGGCGGTCCCGACGCCCGCGCTCTCCGACACTTCCCAGGTGATGACGCGCGACATCGGCATGGCATCACCCTACGGGCCGACCGGCCCGGACCCCTGTCGTTGCAAAGAGCCCGGGCCCGTGTGTCGTCTCAGCGCTTGCCCTTCTTGGGGTCGAGCAGACCCGCGCGGCGCAGCGCGTCGGCCATGGCGCTGTTCGCCGGAGGCGCCGCCTGACGCGAGCCGCCGCCCCCGCCACCGCCGCGCCCCTGGCGCTGCTGCGGCGGGCGTCCGCCGCGCTGCCGGCGTTCGCCGCCGCCCCCGCCCTGCTGGCCCTGCGCCGACGCCTCGTCGTCGAGCCGCAGCGTGAGGGAGATCCGCTTGCGCGGAATGTCGACGTCGAGGACCTTCACCTTGACGATGTCACCGGGCTTGACCACGTCCCGCGGATCCTTGACGAACGTCTTGGACAGCGCGGAGACGTGCGCCAGACCGTCCTGGTGGACACCGACGTCGATGAACGCCCCGAAGGCGGCCACGTTCGTCACAACGCCCTCCAGGACCATCCCGGACACCAGGTCCGAGATCTTCTCGACGCCCTCCTTGAAGGTGGCCGTCTTGAAGGCGGGACGCGGGTCGCGCCCGGGCTTCTCCAGCTCCTTGAGGATGTCGGTCACGGTCGGCAGACCGAACGTCTCGTCCACGAAGTCGTTCGCCTTCAGCGACCGCAGCACGCCCGTGTTGCCGATGAGCGCGGCCACCTCCTGACCGGACGTCTTCACCATGCGCCGGACGACGGGGTAGGCCTCGGGGTGCACGCTGGACGCGTCCAACGGGTCGTCGCCGCCGCGGATCCGCAGGAAGCCCGCGCACTGCTCGTACGCCTTCGGGCCGAGCCGCGCCACGTTCTTCAGCTGCGAGCGGGAGGTGAACGGGCCGTTGGCGTCCCGGTGGGACACGATGTTCTCGGCGAGGCCGGAGGTGATGCCGGAGACCCGCGCGAGCAGGGGGGCTGAGGCGGTGTTGACGTCCACACCGACGCCGTTCACACAGTCCTCGACCACCGCGTCCAGCGAGCGCGACAGCTTCACCTCGGACAGGTCGTGCTGGTACTGGCCGACGCCGATCGACTTCGGGTCGATCTTCACCAGCTCGGCCAGCGGGTCCTGGAGGCGGCGCGCGATGGACACCGCGCCGCGCAGCGACACGTCCATGTCGGGCAGTTCCTGCGAGGCGAAGGCCGAGGCCGAGTACACGGAGGCGCCCGCCTCGGACACCATCACCTTGGTGAGCTTCAACTCCGGGTGCTTGGAAATGAGTTCACCGGCGAGCTTGTCGGTCTCACGGGACGCCGTGCCGTTGCCGATCGCGATCAGGTCGACCGCGTGCTCCTTCGACAGGCGGGCCAGCTTGGCGATGGCCTCGTCCCACCTGTTGGCCGGGACGTGCGGGTGGATGACGTCGGTGGCCACCACCTTGCCGGTCGCGTCGACCACGGCGACCTTGACGCCCGTACGGAAGCCGGGGTCCAGGCCCAGCGTCGCGCGTGTGCCGGCCGGGGCGGCGAGCAGCAGATCGCGTAGGTTCGCCGCGAACACGCCCACGGCCTCGTCCTCGGCGGCCGTGCGCAGGCGCAGGCGCAGGTCGATGCCGAGGTGGACGAGGATGCGGGTGCGCCAGGCCCAGCGGACGGTGTCCTTCAGCCACTTGTCTGCGGCACGGCCGCGGTCGGCGATCCCGAACTTCCCGGCGACGATCCCCTCGTACGACGAAGGTCCCTCCGTCGGCTCCTCCGGCTCCAGGACGAGGTCGAGGACCTCCTCCTTCTCGCCGCGGAGCATCGCCAGGACGCGGTGCGAGGGGAGTTCGGTGAACGGCTCGGCGAAGTCGAAGTAGTCGGCGAACTTCGCGCCCGCCTCCTCCTTGCCCTCCCGCACCTTCGCGACCAGCCGGCCGCGCACCCACATGCGCTCACGCAGCTCGCCGATCAGGTCGGCGTCCTCCGAGAACCGCTCCGTGAGGATCGCCCGGGCGCCGTCCAGTGCGGCCTGCGGGTCGGCCACGCCCTTGTCGGCGTCGACGAAGGCCGCGGCGGCGGCGAGGGGCTCGACGGTCGGGTCGCCGAGCAGACCCTCGGCGAGCGGCTCCAGTCCTGCCTCGCGGGCGATCTGTGCCTTTGTCCTGCGCTTGGGTTTGTACGGCAGATAGATGTCCTCGAGCCGCGCCTTCGTCTCGGCGCCGCGGATCTGGGCCTCCAGCTCGTCGGTGAGCTTGCCCTGCTCGCGCACCGACTCCAGGATCGCCGTCCGCCGCTCCTCCAGCTCCCGCAGGTAGCGCAGCCGCTCCTCGATCGTGCGCAGCTGCGCGTCGTCGAGCATCTCGGTCGCTTCCTTGCGGTAGCGGGCGATGAAGGGCACCGTCGAACCGCCGTCGAGCAGCTCCACGGCAGCCTTCACCTGCCGCTCTCGTACGCCGAGCTCCGCGGCGATCCTGCCTTCGATGGACCCTACGAGGGGTGTCGTCACGATCCCGTCCCGCCTTCTCACTGAGGTTGCGCGGCAATTGTGGCAGGTGGCACCGACAACCGGGGATCAGGGCGGCGACGCGGCCCGTCGCGGCGGGTCGGAATCAAGCCCTACGACTGCGTGTACTGCTCGATGCACCTCCGAAGAGCCGGGCCAGAGCCCGGAACGGCAACGTCACGACGGTGGCGATGGCCCCGCCTATCTGCCGGAGCACGTCTGCGATGGCACGGAACACGTGACTACTCCTTCCTCAGGTTGAGGACCGGGTACCGCGACATGGGCGGGCTATGCGGTCGCTGACGTCTCAGCCCGTCTGGGGCCCCTCTGAGGAAGTTTGCGGACGAGGCCGTTCAGGCCCTGCCCAGGAGGTCCGAGGGGAAGGCGCCCGCTGCCACCGCCGCTCGTGCGAACCCGGCGCCGAGTTCCGTCAGCCGCCCGACCCTCTCCGCCCCGAGGTGCTCGTACGGCGCCCGGTCGAGCCGGTCCGTCTCGGATTCGATCCGCTCCCGCAGCGTGACCCCCTCCGACGTCAGCTCGCCCGCCTCGTCCAGGAGGCCACGCACACGCAGCCGGTCGGACGCCGCGTCCCAGTCCTCCTGGGCCCAGCCACGCGTGGTGAACACCCACTTCGGCGTCATGCCCTTGCCGGTCGCCGTGTGGGTGACGACCGCCTCCAGCCCGTCGAGCCCGGCCGACATCAGTACGGCGAGATGCCCGTCACCCCGGTGCTCGCGCAGCAGCGTCGTGGCGTGGAAATACGCCAGGTGCGCCTCCTCGGGCACCGGCAGATCCGCATGGGCGGAGTACAGCGGCCGCGCGCTGCGGGAACACGCCTCGGCCGCGCGCAGTGCGAGCCCGGCGGCCTCCGTCATCTCCGGGGACGTCACGGCGTCCTCGCCCAGCAGCCGCCGCAGCGCGGCGTCGACCGCACGCGCGCGTGCCGCCAGGACGTCCTCGGGCGAGGCGATCGCCCAGACCGCGGGGACATGCCGGGCCACCAGGTCGTGCTTGTAGTTGTAGAACGCCGCCGTCACCGCCCCCGCCCCCACCGGCCCCAGCGCGGCCGCCCGCACCGCGAAGTTGACGGCCCTGGGGTGCGTGATCCCGAGGGCGCCCAGCTCCTTGCCCAGCTCGGGGGCGAAGTAGGACGTCGAGTGCAGGGAGTTGAGCATGTTGTGGCAGCGGCGGCCGGCTCGCGGCTCCAGGGCGGCAGTAGTCATGAGCGGGAGGTTACCAACCGCTTGGTACGTTCCCCGGGTCCGTGCGCGCTCATGGCAGGAAAGGTGGGGAGCCCGTCATTGTGGTCATGGCGTCGGCCCCGAAGAATCGATGGCATGGCGCAGCGAACCGTTCTCTTCGTTCTCTTCGACGGTGTACAGAGCCTCGACCTCACCGGCCCCCTGGAGGTCTTCGCGGGGGCCGAGAAGCACCGGCCGGGCACCTACCGCATCCGCACGGCCTCCTTGGACGGCGGCCCCGTCCGCGCGTCCAGCGGCCTGACCGTCGTACCGGACGAATCCCTCGCCGACGTGTCCGACCCGCACACGCTCCTCGTACCGGGCGGCGAAGGCACGCGCGGGCCTCGGCCCGAGCTGGTCGACTGGCTGCGTGCGCACGGCCCTCGTGCCGAGCGTCTGGTCTCCGTCTGCACCGGCGCGATCCTGCTCGCGGGGGCGGGTCTGCTGGACGGTCGCCGTGCCACGACCCACTGGGCGTACTGCGACAAGCTCGCCCGGGACCATCCCGAGGTGCAGGTCGACCCGGACCCCATCTTCGTGCGTGACGGGCATGTGGCCACCTCCGCCGGCGTCACCTCCGGCATCGACCTGGCGCTCGCCCTGGTCGAGGAGGACCTGGGCCGGGACGTGGCCCTCGGCATCGCACGACACCTGGTGGTGTTCCTGCGCCGCCCCGGTAACCAGGCCCAGTTCAGCGCCCAGTTGGCCGCCCAGACCGCCCGGCGCGAACCCCTGCGCGACGTCCAGCGCTGGATCACCGAGCACCCCGACACCGATCTGAGCGTCGAGGCGCTCGCGGCCCGCGCCAGCCTCTCCCCGCGTCACTTCGCCCGCGCCTTCCAGGCCGAGACCGGCATGACGCCCGGCCGGTACGTGGACCGGGTCCGTCTCGAACATGCCCGCCGCCTGCTGGAGGACACCACGGACGGCGTCGAGGAGATCTCCCGGGCCAGCGGCTACGGCACCCCGGAGGCGATGCGGCGCGCCTTCGTCAAGGCCCTCGGGGCGGCCCCCGCCGAGTACCGCCGCCGGTTCCACCCCGCACCCACCCACTGAGACCCTGCCGAAAGGAAGCACCGTGCAGATCGCCATGGTTCTCTACGACCGCTTCACCGCCCTCGACATCGTGGGCCCCTACGAGGCGTTGAGCCGCCTCCCGGACGTCCGGGTCGACTTCGTCGCCGGGACGGCGGGGCCCGTGCGCGCCGACACGGGATTCCTCGCCCTCACGGCCGACAAGGCGCTCGCCGACGTGCCGCACCCGGATGTGATCGTGGTGCCGGGCGGGCCGGGAACCTTCGCCGAGGTCGAGAACGAGGCCCTCCTGGAGTGGCTCAGGACCGCCGACGCCACCAGCACCTGGACGACCTCCGTGTGCAGCGGCTCGCTGCTCCTCGGGGCCGCAGGACTCCTGGAGGGGCGCCGTGCCACCTCGCACTGGCTCACCCTCGACTTCCTGCCGCAGTACGGCGCCGAGCCCACGGGCGAGCGGGTCGTGCCGGACGGCAAGTACATCACCGCGGCCGGAGTCTCCTCCGGCATCGACATGGGACTGACCCTGGTCGGGAAGATCGCCGGTGACGAACACGCCCAGGCCGTCCAGCTGTTGACCGAGTACGACCCTCAGCCGCCCTACGACGCCGGCTCCCCGCAGAAGGCGCCCGCGCACCTCGTCGAGGAGTTCCGCACCAACAGCCGCTTCAGCCTGACGTAGGAACGTTCCAGGTGAAGTGCGGCTGCCTGCGCTCCAGGAACGCGGCGACGCCCTCCGCGGTGTCGCCGCTTCCGCGTGCCTGCTGCGCCCAGTGCTCGTCGCGGTCGGTGCGACCGTCCGCGAACTCCTTCGCCGCGGCCTGCGTCAGCTGGGAACGCGACACCAGGATCCGGGTGAACTCCGCCACGCGCTTGCCGAGTTCGCCCTCGGGCAGCACCTCGTCCACCAGGCCCGTGCGCGACGCGCGCCCCGCGTCGATCAACTCACCCGAGAAGAGGAGGTACTTGGTGGCGGACGGCCCCACCAGCGACGCCAACCGCCGGGTGGAGGAGGCCGGATAGACGATCCCGAGCTTGGCCGGCGTCACCCCGAACCGCGCCCCCTCCTCGGCGAACCGCAGATCGCACGCCGCCGCCAGCTGGGACCCGCCACCCACACAGTGCCCCCGGATCGCCGCCAGCGTGGGCTTCGGGAAGGCGGCCAGCGCCTCCTCGGCCGCCACGGCCAGCCCCTGCGCCTCCTGGGGCGACCCCTGGAGCGTGGAGATGTCGGCGCCCGCGCAGAACGTCCCGCCCTCGCCGGTCAGCACCAGCGCCCGTACGGCCGGATCGGCGGCCAGCGTGCCGAGCAGCGGCGGCAGCGCCCGCCACATCGCGGCCGTCATCGCGTTGCGCTTGGCCGGATGGTGGATCACGACGGTGGCGACCGAATCGGTGACGCTGTGCAACAGCTGGGGCTCCATGGGCCGGATGCTATCCGGCGACCTCGAACGGCCGGTCAGGAAGGGCCCTGTGATCGTTGACGAGCCAGGGGCGGAACTGGGTACACGGGAGCAGACCGATCCGGGAGGCACTCATGACGAGGTCCACCCAACCCACGGGCGAGGCGGCGAAACTCCGGCGCGGCTTCAGCTGGCTCGGCGTCCTCGGCGTACTGCTGGTCGTCGGCGGACTGGTCGGGCTGCTCTACACCGCGTTCGCCACGCTGACCTCGATGCTGCTGTTCGGCTGGCTGCTGCTGATCGGCGGGGTCGTCGGTCTGGGGCACGCGGTCCAGGCGCGCGGCACCAACTTCTTCTGGCTGGGCGTGGTGGTCGCGGCACTGAACATCGCGGCCGGCGCGGTCGTGATCCGCAGGCCGGAGGCGGCGGCCGAGGCGCTGGCCATGTTCGCCGCCCTGTTGTTCCTCACGGGCGGGCTGTTCCGGCTGGTCGGCAGCCTCGTGGTGCGCGGTCCGCAGATGGGCTGGACCCTGTTGCAGGGCGCCTTCGACCTGTCCCTCGGCATCCTGGTACTGAGTGCCTGGCCCAGCAGCCGGTACATCATCGGGACGCTGTTCTCCCTCGTCCTCCTCTTCGACGGACTCGGCCTGATCGCGACCGGCTACGGTGGACGCCGGGTCGTCAGCATGGTCTCCGAGCAGCTGATCACCGAGAGTGACGGTCGGGACGGGCCGGACGGCGGTGGCGGCAAACCCGTACAACCCGAATAGTTCGTGAAGTCGGCACAAGCGGCGCCGGAGCGGTCCCACAACTGACCGGGTCATACGCCAACGGTCAGAAACGCTCGATACCCGCTGACTTGTGTTCAGTTCTTCGGTCTGGACCTGCGCGTTACCAACACTCTACGTGTGGTGACAATCGAGCGCGAGGGTGGCGACCGGACGATGGAGAACCACGGGCGCGGGTCCGGCCCACGCCCAGGAGGTGGCGCGGACGAGTCGCTCGTCCAGCGGCCGCCGCATCCACTGCCGTACGAGGGCGTCTGGCGGTTCACCGCCCCAGCCGTCGACGCCTCGGTCCCGCAGGCCCGGCACGCCGTGCGGGACCTGCTGTACCGCCAGGGCGTGCCGGTACCGGACGATCTGGTGCAGGGAGTGCTGCTGATCGTGTCGGAACTGGTCACGAACGCCGTCCGGCACGCGGCGCTGCTGTCGCCGACGCTCGCCGTGGAGGTCGCTGTCGGCGCCGAGTGGCTACGGGTCTCGGTGGAGGACAACCACCCCTACCGTCCGACCGCCCTGGAGGCCGACCACGGCCGGACCGGCGGCCGCGGGCTGCTCCTGGTCCGCGAGGTCACGCGGGAGGCGGGCGGCGTGTGCGACGTCGAGCACACGGCGAGCGGCGGCAAGGTGATCTGGGCCGCCGTCCCGCTCAAACCCGTGCGTGTGCCCTAGGGGGTGCTGTGCGGGACTTTCGAAACACCCCCCAGGCCCCCGCGGTCCTCGTCACCAGCCGGCCGACGGGCCCGTCAGCTCCCTGACCGCGGGGCGGGCCGCGTCGAGGACGGTCATGAACCAGGACGAGAAGGTGTCCTTCGCGTGGCGCTCCGCCAGCTCGGCGGGCGTCACGAAGGCCGTGTCGCCGACCTCCTCGGGGTCCGGCCGCAGCGGCGACTGCACCAGGCCGACGAAGAGGTGGTTGTACTCCTGCTCCACCAGGCCCGAGTCCGGGTCCGGGTGGTTGTAGCGGACCGTGCCCGCCTCGGCGAGCAGGGACGGGGAGACGCCGAGCTCCTCGTACGTCCGGCGGGCCGCGGCCGCGAAGGGTGCCTCACCGGGGTAGGGGTGGCCGCAGCAGGTGTTGGACCAGACGCCGGGGGAGTGGTACTTGCCCAGCGCCCGCTGCTGGAGGAGCAGCCGGCCGTGCTCGTCGAAGAGGAACACGGAGAAGGCGCGGTGCAGCTGACCGGGAGGCTGATGGGCGGCGAGCTTCTCCGCGGTGCCGATCGTCACACCGTTCTCGTCGACCAGTTCCAGCAAAATCGCGTCCGCGGTGCCGTTCGACGCACGGTGCGTCGTGGTGGCAGGTGTGATCGGCATACCCATCCTTCGCCTCGGTCTTGCGCCCCAAGTGTGCCGTACGAATCCGACACTCCCGGCAGTTGATCGTGCCCGGCGCGGCGGGTACGGAACCGCTCGAAGCGGCGCTGTGGGCATGAGGACGCGACCGACCACCGGATCGCTGCATTCCGTCCGTACTGACGTCTTGTCGGACCGTACGGTTGTTTCAGTGGCAGAGCCGGGCCTCGTGCTCCGCGTGTCCGACCGGCTCCAGCTGGAAGGTGCAGTGCTCCACGTCGAAGTGGTCACCGAGGCACCCCTGGAGCTCGTGCAGCATCTTCTCGTGGCCGATCGCGTTCAGGACGTCGGAGCGCACCACCACATGGGCGGACAGCACGGGCATGCCGGAGGTGATCGTCCAGGCGTGCAGATCGTGGACGTCCTCGACGCCGTCCAGGGCGAGTATGTGGGCCCGCACCTCGTTCATGTCGACGTCCTTGGGGGCCGACTCCAGCAGTACGTCGAGGGTCTCGCGCAGCAGCTTGAGGGTGCGCGGCACGATCATCACGCCGATCACCAGCGAGGCGATCGGGTCGGCGGCCTGCCAGCTGGTGGCCAGGATCACCGCCGCCGAGACCAGCACCGTGAGCGAGCCCAGCGTGTCCGCGGCCACCTCCAGGAACGCCCCGCGCACGTTCAGGCTCTCCTTCTGGCCGCGCATCAGCAGCGTCAGCGAGATCATGTTCGCGACCAGACCGATCGCACCGAACACGATCATCAGGCCGCCCTCGGTGTCGGCGGGCGTGAAGAACCGCTGGATCGCCTCGTACAGGACATAGCCGCCGACGCCGAGCAGGAGCAGGCAGTTGGCGAGGGCGGCGAGGATCTCGGCGCGGGCGTAGCCGAAGGTGCGGGTCGTGCTCGGCGGGAGGTTCGCGAAGTGGATGGCGAGCAGGGCCATGCCCAGACCGACCGCGTCCGTCGCCATGTGCGCGGCGTCCGCGACCAGGGCGAGCGAGTCCGCGGCCACACCGCCGACGATCTGGACCACCATGACGCCGAGCGTGATCGCCAGCGCCACCCGCAGTCTCCCGCGGTAGGCGGCAGCGGCCGTACCGCTGGTCGGCCCGTGCCCGTGCCCGTGATCGTGCCCAGCCCCCATGGGAAGCCGCCCTTCCGTGATCTGTCCGACGATCGCAATGTCCGTCCGGGATCACAGTGAACTACGGGCGGGGGGTATCGGGCAACGCGGCACTGAACACCGTTGTCATGTGCCCTGACCTGCGGAAACGAGCCGCAGGTCAGGGCCCTGCATGATCAGTTGCCCGGCCGGCCGCCGTGGTGCAGCAGCCACCCCTGCCATGCCGACTCGACCATCTCGCGTACCCCGCGCCGGGCCGTCCAGCCGAGCTTCCCGGCGGCGAGTGCGGCCGAGGCGACCGCGCGCGGGGCGTCGCCGGGGCGCCGGGCCTCGACGACGGCGGGGCGCGCGTCGCCGGTGACCTCGCCGATGACGGTGATCAGCTCGCGTACGGAGACGCCCTCGCCGCGGCCGATGTTGACGGTCAGATCGCCGCTCGCGTCGGGTGCCGTCAACCGCCGGGCCGCCGCCAGGTGCGCCTCGGCGAGGTCGGCGACATGGATGTAGTCACGCACGCAGGTGCCGTCCGGCGTCGGATAGTCGTCGCCGAAGATCCGCGGGGCCTCGTCGCGGGTCAGCCGGTCGAAGACCATGGGGACGATGTTGAAGACGCCGGTGTCGGCCAGCTCGGGCGAGGCGGCGCCCGCGACGTTGAAGTAGCGCAGGCAGACGGTGGAGATCCCGTATGCCTGGCCCGCCGCCCGCACCAGCCACTCCCCGGCGAGCTTGGTCTCGCCGTACGGGTTCACCGGCGCGCACGGGGTGTCCTCCGTGATGAGATCCACATCCGGGTTGCCGTAGACCGCGGCGGACGACGAGAACAGGAACCGCTTGATCCCCGCCTCGGCGACCGCTTCCAGGAGCGTGGCCAGACCGCCCACGTTCTCCCGGTAGTAGCGCGTCGGCTCCGCCACGGACTCGCCGACCTGCTTGCGCGCCGCGAGATGCACCACACCGGTCACCGTGTGCTCGGCGAACACCCGCTTCAGCAGGTCACCGTCGAGCGACGAGCCCTCGACGAGGGGAACATGAGCGGGGAGCCGAGCGGGCCGCCCGGCCGAGAGGTCGTCCAGTACGAGGACCCGCTCCCCGGCGTCGGTCATGGCCCGCGCCACATGTGCTCCGATGTATCCGGCTCCGCCTGTGATCAGCCATGTCATGGTCGCCCACCCTATGCCGGGGTGCCGACGGTGGAACCAATGTCCCCGATGTCTCGTCTGTCAGTACGAGTTTGTGGGCGGAGCCCCGGATCCCCGATGATGATCGCGGCAATGCGCTGGGCAAACCGCGTTGATCGCTCCGTCAAACGGGTGGTGAACGTCGGCTTCCATCCATCCGATAGCCTCTGCCGACACGCCGCCCGGCCGCCACCGCCAACGGGCGCCGCCACCCACGTACATGACCGGCGCGGACACGCCGGCCCCCAGGGAGTGAGTTCGGTTGTCGACCGCCATCCTCACCGGTCAGCCGGTCCCCGGATCGTCGATCGAGGGCGATCTGCGGTCCCTCGGCTATGACGTGCGGGTCGCATCCGACGCCGCCGACGCCGAGACGCTCCTCGCCCAGGTACCCGGCGACCAGCGGGTCGCCGTCGTCGACGCCCGCTTCGTCGGCCACCAGCACGCGCTGCGCCTCGGCCTGACCGACCCCCGCTTCCCGCTCGCCGCGATCCCCGGCGCCGTGACGGCCCAGCCGGCCGGCCGCCACGCCCTGACCCGCGCGATGGCGCGCGAGAACTCCGCGGGCGGCGGCACGGCCGTGGCGGTCGACAACCTCGCCGACCGCATCGTCACCGCGCTCGACGACGAGGGCACCGACGTCCACCGCCCCGAGCTCGGCAGCCTGGTCGCCGCCGTCCCGGCCGACCCGCAGGCCCGCAACGAGGCACGGCAGGCCGTCCTGACCGTCGACGACGAGGCCGTACGCCTGAAGTCGGCCGTGAAGTCCCGTGACGGCTTCTTCACGACCTATTGCGTCAGCCCCTACTCCCGCTACATCGCCCGCTGGTGCGCCCGCCGTGGCCTGACCCCCAACCAGGTCACCACCGCCTCCCTGATCACCGCGCTCATCGCGGCGGGCTGCGCGGCCACCGGCACCCGGGGCGGGTTCGTCGCGGCCGGGCTCCTGCTGATCTTCTCGTTCGTCCTGGACTGCACCGACGGCCAGCTCGCCCGCTACTCCCTGCAGTACTCCACGCTCGGCGCCTGGCTGGACGCCACCTTCGACCGGGCCAAGGAGTACGCCTACTACGCCGGCCTCGCCCTCGGCGCGGCCCGGGGCGGCGACGACGTCTGGGCCCTCGCCCTCGGCGCGATGGTCCTCCAGACCTGCCGGCACGTCGTGGACTTCTCCTTCAACGAGGCCAACCACGACGCCACCGCCAACACCAGCCCCACCGCGGCCCTCTCCGACAAGCTCGACAGCGTCGGCTGGACGGTGTGGGTGCGCCGGATGATCGTTCTGCCGATCGGCGAGCGCTGGGCGATGATCGCGGTGCTCACGGCGGTCACCACCCCTCGGATCACCTTCTACGCGCTGCTCATCGGCTGCGCCTTCGCCGCGACGTACACCACGGCGGGCCGCGTACTGCGCTCGCTGACCCGCAAGGCCCGGCGGACGGACCGGGCGGCGCAGGCGCTGGCGGACCTGGCGGACAGCGGGCCGCTCGCCGAGGCGTTGGCACGAGCGCTGCGCAAGCTGCCCGCCAAGCCGCCGTTCGGCGCCCGCGTCCTCGTCGCCCTGCCCGGCGCGGCCCTGCTGGTCCTCGCGGCGGCACTGGAGCCGTACGGCAGCGCGTTGCCGGTCGCGGCAGCCGTCCTCTACGTGCTCACCTCGGCCGCCGCCGTCGCCCTGCCCCTCAAGGGCGCCCTCGACTGGCTGGTCCCCCCGGTCTTCCGCGCCGCCGAGTACGGCACCGTCCTCGTCCTCGCGGTCAAAGCGGACGTGAACGGAGCCCTTCCTGCGGCTTTCGGGCTGGTGGGGGCCGTCGCCTACCATCACTACGACACGGTGTACCGCATCCGCGGCAACGCCGGAGCGCCCCCGGCCTGGCTGGTGCGCGCCATCGGGGGGCACGAAGGACGGACGCTGCTCGTCACCGTCCTCGCCGCGGTGCTCTCCGCCTCACAGTTCACGGTCGCGTTCACGGTGATCGCCGTGGCCGTGGCCCTGGTGGTGCTCGTCGAGAGCATCCGCTTCTGGGTGTCCTCCGGGGCGCCCGCCGTACACGATGAAGGAGAACCCGCATGATCGGCCTCGTGCTGGCGGCCGGCGCCGGACGGCGTCTGCGCCCCTACACAGACAGCCTTCCGAAGGCTCTGGTGCCAGTGGGGCCCGCGGGTATAGAGGGGGAACCCACGGTTCTCGATCTGACCCTCGGGAACTTCGCCGAGATCGGTCTGACCGAGGTCGCGATCATCGTCGGCTACCGCAAGGAGGCCGTGTACGCGCGCAAGGAGGCGCTGGAGGCGAAGTACGGCCTCAAGCTCACCCTCATCGACAACGACAAGGCCGAGGAGTGGAACAACGCCTACTCCCTGTGGTGCGGCCGTGACGCCCTCAAGGACGGCGTGATCCTCGCCAACGGCGACACCGTGCACCCGGTCTCCGTCGAGAAGACGCTGCTCGCCGCCCGCGGCGACGGCAAGAAGATCATCCTCGCGCTGGACACGGTGAAGAGCCTGGCCGACGAGGAGATGAAGGTCGTCGTCGACCCCGAGAAGGGCATGACGAAGATCACCAAGCTGATGGATCCCGCCGAGGCCACCGGCGAGTACATCGGCGTCACCCTCATCGAGGGAGACGCCGCCCCCGAGCTGGCCGACGCCCTGAAGGCGGTCTGGGAGACCGACCCGCAGCAGTTCTACGAGCACGGCTACCAGGAGCTGGTGGACCGCGGCTTCCGCATCGACGTGGCGCCGATCGGCGACGTCAAGTGGGTGGAGATCGACAACCACGACGATCTCGCTCGCGGACGGGAGATCGCATGCCTGTACTGACCCGGCTGATCCCCTCGCCCGTCGTCGTCGACATCCGCGCGGGCGCCCTCGACGACCTGGGCGGTGTGCTCGCCGACGAGCGCATCTCGCACTCCGGCAAGCTGGCCGTCGCGGTCAGCAACGGTTCCGGTGCCCGGCTGAGGGAGCGGCTCGCTCCCGTGCTGCCCGGCGCCAGCTGGTACGAGGTCGGCGGCGGCACGCTCGACGACGCGGTGCGGCTGGCCAGTGACATAAAGGCCGGCCACTACGACGCCGTCGTCGGCCTCGGCGGCGGGAAGATCATCGACTGCGCCAAGTTCGCCGCGGCACGCGTCGGCCTGCCCCTGGTCGCCGTACCGACGAACCTCGCGCACGACGGCCTGTGCTCGCCGGTCGCCACCCTCGACAACGACGCGGGCCGCGGCTCGTACGGCGTGCCGAACCCGATCGCCGTCGTCATCGACCTCGACATCATCCACGAGGCCCCGGCCCGCTTCGTACGGGCCGGCATCGGCGACGCGATCTCCAATATCTCGGCGATCGCGGACTGGGAGCTCGCCAACCGCGTCAACGGCGAGAAGATCGACGGCCTCGCCGCCGCCATCGCCCGCCAGGCCGGTGAGGCGGTGCTCCGGCACCCCGGAGGTATAGGGGACACCGGCTTCCTCCAGGTGCTCGCCGAGGCGCTGGTGCTCAGCGGTATCGCCATGTCGGTGTCGGGCGACTCCCGTCCGTCCTCCGGCGCCTGCCACGAGATCAACCACGCCTTCGACCTGCTGTTCCCCAAGCGTGCCGCCGCCCACGGCGAGCAGTGCGGACTGGGTGCGGCTTTCGCCATGTACCTGCGCGGGGCGCACGAGGAGTCGGCCTTCATGGCCGAGGTGCTGCGTCGGCACGGGCTGCCGGTACTGCCCAGGGAGATCGGCTTCACGGACGACGAGTTCGTCCGCGCGGTGGAGTTCGCTCCGCAGACCCGGCCCGGCCGCTACACGATCCTCGAACACCTCGACCTGACAACCGACCAGATCAAGGACATCTACGCCGACTATGTCAAGGCCATCGGTAGCTGAACTCCGTCCGGTCGTCCACCCCGCAGGGGTCAAGGACCGGCGCAGCGGTGAGCACTGGATGGGACGCCTCTACATGCGTGAGGTGTCCCTGCGGGTCGACCGCTACCTGGTGAACACCAGGGTCACGCCCAACCAGCTCACGTACCTGATGACCGTTTTCGGTGTGCTCGCGGCCCCGGCCCTTCTGGTGCCGGGGATCCCGGGCGCCGTGCTGGGCGTGGTGTGCGTCCAGATGTATCTGCTGCTGGACTGCGTCGACGGCGAGATCGCCCGCTGGAAGAAGCAGTACTCGCTGAACGGCGTCTACCTCGACCGCGTCGGCGCCTATCTCACCGACGCCGCCGTGCTCGTCGGCTTCGGGCTGCGCGCCGCCGACCTGTGGGGCAGCGGCCGTATCGACTGGTTGTGGGCCTTCCTCGGCACGCTGGCCGCGCTCGGTGCGATCCTGATCAAGGCCGAGACCGACCTGGTCGGCGTCGCCCGCCACCAGGCCGGCAAGCCCCCGGTCCAGGAGGCGGCGTCCGAGATGCGCTCCTCCGGCATGGCCCTGGCCCGCAGGGCCGCCGCCATGCTCAAGTTCCACCGTCTGATTCTCGGCATCGAGGCCTCGCTGCTGATCGTGGTCCTCGCGATCGCCGACCAGGCCCGCGGCGACCTGTTCTTCTCCCGGCTCGGCGTCGCCGTACTCGCCGGCATCGCGCTGCTGCAGACCCTGCTGCACCTCGTGTCCATCCTCGCCTCCAGCAGGCTGAAGTGAACGGGATGAAGGTCGGCGCGGTCATCATCACGATGGGCAACCGCCCCGACGAACTGCGTGCCCTCCTCGACTCGGTCGCCAAGCAGGACGGCGACCGCGTCGAGGTCGTCGTGGTCGGCAACGGCTCCCCGGTGCCGGACGTCCCCGAGGGCGTGCGCACCATCGAACTGCCCGAGAACCTCGGCATCCCCGGTGGCCGTAACGTCGGCATCGAGGCCTTCGGGCCCAGCGGTCGTGACGTCGACATCCTGCTCTTCCTCGACGACGACGGCCTGCTCGCCCACCACGACACCGCCGAGCTGTGCCGCGAGGCCTTCGAGGCCGACCCGAAGCTCGGGATCGTCAGCTTCCGCATCGCCGACCCGGAGACCGGAGTCACCCAGCGCCGCCATGTGCCCCGGCTGCGGGCCTCCGACCCGATGCGTTCCTCGCGGGTCACCACGTTCCTGGGTGGCGCCAACGCCGTCCGGACCCAGGTCTTCGCCGAAGTCGGCGGGCTGCCGGACGCATTCTTCTACGCCCATGAGGAAACCGACCTGGCATGGCGGGCCCTCGACGCGGGCTGGCTGATCGACTACCGGTCCGACATGGTGCTGTACCACCCGACGACCGCGCCCTCGCGGCACGCGGTCTACCACCGCATGGTCGCCCGCAACCGCGTCTGGCTGGCCCGGCGAAACCTTCCGGCCCCGCTCGTCCCGGTCTATCTGGGCGTGTGGATGCTGCTGACCCTCCTCCGCCGCCCGTCCCGCCCCGCCCTCAAGGCATGGTTCGGCGGATTCCGGGAAGGGTGGACCACCTCGTGCGGTCCCCGCCGGCCCATGAAGTGGCGTACGGTGTGGCGGCTGACTCGACTGGGCCGACCTCCCGTCATCTGACAAGCTCGGTCCTGAAGAGCCCCCGGGCCCCATCCGGGCCCCAGGTTCATGCCAAGCCCGCACAGGCTGCGCATCTCGAAGACGAAAGTTTCCACTGGTGAGTGAGACAACGCACGACGGCGGAGTCGCGGTGAGCGCGCCTCCGTCGCCCGACGAGGGACTCACGGCGGCCCAGCTGGCCGCCAAGCACGGGCTGACCGTGAGCGGCGCCCGCCCCTCGCTGTTCGAGTACGTCCGCCAGCTCTGGGACCGGCGGCACTTCATCCTCGCGTTCTCGCGGGCGAAGCTGACCGCCCAGTACAGCCAGGCGAAGCTCGGCCAGCTCTGGCAGGTGGCCACCCCGCTGCTGAACGCGGCCGTGTACTTCTTCATCTTCGGCATGCTGCTGGGCGCCCGGGAGGGCATCCCGGGCGACATCTACGTGCCGTTCCTGGTGACCGGCGTGTTCGTCTTCACGTTCACCCAGAGCTCGGTGCTCGCGGGTGTGCGTGCCATCTCGGGCAACCTGGGCCTGGTACGCGCACTGCACTTCCCCCGGGCCTCGCTGCCGCTGTCGTTCGCGCTCCAGCAGCTCCAGCAGCTGCTCTACTCCATGGGCGTGCTCGTCGTGATCATGATGGCCTTCGGCAGCTTCCCCGACCTGTCCTGGCTGCTCGTCGTGCCCGCGCTGACGCTGCAGTTCGTCTTCAACTCGGGGCTCGCTCTGATCTTCGCCCGCATGGGCAGCAAGACGCCCGACCTGGCCCAGCTGATGCCGTTCCTCCTGCGTAGCTGGATGTACGCGTCCGGCGTGATGTTCAGCATCCCGGCGATGCTCGCGGACAAGAACTGGCCGGGCTGGATCACCGACGTCCTGCAGTGGAACCCCGCGGCGATCTATATGGACCTGGTCCGTTTCGCGATGATCGACGGATACGATTCCTCGTTCCTGCCCGCGCACGTGTGGGCCTTCGCGCTGGGCTGGGCGGTGCTGGCGGGCGGAGCCGGCTTCGTCTACTTCTGGAAGGCGGAAGAGAGGTACGGCCGTGGCTGACCCCGAGCAGGACGCGGAGCGCATCCCCACCGTCATCGCGGACGAGCTGCACATCGTCTACCGCGTCAACGGCGCCAAGACCGGCAAGGGCAGCGCCACCGCCGCCCTGAGCCGCATCCTCAAGCGCGGCGAGGAGCGGGGCGTGCGCAAGGTGCACGCCGTCCGGGGTGTCTCCTTCGTCGCCTACCGGGGCGAGGCCATCGGCCTGATCGGCTCCAACGGCTCCGGCAAGTCCACGCTGCTGCGTGCCATCGCCGGCCTGCTCCCGGCGGAGAAGGGCAAGGTCTACACCGACGGCCAGCCCTCGCTGCTCGGTGTGAACGCGGCCCTGATGAACGACCTCACGGGCGAGCGGAACG
Source organism: Streptomyces sp. NPDC028907 (assembly GCF_055564995.1). NCBI lineage: Bacteria > Bacillati > Actinomycetota > Actinomycetes > Kitasatosporales > Streptomycetaceae > Streptomyces > Streptomyces sp. NPDC028907. The sequence goes on from NZ_JBVHVE010000005.1 coordinate 621,868, forward strand.
TCATATTGGGCGGGCTCGCCATGGGCATGTCCCGCGAGCAGATCAAGGAGCGCTACCAGGAGATCGTCGACTTCTCCGGCATCAACGAGAAGGGCGACTTCATCACCCTCCCCATGCGCACCTACTCCTCCGGCATGGCGGCCCGCCTGCGCTTCTCCATCGCCGCCGCCAAGGACCACGACGTCCTCATGATCGACGAGGCGCTGGCCACCGGCGACCGCAAGTTCCAGAAGCGCTCCGAGGACCGCATCCGTGAGCTGCGCAAGGAAGCCGGCACGGTGTTCCTCGTCAGTCACAACAACAAGTCGATCCGCGACACCTGCAACCGCGTCCTGTGGCTGGAACGCGGCGAGCTGCGCATGGACGGACCGACGGACGAGGTCCTCAAGGAGTACGAGAAGTTCACGGGCAAGTAGTCCACCCGGACATGGGCCGTGCGGCCCAGGACGCTTCGCAGGGCCCCGCCGGAACTGCTCCGGCGGGGCCCCGCGTCTGCAAAGGAAACGTCAACTCCGGCTGGTCTCGGGAACCTTGACGCCAATCGGTGTGTTGTTGTGATGTGCAGGACACCCCCACGGGCCCGGCCCCGTTGTACAACGTAAGCTGTACCGGTACCGAAACGCGGCAAGTGGGGCGATAACGAACGGCACCCCCGCGCAGGGCCGCGGCGCGGACGCCAGGCGGCGTGTCCGAAATAGTGTGCATTGGGTCTGCGGTGTAGAACGGGAGATGTGACGGCAATGGCTACGGAAACTCCCCAGCTCCACGCAGCATGTGCCGTCCCCGCGCCGGGCAGCCCCCGGTGACGGGAACCGGCGCGCGCACAGCTGATCCCGAGCGTGGCACGCTCGACAAGGCCGCCGCGGAGAACTTCCCCGTGGCGCCTTTCTTCCTGCCCAGGGCCTGGCGCACCGACCTCATGGCCGTATACGGCTTCGCCCGCCTCGTCGACGACATCGGCGACGGCGATCTCGCCCCCGGTGGCGCCGACGCCCGGCTGCTCGGCGTGTCGCCCGCGGAGGCCGACGACCGCCTGGTGCTCCTCGACGCCTTCGAGGCCGATCTGCGCCGCGTCTTCGACGGCACCCCGCGCCACCCCCTGCTGCGCCGCCTCCAGCCCACCGTGCGCCGGCGCTCGCTGACCCCCGAGCCCTTCCTCGGCCTGATCGCCGCCAACCGCCAGGACCAGCTCGTCACGCGCTACGAGACCTACGACGATCTCCTTGCTTACTGCGAACTGTCCGCCAACCCCGTCGGCAGGCTCGTCCTCGCCGTCACCGGCACCGCCACGCCCGAGCGGATCCGCCGCTCCGACGCGGTCTGCACGGCCCTGCAGATCGTCGAGCACCTCCAGGACGTCGCCGAGGACCTCGGCCGTGACCGGATCTATCTGCCCGCGGCGGACATGAAGCACTTTCACGTCCAGGAAACCGACCTAGCGGCAAAAACAGCAGGCGCATCGGTGCGCGCACTGGTTGCATACGAAGCCGAACGCGCTCAAACCCTCCTGAATGAAGGCACCTCCCTGGTGGGTAGCGTCCACGGCAGGCTGAAGCTGCTGCTCGCGGGATTCGTGGCGGGGGGAAAGGCGGCGATCCGTGCGATCTCCGCCGCCGAATACGACGTACTTCCCGGCCCGCCGAAGGCCAGCAGGCTCCAGCTGCTGCGCGAGGTGGGCGTGACTCTGCGAGGAGAGGGGTGATCCGGACCGTGGAGTCTGCACCACACGCGTCCGCACCGGTACTCGCCGCCTACAGCTACTGCGAGGCCGTCACGGGGCAGCAGGCCCGTAACTTCGCCTATGGCATCAGGCTGCTGCCCACGGCCAAGCGCCGCGCGATGTCGGCGCTGTACGCGTTCTCGCGCCGCGTCGACGACATCGGCGACGGCGCCCTTGCCGGCGACGTCAAGATCGCCAGGCTCGAGGACACCCGGGAGCTGCTGAGCCGGATCCGTGACCGCGAGGTCGACGAGGACGACACCGACCCCGTGGCCGTGGCCCTCGCCCACGCCGCCGACACCTTCCCGATCCCGCTCGGCGGCCTCGACGAGCTCATCGACGGCGTCCTGATGGACGTACGCGGCGAGACCTACGAGACCTGGGACGACCTGAAGGTCTACTGCCGCTGTGTGGCGGGCGCCATCGGACGGCTCTCGCTCGGCGTGTTCGGCACGGAACCCGGCGCGCGCGGGGCCGAGCGCGCACCCGAGTACGCCGACACGCTCGGGCTGGCCCTCCAGCTCACCAACATCCTGCGGGACGTCCGCGAGGACGCCGAGGGCGGGCGCACCTATCTGCCCTCCGACGACCTCGCCAAGTTCGGCTGCTCCACCGGCTTCAGCGGGCCGACACCACCGGAGGGCTCCGACTTCGCGGGCCTCGTGCACTTCGAAGTGCGTCGGGCCCGCGCCCTTTTCGCCGAGGGCTACCGGCTGCTCCCCATGCTGGACCGGCGCAGCGGCGCCTGTGTCGCCGCCATGGCCGGCATCTACCTCCGCCTCCTCGACCGCATCGAACGCGACCCCGAGGCCGTGCTGCGCGGCCGGGTCTCGCTGCCCGGGCGGGAGAAGGCGTACGTCGCCGTGCGCGGTCTGTCCGGTCTGGACGCCCGGCATGTGACCCGGCGAACCGTCAGCCGTACCATCAGGAGGCGCGCCTGATGGACATTCCGGCCCAAGGTGATGCCACCGGCGAAAAGCGGCGGGCAACCCTCCGCTGCCGGGTCGCGTCCCTGACTGAGACGACCGGCCGTGCACCGTTCAAGTACCGGGACGGCGGTCGCGCTGGGGAGGGTGCACGATGACCGACGGCACGCGGCCCGAGGGGTCGCTCGCGGACATCCCGGGAGACAGTGCGGGGAAGGACGCCGTCGTGGTCGGCGGCGGGCTCGCCGGCATCACCGCCGCGCTCGCACTCGCCGACGCCGGAGTGCGCGTCACCCTGATCGAGGGCAGGCCGAGGCTCGGTGGTCTGGCCTTCTCCTTCCAGCGCGGCGACCTGACCGTCGACAACGGACAGCACGTCTATCTGCGCTGCTGCACCGCCTACCGCTGGTTCCTCGACCGCATCGAGGGAACGGCGCTGGCACCGCTTCAGGACCGTCTCGACGTACCCGTGGTCGACCTGGCGCGGCCCGAGGGCCGTCGGCTCGGCAGACTGCGGCGCGACGCGCTGCCCGTACCCCTGCACCTGGGCCGGAGCCTGGCGACATATCCGCATCTGTCGCTCGCCGATCGCGCGAAGGTCGGGCGTGCCGCGCTCGCGCTCAAGGGGCTCGACCTCGCCGATCCGAGCCTGGACGCAACCGACTTCGGCAGCTGGCTGACCGCGCACGGCCAGTCGGCGCGTGCCGTCGAGGCCCTGTGGGACCTGGTCGGGGTCGCCACCCTCAACGCGGTCGCGGGCGACGCCTCACTGGGGCTCGCCGCGATGGTGTTCAAGACCGGTCTGCTGTCCGACCCGGGCGCGGCCGACATCGGATGGGCACATGTCCCGCTGGGCGAACTGCACGACCGGCTGGCCCGCAAGGCGCTCGACTCCGCGGGCGTGCGCACCGAGGTCCGTACACGCGTCACCTCCATCTCTACTGACGAGAACGGGCGTTGGATCGTTCAGGTTCCCGGCGAGACGCTGCGCGCGGACGCGGTCGTGCTCGCGGTGGCCCAGCGCGAGGCGTACGACCTGCTGCCCGAGGGTGCCCTCGACGCCCCGGAACGACTTCTGGAGATCGGCACCGCGCCGATCCTCAACGTCCATGTCGTGTACGACCGCAAGGTGCTCAGCAGCCCGTTCTTCGCGGCGCTCGGCACCCCGGTGCAGTGGGTGTTCGACCGGACCGACGCCTCCGGGCTCAGGGACGGGCAGTACCTCGCCCTGTCCCAGTCGGCCGCGCAGGACGAGATCGACGAGCCGGTCGCCGCGCTGCGCGAGCGGTATCTGCCGGAGCTGGAGCGGCTGTTGCCCGCGGCGCGCGGTGCGCGGGTGAAGGACTTCTTCGTGACCAGGGAGCGCACCGCGACGTTCGCCCCCATCCCCGGCGTCGGGCGGCTGCGGCCCGGCGCCCGCACCAAGGCACCCGGCCTCTGTCTGGCCGGAGCGTGGACCGCCACTGGGTGGCCCGCGACCATGGAGAGTGCGGTCCGCAGCGGCGTGAGTGCGGCCGAAGCCGCGCTGAGCGCCCTGGGCCGGCCCCGCCCCCGTCACCTTTTCGACGTCGAGGAGGCGGCGTGATGCTGAACCAGCGCCCGGCGGCAGGCCCCCGCACCCCCGGTACCGCAACAAGAGGAGAGACCGTGCCCACTGTGCCCCCGGCCGAGAAGGCCGCTCGAGAGACCGCGGTGGACGTGGCCGCGCTCCTGGAGCGCGGGAGGACCCTGGCCACACCGGTACTGCGGGCGGCGATCGACCGCCTGGCCGCTCCCATGGACACCGTTTCCGCCTACCACTTCGGCTGGATCGACGCCGACGGCAAGCCCACGGCCGGCGACGGCGGCAAGGCCGTGCGCCCCGCCCTGGCGGTGCTCTCCGCCGAGGTCACCGGCGCCTCGCCCGAGGTCGGCATCCCCGGCGCCGTCGCCGTCGAACTGGTCCACAACTTCTCCCTGCTCCACGACGACCTGATGGACGGCGACGAACAGCGCCGCCACCGCGACACGGTGTGGAAGGTGCACGGCCCCGCCCAGGCCATCCTCGTCGGCGACGCCCTGTTCGCCCTCGCCAACGAGGTCCTGCTGGAACTCGGCACCGTCGAGGCCGGCCGCGCCACCCGCCGCCTGACCACCGCCACCCGCGCCCTGATCGACGGTCAGGCGCAGGACATCTCCTACGAACACCGCGACCGCGTCAGCGTCGAGGAGTGCCTGGAGATGGAGGGCAACAAGACCGGCGCCCTGCTCGCCTGCGCCAGCTCCATCGGCGCGGTGCTCGGCGGCGCCGACGACCGTACCGCCGACACCCTGGAGAAGTACGGCTACCACCTGGGCCTCGCCTTCCAGGCCGTCGACGACCTGCTCGGCATCTGGGGCGACCCGGTCTCCACCGGCAAGCAGACCTGGAGCGACCTGCGCCAGCGCAAGAAGTCCCTGCCGGTCGTGGCCGCGCTCGCCGCGGGCGGCTCAGCCTCGGAGCGGCTCGGCGAGATGCTCGCAGCCGACGCCAAGAGCAGCGACTTCGAGAACTTCTCCGAGGAGGAGTTCGCGGCCCGCGCCGCCCTCATCGAGGAGGCGGGCGGCCGTGAGTGGACCGCCGACGAGGCACGTCGTCAGCACGCCGTCGCCGTCGAGGCGCTCGACGCGGTCGACATGCCCGACCGGGTGCGGGCGCGGTTCACTGCGCTCGCCGACTTCGTCGTCGTACGGAAGAGATGAGCACCAACGGGCGAAAAGAGATGATCAGTATCGGTCGAATAGCCCTCGCGTAGTCGCCGGCCGGTGTGGCGGGAACCAGCGCACCGGCCGACGGCGGACCCACAGCAGACGCACTACAGAGCACTGCACGAAGGGGAAGCCATGACAGCGACGACCGACGGAAGCACCGGGGCTCTCCCGCCCCGGGCAGCCGCGGCCAGCGACACCGACAGTGAGACCCTCGTGGCGGCCGGGGTGCACGAGGCCGCCCGGCGCGCGGTCCGGCGCGCCACCGACTTTCTGCTGACGCGCCAGGACGCCCAGGGCTGGTGGAAGGGCGACCTCGAGACGAACGTCACCATGGATGCCGAGGACCTGCTGCTCCGCCAGTTCCTGGGGATCCGCGACGAGAAGACCACCCGGGCCGCCGCGCTCTTCATCCGCGGTGAGCAGCGCCAGGACGGCGCCTGGGCCACCTTCTACGGCGGTCCGGGCGAGCTCTCCGCCACCGTCGAGGCGTACGTCGCCCTCCGGCTGGCCGGCGACGCGCCGGACGCACCGCACATGGCGAGGGCGTCGGCGTGGATCCGTGAGCGGGGCGGGATCGCCGCCTCCCGGGTCTTCACCCGGATCTGGCTGGCCCTGTTCGGCTGGTGGAAGTGGGAGGATCTGCCGGAACTCCCGCCGGAGCTCATCTACTTCCCCAAGTGGGTGCCGCTCAACATCTACGACTTCGGCTGCTGGGCCCGGCAGACCATCGTCCCGCTGACGATCGTCTCCGCGAAGCGCCCGGTACGGCCCGCGCCCTTCCCGCTCGACGAACTGCACACCGACCCGGCCGACCCCAACCCGCCGAGGCCCCTTGCCCCGGTGGCGAGTTGGGACGGCGCCTTCCAGCGGCTCGACAAGGCGCTGCACCAGCTGCGCAAGGTCGCCCCGCGCAGGCTGCGCAGAGCCGCCATGCACAGCGCCGCCCGCTGGATCATCGAGCGGCAGGAGAACGACGGCTGCTGGGGCGGCATCCAGCCACCGGCGGTGTACTCGATCATCGCGCTTCACCTGCTCGGCTACGACCTCGAACACCCCGTCATGCGCGAGGGGTTGGCGTCGCTGGACCGTTTCGCCGTCTGGCGCGAGGACGGGGCCCGAATGATCGAGGCGTGTCAGTCGCCCGTCTGGGACACCTGCCTCGCGACCATCGCACTCGTGGACGCCGGTGTGCCCGCCGATCATCCGCAGCTCGTCAAGGCCGCCGACTGGATGCTCGGCGAGGAGATCGTCCGTCCCGGCGACTGGGCGGTCAAACGGCCCCAACTGCCGCCCGGCGGCTGGGCTTTCGAGTTCCACAACGACAACTACCCCGACATCGACGACACCGCCGAAGTCGTCCTCGCGCTGCGCCGCGTCAAGCACCATGACCCGGAGCGCGTCGAGAAGGCCATCGGGCGCGGGGTCCGCTGGAACCTCGGGATGCAGTCGAAGAACGGGGCCTGGGGCGCCTTCGACGTCGACAACACCAGCCCGTTCCCCAACCGGCTGCCGTTCTGCGACTTCGGCGAGGTCATCGACCCGCCGTCGGCCGACGTCACCGCGCACGTCGTCGAGATGCTCGCGGTCGAGGGCCTCGCCCACGACCCGCGCACCCGGCGCGGCATCCAGTGGCTGCTCGCCGAGCAGGAGCCGGACGGCTCGTGGTTCGGACGCTGGGGCGTCAACTACGTCTACGGCACCGGATCCGTCGTACCCGCCCTGGTGGCGGCCGGTTTCCCGGGCTCGCACCCGGCGATCCGCCGCGCCGTGGCCTGGCTGGAGTCCGTCCAGAACGACGACGGCGGCTGGGGGGAGGACCTGCGCTCCTACAAGTACGTCAAGGAGTGGAGCGGCAAGGGCGCCTCCACCGCCTCGCAGACCGCATGGGCGCTGATGGCGCTGCTGGCCGCGGGGGAGAAGGACTCCAAGGCCGTCGAGCGCGGCATCGAGTGGCTCGCGGCCACCCAGCGCGAGGACGGCTCCTGGGACGAGCCGCACTTCACCGGAACCGGCTTCCCGTGGGACTTCTCGATCAACTACCACCTCTACCGTCAGGTCTTCCCGCTCACCGCACTCGGCCGGTACGTCCACGGAGAGCCCTTCGCCGACAAGGCCGGGGCGGCTCTCGACGAGGCGGCTCTCACCGAGGCCAAGGGAAGCTGATGAGCCCACAGCCCGCCCCGGCCCCGCTGCTGATCGCCTGCGCGCTCGGCATCGAGCAGCTCGCCCTGCGCGCCGGTGACCGCGGCGGGGCCGGCGGGCCGGTCACCGTCCTCCGCACGGGCATGGGACCCCGGGCGGCGGAACGCTCCGTCACCCGGATGCTGGCCGACCCGGCCTTCAGTGGGGCCGCCGTGCTCGCCACGGGTTTCTGCGCCGGGCTCGCCCCCGGGATGCACCCCGGTGATCTGGTGGTCGCCGAGGAGACCCGGGATCCGGCGGGAACCGTTCCGTGCGTCGGAACCGACCTACTCGTCAAAGAACTCAAGCGCGCCGCTCCCGGCCGCACCGTCCACACCGGACCGCTCACCGGCTCGGATCACATCATCCGAGGTCAGGAGCGGTCCGATCTGCTCGCGACCGGCGCAATCGCTGTCGACATGGAGTCGGCGGCCACGCTCCTGAGCGCCGTACGCACGGGCGAGCGCCCGGTTGCGGCCGTCCGGGTGGTCGTGGACGCTCCAGAACATGAACTCGTCCGGATCGGCACGTTGCGCGGTGGAATATCGGCTTTCCGCGTCCTTCGTGTCGTTCTACCCGCATTCTACGAATGGCACCGTTCTTCGCTGCTCCCCAGGAGGTGAGCCAGATGGCCATGCCGCTGCGTCAGTCCATCAAGGTCGCTACTTACTTGGCCGAACAGAAGCTTCGCAGGCGTGACAAGTTCCCGCTGATCGTCGAGCTGGAACCGCTTTTCGCCTGCAACCTCAAGTGCGAGGGCTGCGGCAAGATCCAGCATCCGGCCGGAGTCCTGAAGCAGCGCATGCCGGTGGCCCAGGCCGTGGGGGCCGTGCTCGAATCCGGTGCGCCCATGGTGTCCATCGCCGGCGGCGAACCGCTGATGCACCCGCAGATCGACGAGATCGTGCGCCAGCTGGTGGCCAAGCGGAAGTACGTCTTCCTGTGCACCAACGCCATGCTGCTGCGCAAGAAGATGGACAAGTTCACGCCCTCGCCCTACTTCGCCTTCGCCGTGCACATCGACGGCCTGCGCGAGCGCCACGACGAGTCGGTGGCCAAGGAGGGCGTGTTCGACGAGGCGGTGGAGGCGATCAAGGAGGCCAAGCGGCGCGGCTTCCGGGTCACCACCAACTCGACCTTCTTCAACACCGACACCCCGCAGACCATCGTCGAGGTGCTCAACTTCCTCAACGACGACCTCAAGGTCGACGAGATGATGATCTCGCCCGCCTACGCCTACGAGAAGGCGCCCGACCAGGAGCACTTCCTCGGCGTCGAGCAGACCCGCGAGCTGTTCAAGAAGGCCTTCGCGGGCGGCAACCGCAGGAAGTGGCGGCTCAACCACTCGCCGCTGTTCCTCGACTTCCTCGAGGGCAAGGTCGACTTCCCGTGCACCGCCTGGGCGATCCCGAACTACTCCCTGTTCGGCTGGCAGCGCCCCTGCTACCTGATGAGCGACGGGTACGTCCCGACGTACCGGGAGCTGATCGAGGACACCGACTGGGACAAGTACGGCCGCGGCAAGGACCCGCGCTGCGCCAACTGCATGGCGCACTGCGGCTACGAGCCCACCGCCGTCCTCGCCACCATGGGCTCCCTGAAGGAGTCGCTGCGCGCCATGCGCGAGACGGTCTCCGGAAACCGGGAGTGACGCCATGACCGCCATCTCCTTGGGCGTCCCCGAGGTGCCGGCCCGCCCGATCGCCGAGCGGCGCCTGTCGCGGCAGATCCAGGTCGGGCCGGTGGCGGTCGGGGGTGGGGCCCCGGTGTCGGTGCAGTCGATGACGACGACGCGTACGTCCGACATCGGCGCGACTCTCCAGCAGATCGCCGAGCTGACGGCGTCCGGCTGCCAGATCGTGCGCGTGGCCTGCCCGACGCAGGACGACGCCGACGCCCTGTCGACGATCGCCCGTAAGTCGCAGATCCCGGTGATCGCGGACATCCACTTCCAGCCGAAGTACGTGTTCGCGGCGATCGAGGCGGGCTGCGCGGCGGTCCGTGTGAACCCCGGCAACATCAAGCAGTTCGACGACAAGGTCAAGGAGATCGCGCGGGCCGCCAAGGACCACGGCACCCCGATCCGCATCGGCGTGAACGCCGGCTCGCTGGACCGGCGGCTGCTCCAGAAGTACGGCAAGGCGACCCCGGAGGCTCTGGTCGAGTCGGCCCTGTGGGAGGCGTCGCTCTTCGAGGAGCACGACTTCCGGGACATCAAGATCTCGGTCAAGCACAACGACCCGGTGATCATGATCGAGGCGTACAAGCAGCTGGCCGCCCAGTGCGACTACCCGCTCCACCTCGGTGTGACCGAGGCGGGCCCGGCCTTCCAGGGCACGATCAAGTCGGCCGTCGCCTTCGGCGCCCTCCTCTCCCAGGGCATCGGCGACACCATCCGCGTCTCTCTGTCGGCGCCCCCGGCGGAGGAGGTCAAGGTCGGCATCCAGATCCTGGAGTCGCTGGGCCTCAGGCAGCGGCGCCTGGAGATCGTCTCCTGTCCGTCGTGCGGGCGCGCTCAGGTCGACGTGTACAAGCTGGCCGACGAGGTCACAGTCGGCCTGGAAGGCATGGAAGTGCCGTTGCGGGTAGCCGTCATGGGCTGTGTGGTCAATGGCCCCGGCGAGGCGCGGGAGGCGGACCTGGGGGTCGCCTCCGGCAACGGCAAGGGCCAGATCTTCGTGAAGGGCGAGGTCATCAAGACCGTCCCCGAGTCCAAGATCGTCGAGACCCTGATCGAAGAGGCGATGAAGATCGCCGAGCAGATGGAGCAGGACGGGGCCGCATCGGGCGCCCCCGCCGTCACGGGGAAACCGGCCGTGACGGTGAGTTGAAGCAAGGCACGGACCGAGAGGGGGCCCGAGCGTGACGATTCTGGAGAGCATCCGGGGACCACGTGACCTGAAGGCGCTGTCCGAGACGGAACTCGGTGATCTGTCCCATGAGATCAGGGAGTTCCTGGTGCACGCGGTCGCCAGGACCGGCGGACATCTCGGGCCCAATCTGGGGGTGGTGGAACTCTCCATCGCGCTCCACCGGGTCTTCGAGTCGCCGGTCGACCGCATCGTCTGGGACACCGGTCACCAGAGCTACGTACACAAGCTTCTGACGGGACGGCAGGACTTCTCCAAGCTGCGCGGCAAGGGCGGCCTGTCCGGCTACCCCTCGCGCGAGGAGTCCGAGCACGACATCGTCGAGAACAGCCACGCCTCCACCGCGCTCGGCTGGGCCGACGGCCTCGCCAAGGCCCGCGAGGTGCAGGGGGAGAAGGGCCATGTCGTCGCGGTGATCGGCGACGGCGCGCTGACCGGCGGCATGGCCTGGGAGGCGCTGAACAACATCGCGGCCGCCAAGGACCGTCCGCTGATCGTCGTCGTCAACGACAACGAACGCTCTTACGCCCCGACCATCGGAGGGCTCGCCAACCACCTCGCGACCCTGCGCACGACCGACAGTTACGAGAAGGTCCTGGCCTGGGGCAAGGACGTACTGCTGCGGACGCCGCTCGTCGGCAGCACGATCTACGAGTCGCTGCACGGCGCGAAGAAGGGCTTCAAGGACGCCTTCGCACCGCAGGGCATGTTCGAGGACCTGGGCCTGAAGTACGTCGGCCCCATCGACGGCCATGACATCGGGGCCGTCGAGTCGGCGCTGCGCCGGGCCAAGCGGTTCCACGGGCCGGTGCTGATCCACTGCCTCACGGAGAAGGGGCGCGGCTACGAACCCGCCCTGGCCCACGAGGAGGACCACTTCCACACCGTCGGCGTGATGGACCCGCTGACCTGCGAGCCGCTCGCGCCGTCCGGCGGGCCGTCCTGGACGTCGGTGTTCGGCGAGGAGATCGTGCGAATCGGGGAGGAGCGGGACGATGTCGTGGCGATCACGGCGGCCATGCTGCACCCGGTCGGGCTCGGCAAGTTCGCTGAGCGGTTCCCGGACCGGGTGTGGGACGTGGGGATCGCCGAGCAGCACGCGGCCGTGTCGGCGGCGGGGCTCGCGACGGGCGGGCTGCACCCGGTCGTCGCCGTCTACGCCACCTTCCTCAACCGGGCCTTCGACCAGCTGCTGATGGACGTCGCACTGCACCGCTGCGGGGTGACGTTCGTGCTCGACCGAGCCGGCGTCACGGGCGCCGACGGGGCTTCCCACAACGGCATGTGGGACATGTCGATCCTCCAGGTCGTACCGGGGCTGCGGATCGCCGCGCCGCGCGACGCCGACCAGCTGCGGGCGCAGCTGCGGGAGGCCGTGGCGGTGGACGACGCGCCGACCCTCGTACGGTTCCCGAAGGAGTCCGTCGGCCCGTCGATCCCGGCCGTCGACCGGGTGGGCGGCCTCGACGTGCTGCACCGGGACGCCGGCGAGCCGGAGGTGCTGCTGGTCGCCGTGGGCGTGATGGCGCCGGTGTGCCTCCAGGCCGCCGAACTGCTCCACGCGCGCGGCATCAACTGCACCGTCGTCGACCCGCGCTGGGTGAAACCCGTCGACCCCGCGCTCGCGCCCCTCGCCGCACAGCACCGGCTGGTGGCCGTCGTCGAGGACAACAGCCGCTCGTCCGGTGTGGGCGCCGCGGTGGCGCTGGCGCTGGGCGACGCCGATGTCGACGTGCCCGTACGGCGGTTCGGCATCCCGGAGCAGTTCCTCGCGCACGCCAAGCGCGGTGAGGTCCTCGCCGACATCGGGCTCACGCCCGTCGAGGTCGCCGGGCGGATCAGCGCGAGCCTCGCCCTCAAGGACGCCGAGGGCAGCCCGCCCGGCACCGAGCAGGCCGACGGCGGCGAGGACGGCCGTAGCGTCGTGCCAGTCAAGGAGAAAGCCGAATGACCACGGAGTTCGACCTCGGCAGACTCCTGGCCGAGCGCGGGGCCGAGCGCTACGAGCTGCACGGCAGGTACCTGAACCACCAGCTCCCGCGCATGCTGCACACCATCGGCTTCGACAAGGTCTACGAGCGGGCCGAGGGCGCCTACTTCTGGGACGCGGACGGCGACGACTACCTGGACATGCTCGCCGGGTTCGGGGTGATGGGCCTCGGCCGTCATCACCCCGTCGTCCGCAAGGCGCTGCACGACGTCCTCGACGCACAGCTCGCCGACCTCACCCGCTTCGACTGCCAGCCGCTGCCCGGCCTGCTGGCCGAGAAGCTGCTCGCGCACAGCCCGCACCTGGACCGGGTCTTCTTCGGCAACAGCGGCACGGAGGCGGTGGAGACCGCGCTGAAGTTCGCCCGGTTCGTCACCGGCAAGCCGCGGGTGCTGTACTGCGATCACGCCTTCCACGGGCTGACCACCGGCTCCCTGTCCGTCAACGGCGAGTCCGGCTTCCGGGACGGCTTCGCCCCGCTGCTGCCCGACACGGCCGTACCGCTAGGCGACCTCGACGCCCTGGCACGGGAGTTGAAGAAGGGCGACGTGGCCGCCCTGATCGTCGAGCCGATCCAGGGCAAGGGCGTGCACGAGCCCCCGCCCGGCTATCTGCGGGCCGCCCAGGAGCTGCTGCACCAGCACAAGGCGCTGCTCATCGCCGACGAGGTGCAGACCGGGCTCGGCCGTACCGGCGACTTCTACGCCTACCAGCACGAGGACGGAGTCGAGCCGGACCTGGTGTGTGTGGCCAAGGCGCTCTCCGGCGGCTATGTACCGGTGGGCGCCACGCTCGGCAAGGACTGGATCTTCAAGAAGGTCTACTCGTCCATGGACCGCGTGCTGGTCCACTCGGCGAGCTTCGGGTCCAACGCGCAGGCCATGGCGGCCGGGCTCGCCGTGCTGTCCGTCATGGAGAACGAGCAGATCGTCGCGAACGCGCGGGCGACGGGCGAACTGCTCAGGTCCCGGCTCGCGGCGCTGACCGACAAGTACGAACTGCTCGCCGACGTGCGCGGGCGAGGGCTCATGGTCGGCATCGAGTTCGGCCGGCCCGACTCGCTGAAGCTGCGCAGCCGCTGGGCCATGCTCCAGGCCGCGCGCAAGGGCCTGTTCGCGCAGATGGTCGTCGTCCCGCTGCTGCGCCGGCACCGGATCCTCACCCAGGTCTCCGGCGACCACCTTGAGGTGATCAAGCTGATCCCGCCGCTGATCATCGGTGAGCGGGAGGTGGACCGGTTCGTGGACGCCTTCACCGATGTGATGGACGACGCGCACAGTGGCGGCGGGCTGATGTGGGACTTCGGGAAGACGCTGATCAAGCAGGCGGTCGCCAACCGTTAGACACGGTCCGAGACGGCGAGCCCATGTTCTTTTGCCTCTGAGGCAAGAAATTTGCCGCAGAGGCAAGGCTGGGGCTGAATGGAGAGCATGAGCTCTCCCGAAAGCGAGCCGGGGACCCGGCGGACGGGGCCGGTCGACGCCCTGCCCGCCGTCGCGCCCCAGCTCCGCGCGCTGCGCCGCCGTGCCTCCCTCACCCTGGAGGCCGCCGCCCGCTCCGCCGGGCTGTCACCCGCGCATCTCTCCCGTCTGGAGACCGGGCAGCGCCAGCCTTCACTGCCGATGCTGCTCGCGCTCGCGCGTGTCTACGGTACGACGGTCTCCGAGCTGCTCGGCGAGACGGTCGCCGACCGGGACGCCGTGGTGCGCTCGGCCGACATGGAGCCGACCGCGGCCGGCGGCTGGACATACCGGCAGGCGGGGGCGCCGGGGCGCGGGATGCAGGCCCTGCGGGTCCAGGTGCCGTACGGCTCGCAGGGCGACATCGTGCGGGTGCATCCGGGGGAGGAGTGGCTCTACGTACTCGACGGCAGGCTGCGGCTGCGCCTCGGGGACACCACGCACCGGCTCGCGCCCGGCGACAGCGCGCACTTCGACTCGCTCACCCCGCACCGCATCGCCGCCCAGGACCCGGGCGGGGTCGAGCTTCTGTTCGTCCACACCCTGCTGCAGAGCCCCACGGCCACGCTGTGCCTGGGCCCCACCCCTGGAGAGATGCCATGAGCAACCTGGAGGAGAAGTTCCCGCGCGCCCTGTGGGTGCGGCTCATCATCTACATCGCGGTGGGGCATGTCTTCGCGGCCTTCATCTACCTGCTGTTCGAGGTGGGCGCGAAGTAGGCACGGGCGCCTGGCCGGGCGTCAGTCGAGCAGGCGCTCCCGCAGCCGCTCCCGGAGCTCAGGGGTGATCCTCAGGCCCTGCTCCAGGTAGGCGTCGACGCCGCCCCAGGTCTCGTCGATCGTCTCGAAGGCCGCCGCCAGATACTCGGCCCGGGCGTCGAACAGGGGGCTGAGCAGCTCCATGACCTCGGGCGAGTAGGCCGACGCGTCGCTGCCGCTGCGGCGCACCTTGTAGCGGCGGTGCTTGGCGTTGGACTCCAGGTAGTCGGCGATGATCGCCTCGCGCTCGACGCCGAGGGCGAGCAGCGTCACGGCGATCGACAGGCCCGCGCGGTCCTTGCCGGCCGCGCAGTGCATCAGCGCGGGGACGCTGTCCTCCGCGAGCGCGTGCAACACCTGGGAGTGCTCGGTGGTGCGCTCCTTCATGATCGTGCGGTAGGAGGCGATCATCCGGCCCGCGCCCTTGCCGTCCGCCAGGATCTCCCGCAGCTGTTCGATGTCGCCGTCGCGGACCATCTTCCAGAACTCCGCGCCGTCCGCGGGGTCGGACAGCGGCAGGTTCACATTGCGCACCCCGGGCAGCTCCACGTCGGCGCCTTCGAGCTTCTGGTCGGCCGCGTTGCGGAAGTCGAAGATCGTGTGCAGTCCGAGGGAGCCGAGGAAGGTCGCGTCGTCGTCGGTCGCGTGCGCGAGGTGGCCGCTGCGGAACAGGACCCCGTGCCGCACCCGCCGTCCGTCCACGGTCGGCAGTCCGCCCACATCACGGAAGTTGCGAACTCCGGCCAGTTCGGGCTCGGTCGACGGGATCTGCTGCGTCACGGGGGCTCCTCCCAGTCGGCCCCGGCGGCGCGGCTCGGCGATGCGGCCGACGGGGTGCGCTCTCGACCATACGACATGGCTTCCTGGGGCAATGAGTTGTCCACAGGCGTTGCCTCAGAAGCACGCGGACCTTGATGATGTTGGTACTTGATCGCACCTGTTCGTCTCTGTGAGGGCTTGATGCTGGAGATCTCCGACAACGGTCGTACGTGGCTCCTGACCGGGCTGACCAGCAGTTACGCCGTCCATCTCACGGACGCCGACGAACTCTTGCACCTCCACTGGGGGCCGCGGATCGCGCTCGCCGACGCCGAGGCCCTCGCCGTACGGCCGCTGCCGGAGTACTGGCCCTTCGAGTCCCCCCTCGACGGGCGCGAGGAGTACCCGGTCGAAGGCGGCCCCCGCTTCGTCCGGCCCGCCCTGTCCGTGCGCACCGAGGAGCGGCGCGGCACCGAGTGGCGTTTCGAGCGGTACGAGACCGACGGGGACGAGCTGCGGTTGCGGTTCTGCGACGACGGGCTGACCGTCGCCCTGCACTACCGGATGCGCGGGGACGTCGTGGAGCGCTGGGTGACCCTGGACAACCAGGGGCCCGCCCTGGAGCTGCTGCGCGCCGACTCGGCCACCTGGACGCTGCCCGACCGCGAGGACTGGCGGCTGTCGCAGCTGCACGGCCGCTGGGGCGCGGAGTCCCGGCTGGCGCGGGCTCCACTCACCTACGGTGAGAAGGTCATCGGCAGCCGCCGCGGGCACACCGGGCACCAGCACCTGCCGTGGGTCGCCCTCGACACGGACGCCACCGAGGAGCGGGGCGAGGTCTACGGCTGCGCCCTCGGCTGGTCCGGGTCCTGGCGCATCGCCGTCGCGCAACTCCCCGACGCGCGCGTGCAGATCACCGGCGGGGCCGGACACGACGACTCGGGCCTGCTGCGGCTGGCCCCGGGGGAGTCCTTCACCACACCAGTCTTCGCCGGTCTGTGGAGCGACGGCGGCTTCGGCGGGGCGAGCCGCGCCTGGCACGCGTACCAGCGCGCGTATGTGATCCCAGACGCCGACCAGGACCGGCCGGTGCTGTTCAACTCCTGGGAGGCGACGGAGTTCGACATCTCCGAGGAACAGCAGAGTCTGCTCGCGCGGCGGGCCGCGGCCATCGGCGTCGAGCTCTTCGTCGTCGACGACGGCTGGTTCGGGACGCGTACCAGCGACCGCGCGGGCCTCGGCGACTGGACGCCCAACCCCGACCGCTTTCCGTCCGGTCTCAAGCCGCTCGCCGACTACGTGCACGCGCTCGGCATGCAGTTCGGCATCTGGGTCGAACCGGAAATGGTCAATCCGGACAGCGAGTTGTATCGCGCCCATCCCGAGTGGGCTCAGCATCAAACGGGACGAAAGCGGACGGAGTTCCGCAATCAGCTCGTACTCAATCTCGCGCGCGAGGATGTCCAGGAGTACCTCTTCGAGCGCCTCGACGGGATCCTCTCCAGCGCCCCGATCGACTATGTGAAGTGGGACTTCAACCGCTGCTTCACCGACGCCGGCTGGCCCGGCGAGCCATATCCGCAGCGACTGTGGGTCGACCATGTGCGCGCCCTGTACGGCCTGCTGGACCGGCTGCGTGCGGCCCATCCCGGTGTCGCCTTCGAGTCCTGCTCGGGCGGCGGCGGGCGGATCGACCTCGGTGTGCTGAGCCGCACGGACCAGGTGTGGACCTCGGACAACACCGACCCCCTGGACCGGCTCGCCATCCAGCACGGCTTCAGCCAGCTCCACCCGGCCCGGGCCATGGCCGCCTGGGTCACCGACAGTCCGAACGCCATGCTCAACCACCGCGCCAGCTCCCTGCGCTTCCGGTTCGTGAGCGCCATGGCCGGGGTGCTCGGGGTCGGCGGCGACCTCACCCGGTGGACCGAGGAGGAACTCGCCGAGGCCCGGGAATGGGTGACCCTCTACAAGGAGATCCGGCCGGTGGTGCAGCGCGGAGACCTGTATCGGCTGCGGGTTCCGCGGGGTGGGCTGAGCGCGGTGCAGTACTCACTCGGGGACGAAACGGTTGTTTTCGCCTGGCTCCAGGCGCAGAGCTTCGGCGAGCCCGTCCCGGCGCTGCGCTTGCGCGCCCTCGACTCGACAGCGTCGTATGAATGCCTTGAAACGGGCGAAATTCACCGAGGTGCCGTACTGGCACATCACGGACTTCGCGCAGGCTTGCGTGGCGACCTCGATGCGACGGTTATCCGACTGCGTCGCATCTAGGGTTTCTGTCCGAATTGATGCCTTCATTCCAACTCGCTCTGGAGCGAAGGAAGGTGGAGCGGCGTCACGTGAGGAGCGTCATATTCGTGACCGTGCGTCGCCCGTCATGTCCATGTAATTCACGTGCTTTTCAAGGGGTTTTGAGTCCGGCGATGCCCCGATAATTCACGCAGGGTGACGGGTATTTCCCACAAGGGATCAACAGGAACGCATTCGGACGGAACCCCTCACTTGTTCCCTTGCGTCTTCCTCGCTTACGTTCGCCACCAATCCGGACGGACGCCGAATCCTGCCGCCGACCGGATCCCGCGCAAACTCACCCGTGCACGGCAGGAGCGGGGGACCCACAGGTACAACCGCCTGTTCCGGTCTCCGGAACAGGCTTGGGGTCAAGTCGCGTCCCCACGCGGCCGGGCATCTCCAGCCCGCACCCGACAGCTCACCTCGCAGGCGCCGGAGAGGAATTCGCCATGCCCGCCAAGGGTAAGCACCGCCGCCCGAAGTCCCAGCGCTTCACCCGCTCCATCGCCGTCGCCGGAACCGGTGGAGCCGCTCTCGCTCTCCCGCTCATCGGTGCCACCGGCGCCCACGCCGCTCCCGCGCAGTCCGTTTCGGAAAAAGCCGTTCAGTCTCTTCCGGTCGCCGGGAAGAAGGCCGTCGAGAAGAAGGCCTCCGACAAGAAGGCGGGCCTGCGGACCTATTCGGTGAAGGTCGGCGATTACCTCTCGAAGATCGCCGACGAGCAGAACGTCAGCGGTGGCTGGAAGAAGCTCTACGCCGACAACCGCGAGGCCGTCGGCGACGACCCGTCGCTGATCCACCCCGGCCTGAAGCTCTCCCTCGGCGGCAAGAAGGCGACGACGAGCGCCCCCAAGTCGTCGTCCGCCCCCTCGTCTTCCGCTCCCTCGTCTTCCTCCTCCGAGTCCTCCGCCGACTCGACCGCCTCGAAGTCCTCCGCGGCGAAGAAGACCACGACCACCCAGAGCGCGGAGAACGCCGGCCCGACCAGCGGCTTCTCCGCCCCCGTCTCCGGCGCCTCGGTCGGCACCGCCTACAAGGTGGCGGGCAGCATGTGGTCCAGCGGCTACCACACCGGCGTCGACTTCGTCGCCCCCACCGGCAGCCCGCTGAAGGCGGTCGGCGCGGGCACCGTCGTCTCGGCCGGCTGGGGCGGCGCGTACGGCAACCAGGTCGTCATCCAGCTCGCCGACGGCTACTACGCCCAGTACGCCCACCTGTCCTCGCTCTCGGTCTCGAGCGGCCAGACCGTTACTGCGGGCCAGCAGATAGGCCTCTCCGGCGCGACCGGCAACGTGACCGGCCCGCACCTCCACTTCGAGATCCGCACCACGCCGGACTACGGCTCGGACCTCGACCCGGTCGCCTACCTCCGCTCCAAGGGCGTCGCCATCGGCTGACGGCGGTTCTTCGCGCAGACCACCTGCCTGACACGCGACCGAAGGCCGGACCCCGATCCCCGGGTCCGGCCTTCGGTGTGTCCTGAAGCGGGCGTCTGGGCGGGTCGGGGTGTCGACAGGGCGGGGGCTATGGGGGGAGAGTGATCTCCGACCGCTTGGAGCAAGCGCTTTCCATGGTGCCTTCCACGTCCTCACACAGCGAAGGAGTCCTTCCCGTGACGACCACGCGCAGAGCATTCGGAGTCCTGGCCGCAGGCGTCGCCCTCGGGGCGCTGGCCCCGGTCGGCGCGGCGAGTGCCGCCTCTCCCGGCCGCCGGCTGATCGCCCAGGACGACTTCTGCCACGGCCTCGGCCAGTGGGAGACCGAGCTGCAGGACGGCGGCACCGTCAGCGCCGCGCGCGGGGTGCTGGAGATCGACGTGCCGAGCGGGGCGACGGTGTGGTTCAAGAAGCGGCTCGAAGGGCCGTACGTCATCGGGTACACGGCCACCGCCGTCTCGGCCGGCGGGCCCAACGACCGTGTCTCCGACCTGAACAACTTCTGGAACGCCCTCGACGTCCGCTCCCCGGACGACCTCTTCGCCACGCCGCGGGCCGGTGCGCTGGACGAGTACGACCACCTCAAGACGTACTACTCCGGTTACGGCGCCAACTACAACACCACGACGCGACTGCGCCGCTACGTCGGCGAGGCCGGAGTCCGTCCGCTGGTCTTCGACTACACGGAGCCGCTGCTGGTGGCCAACGAGCCGAACCGGGTCCGTATCGTCTCCGACGGCTCGACCGTCCAGTGGTGGAACAACGGGCGGCTGGTCTTCGACCACGCCGACCACGAGCCGTACACCAGTGGGCACTTCGCCTTCCGGACCGTCTGGAGCCACTTCCGCGTCAGCGACTTCCGGGTATGGCGGCTGCGCCCACAACACCCCTGATCAGACGGATATTCCAGGTTTGGTGAACCCTTTGGAAGTGGCTTATCTCACCGCTCGTCAACCCTTGCCTACGGTCGCGTAGGTCACATTCGAAGGTGAATCATGTGCCGATGTGGCAGACGATTCGAAGAGTGACAGCAGATCAGTGATCGGGTCGTACGTCGCGGTGGGGGACAGCTTCACCGAGGGCGTCGGCGACCCCGGCCCCGACGGGGCGTTCGTCGGTTGGGCCGACCGGTTCGCGGTCCTGCTCGCGGACCGGCGCCCCGAGGGCGACTTCAACTACACGAACCTCGCCGTGCGCGGCAAACTGCTCGACCAGATCATCGAGGACCAGCTCCCGAAGGCCGTCGAACTGGCCCCGGACCTCGTCTCGTTCTGTGCGGGCGGCAACGACATCATCCGACCCGGAACCGATCCCGACGAGGTCGCCGAGCGCTTCGAGCGGGCCATCGCCCGGCTCACCGCCGTGGCAGGCACCGTCATGGTGACGACCGGATTCGACACCCGTGGCGTGCCCGTGCTGAAGCATCTGCGCGGCAAGATCGCCACCTACAACGGTCATGTGCGGGCCGTCGCCGACCGGTACGGCTGCCCGGTGCTCGACCTGTGGTCCCTGAAGACCGTCCAGGACCGCCGGGCCTGGGACGACGACCGGCTCCACCTGTCTCCGGAGGGGCACACGCGCGTGGCGCTGCGCGCGGGGCAGGTACTCGGCCTGGACATCCCGGCCGACCCGGACCAGCCCTGGCCGCCGCTCCCGCCGCGCGGCACCCTGGAGATCCGCCGGGACGACGTCCACTGGGCGCGCGAGTACCTGGTGCCGTGGATCGGGCGGCGCCTGCGCGGTGAGTCCTCGGGGGACCATGTGACGGCCAAGGGCGAGCTGTCCCCGGACGACATCAAGATGCGGATCGAATCGGTGGCTTGAAGCGCCGCTTCACTTCGGTGTGGGCCGTGTCTGTCCGGGGACGCGGCCCACGCGGCTGTCGGGGCCGCGGTGTACCGAACGCCTGGCGAGGTCTGCGGCCTCACCGCGCCGACGCCGTCAACGCCTCCCGCTCCAGACCCAGTTCCCGGGCCAGCGCCTCGTCCACCCACTCCTGGGCACGCGCGCGTGACACCGCGCCACGGTACGACGTCAGCTGTACGGCGAGCCCGTCGAGGAGGGCGGTGAGCCGCAGGGCCGCGCCGGCGGGGTCCGCGCAGACGAACTCGCCGGCTGCCACGCCCTCCGCGATGACCTCGGCGATGGCGCGCTTCCACTGCCGGTCGAGGTCCCGCGTGACCTCCTGCAACGCGGGCTCACGCAACGCCCCCGCCCAGCCCTCGATCCACAGCCGCCAGCCCTTGGCCTGGCCGGTCGGCGCGTACCAGCGCACGGCCGTCCGCAGCCGTCGTAGCGCCGTCGTACGGCGGCCGAGGATCCTGCGCAGCCGGGTCAGGTCGCCCTCCGCCGCGTGGGTGAACGCGGCGGCGACCAGCTTCTCCTTCGTGGCGAAGTGATAGAGCACCAGTGCGTTGCTCACCCCGAGCGACGAGGCCACGTCGGCGATCCTGACCGCCGCCACGCCCCGCGCCTCTATCTGCTCGACGGCGGCCCGCAGCAACTCCTCACGCCGCTCCGCCACGCTCAACCGCACTCTCGCCACCCGGTCACCCTAAAGCCTCGTCACGAGCCGTTCCCGGGCCGAGGCGGGGTCACGCGTCCTCGACCGCCGTCACCGGTGCCGCCCGAACCGTTCGGCGATCACCGGCAACCGGTCCTGCGCGATGGCGTGCGCGGCCGCCCGGGGCGTCGTCCCGTCGGCCTCCGCGCGGGCCAGCGTGAGGTCGGTCAGGGCACGCATCGAGCGCCGGGTGTGGGCGAACGCCTCCTCCGCGGACGGGCCGATGTCGCCGAACAGCGTCCACCACCACCAGGCGTTCGTGGCCGAGTTGACCACGACGTCCGGCAGCACCGTGATGCCCCGCCCGGCCAGCGCCTCCTCCGCGTCCGGCCGTACGGGCATGTTGGCCGCCTCGGCGATCCAGCGGGCGGTGACGCGCCCCTGGTTCGCGGCGTCGATCACATACGAGACGGCGGCCGGGACCAGCACCTCGGCCTCGGCCGACAGCCAGGCCTCACCCGGCAGTTCGCGGTCGCCCCGGCGCAGCGCCGCGCGGTCGACCGTGCCGTAGGCGTCCCGTGCCGCCAGCAGGCTCTCGACGTCGAGCCCCGCCGGGTTGGCGACCGTGCCCTTGATGTCCGCGACGGCCACGACCGTGAGGCCCGCGCGCGTGAGGAAGCGCGCCGTGGCACCGCCCATCGTCCCGAGGCCCTGCACGGCGACACGCGTCCGCCAGCGGGGCACCCCGGCCCGGTCCAGCGCGGTGAGCACCGACTCGGCGACCCCGCAGCCGCCGATCAGCTCGTCCAGCCCGATGCCGTCCACCTCGACCGCGAACGCGTCCGCGAGCCGCCGACGCGCCTCGGCCTCGTCGTCCAGCAGCGGATACACGGCCTGCACGGACGAGACGAGCCCCGCCTCGGCGGCCGCCCGGTCGACCACGTCCTGGGTGAGCCCGAGGTCCTCGCCCGTGGTCCAGAAGCTCTCGATGTACGGCCGCACGGCCCGCAGAAAGCGCACCAGGAGCCCGTACGCCTCCGGATCCCGGGGATCGCAGTCGATGCCGCCCTTGGCGCCGCCCAGCGGGACGTACCGGGCCGCGGGGTCGTAGTGCAGCGCTTCCTTCAGACTCATGCCGCGGGCCAGCCCGGTGACCTCGTCCAACGTGCATCCCGGCCGCATGCGCAGCCCACCGCTGGACACGCCGCGCACCAGCCGGTCGATGACCAGGAAGCCCTGGCGGCCGGTGACGTCGTCGGTCCAGGTGAGCGACACCAGGGGGGTGGTCATGGGGGGGGGCTCCGGGGGAGGGGCGGGAGCCGCGGGGAGGGGGCGGGGAGCCGCGAGCCGCGCTCTTACTGAACGATGGGTCAGTATCGGAGGCGGGTGAGGACATGTCAACGTACGGAGCGGTGCGGAATGGATCAGGGGGTGCACGGGGTTGTCGGAGGGGCCGACCATAATGGATTTTCTCACCGACTCCACCTGGAGGTACCGTGGCCGGTTTCCGTTTCCCGAGCTCCGGGCTGCGTGCCCTGCGGCCCGAGGCCTTCGGTGTGGACCCGAGCGGTGAGCGCATGGCGCGCATCCGCAGATCGCCGCACTTCCGGGACGGGGTCTTCCAGAACCCCGGCGGCGTCGCGCGCACCAGACCGTCCGGATCGATGCTGGAGTTCGCCAAGGTCTTCTTCGACCGGGACACCCGGCCCCGCCGCGCTCCGAAGTCCACCGTGCCGATCCACCCCACCACCTACGCCGACCTGGTCAAACCGCCCGCCGGCGGACTGCGCCTGACCTGGATGGGGCATTCCAGCGTCCTCGCCGAGATCGACGGGCACCGGGTGCTCTTCGACCCGGTGTGGGGTGAGCGCTGTTCGCCGTTCCCCTTCGCCGGGCCCAAGCGGCTGCACCCCGTGCCGCTGCCCCTCGCCGCGCTCGGGCCGGTCGACGTCGTCGTCATCTCGCACGACCACTACGACCACCTCGACCTGCCCACGATCAAGGCGCTGGTCGGCACGGACACGCTGTTCGCCGTACCGCTCGGCGTCGGCGCCCATCTCGAACACTGGGGCGTGCCGGCCGACCGGCTGCGCGAGCTGGACTGGCACGAGACGACGAAGATCGGCGGCCTCACCCTGACCGCCACCCCGGCCCGCCACTTCTGCGGCCGCGGCCTGCGCAACACCCAGCACACCCTCTGGGCGTCCTGGGTCGTCGCCTCGGACGAGCACCGGATCTACCACAGCGGCGACACCGGCTACTTCGAGGGCTTCAAGGACATCGGCGCCGAACACGGCCCGTTCGACGCCACGATGATCCAGCTCGGCGCCTACTCGGACTTCTGGCCCGACATCCACATGACGCCGGACGAGGCCGTCCGGGCCCACCTCGACCTTCAGGGCGGTGATCCGGCCGCGGGCGTCATGCTGCCGATCCACTGGGGCACCTTCAACCTGGCGACGCATCCATGGGCCGAGCCGGCGGAGCGGACCATGCGGGCCACGCACAAGGCCGGGGTCACCATGGCGGCGCCCGTCTGCGGCGAGCCCTTCGAGCCCGCCTCGGTGCCGCCCGTGACGCCGTGGTGGCGTGCGGCTGCCGAGGAGCCCGCCGAGGGATGGCCGGCCTGGCCGCCGGTCGCGCCGACGTCGGACACGCCCGACACACCCGACACGCCGGACACCCCGGACAGGCCTGACAGCGTGGCGGTCGGGTAGCGCGACCGCGACTTTTGCGGGCCCCGTCGATCGCGGATCGGCGGGGCCCGCTGTGGCGTGTGCGGCATGTGCCGGACTCGTATGGGCGCCCTATCGGGCGCCCGCTTTTCTTCCAGCGCCCTTCCGGGGTGGTTCGCGCGGGGCGCGTGGGAGCACTTCGGGGCGCTCGTGGAGCCTTGCGCGCGGATACGGCCCGTGACATGACCGGGGTCGGTGAGCGGGGCGCGCACAGTGCTGAATCGTCTCGGCCAGGGTTGCCGCGGACGAGGAAGTCAGGGGCCCGACAGGCGTGCGGCGGCTGAAGCGCCGCGATGCTCGACTTCTCTTCGTGACCACTTCTGACCAGGTCCGATCGTTCGATTGCTCATTGTGGGCGAACGGTGGAGCGGGTTATCGGTCTGTCGTACGAGACCTCATACCAGAGCGGGACGCTGCCTGCGGGACTTTGTCAACTGCCCACCGCACTTGATGCGGAGGCGACTACTGTCAGTGTCCGTTGGGCGACACGGAGCCGAATTCGTCGGCTCCGTCGACCGACATCGCGATGGCGCATGCCCCGGGCCGCGCAGACCGCGCGCACTCCCAAGGCCCCGACCGACGGACCAGTACGAGGACCCTGATGTCTCAACTCCGCGCCCCGGCCGCACGCGCAGACCGCCGTGAGGGCGGGCGGCACGGGCGCCCGGCCGCCCGCACCGCAACCGCGCTGCCCGAGACCCACATACGGCCCCAACTGCTGCGCCTGGCGGTGCTGCCACCCGTCGCGGTGACCCTCAGCGCCTGCGCGGCCGTGCTGTTCGTCGTGCGCTCCACCGGGGCACGGCCGAGCCTCACCCTGTGGGGTGTGCTGGCCGGCGCGGTCTCGGTGACCGTGGCGGGCATCCTGATCGCAGCGGTCGCCGCCAACCGCACCGCCAGATCCGTGAGCGAACGCATCGGCGCACTGCGCCGCAACAGCGCACGCGGCGAGGCCGATCTGCGCACCCTTGTCGAGGCGCTGCGCCGTGGCGACGTCCCGCCGAAGCGCAAGCCGCGCGGCGGTCCGCCCGAGGGCGCCGACGACTTCGAACTGCTCGCATCCGACCTGGCCCGCGCCCACGACGGCGCCGTCAGCGCGGTGGTCCAGGCCGCACAGCTCTCCAGCCAGGCGGGCAGCGAACAGAAACTCGAGGTCTTCGTCAACCTCGCCCGCCGCCTCCAGTCGCTCGTCCACCGCGAGATCTCCATCCTCGACGAGCTGGAGAACGAGATCGAGGACCCGGACCTGCTCAAGGGCCTCTTCCACGTCGACCACCTCGCCACCCGTATCCGCCGCCACGCCGAGAACCTCGCCGTGCTCGGCGGGGCCGTCTCCCGCCGCCAGTGGAGCAACCCGGTCTCCATGACCGAGGTGCTGCGCTCGGCCATCGCGGAGGTCGAGCAGTACTCGCGGGTCAAGCTCGTGCCTCCCATCGACGGAACCCTGCGCGGACACGCCGTCGCCGACGTCATCCACCTGCTGGCCGAACTGGTCGAGAACGCCACGGTGTTCTCCGCACCGCACACCCAGGTGCTGCTCCGGGCCAACCTCGTGACCTCGGGGCTCGCCGTCGAGGTCGAGGACCGCGGGCTGGGCATGCCCGTCGGCGAACAGAACCGTATGAACGCCCTGCTCGCCGACCCCGATCAGGTCAACGTGGCCAGCCTGCTGGCGGACGGACGCATCGGACTGTTCGTCGTCTCCCAGCTCGCCAAGCGACACGGCATCCATGTGCGGCTCCAGACCAACATCTACGGCGGTGTCCAAGCCGTACTCGTGGTGCCGCAGGGGTTGTTGGGGGCGGAGCCGGAGGGTCGGCGTGGCGGTGCGCCGCGGGCGCAGGACCCGGCAGGGGTGGCCGCTGGTCGTGCCGGTGCCGGTGCGGGCGCGAGCCCGGGTGTCGGCGGGCCCGTACCGTCGCGCTCCACGTCGCAGACGCGTCCGCAGCAGCATCGGCGGCCCACGTCGTCCGCATCCGCCGCCCCTGCCGCACCCGCGGCTTCGGCCGCGCCCGAAAGCGGGCAGCGGGGTGTGGCCGAGACGTCGGCGGGGGTGCCACGTCGGCAACAGCCGCAGTCGCAGCCGCAGTCCGGTGGCTGGGGTTCGCCGTCCGGAGCGCACGCCAACGGGCCCGCACCTCTGCCCGTGCGCGGCGCTCGTGAGGAGCGGGCCAACCCGGCGGAGGCCGTGCCCGGCATCAGGCCCGACGAACGTCGGGTCGTCGCTGAGAACACCGTCGAGCCGCCGACCCCGCGCACCGGAACCGTCCGCGGCACCATGGGCAAGCCCCAACTGCCCCGACGCCGGGCTCAGGAACACATCGTGCCCCAGCTGCGGAGCGCGCCCGTGCCGCGTCCGGAGACCGACGAGCCCGCTGGGCACGACCCGGGGCTGATGGCCGCGTTCCAGCGGGGGATCGGGCTCGCCGAGACGCAGCAGCACATGGAGTCAGCGCAAGGGGAGTCGGCACACATGGAGTCGGCCCACATGGATGCCGGACATGTGGAGGTCGGGCATGTCGAGAGCGGACGTGTGGAAGCCGGACGTACGGATGCCGAGCGCATGGGCGGCGGGCACATGGACGCGAGGAACCTGGGTGCAGGCCACGTGGGGACCTCCCACACAGTGTCAGGCCACATGGTGTCGGGACACACAGCGTTCGACCACACGGCGCCCGACCACCTGAGCGCGAGCCACATGGATGCAGTCCATATGGACTCAGCCCACATGGACTCGGCACCCACCGTCGGTACCCAAGGCACCACATCCGCCTACACCCCCTCGCCACCCCAGCCCGGCCACCCGGACCCGACCCGCCTGGAGTTCATGCGCCCGGCGTCGATCCACCTGGAGGCGACGGGCCTCGACGCGGGGCGGGTGCAGCCCGCACAGCAGTCACAGCCCACACCTCTGCGCCCGGCGTCCATGGACCCGTCCCACATCACCGACACCCACCCCGGCCCCACACCCGGTCCCGACCGCACCCCCTGGCACGACGGGAGCACACCAGCCGGATGACCACGACCGTGACCAGCTCGACGTCCGCCTGGAAGTCCGCCCCCACGCCCACCCGCACCCCCACCCCCAGCGCTCCCGCTGACCTTCGTACCTCAAGGAGTCGATCCATCATGGCGAGCGAAGCGCCGACCGCTCATGTCTCCGATCTCGACTGGCTGATGAGCGGCCTCGTGCAGCGTGTCCCGCACACCACCAGTGCGGTGCTCCTCTCCTGCGACGGGCTTGTGAAGTCGGTTCACGGCCTCGACCCCGACAGCGCGGACCACATGGCCGCCCTGGCCTCCGGCCTGTACTCCCTGGGCCGCAGCGCGGGGGTCCGGTTCGGCGACGGCGGAGACGTGCGCCAGGTCGTCGTCGAACTCGACTCGACCCTGCTCTTCGTCACGACCGCCGGTTCCGGCACATGTCTCGCGGTGCTGGCCGGCCGCGAGGCCGACGCCGCGGTGCTGGGCTACGAGATGGCGATGCTGGTCAAGAGCGTCCGCCCGTACCTGGTCACCGCGCCCCGGCAGCACTCCGTCGAACCCTCGGCGATGAGGCCTTGAACGTGACGGCGGCCGGCGACGGGCCCTGGCTCGACGACGCGGCCGGACGGCTGGTGCGCCCGTTCACGGTCAGCAACGGCCGTACCCGGCCCACCATCGCGCTCGATCTGATGTCGCAGGTCATGGCCACCGGGGCGACCCCCCTCGGCTACCTCGGCCCCGAGCACGAGCAGGCACTCGACCTGTGCCGCGCCCCCGTCTCGGTCGCCGAGGTCGCCGCCCACCTGAAGCTGCCGGCCGCGGTCACCAAGGTGCTGCTGTCGGACCTCGTCGACTGCGGGGCGCTCACCACCAAGCCCCCCGAGTTCCACCACAACCCGACTGACCGGGCCCTTCTGGAGGCAGTGCTCGATGGACTACGACGACAGCTCTGACCCCTTCCCCACCGCACTGAAGATCTTGGTGGCAGGTGGGTTCGGGGTAGGCAAGACGACCTTCGTCGGCGCGGTGAGCGAGATCGCGCCGCTCAGCACGGAGGAACTGCTCACCACGGTCAGCGCCGCGACCGACAGCCTCGAAGGTGTCGAGAACAAGGTCGAGACGACGGTGGCCATGGACTTCGGCCGCATCACCCTCGACCCGGAACACGTCCTGTACCTGTTCGGCACGCCCGGACAGGAACGGTTCTGGTTCATGTGGGACGAACTCTCGGAGGGCGCGCTCGGCGCGGTCATCCTCGCCGACACCCGGCGCCTGGAGGACTGCTTCGCCGCCGTCGACTTCTTCGAGCAACGAGGCCTCGGCTTCATCGTCGCCATCAACGAGTTCGACGGCTCCCACCGCTACGACCCGGAGGAGGTACGAGCCGCGATCGACCTCGACCCGCAGATCCCGGTCGTCCGCTGCGACGCCCGGATCTCCAGCTCCGGTGTCCAGACCCTGCTGACCCTGGTCCGGCACCTCATCGCCCACGCGCCGGCACCCGCACCGAGTCACGGCGCCCACATGTGACATCCGCACACAAAGCACGGAGCCGCATATGACCCACGCCCACAGCGACGGAATCCGCCCATGAGCCACGGCCCACCCCACCCGGTCGCTCGCCTGCTGCTCACTCCCGAGGACAAGGAGGCCCCCGCCCGCGCACGGCGGCTGTTCCAACTGGGTCTGGGGGAACATCCCGATCCTGCCCTGGACGTCTTCGCGGACCATCTCGCCGAACTCACCGGGGCGCCGTACGCCATGGTCAACTTCATCGGCGAGAACCGGCAGTTCTTCGCCGGTCTGCATGCGCGGCCGACCGTGAGTCTCGCTCGGAGCGACGACACCAAGCCGGTGCTGGGCCGCCATATGGAGCGCGACCATGGGTTCTGCCCCCATGTGGTCGTCCGACACAAGGCGCTGGTGCTGGAGGACGTCCGTGACTATCCGCGGTTCGCCGGGAACCCGATCGTCGACGAGTTCGGCATCCGCTCCTACCTGGGTGCCCCGCTCATCGACTCCACGGGGATGGCGCTGGGCACGGTGTGCGTCGTCGACGCGGAGCCGCGGGCGTGGGGGAGGGCCGGCCTGGAGACCATCAAGGCGTCCGCCGCGGAACTGGTGATGCGGCTGGAGCGACGGGCGGCGGACGGGCTGCCCCTTTAGCGAGGGCGTGAAGGAAAGCTGTGGCGCCGCTTAAGAAATCCTCGATGGACCTGGGCGCCGCCGTACGGCAGATTCAGGTGCGATTCCACCCCCCTCCCCGGCCGCGGGCGCCTTCGGCATGCCCGCGGTCGGGACTCACGCACAGGAGCCGTACCGTGAAGGCGCTGGTCAAGGAGAAGGCGGAGCCCGGGCTCCGGCTCGCGGACGTGCCGGACCCGGCCGTCGGACCCGGTGACGTACTGATCAAGGTGCTGCGCACCGGCATCTGCGGCACCGATCTGCACATCCATGCCTGGGACGGCTGGGCACAGCAGGCGATCCGCACCCCGCTCGTGCTCGGGCACGAGTTCGTGGGCGAGGTCGTCGAGGTCGGACGCGACGTCGGTGACATCGCCGTCGGCGACCGGGTCAGCGGCGAGGGCCATCTGGTGTGCGGCAAGTGCCGCAACTGCCTGGCCGGACGCCGCCATCTGTGCCGGGCCACGGTCGGCCTCGGGGTCGGACGGGACGGCGCCTTCGCCGAGTACGTCGCGCTGCCGGCCGCCAATGTGTGGGTGCACCGCGTGCCCGTCGACCTCGACGTGGCCGCGATCTTCGACCCGTTCGGCAACGCCGTGCACACCGCGCTGTCGTTCCCGCTGGTCGGCGAGGACGTCCTGATCACCGGCGCCGGTCCGATCGGCCTGATGGCGGCCGCCGTGGCCCGGCACGCGGGCGCCCGCAACGTCGTGATCACCGATGTGAGCGAGGAACGGCTGGAGCTTGCCCGCAAGATCGGCGTGAGCCTGGCGCTGAACGTCTCCGAGTCGACCATCGGCGACGGGCAGCGCACACTCGGCCTGCGCGAGGGCTTCGACATCGGCCTGGAGATGTCCGGCCGTCCCGAGGCGATGCGCGACATGATCGCCAACATGACGCACGGCGGCCGTATCGCCATGCTCGGCCTGCCGGCGCAGGAGTTCCCGGTCGACTGGGCCCGGATCGTCACTTCGATGATCACCATCAAGGGCATCTACGGCCGGGAGATGTTCGAGACCTGGTATGCGATGTCCGTACTGCTGGAGGGCGGCCTCGATCTCGCCCCCGTGATCACCGGCCGGTACGGCCACCGCGACTTCGAGGCGGCGTTCGCCGACGCGGCGAGTGGGCGTGGCGGCAAGGTCATCCTCGACTGGACCGTCTGAGTCACCGCGCACGTCCCCTGCCCCCCCCGCGTAAGTCATCTGCCTTTCTAGGAGCTTTCCGATGTTCGACTCCGTGCGCGACGACCTGCGCGCCACCCTCGACGAGATCCGCGCCGCCGGTCTGCACAAGCCCGAGCGGGTCATCGACACCCCGCAGTCCGCGACCGTCAACGTCAGCGCGGGCGGCCGTCCCGGCGAGGTCCTCAACTTCTGCGCCAACAACTACCTAGGCCTCGCCGACCACCCCGAGGTGATCGCCGCCGCCCACCAGGCGCTGGACCGCTGGGGCTACGGCATGGCCTCGGTCCGCTTCATCTGCGGCACGCAGGAGGTCCACAAGGAACTGGAGGCACGGCTCTCCGCGTTCCTCGGCCAGGAGGACACGATCCTGTACTCCTCCTGCTTCGACGCCAACGGCGGCGTCTTCGAGACGCTGCTCGGCCCGGAGGACGCGGTCATCTCCGACGCCCTGAACCACGCGTCGATCATCGACGGCATCCGGCTGTCCAAGGCCCGCCGGTTCCGCTACGCCAACCGCGACCTGGCCGATCTGGAACGGCAGTTGAAGGACGCCGCCGACGCCCGCCGCCGCCTGATCGTCACTGACGGCGTCTTCTCCATGGACGGCTACGTGGCGCCGCTGGCCGAGATCTGCGACCTCGCCGACCGCTACGACGCCATGGTCATGGTCGACGACTCGCACGCCGTCGGCTTCGTCGGCCCCGGCGGCCGCGGCACGCCCGAGCTGCACGGCGTCATGGACCGCGTCGACATCATCACCGGCACCCTCGGCAAGGCGCTAGGTGGCGCGTCCGGCGGCTATGTGGCGGCCCGCGCCGAGATCGTCGCCCTGCTGCGCCAGCGCTCCCGCCCGTACCTGTTCTCCAACACCTTGGCCCCGGTGATCGCGGCGGCCTCACTGAAGGTCCTCGACCTGCTGGAGTCGGCGGACGACCTGCGCGTCCGGCTGGCCGAGAACACGGCGCTGTTCCGTCGCCGGATGAACGAGGAGGGCTTCGCCATCCTCCCCGGCGAGCACGCCATCGCGCCCGTGATGATCGGCGACGCGGCTGTCGCCGGCCGGATGGCGGAGCTGCTGCTGGAACGTGGTGTGTACGTGATCGGCTTCTCCTACCCCGTGGTGCCGCAGGGCCAGGCCCGCATCCGCGTCCAGCTGTCCGCCGCGCACTCGACGGACGACGTCAACCGCGCGGTGGACGCCTTCGTCGCGGCCCGGGCGGAACTGGAAGGCTGACGTCCGGCCCGCTCCGGACCTTGCGATAATCGATCTCATGATCGAAGCGCGGCGGCTCCACATCCTCCGTGCGGTGGCCGACCACCGCACGGTGACGGCGGCTGCCGCCGCGCTGTATCTGACCCCCTCGGCGGTCTCCCAGCAGCTGACGGCCCTGGAGCAGGAGACCGGCCACCGCCTCGTCGAGCGCGGCGCCAAAGGCGTACGGCTGACCCCGGCCGGCGAGATCCTGCTCAATCACACCAACGCCGTCCTCGCCCAGCTGGAGCGGGCGGAAGCGGAGCTCGCCGCGTACGACTCGGGGGCGGCCGGCACGGTCACCGTCGCCTCGTTCGCGACCGGTATCGCCCAGGTCGTGGCCCCGGCGGTGTCCCGCCTCGCCGGGACGTCCCCGGGTATTCGCATCCGTGTCCAGGACGCCGAGGGCGACGCCAGCCTGCCGATGGTGCTGGACCGGCAGGTCGACATCGCGGTGGCCGTCGAGTACCGGGGGGCGCCGCCCGCCGACGACCCGCGCCTGGCGCACCTACCGCTGTACGCCGAGCCCTTCGACGCGGTCGTCCCGGTGAGCCACCGGCTGGCCGACACCGCCGAGGTCCCTCTCGCGGAGCTGGCCAAGGACCCCTGGATCGGCCCGTACCCCGGCAATCCCTGCCATGACGTGGTCGTCCTGGCCTGCGAGAACGCCGGTTTCCAGCCCCGCCTCGAACACTCCTCGGACGACTTCCGCGCGGTCGTCGCCCTCGCCTCGGCCGACGCGGGCGTGGCACTCGTACCGCGCTCGGCGCTGCGCGGCATGGACCTCACAGGGGTTGTCGTACGTCCCGTGGACGGGGTGGCGCCCACGCGCCGGGTGTTCGCGGCCGTACGGCGAGGCGCCGAGGAGCACCCCTTGATCCGGCCGGTGCTCGCGGCGCTCGGGGCGGCGGCGGGGGAGTGAGCGGCCCGTAACATCGCTGTTTCATATCTGGGATAACTTCCCGGATGTGAGACAGGTGGATAGGAAACAAGGAAATGTGGACGGAGTCGAAACCCTGGACCCCGTCGACGCCCGACTCGGCACGCGTCTGGCCGAGTTGCGGGCCGAGCGCGGCTGGTCCCTGGGCGAGTTGGCCGAGCGCAGCGGCGTCAGCCGCTCGACCCTGTCCCGCGCCGAGCGCGCCGAGACCAGCCCCACGGCCTCGCTGCTGAACCGCCTGTGCCATGTGTACGGGCGGACCATGTCCCAGCTGCTCAGCGAGGT
Organism: Streptomyces sp. NPDC028907; assembly: GCF_055564995.1. Classification (NCBI taxonomy): domain Bacteria; kingdom Bacillati; phylum Actinomycetota; class Actinomycetes; order Kitasatosporales; family Streptomycetaceae; genus Streptomyces; species Streptomyces sp. NPDC028907. Next base: position 655,061 of record NZ_JBVHVE010000005.1, read on the forward strand.
CGAGGGCGAGCCGGCGCTGCTGGTGCGGGCGGCCGAGCAGCCAGTGTGGGAGGACCGCACCTCCGGGTTCGTACGCCGATCCGTGTCCCCGCCGCACACCGGGCTGCGCGCCGAACTCGTCGAGGGACGGCTCGACGCGGGCGCCGACATCGCGTACGACCGGCCGCCCGTGCCGGGCCTGGAGCAGCACATCTGGGTGCTGGAAGGAGCCCTCGACGTGACGGTTCAGGAGACTGAGCACCATCTCGACCCCGGGGACTGTCTGCGGATGCGGGTGTGGGGGGCCACGCGGTTCCGGTGCGCCGGTCCCGAGGCGGTGCGGTATGTGCTGGCGGTGGTGCTGCCGTGATCGTGACGCGACTGGACGGGGCCCAACTCCTGGAACTGGTCGAGGACTTGGCCGACCTGCTGGTGGACACCGTGACGGACGGGGCCTCCGTCGGATTCCTCGGCCCCCTCGACCGCACGGCGGCCATGGCCTGGTGGAAGGATCGCGCGGCCGCCGTGGCCGCCGGCCGGCTGGCCGTGTGGGCGGCATCCGAGGACGGGCGAACCGTCGGCACGGTCAGTCTGGCGTTCGCCGACAAGCCCAACAGCCGCCACCGGGCCGAGCTGGTCAAGCTGATGGTGCACCGGGACGCGCGGGGGCAGGGCCTCGGCCGTACCCTCCTGACGACCGCGGAAGAGGCGGCGAGCGGCGCCGGGGTCACCCTCCTCCACCTGGACACCGAGACCGACAGCCTCGCCGAGCGCCTGTACGGCTCGGCCGGCTGGAGCCGGGCCGGAGTGATCCCCGACTACGCGGCCGCCCCGGACGGAGTTCTGCGGCCCACGACGATCTACTACAAGCACGTGTGACTCGCCGAGGCGGACGGGGGTGTGCGGGGGTGCGCGGGGCGCGGGGCGGTGAGGTGAGTGCGGTGTCAGTGCCGCCTGGAACACTCGCCGTCGTTGATCGACCACACGACACCCGTATCAAGGGAGATTGCCTGCCATGGGCGTGAGTATCTCGTTCGTCAGCGCGACGACGGAGGAGCTGGACAGGGCGGAGCAGGACCCGAGTTGGGCCGACGAGTTCTACTCTGAGCTGTACTCCGGGGACCACTACCCGATACCCGGTCGCCTCTACGGCGGCCCCGGCCGGGACTTCGCCGGCCTCCAGTTCCTGTTCGACGAGGCCGAGCTGTCACTGGAGTTCGTGATGGACGGGTTCCAGATCCTGGACGACGGCACCCTGTTCGGGTGGACCGCGGAGCAGATCGACGGCGTGGCACGGGAACTGCGGGCGACCCCGTGGGCAAGGCTGGCGTCCCACTACGATCCGGAGCGGATGGCGAAGGAGGACGTGTACCCCAACATGTGGAGGTTCGATCCGGACGGGCGGCTGGACGGGCTCGAGGCCACGTACGGGGAATTGGTCGAGTTCTTCGGGGAAGCGGCCGATCGTGGACTCGGGGCGTTCATGGAATTCAGCTTCTAGGGTCCCGTGCCGGGGTTCCGTTCGCGGAAATCCCTCTCACCAGGTGATTGTCAGTGCCGGCGGCTACCGTGCGTGTCATGCCGGATGCCGAAGACGTACGCCGTATCGCCCTGTCTCTGCCGGACACGACGGAGAAGATCGCCTGGAGCATGCCCACCTTCCGGGTCGCGGGCAAGATGTTCGCCACACTGCCCGAGGAGGAGACGTCCATCGCCGTGCGCTGCCCGAAGGAGGAGCGCGACGAACTGGTCGTGGCCGAGCCGGGCAAGTTCTGGATCGCCGATCACGAGGCGCAGTTCGCCTGGGTCAGAGCCCGGCTCGCCGCCCTGGAGGACGAGGACGAACTGCGCGACATCCTCGCCGACTCCTGGCGGCAGGCGGCACCCACGAGGCTGTTGGACGCGTATCCGGAGTTGGGGCTGCCGACGGGGGAGTGAACACCGGGGGGCCACCCGGTGTGGTCGCGCGACCTCGGTCCGTTCCCGAGCTGGTGGCCACGCATAAACGAGTGCGCGACCACCGACCCGAGTGCGGTATTGTTTCCATGCACGTTCGGCCGGGGGAAACCCCAGGTCAGACAGGCACCGGGACGTGGCGCAGCTTGGTAGCGCACTTGACTGGGGGTCAAGGGGTCGCAGGTTCAAATCCTGTCGTCCCGACGGTGCGAAGGGTCTTCACAGGCGAAAGCCTGCGAGGGCCCTTTTTGCCGGGCGGCCGCGCCCTCAGTCCGTCGCGGCGTCCGTCGGGGCTCCGAACCACGTGGGCAGATGACTGAGCAGCTCCCGCTGGTCGTCGCCGGCCCACGCGACATGGCCGTCCGGCCGCAGCAGTACCGCGGGCGCGTCCAGTTCCTCGCTGACGTCGACGACGTGGTCGACCCGGTCCGACCAGCCCGCCGCCGAGAGCCTGCCGGTCTGGTCGAGGAGCAGTCCGCGTCCCGTGTGCATCAGCTCGTAGAGACGGCGCTGCTTCAGCCGCACGTCCCGCAGCCGCCGGCCGAGCAGTTCGTGCCCCTCGCCGAAGTCGTAGCGGACGCCGGTCGCGATGATCTTCTCGGTCAGGTACCGGCTCACGTCCTCGAAGTCCATCAGCTCCGACAGCAGCCGACGCACCGCCTGAGGGCCGGGCTCGGGGGACATCAGCTCCATCTGCGCCCGGGTGTTGTCCAGCACGTCGGCGGCCACGGGGTGACGCTCGGTGTGGTAGCTGTCCAGCAGCCCATCCGGGGCCCAGCCGGCGACCACGGCGGCCAGCTTCCAGCCCAGGTTGAACGCGTCCTGAATGCCGAGGTTGAGCCCCTGTCCGCCGACCGGCGGGTGGATGTGCGCCGCGTCGCCCGCCAGCAGCACCCGACCGACCCGGTAGCGTTCGGCCAGCCGGGTGGCGTCGCCGAAGCGGGACAGCCACCGTGGCGAGTGCACGCCGAAGTCGGTGTCGGCGAACATCCGCAGCTGTCGCTTGAACTCCTCCAGGGTCGGCGGGGCCGAGCGGTCGTCGGCCACGCCCTCGGCCGGCACGACCACGCGGAACACCCCCTCCCCGACAGGCCCGAGACCGAACCGCTTCTGGGTCTTGCGGACTTCGGTCACCAAGGCCGTCACCGTCTCCGGTGGCGCGGTCACCTCCATCTCGCCCAGCAGCGTGTCGACCCTGCTCGGCTCGCCGGGAAAACCGACGCCGATCAGCTTGCGTACGGTGCTGCGGCCGCCGTCGCAGCCGACCAGGTGACGCGCGCGCAGCCGCGTTCCGTTGGCCAGCTCGACGGTCACCCCGTCTTCGTCCTGGCTCAGCCCGATCAGCTCGCAGCCACGCCGGATCTCGGTGCCGAGCTCCGCGGCACGCTCGGCCAGGAGTCGGTCGGTGGTGGTCTGCGGGATGCCGAGGACGTACGGATGCGCGGTGTCCAACCCGTCGGGCGCGGGCTTGTGGATACCGGCGAAGAACCCGCCGAGCGGGTGCCGCTGCCCCTGGGCGAGGAAGCGGTCCAGCAGGCCACGCTGGGCCATCACCTCGATGCTGCGTACGTGCAGGCCCAGCGAGCGCACGAACGGGGGCGGCTCCGGGTCCCTCTCCAGTACGACCACGTGCACGCCGTGCAGCCGCAACTCGGCGGCGAGCATCATGCCGGTCGGTCCCCCGCCGGCCACGATCACATCGATCATCACATCACCCATTTCCGCAGGCACTGGCTTCGGCCGGAGATTCTGCGGTATGACGGGGGCCTTGCCGCAAGCCCCCCGGTGCGCTATACGTTGAGAGTGGCAAGGAGTGGGTGAAGCTCCTTGCCTTCGTCTTTTAGCCCTCCGGCAGCGTCAGACCACGCAGCCCACATGCGCCAGCGCCTGCTTCAGCAGCACTCCGTGCCCGCCCGGCATCTCGCTCTGCACCGCGGGGGACAGCGCCTCCTGCGGGCTGAACCAGACCAGGTCGAGGGCGTCCTGGCGGGGGCGGCAGTCACCGGTGACCGGGACGACGTAGGCGAGGGAGACCGCGTGCTGACGGGGGTCGTGGTACGCGGTGATCCCCTGCGTCGGGAAGTACTCCGCGACGGTGAACGGCTGGAGGGACGTCGGGACCCGGGGGAGTGCGACCGGGCCGAGGTCCTTCTCCAGGTGACGCAGCAGGGCGTCGCGGACCCGCTCGTGGTGCAGTACGCGGCCGGAGACCAGGGTCCGGCTGACCGTTCCGTCCGGTCCGATGCGCAGCAGGAGGCCGATGCTGGTGACCTCGCCGCTGTCGTCGACGCGCACGGGCACGGCCTCGACGTACAGGATCGGCATGCGGGCGCGCGCCTGCTCCAGCTCGTCGGACGACAGCCAGCCGGGCGTGGTTTCGGTCATGTCAGACATTGCTTGATCATACTTTCCGGGAATTGCGAACGCTCAGTCGCGGTGCGGGCGGGGTTCGGGGGCGGGGACGGGGTCGGATAGGGGAAGACCGTAGAGGCGGCGGGCGTTGTCGCCGGCCGTCCACGCCGCGATCCGCAGCGCGTCCGGCAGGCTCAGATCGTCGGCGTCCACCCGGTCCTGGAGCAGCTCGCCCAGGCCGCGGCGGAACGCCAGTGCGCCGAGCGGGTAGAACTCGGCCAGACCATACGCGTCGGAGCTGTACAGCAGCTTGCGGAACGGGGTGATCTCCAGCGCCTCCGCCAGGACCGCCCCGGACCGGGCGGGCCCGACATGGTGCAGGGTGAGGCCGACGTCCAGGTACACCTGCTCGAAGACCGCCGCCAGGAAGGCGGCCTGGCGCTGGTAGGGCCAGCAGTGCAGGAGCAGGACGGGGATCGTGCCCCTGGTCAGATGCAGCCAGTCCGTCAGGTGCGTCGGATCGACCCGGTGCAGACGGATGTCGTTGTCACCGAAGCCGGTGTGCAGCTGGAGAGGGAGGCCGAGGTCGACGGCGGTCCACAGCAGATGCCGGACCAGGACCGGGTCCACCAGCCGTCCGCCGTCCGCCAGCCACTGCCTGGCCGCCGCGGTGACCAGGGCGTCCGAGGGGCGCGCCGGGTCCAGATCGAAGCCGGTGCGGTAGGCGGCCACCGATTTCACGGCCACCACGCCGGGACGCCGTACGGCCTCCTCGGCGGCCGTGCGGAACGCGGTGGCGTACGCGTCCGGTTCGACTCCACCGGCGGCCAGCGACTCGGCGATCACTTCCAGCCGTACGACTTCGTACGCGGTCGCGTCGGCCGTCTCGGCCAGTTCCCGGGGCGTGGTGATGGGGTGCGGGGTGTACCCGGTGTCGACGCAGAAGGCCCGCGTCCCCGCGGCGGCCAGAAACCTTCGGTTCACCTCGTCCCCGCCCAGCTCCGCACGCCGCGCCAGATACGCCTCGGCGGGTGCGTGGCGGGGGAGGTCCAGCAGCGGTGCGCAGTGGCGGCGCACGGACACGCCGACCGGGGTGTCGAAGGACGAGACGCCGGGCCAGGGCTCGCTCTCGGTGAGCAGGGACTCGAAGCCGTCCCGGTCCAGGTCGGCGGTGACGACCCCGTGGCAGTGGTGGTCCACCAGCGGCAGCGCCGCCAGCGCCTCGTGCACCGGTCCCGTGGCACTCACGTCAGTACTTCCAGCGGTAGGCAGCCGCCACCCGGTCGTCGTCCAGCCCGGCCACGGCGGCGAGTTCTCCCTGCCGTACGGCGATGACGGCGTCGGCGAGGACCGGGCCCAGCGCGGCGCGCAGCGGTTCGTTCGTACGGAACTCCTCGACGGCCTCGCCGAGGGAGGTCGGCAGTCTGCGGACGCCTCTGGCAGCTGCCTCCCGGGCACTCAGCCGGGCCGGATCGCCGGTGGTCTCCTCCGGCAGGCGGGCGTCCGACGCCAGTCCGTCCAGCCCGGCGGCGATCAGGCAGCCGAGGGCGAGGTACGGGTTGGCGGCCAGGTCCACCGGCTTGACCTCCAGGTTGGCCGCCTGGTCTCGATGGCCCGCCGTGCCCGTGACGACGCGCAGCCCCGCCTCCCGTGTCTCCCGGCCCCAGGCGGTGAACACTCCGGCCCACTGCGAGGGCCTCAGGCGCAGGTGGCTCGCCGGACTCGGGGCGGTCACCGCGGTGAGGGCGGGGAGGTGGGTGAGCACACCGGCCGCGAAGGACTCGGCCTCGGGACGCATGCCGTGGCGGCGGTCACCGCCCGCGTGCAGGTTGACGCCGTCGCGCCAGGCGGAGAGGTGGACGTGGCCGCCGTTGCCCACGCCCTGCCCGAGGACCGCGGGGGCGAAGGACACGGCGAGGCCGTGGCGTTGTGCCACCGCCCGGATCGTCTGCCGTACCAGCACGCTTCGGTCGGCCGCCGCCACCGGGTCGAGCGCGGCCACCGACAGCTCGAACTGCCCGGCAGCGTACTCCGGATGGAGCTGGTCGACCTCCACGCCCTGCCGGGCGAGCGCCGCCAGCAGATCGGCGGCGCAGTCGCTCAACTCGACCTGGCGGGTGGCGCCGTAGGCCGGACCCGTCACCGCCGGAACGAACTCGCCGTCGGTGCCGGGAGGCCGAGCGACGGCCCACTCGATCTCGACGCTCGCCCGGAACGTGATGCCATGGCGCTCGGCGGCCTCCTGGACCGTCCGCCGCAGGAAGGTGCGGCTGCACGCGGGATGCCGCTCGCCCTCCTGGGTGATCCGGTCGACCGGCGCCCACGCCCAGCCGGGCTGAGCGGACAGCTCCACCAGTGGGTCGAGGTCGGGGTAGAGGCGCAGGTCGCCGTCGGGGGAGCCGAGGACGTCGGTGGTGACGACGGAGTCGTTCGCGAGGAACGTGTCGAACACCGGTGACATCCCGACGCCCCAGGCGGCCGCCGAGGCCAGCTTCGCCGTCGGGATCGTCTTCACCCGGCCGATGCCCGCCGTGTCGACGTAGACCAGGACGATCCCGTGCACGCCCCGCCCGGACAGCTCGCCGCTCAGCGCGCCGGCCCGCTCCACGTCACCGGGGCGCCCTCCCGGGACGGGATCGGCAAGGGTGGTCATACGGTCTCCCGGTCTCCTCGACGAGCTCGGCCGGTCCGCGCCGGTCCGTGTGGTCCCTGCTGGGCGTCAGGGTTTCACGGCGACCGCGCCGTACTGCGGCACCGGAGCGGGAGAGTCGGCGGCCCGCCACTGAGAGCAGGACACCATGCCGGGCTCCAGCAGCTCCAGGCCCTCGAAGAAGGCGGCGATGTCCGGGCCGCTGCGGGCCGTGATCGGCGGCGTGGCGTTCTCGTTCCAGAACTTCATCGCCGGGATCTGGCCCTCGCCGCCGAGCTCGGAGTCGAAGGTCGGGTGGGTCAGGACCAGGTGGCTGCCGGAGGGGACGGCGGCCAGGACGCGCCGTACGATCTCGCGGGCCTTGTCGTAGTCCAGGACGAAGTTGAGGATGCCGAGCATCATCACGGCCACCGGCTCGCCGAAGTCCAGGGTCTGCGCGGCGCGTTCGACGATGGCGTCCGGGTCGTGCACATCGGCGTCGATGTAGGCGGTGACCCCCTCGCGGGTACCGGTCAGCAGGGTGCGGGCGTGCACGAGGACGATCGGGTCGTTGTCGACGTACACGATCCGTGAGTCGGGCGCGACGCGCTGGGCGATCTCATGGGTGTTGTCCGCCGTCGGCAGCCCGGTGCCGATGTCCAGGAACTGCCGCACGCCCCGCTCCTCGGCGACGAACCGCACGGCCCGGCCGAGGAAGTCACGGTCCGCGCGGGCGATGTCCCGGATGATCGGGAACATGCCGGCGACCTGCTCGCCGACCTGCTGGTCGACCTCGTAGTTGTCCTTGCCGCCGATCCAGTAGTTCCACACGCGCGCGTTGTGCGCCACACCGGTGTTCAGCTTCGTCGACCCGCCCGACGGGGTGTGGCCATCACTCACGACTCGTCCTCTCCTCGCACGCACGACCGAAACCGGCCATCGCCGCCATTGTGCCGCTCCGTTGATCACGCTGTCCTGGGAATCGGCAGAGCGAGCAGGGAGGTTGGCGGGTGGGAGGACGCTGCGAGGAGGGAGAGCCGCCGCTACTCGATCTCGCTGGGGCTCGCGGCCGGCGTCTTCCCGGCCAGGACGTCCTTGAGGCGCTGGGTGCCGAGTTGCACCGCCTGCTCCATGGAGTCGTGCTCGTCCCCGTCGAGACCGCCCGAGGTGACGGTGATCGCGTCGTTGCCGACACGGACGGCGGCGACGTCCAGGGTCAGTGTGGCCTCGTTGCCGTCGGTCTCGCCCTGGACCGTCACGCGCAGGCCTTCACGGGCGTCGCCCACGTCGGGCAGCGAGGTGTCGACGACCTGGACGGTGCGCTCCTCGCCGTTCTCGGTCATCGTGAACTGGTCGCACTCGTCCGGCAGTTTCGCCATCCAGTTCAAGCCGCCCTGCGGGTCGGTCCGGTCGTAGGCGGCGACCTGGTACAGCAGACGTGAGTCGCCCTGCGTGAAGCCGCGCAGCGCGTTCGCGCCCGACGGCGTGCCCAGCAGGTCGTCGTCGAAGAGGGAGTCCATGAGCCGTTGGCAGTCGGCGGCGTCCGACTTGGCCGTGAGGAAGTCCGAGACGTCGACCGTGCCGATGAGCAGGCTGTCGTGCCAGTTCTCGGCCTCCGTGTCCTTGACCTGCGTCCAGGCGTCCTCGATGTCCGCCTCGGTGATCAGCGCGGTCTGCGCACCGGACTCGGTGAGGACAGCGCTGGGCGAGCCCGTGGGGGATCCGGTGGGCGAGGAGGTCGGCTGCTTGCGGGCCGCTGGTGAGGCCGTGACGCCCGAGGACCGTGCACCGTCCTTGTCGCCGTCGGACGAGCAGGCGGCGGTGGTCACCAGGGTGCCCGCCATCAGGGCCGAGGAGAGGACGCGGACGAGTCGGGTCGGACGACGGGTCATCGGAGTGCCTCCTGAGAACGGGACGAATGTCCTCAGGGCACCACCGCACCCGACGGCCCACCACCGGCACCGGCCCGTTCGAGTGAGCCCCGGCGTAGGAGGCCCGCGCCTCACCCGCCCGGCTGCCCGTGCCCGTGCTGCCAGGCCCAGGCCGCGATCTCGACGCGGTTCCGGGCGGCCAGTTTCAGCTGGACGCTGGACAGGTGTGTCTTGACCGTGGACAGGGAGACGTACAGCTCGGCGGCGATCTCCGCGTTCGTACGGCCGAGGGCGACCAGGCGGACGACGTCGAGCTCGCGGTCGGTGAGGGGTTCCGTGGGAGTGGCCACCGGCTTCACCGGGGCGGCGGAGACGGCCTGCGGGGCGGTGACGTGCTTGAGCAGGCGGACCGTGACCGACGGAGAGACCAGCGAGTCTCCGGCCGCGGCGGCGCGGACCGCCTCGGCGAGGAGGGTGGGCCCAGAGTCCTTGAGCAGGAACCCGCACGCGCCGCCGCGCAGCGCCCCGTACACGTACTCGTCGAGGTCGAAGGTGGTCACCACGACCACCCGCATCGGGTCGGCCACCTCGGGCCCCGCCAGCAGTCGGGTCGCCTCGAGACCGTCCAGCTTCGGCATCCGGATGTCCAGCAGGCACACGTCCGGCCGTTCCTGTCGGGCCAGCGCCACCGCTTCCTCGCCGTCGGCGGCCTCGGCGACCACGGTGATGTCGGGCTGGGCGTTGAGGAAGAAGCGGAAGCCGGTGCGGACCATCTCCTGGTCGTCGGCGATGAGGACGCGGATGGGTGCGCCGGGTTCGGTCGGGACGGTCATGGCTCGATCATGCCTTACGAGGGGTTCGTGCTCAGGGGTTCGTGCTCAGAGGTTCGTGCCTTCCGGAGACCGCGGTGAGGATGCGGCTCAAGCCTCGCCCGGGGCGCCCGGCTCGCGCCTCGGCCATAAGGTCGGTGTCAGCCGACGTCAGTGGGCGGCCCCTCGGCCGGACGGCCGATCCCGCCCCGCTCGGCCTCACCTACCGTGATCGGCATGAAGTCCGTGTCCTCCCGCGGCTGCGCCCGGGGATTCGCCGTCGGCGTCCTGCTCGCCGCCTGTGTCGTCGACGTCCTGATCGCGGGCGCCGACGGAACGAGCGTCCTGCCGACCGCGAACCCCGTCTGGCCGACCCTGGCGATGCTGCTCGTGGGACTGGCCGGCGTGCTGTGGCCGGCCGGACGGCGGCCCGAGTGGCTGACGCCGCAGGTGCGCACCGCCGTGCCCGCCCTCGCCTCGATCCTCTACTCGGTGGCCGCGCTCGCGGTAGGCGCGACGAACCTGTTCGGCCCGGGCGAGGTCCTGATCCTGCTGTGCCTGCTGTTCGTCGCGGTACGGCACTGCCCGCCGCGTCGGGCCTGGGGGTGCGGCGCCCTCGACGTGGGGGCGTTGCTGCTGTTGCCGGGCCGGCATCTGGGGACATGGGACGAAGAAGCGCTGACCTTCATCGTGGTCGGCCTGGTCCTGGTCGGTGTCTTCGCCGGGCTCGGGGGCTATCTGCGCTCGCTGGACTACCGGCGTACGGTCGCCGTCAGCGAGACCCGGCGCGCGGAGCGCCTGGCCATCGCCGCCGACCTGCACGACTTCGTCGCCCACCATGTCACCGGGATCCTGGTGCAGACGCAGGTGGCGCGCATGGTGGCCCAGGCCGAAGCCCGGCCCCAAACCCAGAGCCAGGCCCAAACCCAAACCCAGGCCCAAGTGCAGGCCCAGGTCCAGCCGCAGGAGCTCGACCCCGTCCTGGCCGGTATCGAACGCGCCGCGACCGAGGCCCTCGCCTCGATG